>NZ_QLIQ01000020.1 GCF_003428165.1 Cysteiniphilum litorale | reverse complement strand
CTGATTCCATTCCGAACTCAGAAGTGAAAACAGTTAGCGTCGATGATAGTGTGGCATTCGCCATGTGAAAGTAGAACATCATCAGGTTTTTTATTTAGAAAGGCACCTATCGGTGCCTTTTTGCTTTGTGGCATAGAACTTTTTCAAAAATACCTCGTTTATATTTGTATCGTAGCGGCTATAGCGTATATGATATCGGCGGAGCTAATGATAAGGAGACGTATTGATGTCGCAATATATTCTAACACTCGATCAAGGTACAACGAGTTCACGTGCGATTATTTTTAACCAAAAAGGTCAAGTGGTTGAAATGGCACAACAAGAGTTCAGGCAAATTTACCCAAAACCTAGCTGGGTTGAGCATGATCCTAAGGAAATTTGGAGTACACAGGCTGCAGTTGCTGCTACTGCTATTACTAAAGCGGGTATTAACGGTAAGAATATTGCCGCTATTGGCATTACCAATCAGCGTGAAACAACGGTTGTTTGGGAGCGTGACACGGGCAAACCAATTTATAATGCAATTGTATGGCAGGACAGACGCACAGCAGATTTCTGTAATAAATTAAAAGCTGAAGGTCATGCCAAAATGATCCAAGAAAAGACAGGCCTTGTGATTGATGCCTATTTCAGCGCCTCTAAGATCAAGTGGATTCTTGATCATGTTGATGGTGCGCGTGAAAAAGCCAGACAGGGTAAATTATGCTTTGGTACGGTGGATACTTGGCTTATGGCTAAGTTTACTAACTTACGTCTACATGCAACAGATGCAAGTAATGCAAGTCGCACGATGCTTTATAATATTCATAGCAATCAATGGGATGACGATTTATTAAAGCTGTTTGATATTCCTAAGGAAATGATGCCTGAAGTGAAATCCTCAAGTGAGGTGTATTCACAAACAGCAACGACCCTTTTTGCAACAAAAATTCCAATAGCGGGTGTGGCAGGAGACCAACAAGCAGCACTATTTGGTCAAATGTGTACGGAACCAGGGATGTTAAAGACTACCTATGGTACGGGGTGCTTTATGATGATGAATACAGGAGATATCCCAGCAGTTTCAAATAATAACTTATTAACAACAATTGCTTGGCAGCTTAATGGCAAAACAACCTATGCACTAGAGGGAAGTGTCTTTATGGGTGGTGCGGTTATTCAGTGGCTAAGAGATGAGTTAGGTATTTTGCAAAATGCCGCTGATAGTGAAAGGCTTGCATTGTCCGTTGCTGATAATGGTGGTGTTTATTTAGTACCTGCAATGGCAGGATTGGGTGCGCCGCATTGGGATCAATCAGCACGTGGTTCGATATTTGGTTTAACGCGTGGCAGCTCTAAAGCGCATATTGCGCGTGCTGCATTAGAGAGCATAGCTTATCAGGTAGTGGATATTGTTAATTCACAAATATCAGATACCGATATTCCATTAACTGAAATGCGTGTTGATGGAGGCGCTGTGGCAAATAATTTCCTAATGCAATTTCAAGCGGATATGCTTAACGCCAAGGTTATTCGCCCACAAGTTCTTGAAACAACTGCATTAGGCGCTGCTTATTTAGCAGGTCTTGCTGTTGGTTATTGGTCGGATGTTAATGAGTTAAAATCGTTATGGTCTGTTGAAAAAGAGTTTACAAGCTCACTGAATAACGAACTACGCACACAATATACTAACTATTGGCATAAAGCCGTGACAAGAGCAAAAGGATGGAGTGAAGAGTAATGACCAAGATCCCAAAATATCAGCAAGGTATTTTAGAAAACTTACCGTCATCGGCAATTTATTTATTTTTTGTATTGGAAAATAAAAGCAAATTAAATGAAGTGATGCAAACCTTACGTCAGCTGATTGATGGTCAATCTACTGTGATTGGCTTGGGTGAAGCGCTTATGCACAAAGCGGAGCTAAAAAGTGATTTCAAAGCATATACACCAACAATAAAGCAGCAAAAGCTTGCGCCTAAAACACATTGCGACTTAGTGCTTTGGTTAAGAGATAATGATCAAGGTATGTTAATGCATAAGGCGCGTCAAATGATTGCTATTGCAAGTGATGCTTTTAAATGCACAGATATCTCACGTGCTTGCACTTATTTAACCTATGTAGAAGACGGCAAAATGGTTGATCATGATTTATCTGGTTTTGAAGATGGTACCGAGAACCCTAAAGGTGATGAGCAATTTAATACCGCGATTATTGTGAGTGATGATAAATATTTGGATGGTTCTAGTTTTTGGACTATTCAAAAATGGCAGCATGACTTTGCGTGGCTTGATAAAGCAAGTCAGCAAGCTAAGGAAGAGATTATTGGGCGAAGCTTGGATGATAACCGTGAGTTTGAAGATAACAAGCCGTTTGCCCATGTTAAACGCACGGCACAAGAGAGCTTTGAACCTGAAGCATTTATGTGGCGCCGATCGATGCCATGGATTAATGATAGGCTTGAAGGCGGATTAATGTTCTCGTGTTTTGCTACAAGCTTTTATCCTTTTGAAGCGCAGTTCTTACGTATGACAGGTGAAGAAGATGGTATTGTCGATGGCTTATTCAAGTTCTCAAAAATAGTATCAACTCAGTTTTTATGGTGCCCACCCTTTGTTAAAGGTAAGTTGGTTCTGCCTAAGTTTGAGTAAGCGCTTTCTTCATTCTATAAGCACTATCACCATTGTCATAATAATTATGTATGGTTTTACTAACGCCAAAACCTAGCTTCTGATACAGATGAATAGCTTTTAAATTATTGGTGTTAACTTCAAGAAAAACATTTCTAATGTTGGCGCCCAAGTGATGTATTGTATGCATCATGAGCTCGCAGGCTATGCCTTTGCCTTGATGATTTGGCGAAACAGCAAGTGAGTAGATGCGTGCGCTATGCCGGTGTATAAATAGTAATATATATCCAGTGATTTCGTGATGCTCATAAGCAACAAAAAGTTCATTCTTTAATGAACGAATATGGTAATAAAATTGAGCTTTGCTTAGTTTGTCGCCATTAAAAAGAGCATTTTCAATCTCAATAAGTGCAGGGACATCTTTGGTTTGCGCCAGACGAATGTTAATCGTCATAGTGAACTCGCTTATGTTCCATACGATTAACAAATTCAAGCATGATTCTGCTATAAAGCTCATCACTTAAATAAGCATCCTCCCATGGATGATCAATGGATGGGTTGTCATTAATTTCAATAATGGCAGGTTTATCATCAATCATCTTGATATCAACACCATAAAGATCGTGACCAATCAAGCGGCACGCCTTAAGTGCTATTTTAATGACATCTTTGGGTACTTGATGAATGCCAAATGCTTCAGCAGGTCCTGCAGTCACATTCTTTTTGCCGTGATTTACAATCTGCCAATGGTTTGGTGCCATGTAGTATTTGCATGCATACAGTGGTTTATTATTCAAAACACCAATACGCCAGTCGTAATCTGTGTAATGATATTTTTGCGCAATAATAATCGAGGATTGAGATAAAAGATTATTTAGTTCGCTAATGAGATCCTCTTTGGTCTTGGCTTTTTTAACACCCTTTGAAAATGAACCATCAGGTACTTTTAACACAATAGGCAAGCCTAATTTTTCAATTAATTCATCACAGTTTGGAGGGGTATTGCGGCGGAAAACAAAATAAGATTCAGGCATGGTAATATGGTTTTTTTCCATCAAATTGTGCAAGTATACTTTGTTAGTACAGCGCATAATTGTTTGGGTACTATCCATGACAACAAGATTGTTTTCCTCTGCCTTTTTAGCAAATGCATAACTATAGTGGTTGATTTGGGTGTTAGTGCGAATAAATAAGCCATCGTATTCAGGTAGGCGCGCATAATCTTCTTTGGTAATGAGATCTACATCAACACCTAGTGCGCGTCCTGCTTTAATAAATTTTTTAATCGCTTGATTATTACTTGGTGGCAGTGCTTCGTCTGGATCAACGAGTATTGCCATTTCATAGCGATATTGCTTTTGTGAGCGCGGCTTACGCCAGACTTTGGTGCTAAAATCACTCAGCGCATTTGCAAAAAAAGTTTCCTCTGCATCATTTAAGCTTTGCAGGGAAATGGTTGTAAGACTATGAATTTGCCAAATATTGGCAGTTTTAATAAAACCGATCTGTAGGAGAGGAGCATTGTAAATATCAAAAATTTTACGCGCAAGTTTACCAAACCCTGGGTAAGCAGATGTGCCAAAGTAAAGTTTGATATGTACTGTGTTGTCTTGATTAAGCTCTTCTAAAACATCAATAGCTTGTGAATTCAGTCGGATATTGAGAAGACTAAATGATAAATCACCAAGATGCTGAAGATTGTTTAATGTGCTAACGCTTGGTATGACTTTATCGCCATTAGCCTCAGCAAGTAGGGATGCATAATAACCTTGACCAAGGTAACTTGTATCGTCTGATAAATTAATCAAATAGGCACTGTGATGATGCTTTGTTGTTAAGTAATCTTGAGTGGTTTGTAGATTGTCAGTTGGAAAATAAGGTGCCCAGAGATCAAGGTGATCAACGAGTATTCTAAGACCCTTCATAGTGCTTCCTTAGCAAAGATGGTTGAGTAAAGTAATGTTAATGTTCTAATGTCGCAATTTTGGTAACAACGGCTAACACTTCGGTCGCGATTTTAAGCTCAGAGACTGTTGGTAGAGAAGGGGCAATACGAATATTGCAATCTTGTGGATCCTTGCCATAAGGATAAGTGGCACCTGCATTAGTTAGTTTAACACCTGCATCTTGTGCCATTTTAACAATTTTCTTAGCAAGTCCAGGTTGGCTATCAAAACTAATGAAATAGCCACCTTTAGGCTCGTGCCACTGTGCAAATTGACCATCCGTGCCAAGCTCAGCACTCAGGACTTCGTTCACAATATCAAACTTAGGTTTTAAAATAGCTGCATGTTTTGCCATGTGTTGCATAAAAACATCTTTATTTGGAAGAAGTTTTAAATGGCGTAGCTGATTAACTTTATCATGACCAATGGTTTGTGCTTTTAGTTGCGATACTAGCCAGTCATGGTTGCCTTTATTAGCGGCAATGATGGCAATGCCAGCACCGGCATAAGTAATTTTTGAGGTGGAGGCAAACATAAACACACGATCAGCATTACCAGCTTTGGTACACTCGCTAAGAATATCAAGAATTTCCACTTGATCTTCCATGTCTAGGTGATGCACGGCGTAGGCGTTATCCCAGAAGATTCTAAAGTCATTTGCAGCTGTTTTCATCGCAGCAAGACGTTTGATCGTATCGTTACTGTAGCTTTCACCTGTTGGGTTGCTGTACTTAGGCACACACCACATGCCTTTGATGCTGCTGTCATTACCAACGAGTTTTTCCACTTGATCCATATCTGGACCATTGCCAGTTAAAGGGATGTTGATCATTTCAATACCAAAAGACTCACAAATGGCGAAGTGGCGATCATAGCCTGGTGTTGGGCATAAGAATTTGATTTTCCCTTGTTCAGACCAGCTTTTTGTCTGATTTGGCAGTTTATGAATGAGCGCTTTGATAATTGTGTCATACATCAAATTAAGCGATGAATTGCCGCCAACAATGATTTGATCGCGCGTAATACAAAGCACATCGGCAAAAAGTGTCTTGACTGCGGGAAGTCCTGTAAGTAAATCAGGTGGGCTGTAATTGCGATAATCAGGTGCAACAACGACATCTTGATGATTTAAGTTGTTGAGTAACTCATCGGATAGATTAAGCTGCTCAACACATGGCTTGCCACGTGTCATATCAAGCTTTAAACCTTGATTAACAAAAGATTGGTAACGTGACTTTAGTTGTGCTAGTTCATCGTTGATTAAAGTGGTGGTCATTAGTTATTTCCCCCAAGCGATCAAAAGATAGATATAGATGCCGATATATAGTAAGAAGAATACAAACGGCATATAAGTTTCGATACGCTTAAGTGGCGTGAAAGAGCCTTTTTGTAATGCAGTAACGCGTTCAGCGGAAAAAATGGGGCTAGAAGGTAGCCGTTTCTCAAGCGCGCCAATGACTTGTTCTTTGATATTAACCGTATGGCGATAAAAACGTACAACACGCCACCAGCAATAGCAAATGGCTAATAAGCCTAATAAAGGCAACACCAATAAGCCAAGTGATAACTCAGTGCTTGATCGACTAATGCCAAGCGCCATAATGCCAACGATGGCGATATTGGCAATAAGGAAAAATAGATTGATTGACACACGACGAAAGCTTGCACGATCTGCCATCTCAACGTAGATTTTATATTGTTCTATCAACAGCGAATAATATTGTTCATTACTGAAATGATCTTGTTCTTCATTCCATAAATTATCCATGTTGATGTTATCATAACGACTCATGAATGATTAACTCCAATTTGTTATCGATTTTACGTCACTCAGATTAGCAGATTTGCAAGCAATGGACTATGGCAAAATGGCGTATTGTGTAATAAAAAATGATATGTCAGCTTCTTAAAAGAGCTTATGACATCAAGGTCTATGCGTTGATTAAGTTTGTCAATAATCTTACATGCTAAGCGTGTTAACGCTGCGATCATTGTGATACTATAGGTCGGTGAATTTCAGACTGAAAAATTAGAATAATTTAGAATAAAAAGGTGATTTATGGCTAAGGGTACAGTAAATAAGGTGATTTTGCTTGGGCGATTGGGTGCAGATCCTGAGGTGCGCTATATGCCAAGTGGTATGTCGGTGGCGAACTTGCGATTAGCAACCAATGATGGCTATAAAGATCGTCAAACTGGACAGTTTGTTGAAAATACAGAATGGCATCGTGTCGTTGTATTTGGTAAGCAAGCTGAGACGGTTGCGCAATATACGCAAAAAGGATCGTTGCTATATATTGAAGGGCGTATTCGCACTAATAAATGGCAAGATCAAAATGGTCAAGAGCGCTATACAACCGAGATTGTTGCTACTGAAATGCAGTTAATGGGCGGGCGCAATGATGGGCAAAATAATGGCAATCCTCAGCAAGGCTATTCGCAACCGCAATTTAACCAACCATCCGCGCAACCGCAAGCTGCAGCTGGTGCATATAATCAGGCGCCACAGCAAGCCAAGCCTCAAGCGCAGCCAGATTTAAGTCAGCTTAATGACTTTGATGATGACGATATTCCTTTCTAATATTCGGTAGCTGTCCTATGCATAGTGAGTTTATTGAGTTAGCCCAATCGGATCCAATGCGTTGGGATATTAAATATAGCTATGATGATAATATCGTAGGTAGACGCATAGCAGGCTATTATGCGAATAAATGCTTGATGGCAAAGGTCTGTTACGCTGCATTGCAGCAGGTGGTTCAACGTGTTGCTAAACATAATTTAAGTCTATTGATTTGGGATGCTTATCGCCCCACTAAAGCCGTTGATGATTTTTGGCAATGGGCTCAAGATACTCACGATAATCATATGCAGCGTCAGTATTATCCTAACTTAAGCAAAGCAGACTTATTTGGACAGGGCTATTTTAATAAAACATCAAATCATTGTAGTGGTAGCACCGTTGACTTAACGTTGATTGATCAACAAGGTCAAACGCTTGATATGGGTACGATCTTTGATTATATGGATCCTTTGTCACACCCCGATAATAGAGAAGTCTCAAAAGAAGCGATTACTAACCGAACGTTATTGCGTCAAGAGATGCTAAATGCTGGATTTGAGCCAATAGCAACGGAATGGTGGCATTTTAGATTGATTGACGAGCCATTTGCTAATCAAATGTTTGATTTTGATATTGTGTAATTAAAAGAGAACAGGGATGTCGAAGAGTAATAACAAGGTTAATGAAACAAAAGAATTCCTAGATGCTCTGTTGATTGGGCGCGATAATAATGCATTGGGTGAGTTTCTAACCCCTGATTGCTTGGCTTTGACTGACTATGGTATTGCTTTTGGGCGTGATGAAATTGCCATGGATCTTTCTTTTTATTTTCAATCGATTGATGTGAGATCATTGGATTTCTTGCAGCAAGCGCATTGTGCCGACACGACTGTATTACAGTTTTCTGAAAACTGTGAGCATATTGGTGAGTTTTGCGGTATAGAAACCACAGGTAAGAAGTTTGTTTTTAATGCTTCAATTATGTTGCGTTGGCAAGAGGATAAAATCAAAGAATATTCGTTATCACCTGATATGGCAGGTGTTTTTGCGCAGATCACTGATGATAAAACAGCGGCGAAAACATTAGAGGCATTAAACGAATCAAATAGCCGTTGCTATGCGATGTTGGCAAAGCTGTATGTTTTAATTAACGCGCAAGGGCTTTATCTAACAAAGCAGCAGATTAAATGTCTGGCTTTGTATTTTGAAGGCTATAGTACGGTTGTTAGTGCCAGAATATTGCAGTGCTCAGTTGGCACAGTACGCACACATATTCGTAATATTCAGGAGCTTTATCGTAGCCATTTTTCAGGGAATATTGAAGCATGGTTTAAAAGCCATGGATTGTTTCAGAATATGCGCCGTTATGCGCGTTTATTACGATAATTACAAGGGTTTATGAAAGCTAATAAAGGCGGGGTGAATAATTAGTGAGTAATGATTATCACCGACATATTTACGCTTAGCATAATCCATAACATCTACATTGAATGGCTCAATCCCTTTTTGTAGAAGACCTTGATACATCTCATAGGTGAAGCTGTCCTCTAGGATTGAAAAACGACAAATTTGATACATTTCATCCAAGGTTGTTGTATTGTAAAAAGCATCAGTTATTTCGAGCTTATAGTTAATCTTATGCTTATTAGCAATTGCCTTGAGAAGCTTATAGCACTTATATTGTGGGTTGTAACTTATGCATTTTTCATAGTGTTCACCCTTATTCGATGGCACGACAAACATTAATACCCCGCCTGGTGCGAGTGCTGTATGCGCCTTTAATGCAAAATCCTCCCAGTCCTTTTCATCGACGTGATAAAGTACATGAGAGCATAATATAAAGTTATACTGCTCAGATAATTTGACTTCTTGAAAAGTTTGATTGATCACGCTTAAGTCATTAATTGACTTTAATAGGCTTGCATAAGTAGGATTAGGCTCAATCGCCAGAGTGTTATTAAAGTGTGGCGAAATCTTTTTGGTAATTTTGCCCTCACCTGCTCCGATATCTAAAAAGCGATTGCAGTTGATAGTAGATAAAATTTCTTTGGTGATATGGTCTATGATTTGCTTGGAATTATCATGTTTTTGTAAGATTTTATAAATATTAGCGTACTCTTCTGCTGTGTGTATGGTTGCCATTGTCTTACTCTTTGTGTGGTTTATTAGATTATAAAAATGTACGAGCGGCTTTTAAAGCGTATTACCCCTTGGCTTTAAAAGCGCTGTACAATCGGCCCCCACCGCAATATAGCTAGCATGTTTAAAGATTACCCATGCTGTGGGAGATATTTTAAGCGTTCTAGTTTTATAAATGAATACTACAAAATTAAGGTATTAATGTGATGTTCTCAAAAAGCGATTAATGAGGAATGTAATGATGCCAAAGGCAAGGCAAATAATAGCAATATACAAAAACACATGGCTATAGGCTTGATTGCTTAATAATAAATTTGTTTCTTTGCTATCGGTGACCGTTAATACAGATAGTTGCCCTGAGATGGCAACGCCAAGTCCACTTGCAAATTCCCAAGAACCAAGTGCAAATCCTCGATTTTTTTCTTGAATATACTCCCCTACAGAGGCGCTACCATTAGGGTGTATTAGGATTTCTCCAAGACCTAAGAAGAAGAAAAATATAATAATCCAGAAAAAAGTGACCTGATTATGGAGTCCTGAAAAATATATTGAAACTGGGATTGCAGCACCCGCAATTGCAGTCACAATAAGCCCAATAAGAAATTTTTGATCAAATGCATTGTGTTTGAGCTTGCGATACCAAAAATAACTCACGCCAATTGCGCAAATAAACATGCTGATATACCAAAAAGTAATCACAGAACCTGCCGGATAGGTAAACCCAAATATTTGCCTATTAAGATTGTACTGTGCGAAGAGTGTGATATTTGTCTGTGACAAAGTAGCAATACTCCAATAAGCGACATTGATAAAACAAAATACCAAAAACTTTAAAATTCCCTTTCTTTGCTGTATGTTTTGCGCTTGGCTTGCAAGATACAAGAAGTATGCAATAAGTAACAATCCAGCAATATAAATAATGGTGACCGTGGCATGTGGTCTTTGCATGAGGTAGTGCACTATAACAAAGGTAAGCACAAAAACAACCAAGCTATATGTGTATTTGCTTAGTGAAATAATCTGTCTTGAAGCAGGGTAAATGTGTTGGAACGATATAAACAACACGAGTGAAATTACATTGTAGATTGCACCAATATAAAAGGCAGTTTGGTAACTAAAATAGTTGGCAATGAAGCCTGAGCTAAATGTTGCAATCATACCGCCTGTGGCAAGGCTTATATAGGCAACAGTAAAGTAGTATGAGCGTTTCGTGTTATGCTCTGGAAAGCAGCTATGCAATAATTTCCAAATGCTAGGCAAGTAAAATGCGCCACCAATGGCAATGCAGCTTAAACTCGTTACAAGTAAAGGTTCGCCAAACTGTGCTAAGGCAAAAAAACCAAAAATACTAAAAAGCTGCCCAATAATCAGCGTGCGCTTTGCATCTAAAAGCTTGTCAGCAACAATACCTGCTATCAGTGGCAAGCAATAAAAAAGCGAAAAAAGTGCTGTATTTAGCATATATGCTTCGCTTTCACTAACCTTGAGTGAAAGCGTTAAATACAACACGGTTAAACTAAACATAACACCTGTGCTCATCGTTTGAAACAGGGTGATGAAAAACGTTAGTGTGACGGGCTTATTTTTAATTAACATATAAAATCTCCTTATTTTCTCCCTTTTAGGAAGGGGTATAGTACGTTAAATTCAAAGCAAATCGTTAGTAAATAAATATAACTTATGTTACTTGTCTAGTTTAACGACCAATCCTGCGATTAAAATACTCACTGCCGCTAGATACAGAGGAAGTAATAAGTAGAATGCTGTAAATAAGCCAAGGGTAAAGGCGTTAATTGCCCAAGCAATACCAAATACAGAAGTAGTGCCTCCCATGATGGCGCCCTGTTCATGACTCTCAACTTTGCTGGAAATGACTGATAATAAGGCAGTATAAAAGATGATTTCTAATAGCGCGCCAATAAATGCGCTGATAATCATTGAGCTTTGGCTTAAGAAAAAGGTACAAAGCGCAATTAATAGCGCGATAATAATGCCACTTAATAGCATCGCAAGATGATTGTTAAGGCGTTTAAGCACAACGTTTTGAAAGTAAAGTGTTGAAAAGGCAAAACCCAAACTCATGATCACAAAAACAAAGCCGATGCTTGCCGGTTCAAATTGGAATGCTTGAGCTAGCACCAATGGTAAACCTTGGGCGTAGTAGCCCCAACCGATTTGTAACATCAAAAAGGCTAGCGCCAGTATCTTGACACGCTTGTCGCTAAACATTACTTTAAAGCTAAAAACAAGAGTTATCAGTTTAAGTTTTTGCTTTTTGATGCGATTGGTGTAGGTTTCAGGTAGGAATAAACAAACACTAAGTAGATTAACCATAGAAAATATAGCGCCAAACCAAAATGGCAGTGTAATGGCTTGATACTCGGTTTGCGATAATAAGCCAACAGCTGTCGTTATAAGTGGTCCAAAGACAAAACCAATAGAGGCGGAAAGCGTGATTAAACTTAGGTTTTTAACACGATTATGCTCGTTAGAAATATCCAAGATAACTGCTTGCGCAATACTAAAGCTGCCACCAAAAAATCCGCAAATAAAACGGCTTAACATGAAAATGCTTAATGAGCCTAATGCTAAAGCGCTCACGGATAATAGATAGGCAATAATCGTGCCAGCAAGTGAGACGATGATCATCAGCTTACGCCCATATTTATCAGAGAGTCTGCCGATAATCGCACTACCAATAAAAATCCCCAAAGGCCATACTGCCATCGATAGACCATAATAAAAATTGCGTAGCGAATCAGCTGTATTAACCCCGAAAAATGGGCTTTGTTTTGACATCATGATTTCAGGAATAACTGGGAAAACAAGTCCCACACCCATGACATCAATAACAATCGTCAACATCAATATGGCGACTAATAGGCGGTTGTTAACCGGTTTCATTGATAACTCCAAATATTCAGATAGTACTTAGTCAAGCAGCGAAGTGCATACTTGTTTATATAGTTAGCGAGCCACTTTAGAGTGTTGGCAGATAAACTGCAATTAAAATTATCATTTTTTCCGGTCTGCTGTTCATTCAAACAATCCTTTCTGATTCCGTGGATCGAATAACAAGTCATCGACTTTAACCCCAAGATAGTTTGCGATTGGACCTAATATTAGAATGCTAGGGTTACATTTGCCATTACAGATTTTGCTTATGGTGCCAGTTGACATGCATAAGGCGCGAGATATTTCCACGGTGTTCACATCTTTCTCGTACATGAGGCACTTAATGTTTTTCCCAATGATAAATAGTTTGCGAATTTCATCATCGTTCCGACCTATATACGGTTCCATTGCTTTGTGGGTGCTCAAGTGACTATGCGTTTGGAAAGATGCTATAAAAAATAAAAATATTATTCAACAAAAATATTGTAACATATAATATATCCTGATATCATCTGCATTGAGTTGTTGACCACATAAGTCCGCCCCAGACATGTGCGTAGCTGAAAACCCTCCACCTTCCCTAGAAAATGGACTTTGACCTCAGCAAGGACGACAGCTCAAAGAGTTGAGTTTTCCTATTGGAAACACTGGTGATCATAAAGAGTTATTTTGAATATATCAAGCTTTTTTTTAAAAAATAATTTTTTACTTCATTAGATGAGGTTATTTTAATTCCCTAAAAATAATCTTAACAATCAAGCCTGAAGAATGAGGATTGTTATCGATGAAAAGTGTTGCTTTATTGTGTATAACAATCTCTTTGACGATGGCTAAGCCTAAACCTGAGCCTGAAAGGTCATGACCTCTAGCGCAATCTACACGGTAGAATGGGTCGCAAAGTTTGGTAAGGTGCTTTTTAGGAACGCCTGGCCCTTTGTCGATAAACAGTAAGTGCAATTGATTATTCTCTTGTTGAACCTCTACCATGACATTGCCTGCATATTTTAGTGCATTGTCAATTAAGTTTTGCATGGCACGTTTGAGTGCCTTATGCTGTGTTTTGATAATAGCGTACTTTAAGTTTGTTGAGAAAGACACGTTGAACCCATTTAATTGGTATTCGTGACATACAGACTCGCTAAAGTCAACTAAATCAATTTTTTGCTGCTTCTCATTTAGATAATATTTTTTTGTGTAAGTACTAATTTGACCAAGCAGATATTCCATATCGTTATAATACTTAGTAAGCTCTCCATGATGTTCTTCGGGGATTTGGTTATACATATAGAGTTTGGCTTTTGTTAATGGCGTTTTTAGATCATGTGCAATCGCTTTAATAGTATATATTTTCTCATCCATAAGTGCGTTAAGTTTTTGACAGGTATGTTCCATTAACTGTACTAGATTTTTTAGGTTAAATGGTTTTATGGCAGATGCAGCATTGCTAATATTGAGTTTGTCAGCGACTTTTTGCATTTGCAAAAAGGGTTGAACTAACTTTTGCTTATATAGGAAATGCAAAGGTGTCACGAGAATCATAAATATGGCGAAGAATAAGAGCAGAAAATATAGATAATAACGATTGGGTAACTCGATAGTGAAATTTGCACATTGCTTAAGATCTGCATAACAAATAGAAACTTGTTTTGAGGAAAAAAATGGCAGAGTGCCAAGCTCACTTTTGATTTGTTTTCTTATGTCAGTATACAACAGATGACTATTTTTTCTATGTTGTGTAGGCATATCCAGCTCGATAATTGGCGAAAAAACAGGTTCTTTGGTAAACAGATAGGTAATATATTTGGGCGTGCTATATGCAAGTGGTTGTTGGAGGCTTTGCAAGGTTTCATTCTTGTGCAAATAGGCTTGAAATGTTGTGTTTGTTAGTGAGTAAATTGTCTTATGATATTGATGATCGCGATAATGCTGGTATGAAAGTACGATAAAACATAAGTTTAAAATAACAAAAATAATGAATAAAATTGGGAAAAACCAAAACCTAAGATACTGTTTAATATTGTCATAAAAATTCATCATAAGCTTTAATTCAGTCATTTAATCGTTATTGTGTAATAATCATCCATGATTATCATGCTGCAAGCTAATCTCATTCTATTCAATTATAATAAGCTAGCAAGTTTTATTTTAGGCAATGTGCTTATTTAGTTGTATTGCTGTTTGATTTAAAATTGCCCAATAAGCCTGTTCAGGTTGTATGGCAAAATGCTTAGCAAGGGTTTGAGCAAATGAAACCATCATTTTTGCAAACACGTTATCATCACTTGCTTTAACCATCGCATTATAATCAGATATTGTTGATATGTCAGTCTTCATCATAAACATTAACGCTTGATAGCTATCGGTAAGTCCTGCTTGCTTTTCTGATTTATGTGCATAGTCAATAACACTTTGTGGCAGTTTTAAAGTAAAAATTGTGACACCAAAAACTTTAATTGGTGTATTGACATGTAGTGCTGATTCTAAAGCATTATTAACATCAATAATTGCTTGGGTGACACCTGAAATTGTTGCATTTTGGCGCAATAATTGGATGTTTGACTTAAGTATTTCAGGCGTTATATTGTAAAGATTGTCAATGGTTTCTTGTTTGGTTTTTGCGTAGGCGTCTTGGGCATCAATTTGTAATTGATAAGCCATTGCATTAATTGAGACGTAAGTGTCTTTAGCTCGATCCATGCCTTGTTTCTGAATATTTGATAAACCATAGATTGTCATATAGTTGATAAAGTGATTAAAGTCTTGTGCTTTCTCACTGCTATCTTTATTTTGCCAGAAATCAATACGTGCTTCCCATGCCTTATCAAAAGCACCCTTATAGTTTAGTAGGTGCTGATCCATGACAGGAATGTTACTAACGTTTTGCAATGCATTATATATTTCAGTGGCAGCAATTTTGGTCTGTTTGCTCGCTAAGGAAACATTGGCGTCACTTTTATAAGCTGGGTATTCCTTGATTAATAGATCAGCAAATGAAATTCCTGTTGTCATCGTTTTAATATAAGAGTGATTTTTAGCAGCATTATAAAATGCCTTTAACTGTTTGATACTCTCAGAGGTACCAGATAGGCTATCTGTTGAGAAGTTTTGTAGCGATTGACTAATAATATCTTTATTAATTTTGTCATCATTTTGATCAGTAGGGTTGGCAAACGATAGATTTGCCCCTGCTATCACTAATGATATTGTCGTCAAGGCAGCTGGTAATTTTTTAAAGTCCATTATATCTCCTTTGTTTTTAAATGGATGAGTTTTGCAGAGACATATACCCACCAGAATGATTCACGAGCGGTATAAAATGAATTATTTTGTGCTCTGCAGCATTATTGTTGACGAAAAATAAGAAAAATACTGCATGAGTCAAAGTAAAATAGACAGGTTGTCTTAAATTTCAAAGTTTAGATGCTTTATATTGAAGGTGAGCTGTTGGGATTAGCATCATTTAAAGGGGGCGTAAATAATGTATGTGAATAGTTATTACCGATGGTTTTGCAATGTGTGTCTTCGTTATTATCTGTGTTTAAAAGTTTGTTTTTTTGATATAAGTTATAAATACTGCTAAAGATAACCATTGCAGAGCAGAACAAGGCAGCAGCAAATCCAAAGGTTGCGATATTAGCGCCTATAGCTAATAAAACAACAGTAAGGATTGCCAAGGTAACGGTGGTTAGGGCATAAAATTTAAGTGGTTTTTCTAAGCGATAAAGAAATTCACGTTTTTTGATTTGATTTGTACATAAGGTTAATGCCAGCACTGCTTCATGGATCTTTTCGGTAGTGTTATCGTTGACCTTAAGGCTCTTTTCAAGTTGTTGCAGAGATTTGATTAAGGCTTTGTAACTTTCTTCACTATTATTAGCATTTTGGATTTCTTGACACCATTTTTGATAGGATGCTTGAAGTTGAGATATGGTTTCTTGATCCACTAACGCAGATAATGCTTTAGTTGACAATGACTCACACATTAGATAGTGAATACGCGCATCACATAGTTTGGCTGCTCGTTCACTAAGAAGCCAGGAAATAACCAAAGCGCTTGCACCACCTATAGAGCTCGCTAGCGTGCTGATGATGCTTAATAAGCTACAGGCAGAGACGATTAATGCACTTAATGCAATTCCAGTGCAAAGGGTAAGTTGAGCAGTATTATATAGGTAATGATTTCTCGCCCATTTGTCCTTTTTTTGATCGGAATTTATTGCCATTACACCAAGCATCACCGTATCAAATAATTGCCAGGCTAAACCGATAAAAGGCAGTTGCAAAGCTAATGGTTTAATGCTTAATGCTAGAATTTCATATACGTTACGAAACAAACTAAGCCAATCGACATAAAAACTATAAGTATGGACAATTTTTCTGGTTGTGCTCAACGAAGCTTGCTTGAATAACGCTTCCAATTTTGTGAGTGTTTTGAGATCAGTCTGTGTGTTGTTGCTAAGTTTTGCGCGCAAAAATGCCTTAAGTTCAGGAGATAGCGTATGCAGATTTTCCATTTCCAATAAAGCGCGCTCCCAATGCAAATTGACCGAACCTTTATATGAAAAAGGCCAGAAATCAAGCGTAGGCTTACGACGATATTTTTCCAATTGATCACTAAAGATTGGCATTGGCATCATCCTTTTAAAAGAAAATAAATATTATTTAAAAAATATCTTGGTAATATACATAAAGCAATTACAGATGCTGGATATGGACAAGGTGATTATGTTTTTATCTGTATCACTGCCAATGGTGCTTAATCACAACCTGCTTATGGTTAAAGGCCAACTCAAGTGCCAGAATGCGTCTCATGTGTGGTTGTGCTTTCAATTCGGTAATATAGTTTTTTTGACGCACTTGATCTAACGATTTATTGGCTAATTCGCTGATGTTTTGACTGTTGTCCTCTTTGGCATGTTTAAATTCCATCACAATGCCATGATCGATGCCATTATTTTGTATGGTGTATGATGATCAAAGAGGTAGGGGCAATTCATGAATTGCCCCTACTAATCAATCTGTCCGATAACTGCGTCAAATATTGTCACTTAAAATATAACAATGTAACTTTTGTGTCAGGCATCAATACGATGCTTTGGCGAAACAATTAAAACATAAAGATTAAAAATTAATTTTAGGAGAAAGGTATGTCATTTAAAATTATTAACTCTAAGGATTCATCTCATTATTTAACTATTCAGAAAAGTTCTGCTTTTCGCAATACAGGCAGTAAAGTTTCTGAGAATGATAAGAGTTACTTCGGTAATAAAGCGACGCACAAAAATGGTTTTTATCCTGAAGATATTGAGCAGGCATTAATCGAGTTATCAAAGGACAGAAGTATAATTGTTCTAGATATAAAGGGAAAGCCATACGATAAAAACCCTAATGTAAGTCGTGATGGAGATGGCGACTTTATTTTATCAAATGATTATTATGAGAAGCTTAAAGTTTTTACTCGTTTAGAGTCGGACAATAGCTCAAAAGATTTAGCAGAGTCTATGAATAAACTCCGAATGATTATTTCTTCTGCTAAGGAAAACTCGGCTGACAATAAGCAAGCGCTACGAAATTTTAATGCAAATGTGATAAAGGGTTTTTTGCAAACAAATGATATGGAGACACTTCAAGCAAAAGTTAAAGTGGAGGTTGCTAATCTTGAAGCTTCATTAAAGTTTAACTCCCCTTCTTGGTGGGATCGTACTATAAATACTATTGAGGATGGCCTTGATAAAGCGTGGAAGTCTGTTTGCAATTTCTTCAAACGGGGCTACTACTTCCTATCATCTATGTCTACTTCTGATTTACAGAAAAGGCAAGCAGCGTTGGAGCTGGAGCTAAAGTCTCGTGAAATTACAGATGAGCCCACTGTGCAACAGCTAAAAGATTTGATGGCTGACTTTGATAACTCTAGAGCAGTTGGAGTTAATGTGTCAGCGGCGACAGTTGAAAAATTTATAGAGAATAATCAGGAATATAAATCTTTAATTAGAACAATCTCTAATCAAGGAAAAGAAAATTCGACTGCTTTGGCAATTGATGGTACGGTGCAAAAAGAGGTAGATGCAACTTTAAAAAATATTTCCAGTGCGATAGAAGGTGCTTATAAAGCCAAAGAGTTTGATGATGAAAAAGCAAGAAATGGCTTAGCGAGAGAGAATAAGTTTAAAGCTAATTATAAGCCTGGAGTTGCTAAAAATAGAACCCAAGAAACTATAGACGCGCACAAAATGAATTTTAGCAGTGATCTTGAGAAGTATTTTGATGAACGACGAGAAATAGAAAACCGCAGTTCTATAAAAAATAATGATAATGTCAACTTGGATGCAAAGTCAGTTGATCATGCAGACCAAATTAAAACAAGAACTAATACAACATCAACTACATTAACTACTCATTTAGAAAGATATAAAGATGGAGTATGCGGTGATAGCAAAAATAATGAAAATAAGAGTGAGTCAAATTCAGATAACATTATAAATCAAGAAAACTTAACCATCCAGAACAAGGATACTATAAGTACCAATGTTAAAAAATCAGATCCAAATGAAAATTTACAGCAACGCGAAAAATCAGATTCATCAGCTAAACTTAAGGAAATGGTGCAAAAGAGCAAGGATATGAAAAATAAAAAAGTTGATAATTTGCTGAAATTTATAACAGAGAATACAAACCCAAAAGATGGTAGCGTGTATACATATCGTAAAGAAGAGACTATAGAGGGTACATTGGTTAGGTTGCCAAGATGTATTTTGAAAGCCTATGAAAAGTGCGGTGGTAACGATAAGGTTAGCGACACCGTTACTCAGCTTAAAAACGATATTGCAAATCCAATGAGTATTATTGAAAAGCTGTCTACTTATATGGCAGGCAGTAATACAGAATATAATGGTACTAGAGGCTATAACACTTATAGCTTAAATGCAACTTTAAAGCAGGCGCTATCTGATGGTAATAAACTTTCTAATGCCCTTAATTATGGAAGCATAGAAAAACCGGTAGAGAAAAAGGAAGACCCACACAAAAGCTTTTATAATGCTGAAAAAAATCAGTCAAACAGCAAAATGGTTAACAGCGCAAAAGTAGTCTAATTCGTAGAACAACTTTATAATCTTTCTGCAATGAAGAATAGCGATCAATTAGGATCAGCACTGCTTCATGAAGTATAAGTACTATATAAATAAAGTGCTCTTTGTGTTCATTCCACTCTTTAGATTTGCTCCAAAGGCTTTTAGTGCCTAAAGCGAAAGAAGCAAATAGTATTGCTTCTTTCGGACGCTTTTTATTCCCTGCACTAGTGGAGAGAGTCTATGCAATAGGTTTTAAACACTTAATCTTTAACACATTAAAAAGGCAAACATATGATTAACTATCAATTAAAAGACAATGGTGGCAATAATAAAAATGATTGTTTGTTAATTGCCATTGGTCGACTGGGTAATCCAGATTTAAAGGAACAACAAGCTGTTGAAGCTGGTTGGCAGGCTGTTTTTAACGGTGTCGACACGATGTCGGTAGATTATTTGCAGATGCTGTATACCGAACTAAAAGATGCTTATTCAAGAGATATTGAGAATATTGGCACCTATTTTTCCTTGGATTTTAATGATGATAATTCAATAGCGTTATTCAAGTCTGAGTTGAAAGAAACGTTTGGAGTTGACAGTTTATCACAAGATATTATTGAGACTCAGTTGCAGGACAAAGTAAAGCAGGAAGTTAATGAATTTTTGAACCATTTAAAACAACAAAAAGATCTTCAAAAGTATGTTGAACTGCTTAAAACCATTCCTGAAGATAAAAAACAACATTTGATGCTGGTGTCTGGCAATGATTTAGAGTCTCGTCCAGGTCAGGTTTATGAGCAATTTAGAGAGTTAATATTATCAGGTAAAGTTCCACATTTTATGGCTCATAAAGGAGGGCATGACAGTGGGCATTACAGTAATATTGTGCCCACTAAAATTGATTATGAACTATTTGATCAATCAACTGACCCAGAGCAATTAATCAAACAAGCATTTGTTAATCTCATGAATGATGCATTGCTTGATGCTACAGGTTTTACTCATCCTGAAGTATTAACACGATTAGATGATAATTCAAACTCACAATATACCTTGCAGACCTTGGATAATGATCTTAAGTTTGAACAAGATATGCGGCAAGCTAAGAGTGAGTCAGCGAAGTTGCATAAAGAAAAAGGATTAAATAATCCCAATGAGAATATATCGAGCAGTATTCTACAATCTGGAAGTGTTGATTACCCCACGCTAGAAGAGCTAGAGGCATACTCTCATGAACAAGAGGTTGCGACAAAATTAGAATCGCTTCTAGCGTTTGTTGATAAGAATATTGATAAGGGTTATATCAATAATTCGCGTTATACCTATCAATTAACATATGAGGGTAACAAATACAACGTACCATGGAGTTTAATGCAGGCCTATGATTCAAGAACATTTGGTAGTTATGATAGTGCTAAGGTTATATCAGGGTTAAAAGCAGATCTGGAACAGGAGAATTCAGCGGATATTATTGCTCAAAAATTAAAAGCACCAATGTACGGTAGGCTATATAACAATACATATGGTGTAAGCAAGGAATATCTAGAGTGCCTTAAGAATTCTCAGCAGTTTAATGATGAAGTAATACTGACAGTGGACGAGAAAAAGGATACTTGGTCTGTAGAAAAAAATAATAATGAATTCAGTTTATTTAATCCTGAAAATCAAATTGGTTTAAAAGAGTTCAGTAAATAAATTTAAAAAATAGTAACCAAAAGTAAGGAGGGTTAGAAGTGACCGTCAATGTAGAAGCAATATATAACCAAGCCAAGCAATTGAAAAAAGCGGGACTTGATTTTAATGCACGCCTATCAGGAGTTGAACAATACTTATTAACGAAAGAATCTGGTTTTGTGCAAACATTAGCTGCTAAAGGTGTGCAAAAGGATGATGCATTTGTCGCGTGGTTTGGACTATCGCCAATGGCGTCACAGAAAAAAACGTTTGAGGGGTTTAAACAACTGATAGATACTTTAGAGTCTAATCCAAGGGAGTTTTCAACAACAATGCAGCAACTAAGGGATAATTATTTGGTTGAAAGTGGCTCAGGTAATCTTAAGGTTTTTTTGGCTGAAAATCGCTATAAAAATGAAGCGTTTAATACAGCTTTTGAAAATGCGTTGGCAGAAACAAAGAGTGATAAGGCGGATAATGGAAATCATATGCTTTTTAAGCAAAATAAAGAGATGTTTGAACAAAGAGCTGTAGCAGGAAAGTCTGTATAGTTTTCACTTAAGATAGGGATTGGAGAAAAATAAAGTAAAAGGCTTTTAAAGCAAATATTTAGTTTGTTTTGTAACAATTCATTACATTGGGGGAGTGTGTTATGGAAATAGCATTTGCACATGTGACTGAAAGGGTTACAGCGAATAAAGTAGACCCAGCACAAAAAATAGATGGCAAAAATTCAAGGGATGGTAATCCTTATAATGGTTTTTATAGATTGAGTAAAAAAGATCAATCACTTGAGGCGGGTGATGAATATTTTATTAAAGTGCCAATAGATAAAACGGAGTTTTTTTTTGAAGCGTTAGCGGCACGAATTATTGCTAAACTCAAGGAAAAAAACATAATTCCGCAGGAATATCAGCATCTATTTGTCACGGCAGAGCCTGTTATAATTATTGACGGAGATAAAAAGACAAAAGCTTTGGCATCGAAAAAAGCCAAAGTTACAGAGCTTTTTAAGCTTTTCTTCCCATGGGAGGAGTCTAAACTTAGAAATAATAAATTAGAGAAATTTGACAATAAATATTTATACCAACTGATTACTAGTTTTAAATCTGCAAATAGTGGATTATCAATGGTAATATTCATTTCTCTTTTGCTAGGTGACTATAGTGTTCACTCAGGTAATGTTTTTGGTATAAGTGGGGATGATGGAAAATTGAGCTTTGGGAAATTGGACTTTGGTGCTGCTTTCCGCGACTTTACAAAAAATAAGAGCTTGATTAAGCCGCATGAGTATGAGGCAAACTTATACAAAAAGTGGTATAAAAATTATATTGAGTATTATTTGCGGATCCCGGGTTTTAAAGCCTCTCTGGAAGAGGTAAGAGAAAAGTTTTCAGAGGGTGATATAGGCAAAATTAAGCGCTGTTTTAACGAAGGTTTTGACGAGTGCTATACTTTTTTTGAATTGAATAATCATCAAGCTATGTGCCAGAAGTTATCCAAATATAGTGGTATTGATTTTGCCGACCAACAGCGCCGAGAATCGCAATTTGAGACAGCTCTTAGCGATCGGTTGACAAGCCCCTTAGTTGCAACAGAAGCAGGAGAAAATGTAAAAACGTATAAAAAGTACAACACCATTGAGAATCCAGTATATGAACTTAATAATTGCAATAGGCAAGCGTGTGACGGTGAGCAAAAGCCTTTGTTGACAAAAAGCCATTCTGTAGAGACCAATTTGTGGGCGATACTAAAGAGCAATTATGAACATAAAAAAGATGATACGAGTGATGATATAAAAGCAGTTTTTACCAGTTTGATGAAGATTTATGCGCATATGCTGGGTAAGAATGCTTCAAAAAGAATGGTGCATAATGCCGATTTGAGAACTGAAAAGTATGATATTTTACATCAATTAATTCAAGGTATTGGTAATATCTTGATAACTGAGGGAAGCAATGAGCTAAAAGGCTCAAAGTACAAACAAGTGGTGGAACAGTTTGAGGCAATTGAGAAAGATGGTGGTTTAAACATTTTAGATAAGCATTCTTCCGAAGTTATGGAGATTTTACGAACACTTGTTAATTGGTTTTTAGTTCTTATCTCATTCGTGTCTCCAAACGTTAAGAATTTGCTGGCGCCAAAAAGTGCAACACTTTTTAATCAAGCAAAAAATACGCTCACACAAACGTCTGAAACTCAGTTTAATGCCCAGTTTCAAGATCAGTTGGCAATAGGACAGCAAATAGAGTCACATCCAACAAAATGACTGATATCTACCCTAAAGATAGCTTTTATAATCTACCTTAGGCAATAATAAATCACTTAAGTTAGCTATAGCAATATTATCGCACACTTTTACTGCGCAAGCGCTGGCTGAGTATTAATCGAAGCCCTGAATTCGTTTTATCATTAAATATATAAATTAGGAGAAGTATATGCCCAATCAATCAGCAGCTCAATCCATGAAAAATATTACCCAGAATCATAAAAATTACCTTGAGCAAGTAATGAAGACAAATATAACGAGAGAGTTTAGCAAGAAAAACGTAACTGATGAAAAGATTAAGTTATTAATGATGCAGTTTGAACAGTCTTCATCAAAGTTTTCAGCATCAATAGATCCCTTGCTTGAGGGCGTGTCGATGTCAAATCAGATTAAAGCCGGGGTTTTATCGGGAGCAGCAGGCGTGGTAAGTGGCCTTGTTGCTCGATCTGCACTTCATGATGTGCTTCCTATTCCTGATTTTACACCAGGTAAAAATCTTGCAATTAATACCATCAGTGTGATACTAGGGGGTGTTGTTGCGAATGCGTTTTATAATATTCTGCCTGAAAAAACAAGGCCAGCAAGAGACTCAGAGGCATTTCAACAACAATTCAAAGAATCAGGTTTCTTTGCGCTGAGTAACGACTTAACGGAAAAATTTATTAGACTTTTTCATTATCGTGAGTCTTTACTGTTTGGGAAGCAATACAATATGCCTATTGATATGCGTGCCGAGTTTAAGGACTCATCAAGTACGGATGAATATAAAATTGCTGTTGAAACCTACTTTTTGACTGAACTTGATAAACTATTTGTTAATACATTTAAAGATATTTATGAGATTCATGATGAAAAGATTCAAAACGATAAAAATAGTTATGGTATTACAAGAGGCATTAAACGCTATTTTGATGACGTTGATCCGGATAGCTTCACGCAAAAGTTACAGGTGAATTTTTTGACTCAAGTAAGTAACTTTCTTGTTAAACAGATGGATGAACCAACTGTTTATGCACAATATCCCTATTTGGCGGCAAGTGCGCTAGGGCTTGCAACAGGTGCTTTGGCAGTAGCTGTTGCACCAGCAGGTGTCGCACTTGTTTCAGGGGCTTTAATGGGAATATTTGCTTACTATCTACCGTCAAATATTGAGTCATTCATGTATAGTCATGGTAAAGAAGAGCGTCAAGCACTTAAGAAAATTACACAAGCAATTAATGACGAAGCAGTCAAACTTGAAATGCAAACCAAACAAGTCACACCCACGTCAAATAGTAGCATCAGTCAATTACAAAATTATGTCACTAATCAATGTGATGGTTTTGGTCATGGCTTGAATTATGGTTATGGGTCTGGATATGCTTCTATTTTGGTTGGCTCGATGCAATCCTGGCTTCAGGAATATGCTAAACGTTATCGCCATAGCAAACGTATTGAAACTGATCTGGGTGCAAAGGCGATTAAACCGATTACTCAGACTGCTGATCGTCAAGCGACAGATTATACAAAATTATTAGCGGCAGATATTAATAATCAAAAATTTAAAACCTGCATCGAAGCAACTAAGACATATTTAAACAATCGTGACAACAGCAGTTTTATCGAAAAATTTGGGGTAAAAGCAAAAGTCAAAGATCAGATATTAGAAATTGTTGCTACTTTGCCGAAAGATAAAGTATTGCCTCAACATTTGACTGATTTCTACGTCAATGAGCTTGGCGGCATTGCACATGATTTGATGCAAATACGTGAGCTGAAAATAAGCGGAGCTTTAACAGATGCGGCTAAAAATATTAATAAAGCTTTTGGTGATGTGACTGCAGATAAGCAGGCATTTATTTTAAAAGGAGATACCACTTTACGTCATCTTTTGGCGCTGCCTGCAGACGAAAAATTGCCAGAGATTGATGAAAAAAATATCGATAACTACTTAACGCAGTCGAGAAATTTCCTATTTTCGTTATTAAAAAAACCAGACATTCATTTAAACGCAGAAAATCACCTTGAACAAGCGCTTACATACAGTAATGAATTTAGTGTGTATAATACGCTGTTGCTTAAACAACTTGCCAAGACTATTGATCCAAATAATCAATCAGTGGATGGTGCAACAAAGGCAAAAATACATCTCTTTCTTAAAGAGAAGCTATTTGTGGATTATTCAGATTTGTTAAGTCAAGCATTTACTGATTCCTTATTAATTGGAAATAATCCAACGCTCGAAAGTATGAGTGAATCAATGCGCAATGCAATGGCTTATACTAAACGAGTCTACTCTCCTTATGCACTGATCACGGCAGAGGCAGGAGAGTTTATGAATAATGATCATCTACTTTTTGCGTTGCATAATAAGCAGGTTAATTTTATGCCTGAAGCATCGAAGGCGTATATGGATAAACTGAATAAAGCGATAGAATCAACGGCACGATTTATTGAAAAAATCAAAGACAATCAAATCCTTATTGGCACTGGTGCGTATGGTGTTTACTTATATGAAGCACAGCAGGAGATTACAAATACCATCGATAATATTAAGCAATATATAAAGGAAAACCCTAGCCACAATCAAGTGGATTTAAATAAGGTAGTTGAGAAATTAAACACCTATAAGCAGGACATAGATCATAAGCTTTCCTTGCAGAATATGCATTATGACAATCCGCGGTATTATCAGCTGATTGATGAGATGATAACCAAGGTGCAAGCTTATGAAAAATCTCAGTACGGTACTATAACGCGCTTTATGAATGATGCGAATAAAATAAAGGTGGCAACTGCTGTGCTTGAAAACCTTAAAGCACTAAAAAATAAACCCATTGAACAAGTTAAGTTTGATGATATCTTTAAGCTTTCTGAAGCAACCGAGCAGAATAGCAAAGATCTTCAAGATTTAAAAAGTAAATTTAGTGACTCATTACTTGATGGAATTAGGAGTCTTCTGGAGCACTTCAAGGCATATATTGATGATTTGGCATCTTTTTCAAAAAATAATCAAGCTGAAAGAAAGCAAGTTACCATCGAGGGGAGTGTTGAGATATTCTATGAGGCGAAGGATCATGATGCTTTCTCTGAGGATGATGTGTATGAAGAGTGTAATTCTGAAATAGGAGAAAGTTGGGAGTTAGTATCCATGTTTAATCAAAGTCTATCTGATAAAGACCATAATTTGGAAAATCGTAAGTAACTAAGAGGGAGACTACTTATGCCAATCGATTCTGAAAATAAAGTGAATTCTGTTGAGTTGGTTAAAAAAATCATGGATTATGCGAATAAGCTAAATTTACCGCTGGTAAGTAGTACCATAAAACCTCTTGTGCTTTATGGGATGGCTTCAGTTCTTTCAAAAGTAATGGAGAGTGCCTCTAGCGGTTATTTACCAAGTGATCAAACGCATGAAACTATAAAAGGTATCCTTACATCCTTACTGGGAAGTTTTGTCGCACCATTAGCCGCAAATCAACTATATAAAATAGTGGGGGATTTTTTTGCGATTAAAAATATCGATAAAACAGACAAAACTGAAATTAGTGATGCTGAGAGTTTGAGGCGTTTAGCTCTGTTTTGCAACTTATCACTGAGAATCGATGGCTCATACCCTTACGTAAATAGATTGCTAGATTGGTCTTTAAATTTATACAACCTTCGCGAATGGGTTTATCTGGTGACGGGAAGCCATCCATTAATGTTTGGTAAAACCTCCTTAGATACTTTTGATATTGATTTTTTTAACTCACGCAATTTAGATTACACATTTGTCAGTTGTAAAGATGCACAAGGGAAAATGTGTTTTGAGACCAAATTTAACGTACCTTTGATTGCAAAATTGTATCCGCATAAAGTGGGTTACCTACCGGGCAAATGGTGCAAGGATAATGATAAATGGGTATTTGCTACAACGGTTTCAAAGGATGAATTAATTCGTGAGTGTGATCAAAGATATCAGCAAAATTGGTTTACAGGAGGTGGCAAAGTAGCTGATGTTGTTGCGTTAACGGCATTGGGCAAAACATATGATATTCACTATTACAAGCCTATGTTGTTAATGAGTGATAGTGAAAAAGGGATCGAAAATTTAAATAATTGGTCAGAGAGCGTGATTTATGAGTCATCAACACCTGCATTGGTTAAATTTGACCAAACTAAAAAAACGCATGCAGCAAATAACGATCGTTTTATTCATGACTTAAAGCAAGTTGCAGATAATAAATATGAAAATGTTTTCTGGGTAAAGCAACAGGACTGTGTTAAAGAAAAGACTTTTTCAAAGTGATTTTTTTGGGGCTAATTCATCAGGTAATCAATTTGTCCAATAAAGAGGCTATCTATTGAAAAACTAAGTAACAATATGTAACTTTAAGCATGCCTGTTTAAGCATAGCGATCTAAAAATTAATCAAAAATTCATTCATCAAGCTCATGGTTAGTTGGAAGCTGAGAAAAAACATAAAACATAAAACATAAAACATAAAACATAAAACATAAAACATAAAACATAAAACATAAAACATAAAACATAAAACATAACATAAAGGTAGGAAAATATGCCAGGCACTAACGATAGCAGTCAATCAATGAGCGATCACGCCTCTGAAAATAGTCAGCATCAAACATTCAAAGTGGATCAGATGCTAGATCCTATGTTTATCGACCATGGTCGGTATGTGGATCGAGATAAAACGATAAATGCATTTGAAACAAAAGAGTCTGGATACTTTCATGCGATGCGTGATGCTTATCAGTTTGCAAGGGAGCGTATTATTGATAGCGCTGAGAAACTAAGTTTTAAGCTTATTGATCAAA
Source organism: Cysteiniphilum litorale (assembly GCF_003428165.1). Classification (GTDB taxonomy): domain Bacteria; phylum Pseudomonadota; class Gammaproteobacteria; order Francisellales; family Francisellaceae; genus Caedibacter; species Caedibacter litoralis. The sequence goes on along the minus strand of NZ_QLIQ01000020.1, from coordinate 30,588 downwards.
TTCAGCAAAAGACCTATGAAAATGTTGAGTCGACCAATTATGAACAATTAAAAAAGATGCCTGATTACGAGCGCGAATGTTATGGTGTAGAAGAAGGTGTGATTACTCAAAAAAAACTCACTGATGGGTATTTTGGCGCGATGAAATTCAGTGATGAGGGGATTGCATTTGTACGTCAGATGTCTGATAACGTAAAGATCATGAAGAATCAAACTAAAAATTATGTTCATAACGAGCATATGGATATGATTATTAATAACAACTCTTATCGATTTTTAAGAGAGTTGGATGAAGATGATCTTAACAAGATGATGGAAGAAGCGATTCAGCGATTTAATCAAACCGTTTCCACTGTCGATGGCAAACAAAAAGAAAAGGCGATTTTTGATTTATGTAAAACGTTAGAGCTTATCCATCCTTATCGGGATTGTAATTGTCGTACGTTTGTAATGATTTTACAAAATGTATTGCGCCAAAAGCATGGATTGGAACCTATCATTCAATCAAACCCTAACCTTATCGATAATTTGGGTTATGACGAATACATGCAGACAGTAATAACAAGAGATCAATACCAAAAAGATATTAAAATAGCATCTAAACAACTTCATGAGATTCACCAGCAAGCTATGTCGAAACAAATGGGCGCTCAAGATATATTGATTCGTGACGGTGTGGTGCATGATAAGGAACGGCTGCTCAAAGTTGAAGACAGCTCATCACTTTTCAATCATAGTGAGGCAGAGAGTAACTATAATCCAGGGTCTGTAAATACGATGAAAAGTCAATATAGTAATGATCAAGGTGATGTTTTATCTATTCATACTACAAAAAGTGAGTACTTCGATGATGACAATGATATTTTTAACAAGACCATAGAAAGTGTTGATTTAACCAATAACAATGCTGATCAAGGCATGCCTATGTTGTTCAATACGCCTAAAGAATGTGAATTTATTTTATTAAGTAAAAAATAATTAAGAGGGAAAATAAAATGCTAAAAGTACTTTTAGTCCATAATTCATCTAATGAAGATGACAGGCAGTTAGTAGAAAAATTAGGTTTCAATTATCAAAGTAGATTGAGTATTAATGGCATAGATTTTCTGAAAATAGATGATATGAGAATATGGACAACTGTTGGCGTAGAAAGATATGGCACTATCTCCAGACAGATGTTCAAAGGAGTAGGGCTTGTTGTGGTTTCACCGAATATGTCAGATAGAGTTCAGCGTGTAATAACTGAAAATTGCGAAAGGGATCAAATATCTTGTTGGCGGCTAAATGCAGGTGAAGCTAACCTTTCTAAAAATGAACTGCTGGAGTTAATGCGAGAAAGAAAGGGGGATTTTACGCAGGAAAAAGTATCAAATTTGCTATTATCTCAGTCCTTGAAAAGCAAAAGTAATAATGCTCCTAATGTCAAATACTCTAATTTCATAGCCTCTGAAATTACAGGTTTTATAGCTGATGTACCTATTAATTCGGATTTATTAAATAAATTGAAGGAGAAAAATCATGCTATCCTCAAGAATGGGTTAGCAGCCAATAATGTTGAGGAAAGGTTAAAAAATTTGCTGCAATTTATTCACTCACATACTGACTCACCAGAAAGTGTTAATAGTAAGTTAGGCACATACACTTATTCGATAGAGTACAATGGCAAAAGCTATAATGTCCCTTGGAGTTTAATGCACGCTTATAATGCTAAAGTTATAGGTAAATATGACGATATAATGGTTATAAATGGTTTAAAGGAAGACTTAGCAAAGCCCGATGCCAGTAAAGTTATCGCCGATAAACTGCGTTCACCAATGTATGGTGTGCTATACAACAATAAATATGGCGTTTCTGAGAAATATGTGGACACAGTTAAATCTCCAACTGAATTGTATAAAAAAATCAAGTATGCGGATAAAAAAATTGAATCCAGTGACGGCTTTAAATTGTTTGATGGGGATAGTAATTTTTTAAAAGAGAGTCAAGAAAATTCATATCATTTGAAGTGATTTTCCAAAAATAACACTCTCCTACGTGTCATTCCGTGACAAAAAACAATATATTTCACGTAAATAATCATAAAAATGCATCATTAGCCTTTTTATTACCCAACTAGTTGGCTTGCTTATTTTAGGATGCCATGCGAGAAATTTTCTATTGGTAAAAGTAGGGGCTCTGGGCGTGCTTAAAAATAATATCTTACTATTTGGTATACATAAAACGCAGATGCAGCAATTGATTTTGTATTTACCAAATTACCGTTTTCTGATATGTCAGCACGCTTTACAATTACAAAAACAGATTAAGACACAAAAAATTTCTCTTTTAGTTATGTCAGCATTTGATGGACATCAAACAAATATTGCTATATGCGATAGACTCTGTAAGCAATACAACAAACTTCCTGTTATTGTCGTAGGAGGTGTTGAGGATACTGAATTAGAAATGTCCTTTTATTGTGCTGGTGCTGTCGATTACATGTGTGGAGATAGGAATATCAAAATACTCTCACGAAAAATCGAGTCAACCTTGCGGGTGCTAAAAGCTGACGAGCAGTGTAACCAGTCTGAAGATATTATTATTGGCGATTATCGGTTTAATGCGGATAGGAAAATTTTGGTTGACCATAAGGGAACTCAGTACAAGTTAACGCAGTCAGAGTCATTCGCGCTTGATTTGTTAGCACAGCGTCAAAATCAAGTTGTTTCAAGAGATGAGCTTTATTGGTGGGTATATGATCGCCCTTATGATGGCATGGATAGAACCATTGATGTTTTGATGAGTAAATTAAGGAAAAAATTACATACTCAAAAAACAAACGAACCGTTGATCAAAACTGTCAACCGCGGGGGGTATATGTTGAATGTGCCTCGTTGTTAACAAATGGGTACATTATATCAAGTGCATTTTAGATTTTTGAGTGTTGTAATTAATCCGCAAAGTTTGATGGGAGTAAGTTCAAGTGGATTTAAAGTCACAAAGTTGCATAGGCTACTCTGAAATGTTGAGAATATATTGTTTAGTCGGTGCTGTTCTCCTAACTAGTAACGCATTATTAACTCTGTTGCTCATGAGGTTAAGGTGCGGGGTCTGGAGGTCTGAAGCCTAGCTTAAATAAGAGTGTTCTGCTCTGATATTCTACAAAGTTAATTTTATGTTTAAATATAAAACAAAAGGAGAACAACGTAAATGTCTGTTAAATCTATTAAAAAGCCATTGTGTCGTAGCTATTTTGCCAGTGCTTTGATTGCTACATCAATTGTCATGCCTACCTTGCTTTTGTCTGGGTGTGGGAATGGCAATGATTCACAGGGTAGTCATGAATTAGTCACGCATAATTTGATGGATATTAGTCAAGAGGCTAAAAATATTCCTGTTGGTGTTACACATCAGGTGAGAGTCGATGTTAAGAAAAGTAACCTCCAGTTAGGTGTGATAGAGAGCGAGATCTGGGGGTGGGAAGTTCAGCCTGCAGACAGTAATATTGAGGTAACAAAAGAGGGAAATTATCTCAACATAACAAATAAGAATAATGTCCAAAGTAATACAGATAGAAAAATAAAAATAAGTATAACAGGAAACGGTGAAAGTAAAGAGACAGCTTTCAATGCACTATCTGACAAAAGGTATACTTATCTAATTAAAACCATGGTTGATGGTTATGCTAATTATTGGCGAATAGTTGATTTTTCCATTTATTTAGACAGAAATTTAGATGAATATCAGTCGTTATGGGTTTCTCTATATACAATATTAGATAATGCTAAGGTTGGTCATCATTTTTCTGAGGTAGACATTCAAGATGCGAAATCTGTATTGAAAAATTTAGGAGGAGATCAGCATAACTCAGTTGAAAATGTAAATAAATTAACTAAAGAGTTCAATCGTTTTATCCCAATTCAGTTAATTAGTTTTCTAGTAGATTCTAAAAGTTACTTTCAGACAAACGGTAATAACCAGCAACTTATCAGCTCAACTTATCAGGTTGATAATTTGTCAAATGAGAGAAAGTATGGTGTATTAGGGAAAATTAAAGGCAAGAGAGGAGATGTTAGTTATGTGCTAATACAGCCTTTAAATAAAAACTCTGATTTTTTGATCCCTTATTTAAAATTAAATAAGGAATATTTTGATGATGTTTTATCTATATACAACCAAAATAATAATATAGAAAAGGATATAAAATTTGTAGAATTCATTGATAAATTAGATGCAACTAATGGGCGTGTACAAAATTCACAACTTAACCAATTTTTAGGTTCTAGTGCTGGAGTAGAGTGGTTGCAAACAAAGGCAGGTCAAACGTGGCTATTAGCTGAAAATGGTAAGAAGTGGTTGAGCCAAGGTGAAGTTACAGAAACAGCTTCAATAATTGAGCTACTAAGCTATATTTAATGGGTATTTTTTATTCAGGTTGAAATATATACTATTTTGAGGGTTTCAAGGCAGGGGGAACTCCTAGGCTGACGCTCATGCCTGTTAGCTGTAATCATTAACTGTAATGTTTTTTAAGCAGCAATCTCAGTACATTTTTGAGATTCCAATGCCTGCACAAATAGCATTGATTTTATCCCCAAACTTGCCCTTGAGATATTTGAATAAAAACATCGATTAAAACAATAACAAAACTCAGCAATCTACCTTGATAGTAATGAATCAAGAATAAGTTGCATCAGCTAGCACCTCTCAAGTGTTTTATTGACAGCATGATGGGGTCTATGTTGCATTTGGTGACATAGTATAACATCTTGTGGCGTGACTTAAATAAGGGGTTATGCGTAAATGGTTATCGGGTTGGTTGGTTTCTCAAGTAGTTATTTGATGCGGTAATTAAAGAGCTGGTCATTGTTACGTTTTTTGTAGTTTAAGGGGAAATATGGGGTTTAAATTTAGGTGCTGATTGATATTGGCATAACTCTGTCAATATGTCCGATAGTGGCTCTGGATATTGAGTTTCAAACATGAGCTGTGTACCTTGAGCTTACAGACAAATGGCATAATAAATTTTGGTTTAGATACGTGTTTTGGATTTGCGATAAGGATGCTGTTATCTCTGATTAGTCATGAACAAATCAAAATCAATAATGACGATAAAACGAACTAACTTTCAAGTAATTTAGCAAACAAAATATAGATAGTATTAAAACTAATTAAGAGTTTAACAACAAAAAGGAGAAAATAAAGATGAAAAAAATAAACAAAACAAATCAAACAAGCATGCAGAAAGGTTTCTCATTGATTGAGTTGATGGTCGTGCTCGTTATTATTGGGGTGTTAACAGCGATTGTGATTTCACAGTTTGCGAAAGCATCTCAGCGAGGAAAAATCTCTGAAACGGTAAGTCTTATAGGTTCTATTCAGTCGGCAGTCAATGATATTACGCAAGCAAATTCACATGCCATAATTAACGAAGCAAGTTTAATTGGTAGCAACCGTTTGCCAAGTAAGTATATAGAGGGAACAAAGCTATACACACCGTTTGGTACAGAGCTTACTACGCTCACCTCTCCAAGCGGAAAAGATTATACGATTCAGTTTGCGTCTGCTTCAAAATTAGCATGTGAGAACTTGTCTAATGCAGCTTTAATGGCCGATGCCGTAAGTATATCAATTGGTGGGACTGCACTTGTTGGTAACACAATGAATCAAACTGCTGTTAAACAACATTGTGATGAGTTAGCGTCTAATTCGGATTACGAACTTTCATTTACATTTAGAAAGTGATGCGATTGACTGTCAGAGGTGAAAAGGTTACCTCATGATAGTAATCTGATTGCGCTAAAATAAAATTAAGTAATTATTTTAGCGTGATTTAAAAAAGCAACGAATATTGTGATGGAATTGTTTGGACAAGCCGCTACCTATAACTATTGCATATGTAACTTATGGATTGCATAAACCTTTAATCTAAGTGCTGTATATGAACTATATAAAATATAACTTCAACCAAAAGGCTGGTGTTAGGAAAAATCAACAAGGCTATATTTTAATTTCACTCATGGCATCGTTGGTGATTTTGGGGGTTATTGCAATCAATGAATATATGCATTTGGTTAAAAAACAACAGCTTGATCGAGCCGAGACGGCAGCAACTCAGATAATTAGTGTTGCCAGTAGCATTGGTGATGCCATTTATGAACCAACCGAAATGTTTAATAAAAACAATGCATTGAAACAAGATATAACTGAAATTTGGACAAAATGGGACGGTGAAAGCAAAAAAAATGGTGGATGGGTAACTTTAGATATGTTTTATAAAGATCCTAATTTATCTGCTGTTTGTGGTATTAGTCGTCCACCTGTTTCACAAAGCCAGTCATTCACATCTTGTGTTGATGCAAATAAACCAGTTAATTGGTCGAGTAATAATGGCAATTTATTTTGCCAATGTACAAATCAAAAGATCACATATGCTGGATTTTTAAATCTAAAACCTATAAATATTATGCTGCAACCTATTGGTGAGAAGAGTAATGAAACACCTAAATCTGTAGTGTTACGTGTGCCATATCCTGAGCTTGGAGGCAAAGCCGAAAGTGGTCTGGCGTTAAGAATGTTGGCAAATATAAAGAAAAATTTGATTGACACACCAAGGTTAAAATTTGCGGTGTGTATGGGCGAGCAAAAAAACTCATTGGTAACACCTACTCAATTTGCATGTGATGTTGATATTGATTCCACGAATGCTTTTGATTCAACAGATTTTAATCGGCAGTTTATTTATATCCATATTGAAAGAAAAGTATGAAAAAGGAAAGGTAACAGAAAGTGAACAGCAATAGAATTTGGCATAAGCTAACGTTTTTAGTTAGTTCCTTAACGGCTTTAGTGATATTTATGCTGTCCTGTCAACATGTGTTGGCACAAGAGCTAGTTTCAAGGGATTTTTTAAAAGTAGTTAGTCCAAATTGCGCTTTATCTGAACATTGTGCTGAGATCGATATAAAGAAATCACAAGGGATGGCTAAGATTGTCTCTGATGATGAGTATAACGGTTTTACGTTGATTGTTGCGGATAATCTAGTGGCAGATCTTTCAGTCAGTGAGATATACAAGATTTTTAGTCAAGAGCCTTCGCATTATATGGCTGGCATTAATCTTGAGGGTAAAATCGTTGCGATTGCGCAAACGCAACAAGAGGCTGATTTGTTGGCAAAGCATCCTCGAGAAGTTTTTTATGTCTTAAAGGGACAAACCTTAAAAGAGACGATTGAGCGCTGGCTTTCTTATCAAGAGATTAAGCTGATATGGGAAGCACCTGTTGACTATAAGCTGGCTGCATCCGCTGTGTTTGAAGGGCAACTTTTTGCAAAAGATGGCGCATTGAATAATTTGTTAAAGGCATTTGAAGAAGCTGATCACCCATTACAGGCAGAGCTAAAAGCTAATCATGTGTTGGTGATTAAAGCAAAGTCGTATTCTTCCAATATGGTTGTCATGCAAAATTAATTAAGGTTGCCTTATGAAAAATAATACAAAAACACTATGTGGATTGTTATTAAGCGGTTTATTGCTGTCGCTAACAGCATGCAGCACTGCGATTTATAAAACTGTGGATAAAAATACAGATGATCATATTGCAAAAGCAAATGAAATGATCTCAAGTTTGAAAAAACCCGCATCGGAGCAGTTTGTTACGGTAAGTGATGAGCCATATGTTCAAGGTGATCTTATTGATATTCAAGCGCAAAATGCTTTGCCTCAAATATTCCAACGTCCCTTTCAATATACTACTGCCGCAACAGGCGTCACATTCGAAAGCTTAATCACAAAGATACAGAAAATTACGCAAGCTAAAGTTATTGTTACGGAAGGCGCGATTGCCTATATTCTTGAGCGTGAGCATGCTGCTATGTCTGAAGATGATGTAGGGAGGAAAGACAAAGCTGCTTATGAAGTCGCAGATATTCAAGATGTGATGATACATTGTGACTATGTGGGTGATATTGCCGGATTTTTGGATTATTTTGCATTTAAGCTGGGTATTTTCTGGAAGTATGATCAAAGTAGAAATACACTTGAATTTTTTCGAATGGAAACAAAGACATTCCATGTTGATATTTTAACAGATAAGATTAAGACAACAACCAAGGTTGGTAGTAACTCAAGCACCGGTGTTAATCAATCTGCTTCACTAAAGACTGAAAATGAAGCAGAGTACGATAACCCTTGGGCAGCTGTCATTAAAACCATAAAATCGATTATTGGTCAATTGGGCAGTGTTGATGAAAACTCAACACTTAACTTGATTACAGTCAAGACTACCCCGTTGTTGATGCGTCAAGTCTCTCAATATCTGGAAGAGATCAATCGCACGGCGAGAAAGAAAGTTGTTATTAGACTGGATGTCTATGATGTCGATCAGAAAAACACCTCAGGTTATGGCTTTGACTGGCATGCACTGTATCAGGGAACTAAGGGGAAAATTGATTGGAAGACGGGGGCAGCTTTAACGGGCGGATATGGCACTTTAACAAGTACTATTTCATCAGGTCCGTGGAATACTTCAAACTTAATTATTAAAGCATTGCAGACGATGGGTAAAACAACACATGTCACTGGTACGACAATGTATACCGTCAGCGGTCGTCCTGTGCCGATTCAGGTATCAACAACAACAGCCTATATTAAACAGGTTGATGTGGTAGTAACACCCAGTGGTAATGGGAATAGTGTCAAGCAATCAGCAACGCCAGGGGAGTATAATGAGGGCTATGAAATTAAGGTTCTGCCAATTGTCGTTAAAGGTAATGAAATTTTGGTTGATTTAAGTGTTAATTTAACCAATTTGGTGCGTATGGATGAATCAAAAATACCTGTCGAGGGCAGTACAGAACCACAAATCATTAAACTGCCATCTATTCGTAACAAAAGTTTTATGCAGTCAGTGCCATTAAAGTCGGGTCAGACGGTTATTCTAGCCGGTTTTGAAGATAAAAAAGACAATGCACAAACCGATAGTGTTGGTCCACAAAGCACTTGGATGCTAGGCGGTTCGCAAGCTGCATTAAATAACTCAACGATTACGGTGATTGTTGTCACACCTTATCTAATACGTTAACGACTGTGGAGAAACATATGATTATTGCTATAGACAATAAACGTTATGCCATTGGGTTAACTTGGTTTATTGCGGATAGTCAACATAAATTATTTGATGCGCTTTATCATATTGACTGTCAAAGCTTTGTGATGGATGTGAAGCGAAATATTGCTGCAGCTATGCCGTCAAATGTAACCTCAATGGAGGTGGTCGGCGCCATTTCACTTGCGGGCGTACTAAGTGAATTATTAGCAAAAGATGCTATTTATATCTTTCGTTTGTTTGATAAGGAAGGTCATTCTATCGATAAGTACTGGTTGTGTGCGGTAAAAAATGGTGTGATCTTACCTACGGTCAAACTACCTGTTAATCAAGAGTTAATCTCTCAAAGTGGTGATATAAAGGCATCAAATAGAGAGATTGAATTATCTGGCGATATGATTGTTGATGAGGCTTCTTTGTATCAATGCTTACGCTATTTAGAGAGAATTTTCTCAGCGGATGTGTTTAGGCAAATTATACAGTGTGACACGCAGGTTGATAATTTGTTGATTGATAAGATTGCTTTAGATTTTGCTATTGATAGGAAACTAATCAAAAGAAATGCACTCGCGCAATTATTGATAAATATTAAAGACAAAGATTCACGCCAGTTTGTGATTAAGGCATTGCCTAAACGTGTCAAAAAAGTAGATAGTGAGCCTGTTTCTCGCAAGGCGAGTGTTTTAAAATCAAGGCGTAAACTCATTAGCTACGGTGTGCTGTCGCTAGTATTAGCTACAGGAGGATATATGTATTTTTCAAATAATACATCATCAAAAAGCGCTAACAATAAAGATACTAATGAAATAAAACTACAGCAGGAAAAAGCCTATATTCAGAAAGTCGAATCAGACATTCAGCATAAGAATGCTTATCCTTTGATTATTAAATTTGTCAATGCTATCGGGAATTTACCTACCTCGGCATTGCAATGGCATATCCAAAAAGTTAGTTATCAGACAGGGGCATTGGATGATGTAAGTGTAATTTATGTGTTAAATAATAAAAAACATAAGGTAGCGCTAACAAAGGCAGCATTTAATAATATTCAGTCATTACAAGCAATTTCGGTGACTGAGGCGGCTGATAATATGACGAATGTGCTTTTTAAGTTGATTCATAACGCGCATGCGTCCACTGACCAGTCAATCGTACGTTTGAAAGATAGAGCAGCTGAAAGCTATCGCTTTAATCAATTTGTAGAAGAGTTGAAATTAAGAGGGATAGACTTCAAATTAATTCCCCCTCAATCCGCTTATGGTGTTGCTAAACATGGGATCACTGTGATAGGGCATAGCATGCGTGAGTTAATATCATTAACAGCAATCGCAAAAGCATTAAATACCTTTGTTTTAGTCAATATTGAAATACAGAATAATCAAGACAAACCTGTTTCTTGGATTGTTAAAGGAGAAATCTATGAAGCATAAACAATCATGTGCTACTTATCCGCACTTTTTGAGATTTTCAGCTCTTTTATTTGCATTGAGCGCAATCACAGTAAATGCTTATGCGCAGGCAAAAAACTCAGAACAAGCCTATGCGATTGATTCTAGTCATCACTATTATCAGAGCCTTCAAGCACAGGATTATTTACATACGCAAATTCAGCAGCAGGCGCTTGAGAATCAGGTCATGCAGCAAAAGATAACAAATCATAAATTGCAGCGTCAACTAGCTGCTGCCAGTAAATCTAAGGGAGTGTTAAACACTACTTCAGCCAGATATGGTCATAGTGAGTTAAGTGTCAGTGAGATCTCACACGTTGGGGATATATGGGAAGCTGTTATATGGTTTCAGGCAAAAAAATATGAGCTGAGTGTTGGTCAGTTAGTTGGTGAGCGTTACAAAGTTGAGTCTATTCATGTTGATAGCGTGACTTTTGCTGATCTTGCTAATGATGCTAGAACCTTCAGCGTTGATATTAGCTAAATTTTTGGGTGTACAGGGTTATGAGCAATAACTATCAAACGATTGATGATATTTATGGTGGTATTTACCAGTCATTAGAAAATAGTAATGATCGTCCTGCTGCTTCAGTACATGAACTAGATTTTGTGATTCAAGATGTGATTCAAGCATCCGTTAAAAAAGAGCAATATGTTTTTGCTAAGGCGCTTAAAAATGGACAGCAAGAAATTGGCGTTGTATTTATTTCTAATGAGGTTCCCAAGGCGCGATATGAACATATTAAAAAGCAAGGAAAGAGCTATCTAAAAGAGGGTCTGACCATTATGGTTCAGCCTGTTGTTGCTTCATTATTAGATGAGCTCATTACGTTGTCTTTGAGAGACGAAATTGACACTGGTATTTTAAGTGAATTTTACACTATCGTAAAAGAAGCAGTAGATCATAAAGCATCTGATATTCATATTGAAGCAACGGCGACACGCGTTGAGTTAAAGCATCGTATTAATGGATTGGTATATCTGCATAAAGCGTATGATGCCGAAGTGATGCTTAAGATCTTGCGAGCGATTTATAATACCAAAGGGCATTATGGTACAGTTGATAAACAGTTAGATCTATACAATAAAGCGCAACAAGCGGTTATTGATCAGCATATCGAAGGTATGGTTTATCGCTTGCGTTTTCAAAGTACACCACTATACCCCTACGGTTATAATGTCGTAATGCGAGTGTTGTCTATGGGGAAAAAACAGAGCCAGACAATACACTCATTAGGCTATGCATCTGAGCAAGTTGAGCTGATCGATAAGGCACTAGTTTCACCAGAAGGCGTGATTATTTTCTCAGGTGAAACTGGTTCGGGAAAGAGTACATCATTATCTGTGGTTTTGAAGTTGATGGTGGATCGTTGTCACCGTCAGAAAAAAATACTGACCATTGAATCGCCGCCTGAATATATTATTGATGGGGCTTGTCAAATCCCCGTGCATGAAACAGCAGATGATACCAGTCAAATGACATTAGAGAAGTTTAACCATACGTTTAAAGCAGCAATGCGCCTAGATCCAGATGTTATTATGGCGGGAGAAATTCGTGATCGTTCATCTGCCGTATTATTGCAGCAGGCAGTGCAATCTGGGCATAAGGTCTTGACAACATTGCATGCTCAAAATGCATTTTTGTGTGTTGAGCGTTTAATGGGTATTGGTATTGACAAAGAAGTACTATTATCACCCAAGTTTTTGTCTATGATCGTTCATCAAACCCTTGTACCCATAGTTTGTCCTGAGTGCTCTTGGAGCTATGATCAATATCGATCGATTTATCCAGATTGTGCGGTATTACATAGATTAGAACAAGTTAATCGTGACTCTGGTCATGATTGCAAGGCACTGCAACATGTGCGTTTTGCCAATCGTGATGGGTGCGATCACTGTGATCATAAAGCCGTTATTGGTCGTGAAGTCGTTGCTGAGGTGCTTATACCCACGGAAGCATTATTGGAAAAAATGCGTTTAGGGAGAATAAGTGAAGCAAAAGAAATATGGTATCAAACCGGTGGGCAAAGTATGGCTATTCATGCTTTGTCAAAGGTGTTATCAGGTTTACTGTGTCCGGCGATGTATGAGTACAAAATGGGGCGTCTAGATCAAATCGAGGTGAGCAATGAAGTCAATATTTGATCGTTTCAAGATGAGATTTAGTCAAGATAAAAGCCAAATAGATAATCGGAATATTAAAAAATATCCTATTGTCTTGATTTTTGTTTTGCGTTTGTTTTTTTCTAATCGCGTGCGAGCTTCGTTATATCAAAATATTATTCTGGTGATGAGTAATAGTAGTTTGAGTATTTACGGCACACTGGTGGCTCTTAAAGAGAAGTACACATATTATCGATCAATTAATAATAGTATTTTATCGATGATTTTAAGTGATTGGATTAGGAGAATTGAGTATGAAGGTATGACCTTTGATGAAGTGATTAAACACTATATTCCGCCAAATGAACATATGATGATTAAGGCGAATTTTGATAATCCAATTAATGCACTTGATTATGCCAGTCAATTGACTAGGAAGTTTGCGTTATTAACTAAGAAAATTGCAATTGGGATGATCATGCCAATCATTGCAACATTGATTTTAATTGCAGTCATTATTGGTTGTTCGCTCAAGGTGATCCCAATGCTATTAGCGTCATTACCTGCTGATAATATCTCTGGCAATATTGCGGATTTTATTGCATTAAATAGCTATATCACGAGTCATGCTTGGCATATTGTATTGATTGCGATTGTATTAGCTATAATGATCCCAATACTTATTAAGCGCTGGACTTTTCATGTGCGCTATCGCTTCTTTGATAAACTATGGGGATTTGCCGAGTATAAAAGGATTCAGGCAACAAGTGTTTTGATTTCTTTGGCATCACTGCTTAGTTCAGGCAAAAGTTTTAATATGGCGTTTATGTTGATGGAAACAAATTGTTCAGATTATCTAAAACCATATATTAGTAGGATGAGAAAAATGATGTCAGAGGATGGCGTTTCAGCTGGACGTGCGTTAGCAAGTGTGAACCTTTTTAATAACAATACATCGCTACTTTTAGATATTTATACCGATGCGGGTGCGATTGAAGAAGGGTTGCTCGCATTAAGTGACCGTGTTTTAGAAACAGAAATCAATGCGATTGTAGCGAAGATGAAAATGCTGGGATTTGTCATTTTAGCTTTATCGATGAGTTACATTGGCTTCTTTTATTTTTCAGTGGCGACATTATCAGACAGTATGCGTTAAAAAGTTCTTAAGGATGGGGTGTTTATTATAGGGGAATTGTTTATAAATGGATGGTGTATAACTCTTGAGCGCTGTCTTTGTTACTAATTTCATTATTGGAGATATTATGAAAAAAATATGTATAGTATTGTTTGCGTTAGGCGTAATGCCTTTAGGAAATGCAGTGGCCGTAGAGACTCAAGCAGTGGGAGATAAGATGCAGCAATTGTACTTAGATGATAGCGCATTAAATACCCCAGAGGGTTTAAGTAAGATTAAAAACAACCAATATTTACAGAATTTGCTATATAGCCGTGTTATTAAAATGGATAAAGGAGATCGATACAATTGGTATCAGCATTCAGAGTTTGGTAAATTTATCTTATCTCAAGCAGGTCAGGATTGGATAGAGACTTATGCTGGTAATGAATGGTTGAAACAGGCTCAATGGTTTGATTGGCTGAAAAAAAATGCAGAAAAGACGTGGGTTTTTAATAATGCAGCTATTAGTTGGCTTAATTCCGATGCTGCTTTGAGGTGGGTTGTTAAAGACGTTGGAAAAAATCAGTTCTCCAATTTAATGGTGTATTGTGTTGATAAACAAAACGCTCAATATCAGTCAGATTGTGAGATATTAAAAAACACCAAGGCGGGCAAAGCTTTTTATAATCATTCAGAGTCAATGTCTTCAGATCATTTATTCCCTTCTAACACCCTACAAAATCCTTCAACGCAAAGCAGAGGGCAAACTGATAGTGGTTTCGATAATAAAGGGTTCCATGATGGCAAACCTTCTTTTGGTCAGTTAAACAATAATAACTACTCAGAATTTAATCCATCACTACTTAATTCTGCTAATCTATCAATCTTGGGAGGAGGTGTGGCTGCAGTGACTGCTATTCCTGCTATTAGCTATACTATAAATAGAAATGCTGAGACTGATAATGATAGTGGATTTACCCAGCAGTTAAGGCAGTGTGCAAATATTGCTAATGGCATAGCGTGTGATTTAGAGAGTGAAGTTGATACACGGACTTTGCTAGGAGATCTTGAACGATCTTGGGATCTTCAGATTAACAATCAATCCTTAGCCCATTTACTTAATAGACAGCTATCACAACATATTGATCAAGAATATGCTTTAGGCAGAACGATGACATCCGATAATATGTCAGCAGTTTTGACTTTAATAGTTGGCCAAGCAATTGCTAGTGCGGATGTGAGGCATCAAAATGTGTCAGCAATGCCGCAACCTGTGAATAATGACTTTAATATGGCTAATATTATTACAATTGGTCGTTCTAACGATGGGCATGGGATGATAACAATAGCAACTGCTATCGATCAGATTGTTACTAATTTTAATATGCTTGAAAATCAGACACGCTTGTTTCCAATCCTTCAAAATGGTCATTTTTATCTTATTGCGATCCATAGGGCTGAGGATCGTAGCTATCAAGTCTTAGTATTTGACTCAGCAGCTGTAAATACTCAACACTCATCTTTAGTCAGAGGTGTTATCACAAGGCTACAGCAACAGATCAATCAGCCTGTCACTGTACTTGAATACTCTAGAGGAATACAAGCACGTAATGATTGTGGGTTCTATGTAACCTATCTTATGCATAGATTAATAAATATGGGTTTTTCGCGTGTTGTGCATGATTTAGGTTTAGTAAATAATTCAGAAGATACTTTATTTAGATCAATCAGAGAAAGCGTTACACTTTCTGGATTACGTATGATGGTTGAGGATTATATAATGCCAAATCCAAGTCGACGTATGATGCGCCAAAGTAGGTCTGTTTGGCTGCGTAATTACTTTACCCAGCTAGATCACCTGACTCAAAATAACAATTACAGTGCAATTGAACAAAGTTTTCTGAATCATATTGCACGAAATAATGCCTTTACTGATGTCTCGTCTCTTGAGTTATTAAGCTACCAAATGAGGAGGGATCCTTATGTAGATAATGCGATTGATCATCATAATATAAGTGAAACTTTATTGCAAAGTATAGGAAATGCTCAAGATAGAAACCTGTCTAATAGTGAAAGGCGCCTTATTTTGGAGTCACATCAAGGTGCTGTAGCACCGTTGACGAATCCTTTTGTCGAAAGTGCTCTTACAAGGGGCATTGAGGTTGGTTTAGATTCCATCAATAAAAAAGTAGTTGTCAATGTGATTTTAGATGAAGATGCCCCAAATAATAGTCATATCAGGTTAGATCTGACTGTACCGATTATAGCTGCCGAAACAGATAGTGCAGTTGGAGATCTCGTTGCTTCCGCAAATATCTATTTTGAGCAACAACTAAAAAAGAAAATGACAAAGGGTAAACAGAAAAGAAAATCAAAAAATCAAGGGTATCAAGCTCCTGTTAAACAAACGCTGGTCTACGAAGATATCAGGATGCGCTTTGAGGCAAAACCGGATAGTCGGCGTGTATAAAAACCACTAGGACTGCTTGTCCGTTATATCGAAGCTAAAGACTTTATTGAGAATAATCAGTGTAGGATAAAGCTTGTGAGGTGTTGTCGATTGGCATGACTCACAAAGCTTGTCTTAAAATTATGAAATTATGGGAGATATATACAATGAGCAAAATGCTTAAATGCATCAAAATAATCTCTATTTGTGCTGTGTTATATAATGGCGCATATAGTGATATTAGAAATATGACTAACTCAACAGCTTTACAACCGACTTTGCTGAATGACATTTTTGAAGAAGATCATAATGTGTCAGATATTAGTGGATTGCTCAAAAGTGCCCTAAATGGTGATAAAGCTGCCATGGAAAATATTCAATTTATGGCGATATATGACTGCTCAAGCTCTTTAGCTCAACAACAAGATGAAAGATGTTTTAACTTGTCTTTACAAGTTTATGAAGGGTTACCTAGCTACTTTAAGTCATTGGTAAGTTTTATTAGATTTAAATATTTATCTATGCCAAATCAAGTTAACCTTTTGTTTAGTCCTGATAATAATTTAGTAAGGCAGGTTTATAATCAAATGATTACGTCAATATATGAGCAAGAGTTTAAAGTGAGATTTGCTAAAAAACATGACAATGGTCTAGAGCTTTCACAGTCTACAATTAAAGATGCTATTAATGCTAGAAATAATACTAAAGTTGCTTTGCAGTCATTAACTTCAGTAACAGGTCAGATTGGAATTTATCTCAGAAATTATTACAAATACGGTTCAATATATGGACCATATACCAAGTTTTCTTTCGTTTGCGAAAGTGGTTATTTATGTTATGAACCATCATTTAGCGAAGATGGATCAAAGAATAGTATGCTCAATGAAATAGATGCTTATAAAGCTTTTAAAACTGATGGCGGTGATTTAGGTCTAGTTGGTAATAACTTTGGTGAAAAGATTGAAATTGCTAAACAGCTTAACAAAGAGTGCACCTTAGGCACACGTATTTATCCAGAGGCAATATCGGATGATTATGTGAAATGCTATCAGCAAAATGAGAATATAAGTGCTTGTCAAGAGATTGATTTGATGCCCTCAAAACTAGTTTGTGTTAAAGGTGAATTTGATATGTTAGATGATAAAACTGCCAATAAACAAAAGAGTGACTTATAAAAACTTACATTAGAGAGGCTTGAGGGAGATTACAAATTTACGCACTTACAATCATCAATCCCATCAAATTGATGAGAATTTTTCCAAACTGAAGAATATTGATCGATTGAGCTTTACTATTTGTTGCCATGGAAGGTGTACTTAGTTTAAATATATTGTGAAATCAATCATTTATTTGTGCCGTGAGCAAATCATTTTGTGCTGTCTAGCTACAAAGCAGCCCTTTAAAAATCTATTGAGTGGTAAGTGCCTATCTCCAAGAGCTACTTTACGATATGTAATCGCCTTAAGTAGTTTGTTATGGATGAATATGGTATGCGCCAACGAGCAGATGATGGTCAACAATATTGTCAACAGCATGTTCCCATTAACAGCAACTGATATTGAGCAGTCAAAAACTGAGATTAGCTCGAGACAGAAGGCTGCGGCTGTTATGCCAGCCATGAGTAATGTTAATGGTGTTTCGCGCATTGTTATTGCTAACACGAAGCCCGGGTTCTCAACCGCTCCACCTAATGTGAGATTAGGTATTGGTGTAGTGAGTTCATTGATTTTCACCGATTCAAAGGGGGGTGTTTGGCCTGTAACAAGTTATGTGATCGGAGATGCAGAAAATTTTACCGTTAATTGGGATAAAAAAGGTGGGATTATCATGCTTCAATCAAAAAAACCTTATGCCAATACAAATATGGCAGTGATGCTACAAGGGCGTGCAACACCAATTACTTTAATGTTGCAATCAACACAAAAGGAGTGGGATTACGAGCTTTATGTTCGTGTCACTAAACCTGAAGACGACTCGCAGCTTGGGGGTGTGCAGCAATCATCGTATTTATTGTCTTTACTATCAGGAGTTGTCCCAAATGGCGCCAAAAAACTGTCTAGCACGGGCGAGCAAGGCGTGGGTAAATTTTGGCGCTACAACGATCGATATCTTATTTTGACAGCGGGCACACTGATTTCTCCAGGCTATATTAATCATATTGAGGATAAAACGATGGGTACTACTCATGTTTATGAGATTAATCCAACACCTGTAGTGATGATATCGAATGATTCAGGGTTACATAAAGTTAATTTAAAGGATGAGTAGGCAATGTTGAAATTTTTTAAAAATCATCCGCGATTACGTGTATTGATTATTTTTCTAATAATTACCGTGATTTCAATTATGATGTTATCCATGTGCTCTAAAAATAGCCAGACATATTTGCGTTCAGAAGTAAGTGATAACAAAATTGAAGCTAATCAAAAAAATCCAATAGTAGACAATAAACGCCAAGAACTTATTGCTAAAGAAAGGCAGCAACAGATTCAACAAGCTGAGCAGAGTAGTGGTAGCTATATTGAGGATGTTTTTTCATCTACAACTCAGGAAAAAAAAGATAAAGACATTGATAATAGCCAACAGCAGATGGATCCTGTTGCATTTTATGATTATAAGCATCAGCAGAAAAAAACAGAGGCTCAAAAGTCGCAGACGCAGATTAAAAGTGCCGATAATCAAGGAAGTCAATTTCTAATTGATCCTAAAGTGGCACAAAAGAATTTTGAAGTTATTTTAAAAACCTGGAATAAATCACCATCAATGAAAGAGGAGCAAAGCGAGCTTAGCAATAGTGGTTTTTCTGGAGGCATGTCTTCAGTTAGTAATGATCTGATGGCCATGTTTAAAGCAGGTGATATCTTGATTGCCGTAATTGATACGAGTGTTAATAGTGATCAGCCAAATACACCAGTATTAGCGCATATCGTTGTGGGACCCTATAAACATGCCAAGCTTCTGGGGAGTTTTGTTAGAGAAGAAGATAAATTGGTGGTCAAATTCAATACTTTGTCGATTGAAAATTATGCGAAAAGTATCGCAATCAATGCGTATGCTATTGATCAACATACCGCCCAAACTGCTTTGGCAAGTGATGTAGATCATCATTATGTATTGCGCTATGGCAGTTTGTTTGCGGCATCATTTTTGCAAGGGTTTGGGACTTATTTTAGTAATGCACAGCAGAATAATAATCGCTGGTGTTATAGAGATCAGATCACTGGTCGAGAAGTTTGTCAGGGTAGTGAAGTTGAAATGAGTGCTAGAAATGCCGCTTATTCAGGTCTTGGTCAGATTGGTACGGCGCTAAGTAGTTCGATGTCAAAACAATTTGATAAACCGCCAACTGTTACCTTGGATCAAGGTAGTGCGATCGGTGTGTTAATTATGCAAGATGTTAATCCCTTAAAAAGTTAATGACAACAATATAGCGGTTTTAAAAAGTTTGGTTTGTACATATAAAAAATAATGAGTAAAGCAAAGGATAAAAGTACATGAGTAATTATGATTTTTTTGAAGATGACGATAAGAAAAAGCAAGCTGAAAGCGTGGCAGAGGAGTCTCAGCAATCAGCTGAGGATATCGCTGTAGATAACGGGGTGACCTCAGGATTAAACGGAAAGTTAAAATCATTTAAATTTGAAAAAATTTATCTTGTCTATGCTGTAGCAGGATTAGTATTTGTATTTGGTGCCTATTATGTGCTAGGGACTTTATTTGGCAGTGAGGATAAACCTTCTAGTGCTATAAAGTCTCAAGTTAAAACACAAGCTACTAACATGCCATCATTTGTTAAAACAGAGTCTAGAACAATTCACACGGAAAATGCTCAGGTTGATGTAAAGCAATTACAGGAAGTAAAAGCACAGTTAGATACACTTAATGAGTTGCAAAGCAGTATCAGTAAACGCTCTGAAAAGACAAGTATTGAAATCGCACAGCACATTAAGAAGTTAGAATCTCAGCAGGATCAATTGCTTAAAGATATGCAAAAAATAACCTCTGTTATTAACAGTATGCAACAGAATGATCAAAGCAAAACGTTAATCTCTCTCGTGAGTGAGCTACAGCGACAACTGCAATATATGAATGCCAAAGAAATCAATATGAATGAGAAACTTCATTTAACAGCCATTATTGACGGTATTGCTTGGTTAGAAGATAAGAAAGGTCGATCATTCACTGTCAAAGAGGGCTCACAGCTGGAAGGCTACGGCAAAGTGTTAAAAATTGATAGTCAGACTTATAAAGTCTACACAGCGTCTGGTTTTGTATTTGAGTAAGTTAGAGATAAATAATGAACTTCTTGTATAACACTGTCGAGGGAATGTTTTCCTGGTTAAATAGTATCAGTAACAAAAGTATCTATAACTATTGTGAGCTTGAAAGTGCTGATGATGAGCATACTCTGATTACCAAAGATGGTAGTTTGGTCTCGGTACTTGAAATTAATGGTGTCAAACACATGGTAGGTAATGATGAGTATCATCATTTATGTGATGAAATTACCGCCACTTTAACTCCGTTACTTAAAAAGCAAGGTGTAAAAATCAAATGCTTTTTTCGCTATGATGCACAAAGTACGGCACAAGAGATAGAAGAGTTATTGTTGCCATCACAAAAAAGTGCCAAACGATTAAATTTAAAGCTTGAGGATTATTTTGATGCCAAAAGAAAAACGCTGGAACAAGCTTGTGTCTTTGAGAAGTGCTACTTGTGTATTTGGAGTTCATCTGATCTATTGACCGCACCTGCACAAAAACAGGCATATCGAAACAAACTAGAGCAGCTTAAGAGTCACAATATAAAAATCTCATCAAAGGCACAACATTTCTTACAAGTTATTAATGAGGTGAGGTTACAGCATACTGCATTGGTGACTGTTTTGATGGAGTCTTTTTTTGCAATGGGATTGAGTGTTCAATTAATGAAGGTTGAGCCGTTATTAAAAGCAGTTAAGCAGCAGATTTCACCAGATATAACAAGTAATGACTGGCAAGCACATCTGCCTGGAGACAAACTACAGCTAGGTTGTGAAGATAGTGATTGGACCAGTTGGTTATGGCCAAGCTTAAGTTATCAGTTGTTTGTAGAAGAAAGTGCCAATGTCAATATGTCAGAGTGTATTGTTGGAAATTACCGCTATGCGCCGATCACTATTAGTTTATTTCCTAAGCATATCCAGGCATTTTATGCATTATTCCAAACGTTGAAAGAGTATCAGCTACCTTGGCAGATTTCTTTCTCATTGGCGCCTAATGGAATTAAAATAAGCCAAATCAAGTCGCTTTTGGCTCAGTTCCTGACATTTAGTTCTCATGAAAATAAGTTGATTTGTCGTGCACACGATTTATTAAAGCATATTCAGAACAATACGGACATGCCCGTTATTAGGCTTTCCGTAAACTTAATTACATGGGCAAATAAGTCTGACTTAATGACTTTTCAGAAACGTAAGGCCGCTTTACATAAAGCAATTCAGAATTGGGGGGGCGCGCAAACAACGGAAAATTTTGGCGATCCATTTGACGTGGTTCAATCAAGTTTCTTGGCTTTAAATCGTCGGGGTTTTCCTTGTGCTGTGGGTGCGCCATTAAATGATGCAGTAAAGCTGATGCCATTTTTTAGACCGGCTCTTTCATGGGATCATGGTGCAACTTTATTTCGTACACCTGATGGTAAATTATGGCCATATCAAAGTGGTTCCTCTAAGCAAGTGAGTTGGATTGAGTTAATTTATGCGCGATCTGGTTCGGGTAAATCAGTATTATTAAATTCACTTAACCTTTCTGCGTGCTTATGTAATGGCTTGGAGGGGTTGCCATATATTTCGATTCTGGATATTGGACCTTCTTCAAAAGGAGTGATTGATTTATTAAAAGCTGTTGGAGGAAGTGCGATTGCTGAGCATTATCAATTTACTTTTAGTCATATGGATGCGATTAATCCTTTTGATACACATCTTGGCGCACGTTATCCAGGACATGCACATAAAGCATTTTTAGTGAATTTTTTGACAGTATTGTTGTTGGAAAATATACAAGAGAATTTGCCAGATGGCATGGAGGCTATGCTAAGTTTAGTTATTGATGAAGTGTATAAACTCACCAGTGATCATCAACAGCCCAAACGCTATCAGGTAGGCATTAATCAAGAGATTGATCGTAAGTTGCAGGAATTACAGGTTGATAGTCAAGGCAAATCATGGTGGCAGATCACTGATATACTCTTTCAAAAAAATGAGATTCGTTTGGCGCAAAAAACGCAACGTTATGCCATGCCGTTGCTATCAGATTTAATTAATGCAGTGAATCAGACAAGTGTTATTGATCTATATAAAGGATTAAATCTAGCAAGTAGTGAAGATTATATTCAATATTTTTGTCGCAATATCACCACGGTAATAAAAAACCTACCGTCTTTGAATCTTGTGACGCGGATAGATGTTGATGCAAGGGTTGTGGCGTTTGATTTGGCATCCGTCATGTCGGCAGTTTCTGCAAATGATGCACGTATTTCAGTTATTGCTTATATGTTAGTGCGTCATTTAACGGCGGGCTACTTTTTTGTGAAAGTCCAAGATTTAGAGCAGTTATCAGCAAGCTATCAGGGGTATCACAAAGAAAAATTGCAAGAACTATATAATATCCCCAAACGTATTGTTTTTGATGAGTTTCACCGCACGCGAGGCTGTGCGCCAATTTTAAGGCAAGTGCTAACCGATATGCGTGAGGGCAGAAAACATAATGTACAAATTGCATTAGCTTCACAATCATTGAGTGATTTTAGTCATACGATGCTTGAGTTTGCAACGTCAATTTTTATCTTAAGTGGAGGAAATCAAAGTACACTAGAAACAACCCGCTCACATTTTGGTTTAAATCAGACAGAGGCTTCTGCATTAAAATATGCGGTACATGGACCAACAAGTGAGGGGATGAATTTTATTGGTCAGTTCCACACGGTTAATGGCATCAATACCCAGTTACTGAATTTATGTTTAAGTGCTTATGAGTTGTGGTTATTTACGACAACAGCAGAGGATTGTTATTTGAAAGAAAAGCTCTCTGAGCATATCGGTGTGATGCCGAGTTTATTGCTGTTAGCTCAGCATTTTCCAACTGGGAGTGCTAAAGCTTACCTTGAAACTCAATCGAATTTACAGGTGGATAGATCAGTCAAAGAGATCGCTAATGAATTAATAGAAAATTTTATTGAGCAATATTACAGGAGTGTCAAACATGGACAATAGAAGTGATATGCATCATTTTAAAGCAGAAATTATCAATTATTGGCATGGATTTGGTAAGCCTGAGTTGGTGGATATGCTAACGGTTTATGATATTAAGGAAAATAAGGTAAGCGAGCCTGAACTATCAAATGAGATCTATGATGGATTATATGAAGTTTATCTTGAGGCTTGTCAGCAAAAAGATCCTAGTGAAGAGTATGCTGATGCCATCATTCGCTTGTGTGACAAGCTCTCGACAGCCCTTATGATGTACATGATGCAGAATATTAATAAGAAAAATGGGGCCTTATTTCAGATGATTTATCAAAGGCTCAGCAATAACCTAGCTTACGAGCTGTTGTATAAGCGTTGCATGTCATTCGAGAAAAATCTTATTTTAGTCAGAGTTTGTAGTGAGGCTCGTTTATTAAAGGTAGAAAGTGTATTAAATAAAGTGCTGGATGAAGATTATGCAAACTAATGTACTCAAAGTGATTGCCAAAAGGGCAGAGTTTTATAAAAGTAATTTTAGGCTAATCATTAAAGTCTTACTTATTAGTATTCTATTGAACGTGATTTTATTTACTTGCTTATGGTATAGCCACAAGGAAAATGAATATTACTTTTTGGCAGTTAATGACCAAGGGATAGTTAAATCACTTGATCTACCTAAAAAAGTAGTGGTTACTGATGACATGTTAGTTAATTGGGTCAGTTTAAATACCACTAAGTTGTATAAGTTTGATTTTTTAAATTATAAAGAGCAAATTCTAACATTAAAACCATTGTTTACCCAACAAGGGTGGTATGCCTTTAATGAAGCATTTAAAGAGACAGTTGATCAGGTAGTGGATCATAAAATGGTGGCAAAAGCAGCTTTAGATGGGGTTCCAATTATTACCGCTGCAGGGCATATTGCTGGCGTAAGCAGTTGGCAAGTTCAAGTACCGGTATTAGTTACCTTCTCTCAAGGTAATGAGGTGTCAAACAACCACATCATCTTAAAATTAACCATTCAGAAGAATAGCAGGATACAGGATTTGGCAAAAGGCCACTATTTTGGGATCGCGCAGATTATTCAGCTAAATAGCAAATAAGTATATCGCGCATAAATCATTGTGCGGACGGTGTATATATCCACCTATCTATCACAAGCAAACCTTGAGTATTTTTGATATGAAAAAAACAAAAGAGAAGAAAACTAAAGTCAGATTTCGCCGAACGAAGCGTATATTTTTAGCAGATGCTTTTCATAAGCAGCATCGTTTTATCGGCAATGTATTTAAAAGTATTTTAAAGCTAAAAAAGTCTGAGCATGACATGTCTTATACAGATTTGGCAAAATCTGGTATTGATGAGACTCGCATAAGCCATATTATAAAAAAATTCACCTTTTTATTGCGCCTGTGTTTATTGCTTGCCGTTGTTATCTATTTTTATGCGCTTTATTTGTTCATCAAAGGTTATATATTGGTTGGATTCATTGCTCTATCATTAATGATGCTCATGCTTGCAAATGCGTTCAAGTATCATTTTTGGCGCTATCAATTATATCGAAAAAAGCTTGGTTGTACCTTTCATGAATGGTTTGTTGATTTATTTAAAGGAGGGAAATAATGCTGTCAGAAAATTGGAGTGCATGGCAGGTTTTAAATCAGCTCTTTGCTTTTGATCCGAATAACACATCCGCATCAGCTGTATTTTCTGGTCAAGTCTCGGATGCTGCTTTTCGAACTTTGATTTACTACTTTAACGTTGGCATTTTAATGGCAGTCATTGCCATTTATGCCTTTATTCTAGTGATCGGTACGATTAATACGGCGAAAGATGGAACTTTTTTAGGTAAAAATTGGAGTTCATACTGGATTCCTTTGCGTGTTATTCTTGGCTCGACATTTGCTATTCCTTTAAAGTCAGGGTTTTGTATGGCGCAATACCTGATCTTCTTGATGGTGTCCGTGAGTATCCAGTTTGCCAATGGGGTCTGGCAAAAGACCTATAGCCAATTAGATCAGAACAAAGTGCCGCCCATTGCCAGTTTTGAGATTTCAGATGGCATTAAAAGTGATATTGCACTGTATCTTTTGGCAGAGATGTCGATGAATATGTTAAATAACTCCGCACCTCCAACGCAGACGGGTGAATATCAAGTAGAAATGAGCCGAAAGCCTGATCACATGTCATTTGTACAGGGTGCCTCACAGATTGAGAAAAATATTGACACAAATAAGATAGAAGGTGCATCATTTCTCTGGGATGAGAACAAATCACTGAAGATTGGAAATTTAAACAAACTCAAGCAAGGTATGCAGCAATTCTCTGAAATATCCACAAAAGAAGTTACAAAAGATGATAAGACTCAGTCCATTATGTATTACTCGCAATATTACGTCGATAGCTTAATTGATCAATATCGCTTTAAACTTAATCAAGATAAAGTAGATAACTCTAAGGTTAAAGGTTTGTTCGGGGGTTATTGTAGTGCGATTATTGATACATCGGCTTGTGATACCTTTAAGCAAAGTAAGGGTGATGAAAAGGATAGCAATGGGAAATACAAAAAGTGCATTCAGGAGCAGTGGGCATTAAAGACACAATGTCAGCACTATGCAGATACAAGTTTGAATTTAAATAAGGTTATAAACTGTACGGATGATAAAGGCTTGTTTAAATGCCGTACAATAGAGGGTTTAGCTTCTTTAACGATGCAGGGTTTCCAAAATAAAATAAAGTCAGAATCTGGTTCTGATAAAGGAAAAGATGAAGTTGATTGGTGGAATGCCGATCAAGAGTATTTTCGTTTAGATGAAGGGTTTACCAAAGTTCTTACTCAGTTTCATAATGATTTCGCATTGTTTGATCAATTGTTTTATCAGGGGCAGCAAGATAAAGTTCAGTTGCATCGGACACAAATTACGTTGAAATATCTTGAAGATAATTTTGCTATAGATGATTTGATAAAAGATATAGATGATAACTTGATAAGTTATACGGTATCGCCTGATAGTAATAACAATGGTGATAAATATAAAGCATTAAAAGTACCTCTAAATCCAGTATCTGCTGATGATAAAAGTGATAAATTTGCAAATGTAGACATGTCCGAAATCAAACAGAAGATGGTATCTATTCTACAGAAAAATTATATTTATAAGGGAAAGAAGGGGGATGATGCATGCAGTCTGCTGCAAGGGGTGCTGTTTTCAGACAATTCAGGAAATATGACGGCCACTGCAAATTGTCAGAGTTTGGTTAATAATCTTATTCCAGCCTCTATTTCGCTTGATATTGGCAAGTATTTTTTTGTTATTAACGCAGCATTACAAATTGATCAAACCAATATTGGCAAAACACAATTAGATGATATTGTTGACCTTCTAAAACTGATTCGTGTTTTTCAGTTAAATCATGTCAGCTTTTTTCATCAAGGTGCCTTGGTTTCAGACTTAGCAACGCCAGCGGAATCATTTCTTGATGAGGTTTTTGAAAAAATGAGTCTCAATTCAAATAGTGCCGGTGTTTTTAATCAAATCTATAATATCGGTGAAACTGTTAATGGTGATGTTGCTTCTACCAATCCGTTTTCAGCGCTAAGACAAATTCAAGGTGTCGGGCAGTCCCTAATTGCAATGGTAATTAATACCTTGCAGAGTATTGTGACGAGAGTGAAGCAAAAAACGGATGATATGATTGAGAATGTTATAATTACTCAATCTACATCTAAAGGCGCTGCGTTGGTAGCTGCTGCCGCTAGCTACTGGGTGCCGGGATTGCCTGGTGTATTATCTTCAATTGGAGATATGACAAGCCAAATATTAATGGTTCAGAATATGTTCAGCCTATCGATGGATCTTATATGGTTGCCCTTAGTGTTTTTTGTATTGGTCACACTATTTACTAATGCGGTTTTATTTGCGTTGATTATTCCGATGGCGCCTTTTATCTTATTCTGGGCGGGAAAGATCGCGTGGTTACTGCTGATTATTGAGGCATTGGTCGCAGCACCCGTTGTCGCGCTTGGGCTGGTTTATCCAGAAGGACATGAGGTGTATGGTAAGGCGGAGCCAGCCATTCAAATTATGCTTAATCTCGTACTAAGACCGGTATTGATGATCTGTGGGCTCATTATTGGAGTGATTTTGACATATTTGGTTATTACGATCTCAGCAAAAGGCTTCCATGCTGTGGCAACACAAATTGCCAGTGTGTATGGCACATCCAGTAATAGCTATGTCACTGGATCATTAAATATTTTGTTGGTGTTTATGTATGCCGGATTTATTGGTTTAGCCTTTTATAAATGCTTTTCACTGATTTATATTCTACCAGATAAGATTCTGCATTGGGTGGGTGGTACACACAATGAGCTCGCTGGTGAGCAAGATATGCAGGAGATGAAATCATCGAGCATCCAAAGCGCTCAAGGAATGGCGCAATCAGGGACACAAACTGTTGAAAAAGCCAATCAAAGTCACACTGAACACGCACAAGGTGTCCAAAATATTGGTCAAAGTGCAGGTGGGGTGACTCATGCTGCTGATACTTTTGTTGGTAGTTTTGGTAGTGTTGGTAGTTATAGAAGGAATGGTGGCAAAAAAGAATCAGAGGAAAAAAAGAATGAAGGCAATGGCTAAAGTGATTGTAAAAGGCTGGATATGGGCAAGAATCATAAGATATATCAGGTTCAAGTACTTTTTTGCATTTACTGCTTTGCTTAGTGTAATGAGTGTCCAAAATGCAGTTGCACGTACTGAAATAGACTTAATTAATGAAACTTATATTTGGTCAGACCTTAAAGATCAAAAAATAGAAGGCTATGACTCACCTAACTATCAAAATATTCGCATTTCAGCGCAAGATAAGTCAGGCAGTATTATTTGGGCAGACGATAATATTGATGGCAAGACACGTTATATGGTTTTAAAAGTTGGTAAAGGCAATTATTCCGATTACCCTTACCTTTATTTAGTAGCAAGTTTTATTAACAAAAATGACAAGACAGTTACATGTAAACCATATTATCCATTTGCTTGGGGAAATTATATGAGTTCACCACTTATCAGCTCAATTTATGCATCACGATCAAGTGACAAAGGTATTGACATTCCAGTGCAGTGTTCAGATGGTAATAATAGGCATTTGTATTACTCAGGTTATATATCAACAAGAGAATCTTACTTTGCTTTGACTGATACATCTTATGGTGGAAGTGGCTATGGTATTTGTGTTAATAAAGGAGGTATGCAGTTCATTGCAAAAACGAATCGGTCCAACCAAAGTACATTGCAAGATGATGTGTGCTCACAATACGATGATGTTACAGGCGAAGGCGGTAAGCAGATATACTCTATTGGGTTGGGTGAGGTCATGCTTTCGGCATGTGCAAAGAAAGTTTATAAAAATGATGTTACTAAATTATATCTAGATTGCACTAACGAAGGACAGTCTCTGAGTAAATCAATCATTACAGTGACCTTTAAAAACACAGGTACAAGCTGCTCACTTAATGATGGTGTTATTAATTGTGGGCAAGGTGTATCATACCTAAAGCGTGATGATAAAATTATTTTTCTTTGCAATGGAGGAATAGGGAGCACCTGCCCGTGGATTAATAAAAAAGATGATCATTTGAGCTCTGTATTTGAATCAATATATTAATATGCGAATATTGCTGTATTCTGAATGCAAATGTCATCAAATTGATGAATATGCAGTAACTATGTAGCCTCTTTGGTATTATGTGCCTATAATCGTGATATAACAAACCACAAGCACTCTAGGGGGAAACATGAGTGGTAATAACGACAGATACAGCGTGCATATCGAATCAGACGAAGCGACGCGGAAAAAGGTAAGTGAGATTTTTGAAGCTGCTGCCACACGTGAGCATGATAGGTTTGGCAGTGCATCAAGGAACTGGTACGATCAGACTCCACAGCAAATGGCTGAAAGAAAGTACAATGGTGATATATTTAATAGCGCTTCGAATGGTGGCGCCGATAATACACTTAAAAAGCAATAACTGCCTAACGTTTCGATACACTTCAAACTATTTCATTATATGCCCTCATAGTCATTTTGTGTTATCAGAGCAAGCGCGTCAGAAATTGACCGATATTTTTGATATTCATCATAAAGACAATGAAAGTAAACTAAAAACATTTTGTGATTACTACATGGGAAGTAAAGATCAAGAGGTATCAGTAACTACTTCAATAAATTGAAATTGCTATGAACCTATACCTAATTGAGAGGGGTGTTTTATGTCATTATTACAGTCAAAAATTAAGAATATATATCAAGAGCTATTATATCAGCAGCAGGAATTCGAGTTTAAAAAGCCTTTGCTTGCCTTCTTAAACCAATTACATCAAGAGCACGATAAAATTAAGCACTTACAGCAGCAATTAGATCAGCTATTGACTCGGTTGTATCGTTATTTTAAGGCAGTTGCATTAGCGCATCGTCATAAAGAGGCTATTAGTGAAGAAATGCAAGAAGCATTAGATCAAAATCTTGAAGAGATCAAAACTTTTTATCAAGAGTTAAGAATCGCTTATGAAGATAAGCGAGGAGAATTTCAGGAGCAGCTAAAGCAAGAGCGCCTTGATGCCAAACATGCTGAAATTTTTAGCGACAGTGATAATCAAGTAATAGCATCAATGATGGATATTCCTAAAGATGCACCGATGACGATGCAGCAGATAAAAGATTTTGTTGATTCACTAGATCGGCATACTCCTTGTCAGTTATCCTTTGATCTGACTGAGCATGGTTTGCAAAATACAATTGCAGTTGTGCGTGAGATGCTGAACTGTCAATGGCTAAAAGAGAATATTTGTTTAAATCCATGTAAAAGTCAGCGTACTAAATTAAATGACAAATGTCTTTCGTATATTCATGAATTATCATGCATGTTATCACCAAACAATGAGCATCAATCTCAACATAATTCTTTTTTGTTTAATGAAGATGCTAAGTTGACCTCAGTTCGGAATTACGGTTCATAAAACACTCAATCTTTTCTGCCCCACAATAGAGATAGGATCGATAACCCATGCAGCAAGGCATGCCATCAAATGTGTGCATGCATTTACAGGTGAGCGATGCCTTGTATGCCACAACATTAAACTATTTTTCAAATGATCAAATAGAG
>NZ_QLIQ01000019.1 GCF_003428165.1 Cysteiniphilum litorale | reverse complement strand
AGTTTATGATGACTTTGTTGTATTGATTGCACAGCTTGGCGGCTCTAAATCAGGTGAAGTAACAAGGCATTACATCTTGGAAGGAATGAAAACATATCTTGCAAAACTACGCGTAGATCAGTTTATTGAGGAGCATCAGATAAGCCAAGCAGACTTAAAAGCCATATTGAATTTTATTGGGCGAGGAGAAATTTAAAAAATGGGGAGTTTTCAGGATACTCTAAGTTTCGATTTGCAAGCTAGCGCGCTGTGGGGTGGACGAGGCAATCCAATTCTGTCATGGACGATAACCTAGCAACCGCAACAACCTGTCATTATTCACGAATCACCTTTGCCATCGATCATTACCATCCATGGCAGCTACGCATTGGACCTGGACACCCCTGACTTACGAATGACTCTGCTATTCCTAAGTCATGCGTTCTTTGCTACACTCTATGTCAACGATGGCTTTACTTCAGACATAATAAGTGCATGAAAAAATTACCAATTGGCTACTCAACCCTAGCTGAAATGATTAACGGCAATACATTTTATGTCGATAAAACCAAACATATTCATGAAATAGCCTCTCAGGGCAAATATTACTTCTTATCTCGTCCACGACGCTTTGGTAAGAGCCTCACTATTGACACCTTAAAGCAGCTATTTCTTGGCAAGCATGAGCTGTTTAAAGGCTTATATATTGAAGATAAATGGGATTTTAATGAAGTGTTTCCTGTCATTCACTTTAGCTTTGGCGGCTCTAAGGCAATCAATAGCGAAAAAACCTTGCTCGAAATTATTGACCAGACATTACTTAATACCGCCAAGGCGTATGAAATTGAACTCCCCAACTTAGAGTACAGCGCTCAATTTGATGTATTAATCAAAGCATTAAAACATAAATATAATCAACGCGTCGTATTCTTAGTCGATGAATACGACAAACCCATTCTCGATGTCATTAGCGAGTCTGATAAGGCACTGCGCAATCGCGAGATCCTTAAAGGGCTGTATAGTGTTATTAAAGACAACGATGCCTGTTTACGCTTTGTCTTTTTAACCGGAGTGTCTAAGTTTTCTAAAGTGAGCCTGTTTAGTGGTTTGAATAACCTAAAGGATATCTCCTTTCACTATCGCTATGCAGATTTATGTGGCTACACCCAAGAAGAGTTAGAAAGCACCTTTGATGATTATCTACACGACGTTGATCTTGGCAAGCTCAAAGCGTGGTACAACGGCTATAATTTTGCAGGTTCTGAAAAGCAAAAAGTCTATAACCCTTTTGATATCTTGCTCTTTTTTGACAATGCTAATCAGTATCAAAACTACTGGTTTGAAACCGGAACACCAAGCTTTCTGCTTAAGATCATCGAACAGCAACGCGCAATTATTCCTGATCTTGAGAATTACGAAGCAAATTTAAACATTATCAATAGCATCGATGTTGACAGTATCCCTATCGCAGGCTTAATGCTGCAAAGTGGTTATTTAACCATTAAAGACACCATCGACTATGGTGGTTTACTTTGGTATCGGTTAGGCTACCCCAATCTTGAGGTGCGCAGCAGTATTAACCAGCACTTTACCAAACTAGGCACAACCACCGAAGCCGCCAATGCTAATCAGCTTGCCATTAACCGCGCACTATTAAGCGATGATTGGCAGCAATTTGCTAAAGCCATTCAAAGCTTTTATAGCAGCATTCCTTATGATTACTACAGCAAAACACCATTACATCGCTATGAAGGTTATTATTGCGCGATTATTTATAGCTATTTTGCCGCCCTTGGTTATGACGTTAAACTAGAAGATCATACCTCTGAAGGTCGTATTGATATGTCGATTATTATCACGGGTAAAAAGGTCATTATTTTTGAGTTTAAGGTCAGTCAAGGTGAAGATTTGGCCGCAAAAGCCGTACAGCAGATTATCGATAAAAACTATGCGTTGAAATTTACCCATCTTGAGCTACCAATCTACCAAGTGGGGATTTCATTTGACTATAACTTACGCACAATTAATGGTTTTGAGGTTGTTGAAAAATAACCAAAGGAATTATTCACAAAAAACCACCGCCATTGATTATTACCATCCATGGCAGCTGACGCATTGGATTTGGACACCCCTAGCTCACGGATAACTCTGCTATTCCTAAGTCATGTGTTCTTTGCTACACTCTATGCCAGTAATGGTTTTACTTAAAGACATAATAAGCGCATGAAAAAATTACCAATTGGCTACTCAACCCTTGAGAAAATGCGTCAACCCAATATGATTTACGTTGATAAAACCAAGCATTTACTTAATTTAATTGAGCAAGATGCTTATTACTTTTTATCCCGTCCGCGACGCTTTGGTAAGAGCCTCACTATTGACACCTTAAAGCAGCTATTTCTTGGCAAGCGTGAGCTGTTTAAAGGCTTATATATTGAAGATAAATGGGATTTCAATGAAATATTTCCTGTCATTCATTTTAGCTTTGGGCGATCTAAAGCCGTGTTTTCTGAAGAGTCCTTACTACAATGGATTAGCCGTGAGTTAAGCGATAATTCTAAACGTTATAATGTTGAGTTAGACACTAGTATGCACTATGATCTACAACTTGATCAGCTCATTAAAACCTTATATCAAAAATACAATCAACGCGTTGTATTCTTGGTCGATGAATACGACAAACCCATTCTCGATGTCATTAATGAATCCGATAAGGCGCTGCGCAATCGCGAGATTCTCAAGGGTCTTTACAGTGTCATCAAAGATAATGATGCTTGTTTACGCTTTGTCTTTTTAACTGGAGTATCTAAGTTTTCTAAGGTAAGTTTATTTAGTGGTTTAAACAATTTGGAAGACATCTCCTTCCAAGCACGATTCGCTGATCTATGTGGCTACACCCAAGAAGAGTTAGAAAATACTTTCGATGATTATCTACCCAATGTTGATCTTGGCAAACTCAAAGCCTGGTACAACGGCTATAATTTTGCAGGTTCTGAAAAGCAAAAAGTCTACAACCCTTTTGATATCTTGTTATTCTTTAGAAATCAACAGTATCAAAGTTACTGGTTTGAAACTGGTACACCCACTTTTTTAATCAAGCTCATCAGCAAACGCCGCGACATAATTCCTGAGCTTGAGAATTATGAAGCAACGCCTGATGCGTTAAATAGCATTGATGTCAACAATATCCCAATTGCAGCATTAATGCTGCAAAGTGGTTATCTAACGATAAAAGAGCAATTTTATTTTGGTCAAGATCTTTGGTATCGTTTAGGCTACCCAAATTTTGAAGTGAAAACGGCCCTAAATAGACAACTGACCAAAATTGGGCTTACTCAGGAAGATGCCACCGCCAATCAACTTGCCATTAACCGTGCGTTATTAAGCGATGACTGGGATCAATTTGCTAAAGCCATTCAAAGCTTTTACAGTAGCATTCCCTATGATTACTATAGCAAAACACCATTACATCGCTATGAAGGTTATTATTGCGCGATTATTTATAGCTATTTTGCCGCCCTTGGTTATGACGTTAAACTAGAAGATCACACCTCTGAAGGTCGCATTGATATGTCGATTATTATCACGGGTAAAAAGGTCATTATTTTTGAGTTTAAGGTCAGTCAAGGTGAAGACTTAGCCGCAAAAGCTGTACAACAGATTATCGATAAAAACTATGCGTTGAAATTTACCCATCTTGAGCTACCGATCTATCAAGTGGGGATTTCGTTTGATTATAATTTACGGACAATCAATGGTTTTGATGTTATTGAAAGACAATCAAAGATTTGACATGGACAAAACCTAGCACACAACAGCAAGCCAAGAAACGCTGTAAAATAGCTTCTTATCGGTATATACTGCCTAGCAATAATAAGCTTCGCTCATTTATCTTATGCATAAAAAACCACACGATCAAACCACGCACTTTGGCTTTGAAGAAGTCAACTGGGAAGACAAACAGCAAAAAGTCGCCGATGTCTTTCATTCGGTGGCAGCAAAATACGACATTATGAATGACGTGATGTCATTTGGTGTGCATCGTTTATGGAAGAAAATCGCCATTCAGAAAGCCTCAGTCAAATCAGGTCAAAAGATTCTTGATCTAGCTGGTGGCACGGGTGATTTGGCTTATCAATTCACCCAAAAAGTTGGTGATCATGGCAAGGTAATATTAAGTGACATCAATGCATCCATGCTTAATATTGGTCGTGAAAAGCTCACCAATCGCGGTTGTGTTGGTAATATCGAATACGTTCAAGCCAATGCCGAGTGTTTACCCTTTGCCGATAATACATTTGATTGCATCACGATTTCATTTGGTCTTAGAAATGTCACCGATAAAGATGCGGCACTCGCTTCGATGCAACGCGTATTAAAACCAGGTGGCCGTTTGTTGGTACTTGAGTTTTCAAAGCCGATACTACCATTATTAAGCGCGATTTATGATCAATACTCTTTTAAGATTTTACCTTTTATGGGACAACTTATTGCCCAAGATGCCGATAGTTATCGCTATCTCGCCGAATCAATTCGCAAGCACCCAGATCAAGACACACTAAAAGAGATGATGCTAAATGCAGGCTTTGATAAGGTGGACTATCAGAACATGACTGGCGGCGTTGTCGCCTTACATATGGGCATTAAATACTAAGGTGATCAAATGAATGAACAAATGATCATTAAATCTATCAATCTCATACTCGATAAAGTACTTAGCTTAGATCCACAGAAAACCTATTTGCTCCAGCAGCTGAACAGTCAGCCTCTTTATATTGCTATTAATGATCTTGGTCTATGTTTTTGTTTTGAGCCAAGTGAAGATAAGCTTATATTTGCATTAGCTAAAAGCACTCATTCAGCCAATCTACTGACAGCAAGCTCGGGAACTTTAATTGCAATGGCATTAAGTCAGCATCCACAAAGCTATATTCAACAAGGTGAAGCTAAATTCATTGGTGATATGCATGTGCTTGAGTGTTATCGCGACTTCTTCAAAGCGATTCGCCCTGATCTGATCTTCACACTAACTTCAGGCCAAACGACGTCACTGAATTCTTTTTTAGCCAAACCGCTTGGTGTCATTAAAGCATGGTGGATGACCAGCAAAGAACGTCTGCCGCATGAATTGAGAGAATATATTCAATATGAAAAAGAGCTTTTCCCATGTAAAGAAGAAGTCGAGGATTTCTTCAGTGACATTCAGCTGTTAAAACAGGATCTAGAGCGCGTCACTACCAAGATAACTCGCCATATTAATGCCAACGGTGATCAGCATGACTAAACTTAAAAAATGGCTACGCCTGATCTATATTGGTTACGTGCTAAATAAATATAATGTCACCACGATGATGGCTGATTTACCCTTATTGCGCGCACTTAAAATCACGCTTATCTTTAATCCTTATTATTGGTTTGCACGTAATAAGCTTGATCGCGGTACTCGCTTACGTTTAGCGCTGGAGACTTTGGGTCCTATCTTTATTAAGTTTGGGCAAGCATTGTCAACACGTCGCGATTTATTACCGCATGATCTTGCAAATGAACTTGCCAAGCTACAAGATAAAGTCCCGCCTTTTTCTGGCGAATATGCACGTACAGTGATTGAAAAGGCATTGCAGCAACCGATTAGTGACGCTTTTACACAATTTGACATCACCCCTTTAGCATCGGCATCGATTGCTCAGGTGCATAGTGCTACACTTGCCAATGGTCAAGAAGTTGTGGTCAAAGTCTTGCGTCCAAATATCGAAAAAGTATTAGTGCAGGATACAGAGCTATTAAAAACCCTTGCACATATGCTTGAGCGTTATGTGCCGGCAACGCGGCGTTTACGTCCCGTTGAGGTCGTGGCTGAGATTAGTCGCAATCTTCTTGATGAGCTTGATTTACAGCGCGAAGCTGCCAATGCCTCACAACTGAAACGCAACTTCAAAGACAGTCAGATCCATTATGTGCCTGAAGTTTATTGGCAATATTGCCGCAGCAATCTATTAACCATTGAGAAAATAAAGGGCATCCCTGTCTCTGATATTGACACATTAAAGTCACTCAACACCGATCTTAAACTCTTAGCTGAGCGTGGCGTTGAAATCTTCTACACGCAGGTTTTCCGTGATTGTTTTTTTCATGCCGATATGCATCCGGGCAATATTTTTATCGATGCAACTAACCCGCAAGACCCAAAGTATATATCCATTGATTTTGGTATTGTTGGCACGCTTACCCGTGAGGATCAGCATTATCTTGCTGGTAATTTTCTAGCTTTTTTTAATCGTGATTATAAAAAAGTAGCTGAACTGCACATCGAATCAGGCTGGGTTCCCTATGACACTCGTGTCGATGAGTTGGAATCAGCAATCCGCACCGTATGCGAGCCTATTTTTGAAAAGCCATTAGCTGAAATATCATTTGGTTATACCTTAATGCGTTTATTCCAAGTGGCAAGACGCTTTAATATGTCCGTACAACCACAATTAGTACTATTACAAAAGACTTTATTAAATATCGAAGGCTTAGGACGAAATCTGTATCCTGAGCTTAACCTATGGGCGACGGCTAAGCCATTTTTAGAGAAATGGATGAAGACGCGTGTTGGCTGGCAAGGCTTTGTTAAGCGTTCAATGGCAAGCATTCCTGATTTGAGTGAACGTTTGCCTGATGTGCCTGAGCTGTTATTTGATTTATTAAGTGCCCAAGTTAATCAGACTAAACGTGATAGCTTAGCATTGCCGAATCAAAGCAAACAGGTCAAACACTCTAAACGCTATGGTGTTATGATTGGCTTTGGTATTTCACTAACCGC
This sequence comes from Cysteiniphilum litorale, assembly GCF_003428165.1. GTDB lineage: Bacteria > Pseudomonadota > Gammaproteobacteria > Francisellales > Francisellaceae > Caedibacter > Caedibacter litoralis. The sequence goes on along the minus strand of NZ_QLIQ01000019.1, from coordinate 52,487 downwards.
GCTTGGTATTATCTCCGGGTTTCAAGGTGAGCTATTAAACACCTTGCATCAGTTTATTGACAAACATTATGCTGTTGTTGCTGGGGTTGGTGTGGCACTGTTACTATACACTTTTTTCTCAAAACAAAAGGATTAGATCAATGAGTGATTGTATTTTTTGCAAAATTATTAATGGTGAAATCAAATCAAATAAAGTCTATGAGGATGCTGACATTTTAGCGTTTCATGATGCTTTTCCGGTGGCTGAAGCTCATGTGCTTGTTGTCCCTAAAAAGCATATCGATAGCTTAAATCATCTTGAAGATGAAGATATTCCTCTTGTTGGAAAAATTAATCTAGCGATCCCTAAGATTGCACAAACCTTAGGGCTTAAAGCAGGTTTTAAGACCTTGGTGAATACCGGTAAAGCAGGTGGACAAACTGTTTATCATCTGCATTATCATATATTAGGTGGGCGCTTTACCAAAAAGGATGCACTGCTACACACTTAATTTTCTTTGGTAAACTCAGCTGTTGTAGTGATTTGTGCCAAACGCGATAAAGCACTTAAACTTGCCTCATGTGACTCTTTAGTTGCTGCATTACAGGCATCAGCAACAATAACCACTTGATAATCACGATCATGCAACTCGCGTGCTGTCGCTTCAACCACATAAGTCGTTGATACGCCACAAATGATTACGCGTTCAATTTTATTTGCCCTTAATACAGGTTCCAAATTCGTGCCATATAATGCACTCACGCGGTGCTTAGTAACAATGACATCTTGAGGCTCTACATCCATTTTTTCGTGAAACTCAGTTCCCCATGTTCCCAGTTTTAATACACCGTATTCTGGCGCCTTACCGAACATCGGCGAATGCTGAGGGCACTCTTGATAATGTGCTTCAAAACCTACTTTAACATGCGCAATCAGCACCTTATGTTTTCTTGCCCAAGCAATCACTTCATTTGCCTTTTCCATTGTTTTATCTTCGATAATACGTGCCGCATTATGCGCACCAAAAGCACCCTTTGGATCTACGATTTCGTTAATAAAGTCTGCAACTAAGACTAATGTGTTTTGCATGATAAATTCCTTAAGTTATATGATATTTCATTTAGCTCCAGTCAGTGATATGTAGCTAAACAATCGTTTGTTGGTAATCATAGATATTAAGATCGAGCCTGAATATGACGGTTTACTGTCACTCTCAGACTTGACCCGAAAATCCAAATGAGGTGATTTAAACGCCATATGCAACGGCTTTAACTTCGCTCAGCCAACGTTCGTACTAACAAGCTCGCGTGTTATAACAACACAACACAACTCAACGCCACTTAGTTTAATCCAAAATAATACTAAATTGCTAATGGTAAAAACTAAATAGCTATATAGAAACTTTAAAGATTACATCCATCCAAGGCACAAAATTCCTTATCAAAAGCATACCCATCATAAATCTTTTTGCGGTGTTTGGTTGTAAAATAGTTTGTGAAGATTTTGGCAAGTTGGATTGCAGGTAATAGCTAGGACTATTATCAAAATTCAACTTGCTAAAAACACGCAAAATATAAAGCAAAAAAAATTCTGTAAAATGGTTTGTGATGGGTATATACGATTACACCGCTAAATATTTATTAACCAAACCGACAAAGTTTGCGGGATCTTCAAGTTGAGCACCTTCAACCAACAAGGCTTGTTGATATAAAAGATCTGTCCAATCAGCAAATTGCGCATCGTCTTGCTCTTGCTGCAAGTGCTTCACTAATTTATGATCAGCATTGATCTCAAGAATTGGTTTGCCCCCCATGCCTGGCATCATCATTTGCCCTGCATCTGCCATCATTTTTTGCAAATGCATGCTCATGCCATAATCATTAACAACAATACAGCTTGGTGAATTAGTCAAACGCTTAGAAAGACGTACATCTTCGACTTTATCTTTTAGCACTTCTTTCATTTGCTTAATAATGCTTTCAAACTCTTTCTGTGTTTCTTCTTGCTGCTTTTTATCTTCTTCAGAATCCAAGTCACCAAGGTCTAAATCACCTTTAGCCACTGATTTTAAGGTCTTGCCATCAAATTCAGATAAGTGCGATGTCATCCACTCATCAACGCGATCGCTTAACAATAACACCTCAATGCCTTTCTTACGGAATACTTCCAACTGTGGGTTATTCTTCGCTGCATTAAAGCTCTCAGCGGTCACATAGTAGATAAACTTCTGATCTTCCTTCATACGTGACACATAATCAGCTAATGACACATCTTGTTCGGCAGTATCTTTGTGCGTTGAAGCAAAGCGCAATAACTTAGCGATCTTATCTTTGTTTTCATGATCTTCAGCAGGCGCCTCTTTTAATACTTGTCCAAACGCCTTCCAGAATTTCGCATATTGCTCTTTATCATCTTTAGCCATTTTATCGAGCATATCTAAGACTTTCTTAGCTGTAGCTTTTTTGATCTTATCGATCACTTTATTATGCTGCAAAATCTCACGTGAGATATTCAATGGCAAATCATTTGAATCAATCACCCCTTTAACAAAACGCAAGTATGACGGCAACAAATGCTCGTTTTCCATGATAAATACGCGTTGTACGTAAAGCTGTAAACCAGATTTACGCTCGCGATCCCATAGATCAAATGGCGCGCGCTCTGGTAGATACAAGAGGCTTGTATATTCAAGATTACCCTCAACCTTATTGTGCGACCAAGTTAATGGATCAGTAAAATCATGTGAAATATGCTTATAAAACTCTTTGTACTCTTCATCGGTAATTTCAGACTTAGAACGTGTCCATAACGCTTTAGCTTTATTAATCGTTTCCCATTCTTTCGTTTCTTTTTCTTTCCCTTCTTCATCATATTCTGTTTTTAACATTTGAATAGGTAAGGAGATATGATCAGAATATTTTTTAACGATTTGACGCAATTTCCAATCATCTAACAAATCATGTTCTTCATCTTTAAGATGCAAAACAATCTCCGTACCACGTGCTTCTTTAGTGATATCTTCAACGCTAAATGAACCATCGGCCTTGGACTCCCAACGCACGCCTTGTGAAGCTTCAACACCAGCTTTGCGTGTATTTACCGTCACTTTATCAGCAACGATATACGCAGAATAAAAACCAACACCAAATTGACCAATCAATTGTGAGTCTTTACTCTGATCACCACTTAATGCTTCTAAGAATTTCTTAGTTCCTGATTTTGCAATTGTACCCAAATGCTCAATTGCCTCATCACGCGTCATACCAATACCATTATCGGCAATCGTGATCGTTTTAGCTTCCTTATCAAAAGAAATGCGTACTTTTAAATCGGCATCATTTTCAAAAATATCGGCATTACTTAATGCTTCAAAACGCAGCTTTTCTGCAGCATCTGATGCGTTAGAAATAAGCTCTCTTAAGAAAATTTCACGGTTTGAATAGAGTGAATGAATCACCAAATGTAATAATTGTTTTACTTCCGTTTGAAAGTCAAAAACTTGCTTTTCAGACATGGTCGCTCCTATTTTGGTTTGCTTTATTTAAAACTCGACCGCAAACAAATGGGCGTTAAAAAAGATATTTCAAGGCGAAATTTATAAAATGTTGTTATTGACAAGTTAAGCTCATAAATAGTACCGTCTATCCACACCAAACTTTTGGATATAACAGACAATGAACAACACCATCTACACTGCTAGTTGCCTTTGCGGAGATATCAAAATAAATATTACTGCTGAACCCATCGCCATGCTTAATTGCCACTGTAAAGATTGCCAAAAATGGACAGGCTGCGCTTATGAGCCAGCCGTTGCTTTTAACAAAAGTGACATTCAACTTCAAGGTCAAGTCAATTTTTTTGACAAAACGTCTGATAGCGGAAGCGTTGTCTCACGTGGTTCATGTGCCAACTGCGGTGGCTCAATTATCAATAAGTGCACCGCCTTTGATCACTTGTATATTCTATATGCCGGCACTATTGATAGTGAAAATTTCAAACATACGCCACTTGCTGAGATCTATACCCGCAGCAGAATGAATGATCATTGTGAATTAGAAAATACACCTCAATATCAAGGGGCATTACAGAGATAACTATTGAGTTTCACTCGTTTCCTGAGCATAGTCGAAGGGTACGAGTATCAATGGCTTCGACTGACGCTCAGCCAACGTTGATAAAATGATGAGTCAAATTATAAGTGCATCTTCATTTGTTGACATATGTCAACATTGATCTATAATTCAAAACATCCTGATAAACTACACAAATGCATGAGAACCAAGCACCCTAATAAAGAAATTGAGAAAGCCATCAAATATGCTGAAATGAAGGGGTGGCGCTATCAATCTAGCGGGAGCTCTGCACATGCTTGGGGTCGATTATTATGCCCACTTGAAAGCAGAGATGGTCACTCAATCAGTATATGGTCAACACCTCGTAGTGCTGAGAACCATGCAAAACAAATTAGAAGAGTCGTTGATAACTGTGAGCATCAAGGAGAATAACATGGCTGAAACTTATGAATTTACACTTATCCTTCAGGGAGTCGATGAAAATACACCGAACTTGGAAGACGCCTTATTTGAGGCAGGTTGTGACGACGCTATTATTAACTTTAAAAATGGCACTGTATATCTTGATTTTGACCGAGAAGATGTAAGCTTTGAACACGCAATTCTTTCCGCAATTAAAGATATTGAATCAGCGCAAATCAATGCTTCTGTAAGTAGTGTTGCGCCAGAACACCTTGTCAACTCAACTGATATTGCAAGTCGAGTTTCATTAAGTAAGCAGGCGCTATCGCTATACATTCTGGGCAAAAGGGGCAATAACACTTTCCCCAAACCAATTTTGAAAATTAGCAATAAAAGTCCTTTATGGCGATGGACAGCCGTAGCTGAATGGTTCTATCAGCAAGGAAGAATCAAAGATCATAAAGTCATTGAGCATGCCACAACTGTAGAAGATATTAATGAGACTCTGGGTGCTCGAGCAAGAAAAGCATTTTCCCATCGTAAAAAAATCTATCATGACTTAGGTGCATCACAGAGGTAATTATTGAGATTCACTTTTTCCCTAAGCATAGTCGAAGGGTGCGAGTAACAATGACTTCGACTGACACTCAGCCAATATTGATGCTAAACTAATATTATTTTTCAGATTGATCGTCCGCTTGTTGCGGTTTAGCCGCTTCAGACGGTGTCGCAGTTAACACTTCTTTGGCTACTTGTGGAGCCAATTTTTCTTTCTCATCTTTCGGGATATAGCTATCACCCCAATCACCTGGCTCTCTGACCTCGCGACGCGCCATTAAGTCATCGACCTGCATTGAATCAATCGTTTCATATTTCATCAACGCATCCGCCATAGCGTGCAAGATATCCGTGTTTTCCTTAAGAATAGTTTCCGCTCTTGAGTAATTTTCATCGATTAAGCGACGAACTTCGCCATCGATATCAACGGCTGTTTTATCTGAGAAATGTTTTGGATTCTTACCCATACTTTGCCCTAAAAACGGCTGCTGATCATCTTCATCAAACAAAATTGGCCCCATCTTGTCAGACAAGCCCCACTTGGTGACCATGCTGCGAGCGATATTGGTTGCTACTTGAATATCATTAGAAGCACCCGTAGTAACTTTGTCATAGCCAAAGATCAGCTCCTCAGCAATACGCCCACCAAAGATACTTGATAAGCGACTTAATAACTGCTCACGTGATTGACTGACTTGATCACCATCTGGCAAGTACATTGTCACACCTAACGCGCGCCCTCTTGGGATAATACTAACCTTATACACAGGATCGTGATCAGGTACCAAACGCCCAACAATCGCGTGTCCGGCTTCATGATAAGCCGTTAAGCGCTTCTGCTCGTCACTCATTGCCATCGAACGACGCTCAGTTCCCATCAAAATTTTATCCTTGGCTTTTTCAAACTCTTCCATGCCAACGATTTCTTTGTTAACACGCGCAGCAAATAATGCTGCTTCATTCACCAAGTTAGCAAGCTCAGCACCTGAGAAACCAGGTGTACCACGCGCAATCCAATCAACTCGCACCTCATCTGCTACCGCAATCTTACGCATGTGAACTTTTAGAATTTGCTCACGTCCTTTGACACTTGGTAACCCAACAGTTACTTGTCGGTCAAAACGACCAGGACGCAACAATGCTGGATCTAACACATCCGGTCGGTTAGTTGCAGCAATAACAATAACGCCTTCATTGTCAGCAAATCCATCCATCTCAACCAACATTTGGTTTAATGTCTGCTCACGCTCGTCATGACCACCCCCTAGACCAGCTCCACGATGACGCCCAACGGCATCAATCTCATCGATAAAGATAATACACGGCGCACGACGCTTGGCTTGCTCAAACATATCACGCACACGTGACGCACCAACACCAACAAACATCTCAACGAAATCAGAACCTGAAATTGAGAAGAAAGGCACCTTTGCTTCACCGGCAATTGCACGTGCTAATAATGTTTTACCCGTTCCAGGTGGTCCTACCATCAACACACCTTTAGGGATCTTGCCGCCAATCTTCTCGTATTTGGCAGGATTTTTTAAGAAATCAACGATTTCAGCCACTTCCTCTTTGGCTTCATCCACACCGGCAACATCTGCTAATGTGACTTTGATCTGATCTTCACCTAGAAGCTTTGCCTTACTTTTACCAAATGAGAAAGCACCACTTTTGCCACCTCCGGCACGCATCATTAGGAAAATAAAAAAGCCGGCAATTAACAATAATGGCAACCAATTAAACAAAAATGCCAATAGCAAACTTGGCTTTTCTGGTGCTTTCGCAGAAACTTCAGCATTTTTACTGAGCATCTGATCAACAATACTTTGATCCAAGAGTGGTGCATAGGTAGTAAACTTCTCATCAGAATCCGTTGTCCCCGTGAACGTCCGTCCATCAACGTTAACTGATTTGATGCTGCCGCTATTTAATTGTTGCACAAAACTTGAGTACTTCATCGTTGTTGATGGATCGGTCTTCGTACTCATGTTGCTAAAAATAAACACTAAGCCTACGGCAATCAAGCCCCAGAATAGTGCATTTCGCAAGAACTCATTTTTCTTCATGCAAGTGTAATCCTATTGATTTTGCTTAATTATTCAACTTCCAAGCTCAAACCTAAAAGCCAATTTATTGGTTGGACATTATAGTATATCGCTGACCTTGTCGCGATGGCTTCACAACAAAATTTTGCAAACACTTATTAAGCTCAACCTTAGCACAAAAAAATATCGCTTCACAGTTGTAATTCAGCAGATATTTAGCGAATGCGCTAACTCTTCTGTTTCGCCATTCCAATATTTAGTGGCGTAAGCATGGCAATGGTGAAAAAACAAGTTACACCAACTATTACCTCTCCCCTTGCAGGAGAGGTCGTGCAGCTTACGCTGCGCGGGTGAGGGGGGAGTTGAAACGCAACTTCTCTTTTATTCATTACGTAACAAATGTTTTGAAATAAATTAAATAATTATTGTTTATCGAAGTTGCAATATAGATCTGGATTAAACTTCATGGCTTTTAGCCCGTTATTAAATAAGCTAATCAGCTTAGCTGAACCGGTTTGATCTTTTGCAGCAATTAGGTAATGTGTCTGCTGATCAGCAACAAATGCCTTAGTGAAAAGAGTTACCCCGTCTTTGATATGCGCAATATTTTCAAGCGCATCGTCACCTGCGTAGACAGCAGTCACACGCTTTGCTTTCAATTGACTAAAACAATCTTGCATTGTTAATACAGTAATACGCGTCGCTGTCTTTTGCGTAAACATGTCTGCCAACTTGCCATAGGCACCATAGCCTTGCGGCACGCAGACTTTCGCCCCTTGTAACGACTTGAAATCAATATAGCTTTGCTTATCATCATTCAATACCCAAATGTAAGCCGATTTAGTGTAAAGCGCGTCACTATAAAGATACTTTTGTGCACGTTCTTTGGTGTAGCTCCATGGAAATGACACACTAGGTGAAGCGCCATAGGCTAAGCTTTTCATTGCCACACTCCAGGGTAACCATTTAATCTCGCCAAGATTCACACCCTGACTTTTAAAAACTTTTGTCACAAATTCAGTCAAGCAACCTTTGTTGTTTTCATGCTGATTAACATATGGGTAATAATAATCACCTAAGGCATAATCCACTGTATATTGAGTTTGCGCACTAGCATAGACCATGCCCATGCTCAGTAAAATAACACTAAACTTTAATCCCCTCACATCGCACTCCTCTTTCGCATTATTTATCCTTCACACCGATGCTCTTAGCATAAACGTAATTAATCCAAAATGCATTAATCATAATATAGATCCAGTGAATATAGCATTTTTTTGCCGCATACACATATTGACTTATACCAAATCAATTTCTACGATGTGGTGCGTATTTGAACTTTTAACAGATAATCTCAATCTAAGGAGAACACATGAAAAAGATTATTGCACTAACCACTGCCATGCTACTTGCTGGCTCAATCACAGCTTATGCCGCTGATGCACAAACAACCGCAACTGCAGTTGATGCCAAGCCTGCTGCGGCTAAAACTGACGCGGCAAAACCTGCTAAAGTCGATATGAAAGAAGTAAGCTACATCATCGGTCAAGAGATGGGCAAAGGATTCAAATCACAAGATATCGAGCTTGATGTCAAACAATTAAATGCAGGTCTAGAAGCGGGGCTTTCTGGCAAAGAATCTAAGATTTCTGAAGCTAAAAGCAAAGAGATCATGCAAGCTTTCCAAATGGAAATGATCCAAAAAGCCCAAACAAAAATGAAAGCTGAAGGTGAAGCAAATCAAAAGGCAGCCGATGCATTTATGGCTGACGTTGCTAAAATGCCTAATGTTAAAAAAGCAGCTGATGGCATCTACTACCAAGTAATCACTGAAGGCAAAGGTGACGTCCCTGCTAAAACTGATACTGTAACTGTCAACTACACAGGCACAACACCTGCTGCTGATTTCAACAAAGACGCTAAAGCAGGTGCAGCACAACTAGCCAAGGGCGAGCTTCTTGGTAAAGTATTTGATAGCTCTGAAAAAACTGGCAAACCAGCAACTTTCCCATTAAATCAAGTGATCCCTTGCTGGACTGATGCTTTAAGTCAAATCCCAGTAGGTTCAACAGTTATTCTTTACTGTGCACCTAAGCAAGCATATGGCGAGATGGCTCCACCACAAATCGGACCTAATCAAGTATTAAGCTTCAAAGTAGAATTAATCAAAGCAGAAAAAGCGGAAAAACCTGCAGCTAATGACGCTGCTGCAACTGATACTCAAGCAGACGCAACAACAGCTGCTGAATAATATACTCTGACATTTTAATCTTAAGCCCGCTGTTGCGGGCTTTTTTATTTATTTTTATTGCAGAAAGACAAGAGGGATGATTATATGAAGGTTATTTCATTTAATGCCAACGGCATTCGCGCTGCCACGCGCAAGGGCTTTTTTGACTGGTTCACCCAGCAAGATGCTGATTTTTTATGTATTCAAGAAACGAAAGCACAGTTTGATCAACTCAAAGACGATGGCATTTATTTCCCTGAAGGCTATCACTATGCTTATACTGATGCCAAGAAAAAAGGCTACAGTGGCGTTGCCATCTATGCCAAACGCAAACCTAAGCGCATCATCCACACCCTAGGCATAGACTGGGCAGATGATGAGGGGCGCTATATTCAATTTGATTATGATGATTTAAGTATCGCCTCTATTTATATCCCTTCAGGCTCAAGCGGTGATGAACGTCAGGCGTATAAAATGGATTTTTTAGATAAGTATAAAGATATACTCAAAGATCAAATTAACCATAACAAGCGCTTTATCGTCTGCGGTGATGTTAATATCGTGCACAAAGAAATCGATATTAAAAATTGGAAACAAAACCAGAAAACATCCGGCGTTTTACCTGAGGAACGTGCGTGGCTTGATCATGTCTTTGATTATATTGGCTGGATTGATGCCTTTCGCGTGATTAATCAACAAGCTGAACAATATACCTGGTGGTCGAATCGCGGTCAGGCACGCGCTAAAAATGTCGGTTGGCGAATTGATTATCAGTGGATTACACCTGAATTAAAAGACAAAGTCATTGCAGATAGCATCTACACTGATTCATGGTTTTCAGATCACGCACCTTTATCAATAACCTATCAAACTTAAGGATAAAACTCATCATCTAATAATTGCGCTAACGTGTAAGGCAAGCATGCTGGGAATTCACTTTCGGCCAGTCCCGTTTCTTTTTGCGCTGCCAAAATCGCATCACCATAAACATCATCAAGCACTTCAGCAAGATCAAACAAAAAAGCCTGCGACTGCAGGCTTAATAGTAAAAATAGCAAAAATAGAAAGTTGAGGAGTTCTTCCTATTTTTTACGGTTTTTTATCTTTAGAAGTATACTGAGATATCTAAAGTATATGCATTAGTATGCTGATTGTTGTACATATGCATATAAGCATATTCTAGACCAATCAACACATTCTCAGTGAAGAATGGACGTTGCGCTGAAGCAACAATCATCTTATCAACACCAGAACCTGGGTAGATAACTTTATAGTTATTACTTGAGGTAGCCCCCGACGTTGTCCCATAACCTTTATCTGCATTACCACTTAAAGTAATCGGTAAATTATTAGTGTTATAAGCACCGTTATAGGCGATATTGAAGTTGGTTGAACGACCATAAATCTCTGGTGAGAAGCCAGCTTGAACATACCAAGCACCAGCATAGCCATTATTTGTCATATCTGATTTATTTGTCGTTTGCGCCCAACCAGCACCAACACCATAGATATCATAAGCCAAGCTTGTATCGAAGTTTACTGCACCAATACGCGTCTTACTTGGTCCTGGGTTTGTTGCCAAATTAAATGAGCTATTACCTGTACCACTAACATTGTAGACGTAACCACCATTAATGCCGTATGCCAACTTACCAATCTCGTTGCCATAAAATGCAGCATAAACAAAGTCACTGGTGTGATCATCGGTTTGGAAAAGTGTCAAATTACTGCTTAGACCATCCTTATAGTAAGCAAGAGAGACATTATTAACACGACCTGGTCTAAATAACATCTGCGTCAATGAACCAGTCCATGGACCACCACCTGAGAATGAACCGAATGCTAAGCGGTTTTTACCAACCGTTGCATACAGTGGGAAGTCATCTAAATTACCAAACATCACAAAAGCATCTTGTGCATTGACTTTATAGCCGTCAGATGGATCAGCTGCTAAGGTTGTCTCAGCGGTCACATAACGACCTAAGTTCGCTGCAACATATAAGTTAGCAGTAGTAATTGGCAAGCCTTTACCTGATTGATAGGTTTGTACGCCAGTCTCAGTCCCAACATTATTACGCACAATCTTACTGCCATTCCAAACCTGTGGATCTGCTTCCAAATAACCACCAAACACTAACGCGCGATCGCTATACATATTACGCTGCTTTAATAATCCTAAAGCAAACTGTGATGAGCTTAGCATGCCCATCGGAATAACACCATCATGCACATCTGAGAACAAGAAGTTCTGAATCTGCCCCATATTCGTTGGCACCGTAACATGATCAGTGCTATCAGTGCCAGTACCAACACTCTCAACACTACCATGTTGCGTTTGCGTAGGTGCTGATTTTGCCATCGCTTCTTGGCTTGCTTGCAATGCGGCAATCTCTTTTTTTAGCTCAGCAATCTGTGCTTGTACCGATTGATTATCTGCACTACCAGTGTTAGCATCTTGCGCATAGACTGCCGTGGCAGCAGATGCGGCAAGCATTGCCAATGTGATTTTTTTTAACATTTGTCTTCCCCTTCCTGTTTTCTTTACGGGTAATTTTACCTACGAGCAAAAAATGCTCGGTAACAAGATAACTGATGACAAAAAAAAAGAAAAGTACAAAAACCTGCTTTTTATGAAATTATTATAGAGTAACGCTTGATTTTTGATTACAGTGAGCACACTAACTCAAATACTATTACTCAATGACTTCTAATGAATACTAGATCTAACGCTTTTAACACCGATGTTTTAATCATTGGTGCAGGTCCCTCAGGCACTGTTGCCGCATCAATCCTTGCACAGAAAGGCTATCAAGTCACCATTATTGAATCCTCCAAATTCCCGCGTTTCTCCATTGGCGAGAGCCTGCTGCCACAAGCGATGGAATTTCTAGAGCACGCTAATTTACTGCCCTGCATCGAAGACGCACATTTTCAATTTAAAAATGGTGCCGCTTTTTTCTGCCAAGATCACTACACTGAGTTTGATTTTAGTCAAAAGTTTAGCGCTGGATTTGATAGCACATTCCAAGTCGAGCGCAGTGTTTTTGATAAGCTGTTAGCTGATCAAGCTACACAATTTGGCACAACAATCATCTATGAGCAACAAGTCATTGATATTCAACTAAGCGACAATAGCCAAATGATCACTACAATGGATAAAAGTGGCAAAACACACCAATATCACGCACGCTTTGTACTTGATGCTAGTGGTTTTGCGCGCGTACTGCCTAATTTACTAAAACTTAATCTACCAAGTGAATTTCCACCGCGCATGTCTGTCTTCACACATATCAATATCGCACTTGATCAAAGGCTATTTGACCAAAATAAAATCTTGATCACTGTACACCCAACGCACAGCAATATTTGGTTTTGGTTGATTCCGTTAAGCCCAACTAAATACTCACTTGGTGTTGTTGGTGAGCCTCATTTGCTACAACAAAGTGAAGATGAATACGAAAAAATATTAATAGCACTTATTAATGAAACACCTAGTTTATCTAATATTTTAAAAGAAGTTAGTTTTGATATGCCAGTGCGCAAGATTGTCGGCTATGCCCAAGATGTGAGCACACTGCATGGCACAGGCTACGCACTTCTTGGTAATGCTGGTGAGTTTTTAGATCCTATATTCTCATCAGGAGTCACGATTGCTCTAAAATCAGCCGTCCTTGCCGCTGAAACATTAGATAAATCGCTAAAAGGCGAGCGCGTTAACTGGCAACAAGACTTTGCTCTTCCCTTACAAAAAGGCGTTAACACTTTTAAATCTTATGTCCGCGCTTGGTACACCGGTGAATTACAACAAATTATTTTTAGCCATACTCAGCCACCTGAAATCAAAGCCAAGATCTGCTCAATTCTCGCAGGTTATGCTTGGGATGAAACCAATGATTATGCCACAGACGCCAAACGCAAACTAAGTGTTCTTGCTAAGGTGTGTAGTCATCTTCAATAAAAAGCTATCGCCGCGCTTGCGATTAAATATTGCGCCAAATAATAACTGATCATGACAAGGCTTGGTTCTTGCTTTAACTTGCGTTTAAACTTATCCCACGCCAACACGGAATCTGAGAACATAAAGCACAATGCACCAAGCATCATATACAGGCTTGGTAATGACTTATCGGCAAGATAGACATTAACAGCCACAGCCCCCATTACCACAATAATCACAATATAAACAGCAACGGCAATGCGATCTGAGCCCAGTTTTGGGTGTAACTTAAGATAAAACACTACTGCATATAGCAACATCACAGCAATAACCCACCAATGAAATAATGTAAGCCGCAACGAGAAAGCCATAATATAAGCAATATGCGCCAACAAGAAACTCGCAAGCCCACCAGTGAAGTATTTCTCCTTTGTCGATAGCAAAAAAACATCACCTATTAATGACAGCATTAATCCCAATAAAATCAACACCACAAACATGTTAGTCTCCGCGCTAAAGCAAAATGCATATAGCAAAATCAACAAGGTTGTTAATGGCTTAAACACATAACTTAAAACACTCATCGTACGATATTTGTCGATAATATGTATGCTCGCGCATAATGCAATTAATAGCGTTAATCCAATTATTCCTAACATAACTTATTTATCCAACATCCAACATCCAACATCCAACATCCAACATCCAACATCCAACATCCAACATCCAACATCCAACATCCAACATCCAACATCCAACATCCAACAAAAACATTCTAACAAATTATTATCACAACGCATTCTTGTCATTGCTTAACTTATGTTATGATACGCAGCAATCAAATCCGGTCAACCTTGCACTTATGACTGAAAAGAAAAACACGCTTGGCGTAGTAATTATTACTAAAAACGAAGAAAAGAATATCGCGCGCTGCTTGGAGTCTATCAAATGGGCAGACGAGATTATTGTCGTTGACTCAGGCAGTACCGATAAGACACTTGAAATTGCTAAATCTTATGGTGCTAAAATTCATCATCAGGATTGGCTTGGATTTGGCGAGCAAAAAAATATTGCAATTGCTAAAGCCTCAAGCACATGGTTGCTGGCACTAGACGCCGATGAAGTCGTCACCGATGAGCTTAAAAATAACATTTTAACAGTCATTGAAAATGATCAGTACAGTGTATATAAATTCAAAAGATTATCTCAGTTTTGTGGGCAATGGATTAAGCATGGTGATTGGGGAAGAGATGTTATTACACGTTTATTTAAACGCACAGAAGCCAAATACTCTAGTGACATCATCCATGAGCGACTTATCAGCAATCACAATCCTCAGCTTATCTCTGGCATATTGCTACATTACTCACAAGACAGCATTACCAGCTCATTAAAGAAAATGAATGATTATAGCGATGGCACCTCCACGATTCTTTGGCAAAAAGGCAAAAGAACTTCCTTGCTAAAGGCAAGTTTTCATAAACATTGGACTTTCTTACGTGGCTTTATTATGCGCTTAGGATTTCTAGATGGTAAACGCGGTTATTTAATTGCTAAATTATCAGCTTATGGCTCATATTTTAAATATGTTAAATTATGGGAGAAACAGCAAAATGAGCAATAACACCTACCAAGGGTTGATCTCAGTTATTGTTTCAACCTATAACTGGCCAGAAGCGCTCAAGCTTGTTTTAACGGCGTTAAACAACCAAACCGATAGTAATTTTGAGGTTATTATTGTTGATGATGGCTCGACTTCTGCAACCAAAGAGATGATTGAGCAATTTAAAGCAGTGGCTCGCTTTCCTTTAAAACATTTATGGCAGGAGGATAAAGGGTTTCGTGCTGCAAGAGCACGTAACCTTGGCATTAAAAACACCTCTGGAGATTACATTATTTTTCTTGATGGCGATTGCGTACCAAATATGCATTTTGTCGAAAATCACCGCAAAATAGCTGAGACAAATTATTTTATCGTTGGTCATCGTATTATTTTATCCGAAAGCTATACACAAAAAGTTTTACAGCAACAACTACCACTATGGAAAAAAAATGCCTTTGAGTGGATATTTAATGCCTTGTGCAACAATTCAAATAAACTCTTGCCAAAACTTTATATTCCTTTTTTAAATCGTTATAAAAAACCAAATAAATGGCAAGGCGCCAAAACTTGTAATCTCGCCTTTTGGAAAAATGACTTACTTGCTATAAAAGGCTTTGACGAAAGTTTTGAGGGATGGGGATTTGAAGACTCAGACTTAGTTATTCGTATACTGAATCATGGGAAAAGGCGTAAATCTGGTAAGTTCGCCACTGAAGTTTTTCATTTATGGCACAAAGAGGCAGATCGCTCGAATGAAATAGATAACATGTCCTTACTATCAAACCTTATACACTCAAAAAGAATTACTCCCACCAAAAGTACCTTCATGCTTTGATCAATAACAGCTAAACTCTTAATCCAATAACCTGCATCATTTACACTTAGATGTCAGTAAGATTTTCATTTTATCGATTATTATTTTACTGGATAGTAAATTAACATCTACAGGGTCATATAACACAAGTGCCTCACCACCTAAAGGATGCCATTGTGTAGCGTTTATCCCCCCAAATAAACACAGCTGTTTCTTGGAAAACCCTCCCGCTAAATGCATAATTCCTCCATCGCCAATGAGGAAAACATCCATTTGTGAAACTAAACACACGAATGAGTCGAAGCTCGTTGTTGAAACAATATTTGCTTCAAAAGCAAGTTTCTCTTTTAACTCAATCGCCTCACCCTGGTCTTTCTGTTCACACGAAATCACAAGATTAAACTGATATCCATTATCATAAAGATAATTTAAAATATCTGCCATTTTATCGCTTTTCAACAAACTGCTCTCGCGGTTATTGCTAACTGAAACCATCAGCCGCTGAAGATTTTGATCATTAAAATGTAGCTTCTTTTCAATATCAGTTAACTCAGCTGGACAAACCTGACTAACTGGGGAAAATTTTGGTAAATAGCTTTCCGGAATTTCCAATTTATTTCCTTGCAACAGTTGAAGGATTGTCAATCCAGCATGCTGATCCACTCTTGGATCTAACAAAAATTTTGCATCACTAAACGCTTTAACATATTTCTTAAGGTTAACATAAGCTGAGTTTTTCTTAGCATTTAGAAGCTTCATAAAAAAACTAACGCCCTTCATTGGACCCCAATCAGCCGCAATAACCCAATCGTATTTTCCTCTATATTTAAATGCAGCGACAACATAAGCCTTATACCTATTACCTTTCATAAAAGTAACATGGTTATGTATATGAGGAATATATTTGACTAGCGCACTGTTTCGTTCATCAGTAAAAAGTGTAATTTCACAGTCTGGATATGTATGGAACAAATAATTAATCAACGGGATTGCCACAACTAAATCACCAAACCCATTTCTGCGTATTATAGCAATTCGCAATTTCTCAGCTTTCATTAGTTTAATCGCAATTTCAGTATACAGGTTTGACAATTCTACCTAAAAACCACGACAATGCATACATGTACAACTGATTTTTGAATCACATGCTGCTTAACCAAGCTTCTGATAAAAGAGAGTTTCAATGACCACAAAATTAAGCTTAACAAGAACCTATGCACTTCTGTCATTTCTACTTGGGATATTCATTTCTGTCTCCACAGCCCTAACCAGCATATTCGCCATATGTTTACTATTATTATTTATCATCAGTGGTGACTATTGTGCTAAATTCTCCTTAATCAAACGCTTTTATATTTGGCCAGCAATTGCATTAATTTTATTGGCTTTGATTAGCTGCCTGTATTCAACACTACCCTTTAATGAATCGATTGGTTGGGTTGGCAAATTTTACAAACTCTTAATTGTTTGGATTATCGCCTATGTTTGCTATAAAAATCCTGAGATTATTAATAAGCTCTTATTGGCATTTTTTATTGGCGTGATACTCAATGTCATTGCTATTTTCGTGAATTACTACTTCTTAAGCCCTGAAAATGCCATTGTCTTTAGTGGACCGACTTTTCCGGCGGCACAATCACACTTTGTGACGGGCTTCATCTTTGCCATTTCTGCATTTATGCTCTTTTCAATGGCGTTAACAACCCACAGCAAAAAGCAGCGAATTCTTTTTCTGATTCTCGGCATTATCATTATTTGTGCTGAGCTTGGCTTAAACACGAGTCGTACCGGTTATTTGATCGAGTTTTCTGTATTGGCAGTTGGCTTTTTTATGAAATTTCGCTGGAAAGGTTTAATTGCTGCTATTGTCATTGTCCCGAGTGTTTTTGCCGCATTTTATCATTTCTCGCCAAACTTCAAGATGCGTGTTGATGAAGCCCATAATAGCACTATTAGCTATTATAATGGCACAAACACTGACACTTCCGCGGGTATTCGTCTAGGCTTCTATCACACTGCTCTGGGAATTTTTGAACATAAGCCACAGCGCATTCTCTATGGCTGTGGTACGGGCGCGCAAACACAATGCAGCACGCATTTTATTAATAGTGAAATACCATCACGTGACAAAAAATATTATCGCGTGATTAATAACCCGCATAATCAATATATCTATTTTGCAATGCAATCGGGTATCTGGGCACTGGCTATATTCATCTTTTTATTACTTGCTTCTTTTTACTATGCCAAAGACATGCCAATGATGATGCGCAATAACGCACGTATTCTTATCATTGCCTTTGCCATTGGCTGCTTGGTGAATTCATGGATACTGGATATTGGTCCTGGGTTTATCTTCTGCTTTTTGTTACCCGTTGTATTAGCTCAACGCTACATCAAAAATCCAGATGCACAATAAAACCAAATTCCCCAATATTTTTATCTCTAGTTATATTAAACTACTTAGCAGTATTGATTTGCCATAATAAATAATCACCGTGACAACGACACAAAAAACACCACATTATCATTTTATCGGCATTGGCGGCATGGGCATGTCAGCACTTGCGATATTTTGCCTACAAAAAGGCTATCGTGTATCTGGCTCTGATTTGCAATCATCAGAGCTCACATCAAAGCTTACTAAAATGGGTGCGCATATCACACATGGGCATGATGCTAAGAACTTAACCAATGCTGATGCGGTGATTTATACCTCCGCCATGCGCAAAGATAACCCTGAATATCAAAAGGCATTGAATCAAAACATAAAAATTTATCATCGCGCCGAATTCTTAGCCTTTTTAAGTAAAGACTATGCTGAGCTTATTGCCATTACTGGCACTCATGGCAAAACAACGATCACTAGTCTTTTGGCACATATCATGCGTGAAGCAGGACTTGATCCAAGTTTTATTAACGGTGGACTTGCTAATAACTTCACGCATCACGCACATGCTGGCAATTCACCTTATATGATTATTGAGGCCGATGAAAGTGATGCCTCATTTCTTAAGATACACCCTAAGCATATTATTATCAGTAACGTTGATCTTGATCATATGCAAACCTATCAACATGAAATTAAAGCCCTTATTCAAAGCTTTGCTAATTTCGCTTTAGCTGATAACGTTAGTGGCGAAATTCTTATTGGCAGTGGCAGTAACAGCGCTTATCAACTCGTAGAGAGGATAAAAACACACAAGCCAAATGCCCTACATTATGGTTTAAACAATGATATGGATATTCAAATCACTCATTTCGAGCAAACAACACATCACGCGAAATTTGATATTACCATTACAGATAAGAGCTATAACGACTTCATAAGCACCTTGCCTGGTAAGCATAATGCTGAAAATACGCTTGCTGCCATTGCACTTTGCCTTATGTTTGGCATTGCCGAGAATACGATTAAACAGGCACTATTAAGCTTTAAAGGTATTTATCGTCGCTTTAATCACTACCAAACCACTATTAACAATCATTCAATCGAGCTCATTGATGATTATGGTCACCATCCGGTTGAGATTCAAAGCACACTGGATGCTGTTTCACAACAATTTCCGCATCAACGCCTTATCCACATCTATCAGCCTCACCGCTATACACGGACGCGCGATTTATTTCATGAGTTTATCGGTTGTTTAAACAGTGCGGATATTGTGATTCTAATGCGCAGTTACGCCGCCAGTGAAGACCCAATTGAGGGCGCGCATTCATTGGATTTATTTAATGCATTAACAAACAAACACCCGCAATGCTTTTACGTTGATAATAACAACGAAGCCAAAACCCTTATCGATAAACTTGCCACAGCGCATGATGTGGTACTCGTACAAGGTGCCGGTGATATCGCCCATTTAGTGAGTTTATTATCATGATTATTTCCAATTCTCCTGAATCTCATAATGTTGAATGGAAATCATCTTGGCAAGATGAATATCTAAAGTGGATTTGCGGTTTTGCCAATGCCCAAGGTGGCAAAATATATATTGGCGTTAATGACTGCGGCAAAGTAATTGGACTACCTAATACTAAAAGACTGTTAGAAGAACTCCCCAATAAAATTCGTGACCAACTGGGTTTGATACCCATAATTAACCTGCATACAGAACAAGGAAAATCATATATTGAAATCATTGTTAACTCAGCAAGTATCCCCATCTCACTGCGTGGTCAATATTATTGGCGCTCCGGAAGTACCAAACAGGAATTAAAAGGTAATGCGTTGAGTGATTTTTTGATGCGTAAAATGGGTATAACATGGGATCGAGTAATCGAAGAGCATGCAACTTTAGATGATATCGATAGCAATACAATTCAACGCTTTAAAACTGATGCTGCAACCGCTGGGCGCTTACCTAATTTAGATAAATTAAACTCAAAAGAAGTACTGCAAAAATTACACTTAATAACTCGTCAAGGCATAACACGAGCAGCCTTGGTATTATTCGGAAAAGACCCTCAAGAGTTCTACCCTAATTTATTCGTTAAAATAGGTCGATTTGGTCAAACAGATACTGATATTCGCTTTCAGGAAACATGCGAGGGAAATTTAATTCAAATATTGCATGATGCAATAGAACAACTGGAAAAAAAATTCTTGACTAAGCCTATCCGCTTTGAGGGTGTCAAGCGCATCGAGGAACTCGAATATCCTGTAGCAGCGTTGCGTGAAATGCTACTAAATGCATTAGTCCATCGTAGCTACCTTGGCAGCATGACACAGATGAAGGTTTATGATCATAAGCTAACCTTGTGGAATGCAGGCTCCCTTCCAGAGGATTTATCGATTGAACAGCTATTTAAAACACATGAGTCTATCCCTCGCAATCCCCTATTGGCAGAGGTTTGCTATCGAGCTGGCTATATCGACTCTTGGGGTCGTGGAATTGAAAAAATCATCGATACCTGCAAAGCTGCCTTTATGCCTCCACCACAAATCATAGAAAAGTCTGGGGGAATATTGATCGAGTTACAGAAATCATCTAAGTTAGGTAATGAGTTAGGTAATGAGTTAGGTAATGAGTTAGGTAATGAGTTAGGTAATGAGTTAGGTAATGAGTTAGGTAATGAGTTAGGTAATGAGTTAGGTAATACTAAACTTAAAATACTATCTGCAATGAGAAATGATCCCAAAATTTCTGCGAAACAACTATCAATCATGCTCTCTATTACCACTGCAGCTATTGAAAAAAACATTCGACAACTTCGCGAGAATGGTTATATTCAGCGAATTGGGGGCACAAGAGGTCATTGGAAAATACTGGAGTAACCCATATGAATATAGTAATTTATTTTTTAACGTCGCATCTCCTTAAAATAGTTTTCCCCCTAGTTAGGGTTAGGTAAAAAAGCTTATGAAAAATCAAATTGAACGCGGTGTGTTATATGTTGTCGCGACACCAATCGGCAATTTACAGGATATTACGTTGCGTGCTTTAGATGCTTTAAAACAAGCTGAGATAATCTTTGCTGAAGATACGCGAGTCACGCGCAAATTGTTAGAGCAATATGCAATTAAGCCACCAGTAATTATCTCTTGCCATGAACATAACGAACAGGCGCGTGTTGATTTATTAATCGAGCACTTAAACGATCAAAAAATAGTGGCTTTAGTTAGTGATGCCGGCACGCCATTGATTAGTGATCCCGGCTTTTACTTGGTAAAAACGCTGCGTGAAAAAGGCTATGCCGTAGTGCCATTACCTGGTGCTAGCGCTCTGATTACCGCCTTATCCGCAGCTGGTATTGCAACCGATGGCTTTCAATTTAAAGGTTTCTTACCTGCTAAGTCAGGAGCTCGCAAAAAGATTTTACAAAGCATTGAAAAATCAACGATCACAACAGCCTTTTATGAGTCAACACATCGAATTATTGCCACACTCACAGATATTCAAGACACATTACCAAATCACACACTAGTTGTTGCCAAAGAATTGACCAAACAATTTGAGCGTTTCTTTCATGGGACTGCTAATGATATTTTGTCTGACTTTGCACAAGATTCTTCATTAACAAAGGGAGAATTTGTTATCCTCATTGAAGGAATTAAGGCAGATGAAAAAGACGATACTATTGTTGATGAACATAAACTGCTTAGCCTATTGCTTGAGGAACTGCCAATTAAAAAAGCCGTCAGCATCGCAGTAGAGCTTACCCAAGGCAAAAAAAATGCCCTATATAAGCAAGCGCTTGCAATACAAGAAGATAAACAAAATAATACCAATAACACATCAGGAATATAGATTTAATGGGACGATTTAGTTTTACGATTAAAATGAGCTGGTATCAACGTAAAAAAATAAAAGCGATTGCCCAGCGCAAACATCAAGTGGAAAATGTCATACAGTTAAATCCTGAAAAACTTAAAAAATCAGGTATTCGTTATATTGCGCTTGATTTTGATGGCGTACTTGCGCCTCATGGTCAACCATTACCGGATGAAAAAATTCTCAATTGGCTTAACGCGCTAACGGAGAAGTATAGTGAACATAATATTTTTATTCTTTCAAATATGCCAACCGCAGAGCGCGCTCAGTATTTTGCTACACACTTCCCTAATATCCGCTTTATCGATGGTGTTGCTAAAAAGCCTTATCCCGATGGCTTATTAAAAATTCAAGAGCTTGCACAATGTAAAGCACATGAACTTGCTCTTGTTGATGATCGACTACTTACTGGATGTCTTGCCTGCATTTTGGCTGGTAGCTTTCCTATTCTAGTTATGAGCCCCTATAGCAACTATAAAAGACGACCTTTTCAGGAAAGCTTTTTTGGATTACTACGTTTTATTGAGAAGTCAATTTTTCTTTAAGTTGCTATACCATTATATAAGCGTTAGCTGAGCATTAGTCGAAGCCATATGTTATCTCTACATCGTCCTTCGGCTTCATTCAGAGCATGAAGGATTGCTCGGAAAATATTGAAGCTTAATCCATTAAGTAAACGACAACACCCTTTTTGCATGCTAGAATTACTCTTGATGAATCATAAAGAGTACAGGTGATGATATGCAAAAAATACAAGTCATGTTAGAAGATAGCTTAGCTAAAAGTCTAAAAAATAGTGCAAAAGAAGCTGGATTATCCACAAGTTCATATGCTCGATTGCTACTCGCAAATGCTTATAAAAAAACACTTACTCCAATTGAGAAATCTTTACTGGATACCACTGGTGATGAGCGCTGTAGTAGCGAAGATTTTTTAAAGCACCTAGACGAGATGATTAAGAATGCTTGACATCATCCAAAAGAAGCGGTTTATCAAGTCACTAAAGAAATATCGCGCCAATAAAGCCGTTTTAAAGGAGCTCAAGCTCATTATTGAGCTTCTGAGCAATAACAGACCGATTCCCAGAAAATACAAAGATCATGAGCTCAAAGGTAATTTAAAGGGTATTCGAGAGCTGCACTTAAAGCCTGATGACTTATTGTTATACCTTAAAATTGATGGCGAGAGCATTACACTTCTTGATATCGGTAGCCATGCTAGCATTTTTGGCATGTAATCTTCTGCATCATTGTTGCAATATGGCCTTTGCACCCTTTTCAATCATCTTTTGTGCTAACGCTTTACCTAGATCAATAGCATTACTACCAATCAATACTTCGCGCATTAGCTGTTTACCATCGCTACTAGCGACCATTGCCGTTAACTGCAAGCTGTTAGCATCTTTTTCACAAAATGCAGCAATTGGCACATGACAGCCACCTTGTAGCGCTTCATTAAAGCTACGCTCTGCCAAGGCGCATACTCTAGCATCTTCGTTATCAATAGCATTTAATAGTGCTTTAATTTGAGGGTTCTGTGCTAAATACTCAACAACGACAATGCCCTGCCCAACAGCTGGCAAGGAAATATTAACATCAATCAAGCTTTTGATGCGCGCAGTTAGCTCTAAGCGAATCAATCCAGCTGCTGCCAAAATAATCGCATCATATAGACCATCATCAAGTTTTTTGAGTCGTGTTTGCACATTGCCACGCAAATCACGAACATTTAAGTCTGATCGATAGGCTAACAGTTGCGCTTTACGCCTTAGACTTGATGTGCCAACAATCGCCCCTCGTGGCAAATCATCAATACTAGCAAAAGCATTCGACACAAAAGCATCTTGTGGATTCTCACGTTGACAAAAAGCACCCAATGCAAAGCCTTCAGGTAGCTCATACGGAACATCTTTCAATGAATGAACAGCGATATCTGCACGCCCCTTCGTCATTGCTACTTCAAGCTCTTTCATGAAAAGTGCTTTACCACCGATTTGATTCAATGGGCGATCAAGAATCTTATCGCCTTGTGTTTTCATTGTGATAATCTCACAAATCAATCCAGGATGTGTTTGCTCTAACAATTCCTTGACGTAACGGCTCTGCCATAATGCTAGCTGGCTATCACGCGAAGCAATAATCAATTTATCTAATTTATCTGGCTGTATCATTGATCAGCCCATAACATGATTGAATAAAATGACTAATGTCCTGAATCTCTGGCATACACACGCTATGCTCCATTGGGTAGTCATGAAATTTGTGTTTTATACCCAATTCCTCAAGCTTAGCTTTAAGCATTTGACCAGCAGCAAATGGTACCACTGGGTCATGACTGCCATGCCCTATAAAAAACGGTGTTTGCTGATTAGTATTATTAAGCTTTGTTTTAAAATAATCCCAATCTGGCAAATAAGTTGATAACAGCACAATGCCGGCAAATGAGTAAGGCATCGTAAGTCCTGCTAAGGCGGCAATCGCTCCGCCTTGAGAAAAACCTGCAATAATCATATTCTCAGTAGCAACACCGTCACTAAGCTGTGATTTAATGATCTCATCTAGCGCATTTAACGAATCTTCAATTCCTTTACAGTCCACGTCACGTTTTATATCATCAATGCGTTTTATGTCATACCAAGCACGCATTTCCATGCCCATGTTAATCGTCACCGGTTGCACAGGCGCATGCGGGAAAATAAAACGCACATTTGCATCAACTGGCAAATTCAACTCTGGCACAATCGCCTCAAAATCATGTCCATCGGCACCCAAACCATGCAACCATATCACCGTATGTGTCGCTTTTTTTTTTGGTTCAACAACTACTAAATCAAGCATTTTTCCCAATCTATATTACACTTAAGCTTAAAAATGCTGTCATTATGAAACACAATACGCTTGAATGCCAGCAACATACGTGGCAAATTAACACTGTTTGATAATTTAGTAAT
Source organism: Cysteiniphilum litorale (assembly GCF_003428165.1). Lineage (GTDB taxonomy): Bacteria > Pseudomonadota > Gammaproteobacteria > Francisellales > Francisellaceae > Caedibacter > Caedibacter litoralis. The sequence goes on along the minus strand of NZ_QLIQ01000019.1, from coordinate 27,617 downwards.
CAATAAAATTTAGGAGCTAAAACCATGGTTGCCCTCATTATTATCGTTGTTATTCTCGCTTTGATTTTTGGCTATGTCTTGATGACTTACAACAGTCTTATCGCTGAAATTGAAGCCGTTAAAAATTCTGAACGCCAAATTGATGTTCAATTGGATCGTCGCGCTAAAGTCTTTGACTCACTGATTAGTGTCGTCAAAAAGTATATGGATTATGAGCAAACGACATTAAAAGACGTCACCGCTTTAAGAAATCAGGCAATACATGCCAAAGAGAAAGGTGACTCTGAAACGCGTATGGCAGCTGAAAATGAAATCTCAAAAATCGCCGGTGGCTTAAATGTTCAGTTTGAAAATTATCCTGATTTAAAGGCCAATCAAAATGTTATGCAATTGCAGGAAGAAATTACCTCTACCGAAAATAAACTAGCGTTTTCAAAGCAGTCTTTTAACGACAGTATTGAAAAGTACAACGCTCATAAGAAATCAATGATCGCGGGTATTGTGGTTAATATGTTTAAAAGCAAGCTTGATGAAGATTTCATCTACTGGCAAGTCAGCGATGAAAAACGTCAAGTGCTTGAAGATAGTCGTGTTGAGCTATAAACCATGGCAGCAATTGATATAAACGGTGTTGATTGGCGTGAAGTCGTTAAGAAGAATACGCGCAAGTCATATATCGTTATCGCTTTATTTTTAATTATCTTTTTTGCGCTTGGTTTTTTAATCGATCTTGTTTGGCGCTATGGTCAATATGGCGGTATGGTGACTTATGCGGGATATCGTTTAAGTTTTGCTGATATCGCTTATCTTGTGGCGACCTTGAAACTCACGCCCTGGGCGACGATCATATCCACTGTAATTGCATTTATTTGGCTTGTCGCAACCTTTAGCTATTATGACAAGATCATGCTTGCAGGAACTCAGTATCGCGAGATCACCGCAAATGATCCTGATCCACTTTGTCAGCGTATTTATAATGTTACTGAAGAGATGAAGATTGCAGCTAACATGCCCTATATGCCAAAAGTCTATTTGATTGAAGCTGATTATATGAATGCCTTTGCTTCAGGCTTTTCTGAAAAATCATCGATGGTTGCGGTCACACGTGCACTTGCTAATCGCTTGAATCGCGATGAGCTGCAAGCAGTGATGGCACACGAGTTAACGCATATTCGTAATCAAGATATTAAGCTTAATCTATTTACCGTCGTGTTATCGAATATGCTGATGTTTATGATTGAATTTTTATTCTATTCAACACTTTTTGGTAGCAATCGCAATCGTCGCGATAACAATAATGGCGGCAACGCGATGGCGATCATCTTTATGGTGATTATGCTGCTGCGTTTCATACTACCCATTATTACCAGTATGATGGTACTGTTCTTAAGTCGTACACGCGAGTATATGGCGGATGCTGGTGCCGTTGAGCTCATGCGTGATAACAAGCCGATGGCAAATGCACTGATTAAAATCAGTCAAAATCATAACGAGCCGCAAACTGCGCAAAGCTACGCGCATAATAGTAATGAACGTATGCGTCGCGCCTCTTATCTTTATGATCCAGCTAGTAGTAAGTTTGCCGCAGGCGGTATGGATGATATGTTTTCCACCCACCCAAGTTTAAAAAAACGTTTAGCCTCTATTGGTGCCAATCTGCGCTAGCTTTGATTGGCTCATCTACTGTTTAAAAGATCATCTATTATTTCTTCAGCACCAATTAAAGGCAATAATCTAAGGATCACGTCTTTAAACACACCTTTTTCTGCCTTAGCAATGAATCGGCATTTGCGCTCTTTCCACGATAATGTTTGCACAATTGATGATGCTACAACAGATGAGTTATCAATATTATTAATAAGGACCTCGGTAGCCCCGCCACGAATAGATGTACTCACTGGGCAGCAAATAAGTGTCGCTGTTTTTGAATTATATTCTTTGGATGATAAGACAAAAGCAGGGCGATACTTGCCAATTTCCTTGCCTTTTGTTGGCTCAAAGTCAAGCCAGACAATATCGTTTCGCTCTGGAATATACTGCTTAGTCATGCCATTCATTGCCTTGAGGCTTAACTATTAAATCTTTGTGACTGCTTTCATCTAAGCCATCAAGTAATGATGACTCCGAAAATGGCAAAATTGTTTTTTGTTTAGCTTTGCGTATGAATAAACCATCTGCCTTTATTTCAACATCAACAATCGTTCCAGCCTTAAAGTCCGTTAAATCTCTGAGCGCGCCTGATAATCTAATCCCAAGACTATTTCCCCATTTGAGAATTTTTGCGTTTGTATGCATGATAGACTCCAGTTACTTAAGTTATACATAGTATAACAATCATTTGATAAATTGCTATCAGAGATCTACATATTTCACATTAACCTCGCAAATACTGCTTTAAATCACTGGCTGAATGGATGCTAGACATCACAGTTTTATGCGTTACCTTCTTATGTTTACCTGCCTTAAACCACGGAATATACACTGAAAAAATAATCGTTAATGTCCCCAGTAAAACAATTATACGTCTTAACATATCCTCCCCCTTTGGATATTACAGCATCATCTTTAAAAATCTGCCGGTGTGCGACTGCGCATTTTTAGCAATGCTTGCTGGCGCACCTTCGGCAATAATCTGACCACCGCCATCACCCCCTTCAGGACCTAAATCAATAATCCAATCTGCTACTTTGATCACATCTAAATTATGTTCAATAATGACAATGGTATTACCCTGCTCGCGCAAACGCATAATAACGTTTAGTAATTGCTGGATATCATGAAAATGCAGCCCTGTGGTTGGTTCATCGAGAATATATAACGTTTTGCCGGTTGCGGTTTTTGAGAGCTCTTTGGCTAATTTCACCCTTTGCGCCTCACCACCTGACAAGGTGGTCGCATTTTGCCCCAAGGTAATATACGACAAACCAACATCCATTAACGTTTGTAAGCGACGCTTAATTTGTGGCACCGCCGAGAAAAACTCTAAAGCTTCTTCAATACTCATATCAAGCACTTCGCTGATATTTTTGCCTTTGTATTGAATCTCTAAAGTCTCACGATTATAACGTTTGCCCTGACAGACATCGCATGGCACATAAACATCCGGCAAGAAGTGCATTTCCACCTTTAGTACGCCATCACCTTGGCATGCTTCACAACGCCCACCTTTGACATTAAAGCTAAAACGTCCCACCTGATAGCCACGTGAACGCGACTCCGCAGTTGCTGCAAACAGCTCACGAATGGGTGTAAAAACACCGGTATAGGTTGCCGGATTTGAACGTGGTGTACGCCCAATCGGGCTTTGATCAATATCGATAACCTTATCCAGCAACTCAAAACCTTTGTGTTTATCATAGGCTTGCGCTGTGATGCTGTTGTTTTTATTCAACAATTTTGCCGCTAAGGGATAAAGCGTGCGATTAATCAAGGTTGACTTACCTGAACCAGACACTCCAGTGACACAAGTTAATAAGCCCAAAGGAATTTTCAAATTAACATTTTGCAGGTTATTGCCCTTGGCACCATAGATCTCAACATATTGCCCTTTTTGTGGCTTTAATTTTTTGCCATTAATCGCAATTTGTTTGCGCTTGGAGAGATAGTCTGCGGTTAATGAGTTTTTATTATCAATAATCTCACTTAAGCGCCCTTCAGCGACAATTTGCCCACCATGAATACCAGCACCAGGTCCTATATCAATAATATGATCGGCTTGTTTAATCGCGTCTTCATCATGCTCGACCACAATCACCGTATTACCTAAATCACGTAAATGATGCAAGGTATCTAATAGTTTTTGATTATCACGTTGATGTAGTCCAATCGATGGCTCATCTAGAATATACATCACCCCAACTAAGCCTGCACCAATTTGACTGGCTAAGCGAATACGCTGCGCCTCACCACCTGAGAGCGTATCAGCTTGCCGTGATAGATTTAAATAATCCAAGCCGACATTAACTAAGAAGCCCAAACGCGCCAGAATTTCTTTGAGCAAGCGCTCAGCAATCACGTGCTTTTGACCACCAAGTGATAAATCATCTAACCATTTAACACTATCTTTTATCGACAGCGCTGTTAATTGCGCGATATTTTTACCGGCAATAAATACATTGCGCGCACCCTCATTTAAGCGCGTTTCATTGCAACTTGGGCACGGTAAATTACTCATTAGTTCACTTAATTCTTCACGAATCATGTTTGAGTCAGTTTCTTTATAACGACGCTCGAAATTTGCCAATACACCCTCAAATGGTTTCTGTGCTCGATATTCTCTGCCACCTGAGCTTTTGAAATAAATATTAATCTCAGTTTTTCCTGAACCATTTAGCACCAATTCTTTTTGCGCATCGGTGAGCTTATTAAACGGGGTATCCAGTGAGAAATCAAAATGCCGAGCCAACGCTTCTAATTGCGCAAAGTAATAACCATTACGCTTATCCCAGCCATGCAATGCGCCTTGGTTTAAACTTAAGTTATCATCAACGATAACCTTATCCGCATCAAAGTAAGCCTTAGTTCCTAAGCCATCACAACTTGGGCAAGCACCAATTGGGCTATTGAATGAAAAAATTCTCGGTGCCAATTCCTTAAGCGAATAATTACAGTGCGGACAGGCATGTTTGGATGAAAAGATAATATCATCTTGCTCACCCTCTAAAAATACAAGCTTCGCAATGCCCGCTGATAAATCTAATGCTGTTTCAAAAGACTCTGCTAAACGCTGCTGGTTTTTCTTTTGTGGTTTAAAGCGATCAACTACGACTTCAATCGTATGCTTTTTATAACGATCCAATTTAGGCGGATCACTAAGCTCATATAGCTCACCATTAATGCGCGCACGCAAATACCCTTCAGCATAGAGCTTTTCCATCAACTGGATATGCTCACCCTTTTTATCAACAATCACGGGAGAGACAATCATAAGTTTTGTTTCATCATCAAAACTTAATGTATGATCAACCATCTGGCTAATCGTTTGCGCCTTTAATTCAACCTTATGTACAGGGCACATCGGCTCACCAATACGTGCAAATAACACACGCAAGTAATCATAGATTTCAGTGACTGTCCCTACTGTTGAGCGTGGATTATGCGAGGTGGTTTTCTGTTCAATGGAAATTGCCGGAGACAAACCTTCAATATGCTCGACTTCTGGCTTATCCATTAGCGACAGAAACTGTCTGGCATAACTCGATAACGACTCAACATAACGCCGCTGCCCTTCAGCGTAAAGTGTATCAAATGCTAGCGACGATTTACCTGAACCACTTAAACCCGTTATAACCGTTAATTTATCGCGAGGAATCTCTAAATCGATATTTTTAAGATTATGCGTTTTCGCACCTTTAATTGTGATTTTATCCATGCTGTCATACCGCAAAAAAGAATGCCCCGATTGTAACACAATCATTTAGCGGGTTGAATCTTGGAAGCTACAGCATTATTATGATGTTCATTACAAACCATCTGAGTTTTTTGAGCTATTACATTTTAAATTTCCTTTATCAAGGAAAGTCAGCAGTATATACTGCTGACACTTAAAATATGGATAGCATTTTTAGATCAAAAAATGCTTAAAACACAAGGCTTAATAATGGAAACAATAGCACGCAAGCACCCAAAAGCATTCTACACGATTTTTATGCTTGAAGTTTGGGAGCGCTTTGGTTACATGGCGCTAACAGGAATACTCGCAGTTTATCTTACACGAAAACTTAACATGCCAACGGATCAAGCCTTTATTTTGTACGGCGCATTTGCTGCTTTAGTTTATGCCTTTATTGTGCTTGGCGGCTACCTTGGCGATAAAATATTGGGCGCCAAACGTACCATTATTTTGGGGTTAATTACCTTACTTGCTGGCTATATATTAATGACTCTTAATAGTGTAAGTACCGTCTATTATGCCATGTCGCTTATTTGCATCGGTACAGGATTGTTTAAATCAAACCCATCTAGCTTACTCGCTAAATGTTACCCTCAAGATGATGGTAACCGCCTACACAATGCCTTTACGCTTTTCTACATGGCAATCAATATCGGGTCGATGTTAGGTTTATTTATCGTGCCGACCCTTGCACACAACTTTGGCTATTCAGCAGCTTTCTCTGCTGCCGTTATTGCCACCTTTTTATCACTGCTAACCTTTGTTGGGTTTGGCTTCACCATGAAGAATGTGCATACTGAGGCAGGCGCGAAGCCGCTAAATCTTAAAGCACTCGCTCTGACCATTATTAGCGTTATTGTCTTGGTTTTTATCGTAGAGAGGCTACTAAATAATATCGCCTTAGCTAAGTCTATCGTTGTACTTACGTTTACAGTTACTTTGCTTGCTTATTTATGGCTAATGTTTAGCATAAAAAAGGAAGGATTCTTTTTTAAAATGTTGTTAGCGCTTATCCTAATGACTGAAGCAATTGCCTATAAAATATCTTATATGCAGATGCAAACTTCTATCAACTTTTACGCCATTAACAACACCATACATAGCATTTTTGGCATTCCCATAGCACCAGAAACATTCCAAGCATTAAATCCAATTTGGGTTGTTATCATGAGCCCTATTCTTGCTTACTATTATACAAAATCTAACAATACCAAATACTCTTTAAGCATTTATCACAAATTCACCTTAGGCATGCTATTGTTGAGCTTGTCTTTTATTACACTTTATTGCTCTAAGTTTTTTGCTAATGACGCAGGAATTATTTCTAGCAACTGGCTTATTTTAAGCTACTTTTTGCAATCAACTGGCGAGCTATTAATCTCAGCATTAGGACTGGCAATGGTTGCACAGTTAGTGCCACTACGCTTTACCGGTTTTGTCATTGGTTTATGGTGGGTATTTATGGCATTTGCAAGTCTATTAGGCGGTTATGTTGCCTCGCTCACCTCACCCAAAAGCGCAACTGTTACCAATACATTAACTCAACTTGATAACTATACACATGTATTCTTATGGATTGGAATTTGCATCTTTATTTTCACCTGCTTTATGTTTAGCTTATCACCATTAAAAAAACGATTGCTGGGGTAGTATTCGCTTATTGATCACATCAAATTTAATTTACAGTAATCTTGTAATTTGCTTTCATTTTAATTACCGTACTTGCCCACGATGATAAACAGAGACTTCATTTGAAAACACGTAACATAAGTATCGCAGGGCTACTATTTTCATCAATCAGCGCTATTTTAGGCTCCGGTTGGCTATTTGCAGCATCACAAACCGCAAGTTATGCTGGACCTGCCGCAATGCTGTCTTGGATTATTGGTGCATTATTGATCATGATTATTGCCTTTGTCTTTGCTGAAATTTGCACCATGATACCCGTCACAGGCTCAAGCACTCGTATCCCACACATTACCCATGGCACCTTGGTTAGCTTTATCTTCGCCTGGATTATCTGGTTATCTTATTTAACGCTTGCCCCAACGGAAGTTCAAGCCATCATCCAGTATCTTGCTGTCTTTTTCCCAACACTTATCAATGCCTCTAGTGGCGGTTTAAACGCTAGTGGCTTTGGATTTGCTGCCATTTTATTACTCTTGATCAGCATTCTTAATACCTACTCGCTACGCTGGCTTATTCGCGCAAATAACTTTCTGACAATCATTAAAATTATAGTTCCAAGCATTATTGCGATTATCATATTAGTGATTGTTTATCATCTGCATCAAAGCACTCCTGTAACATCCGCCAATCTAAGCTTTGCCCCCAATGGTAGCTCTGGCGTATTATCAGCCATCTCATTAGGTGGCATTGCCTTTTCCTTCACGGGGTTCAAACTTGCGGCAGAAATGGCAGGTGAGACTAAAAATCCTAAAAAAGCCATCCCCATTGCTATTATCGGCTCGATTATTGCGTGCTTGATTATTTTTCTACTGCTACAAGCTGCTTATATCTATACCGTTTCTGGCAGTGTTGAACATAACAACTGGCAACATATTAGTCTTGCAGGCGGTCATGCTGATGAGTCTTTTGGACCTTTTGCAATGATCTCTAAAACACTTGAAATTAAATGGCTAATGGTCTTGATTTACATTGGCGCAATTGTTGGTCCACTTGCTGCAGGACTGATGTATTTTGGCAGTGCCACACGCTCTATCTTTGCTATGAGTCAAAACAACTATATTCCACAAATATTTGCCAAACTGACGCCAAAAGGCAATCCACTTTACTGCATTATTATTAATTTCATCGTTAGCATGCTGATGTTTGCACCACTACCTGGCTGGTCAACCATGGCAACTTTCCTGACATCACTTGTTGCATTGACCTATATTATGGGCCCTGTTAGTGCTAGCGCTTTGCGCCTACGCATACCTGAAGCACATCGACCATTTCGACTTCCTTTTGCACGGATTTGGAATATTATGGCATTTTATGCCAGCACCTTAATTGTCTACTGGAGTGGCTGGAATATCGTCTCAAAAACAAGTTTTATGATTGCAATAGCCATTATTGTCTTAATGTTCTACCGGATATTCAAAAAGGATAAAAGCATCACGATCAATTGGAATTTTAAGCAATCTTACTGGCTCTGGCTTTATTTAGTGCTGTTAACCGCTGTATCTTACCTTGGCAATTATGGTGGTGGAATAGCTGTTTTTGATCTGCCTGAAGCCATGATTGCATTATTAATTATTTGTATTATTTGCCATCGCATTGCAGTACAATCGAGCCTACCTCGTGAATCTATCTCAAACAGTCTTAAAAACATTGAACTCGAACAGCGTAAGCTTAGAACAGTGGAACAGCATTAAACAATTTGCACTGACCACACTAGGTATTTCTGATATTTCAGCCACCGATTGCCTACTTGATCAGTATATCCCTAAGTATCAAGAGTGGCTTCAACAAGGTTATCATGCTGATCTTGATTACATGGTCAAGCATGGTAGCAAACGCTATACGCCACACGAACTTGTTGCAGACACTAAAAGTGTTATTGTTGTGCGTTTAAACTACTTACCCCAAGCTTATTGCTTCAAAGGTATTCGCAAAACGCTATCAACACCAAGTGAAAATGCAGCTATTTCTGTTTATGCGCACGGTCGCGACTATCACAAAGTGTTACGCCAAAAGTTAAGTAAACTAAGTGATTTCATTCAAAGTGTTTTTCCCAAGCACAGTGCGCGTGTTTTCACTGACAGCGCCCCTGTGTTAGAAAAGCCATTAGCTGAAAAAGCTGGTCTTGGCTGGATCGGTAAAAATAGCAATCTCCTACACCCAGTTGACGGTTCATTTTTCTTTATTGGCTGCATCTACTCTAATCTTGATTTTAGCGCATTTGCACAATCGCCTATAACGGATCAATGTGGCAAATGCCAAGCTTGCATTAAAGCATGCCCTACCAATGCCATAGTGAACAATAAAGTCATTGATGCCAATAAATGCATCTCTTATTTAACGATTGAAAACAAAGGTATGATTCCAATGCAATATCGGCAAGCAATTGGTAATCGCATCTATGGTTGTGATGACTGTCAACTGGTATGTCCTATTAACAAAGGCGCCCCTGTAACCGCTGAGTCCGACTTTCTCGCACGCGCGTACTTAAGCAACCAAAGTTTGATGGATTTAGCGCAATGGTCAGAACAAGAGTTTTTGAAAAAAACAGAAGGCTCTGCTATTCGCCGAATTGGTTATCAGGCTTGGCTTAGAAATATCTACATTGCCCTTGGTAATGCGCCTTTCTCCAAAGAGATTATTATGCTGCTTGAAAAAGCCAAACAAACACATGTTAGCAATGCTTTGCTCTTAGAGCATATCAACTGGGGAATTCAGCAACAGATGGCAAAAATTTAGGTGGGTTTCAGGATATCCATATCCTATTTAAATTCATCCGTGCGGGGGGGGCTATCCATTTCTACCTTCATCCGTTAAGGTCGCCATCCGTTGCATGAGTAACATTATGGACAAAACAATTATCAAAATCTGTAGGATTTTAACTAAAGCTTTGTGAGAAATTTGCCATTTCCATAAATTTAGATTATATTTTGATCACAAATGCCATATTATGATCATTATGCATCCTCCACAGCTAAGATAATCTGTAGAGTTTCTTACTACTTTACTTTATTCCTACTTACTACATATCATCATAATCTATAGTATTGACTTATTTTTAACTGCGAACCACCTTTGTAATCCCTCATGAATATGCCAAAATAAGCCACCTAACGCGATTAATTGGATATTACTACTTATGTTTTTTAATAAAAAAGCAGATCAAAATGAATTAAAAAAAATTGCTGCAACTGCCGCAATTGAATATATCAAACCGGGAATGACCGTTGGTGTTGGTACAGGTTCAACGGTTAACTTTTTTATTGATGAACTTGCGAAAATTAAATCTAAAATTGAGCTGACTGTTTCAAGCTCTGAGGAAAGCACTAAACGCCTCAAAGCACATGGTTTTGAAGTTGTTGATTTAAACTATCCAAATAAAGTCGATATTTATATTGACGGCGCTGACGAAGCAAACAAACATCGAGAGCTGATCAAAGGTGGCGGGGCTGCATTAACCCGCGAGAAAATTTGCCGTGTTGCCAGTGACAAATTTATTTGTATTATTGATCAAACCAAGCTAGTGCCTCAATTAGGACGCTTCCCATTGCCGATTGAAGTTATTCCTATGGCACGCAGCTATGTTGCCAAAGAACTAGTAAAGCTAGGCGGTCAACCGATCTATCGTGAAGGTGTAATCACTGACAATGGCAATATTATTATCGATATTCATAATCTGATGATCGATAACCCATTGAAACTTGAACAGCAAATCAATCAAATCACCGGTGTAGTTTGCAATGGTTTATTTGCAGTTAACCCTGCTGATATATTGCTGATAGCCAATGACAAAGGTCAAATCGACATTATTGAATAAGAATAACGGCTGCAATTAAAACCACAAAATGGTCGGGACGGCGGGATTTGAACCCACGACCTTTAGCACCCCATGCTAACGCGCTACCAGGCTGCGCTACGCCCCGAGGTCAAATCTCATATAATGAAATATTTGAAGTAATGAAAAAGCACTCCTAGAAGCGCTTTTAATGAAATAAATTATCCAGCAATTTGAACGTTTACTGCTTGTGGACCACGGCGGCCATCTTCGATATCAAATGAAACGCGTTGATCATTAGCTAATGATTGTAAACCGTTTAATGCAGTTACGTGAACGAAAAGATCAGAACCACCATTGTCTGGCTTGATAAAACCAAAGCCTTTTGTTTCATTAAAAAATTTTACGGCACCTGTTTGTTGCGACATATCCTATACTCTCTTACTATATTATTTAAATTAAACTTTACTGACTCCATGTACTCTTATGCGCTTAGTGGGTATATGCAGCATGATAAAATCACTCACATATAAGAACAAAAATCACTCAAAGACCAAAAAGTCGCACTCAGTATAGCAAGACTGTATAAAAAACAAATCATTTTATCTGCGCAATGCCAACTATTTTATTTTGACAGAAATCGATGATAGGGATCATGCGACAAGAATAGCAAGCCATCACCCTGTGAATAGTCAATAAATAGCTCATCTTGAAGTGCATGATTACGAATGCCCAGCTCTTCACCAAAGCGTAATGTATATTGATCCAAATCAAAGGCAAACCCTTGTAATGTTAAATCAATAAGCTCAAACAACGGCACAATTGAAACCATCTTGCCCTTGGCATTGCTTATACACATTTTCTGATGCATTAACTGTGAAACACCATAACGATCAATCACTTGACATTTGAGTTGATACTGATGCCTAAGCAAGGTCGATATATTGCCAAGGTAGTGATCCATTTCCCGACCACCAAACCCGAATAAAAATAACTCACGATATCCGTGTTGTCGTAAATGGTTTAACGCCTTCTCAAAATCGGTAGAATATTGATCATCATCTTGCTGATATGGGATGTTTAAGCGCTTAGCATGATCAATCGAGTCACCGTCACCAATAATCATCCGTACTTTGTTAACAAGACTTTTGACATTTTGAATCTGATTAAACGCCCCATCAGCACAATAAATCGGTAAATCATCTAAATGCTGACAGATATAAGATTCGCAAAACGCGATATCGATCTCGCCATTAATTAATAGAACTGCTTTTTTTGCCAAAGGATCACTCGCTTTTTTGCTTTTTCTGCTTTTTCTGCTTTTTCTGCTTTTTTTATTTTTTCTTGTCGCGATGAGTATATACTCATGACAAATACAAAAAAACCATGCGCAGGCACAAGTTTAGATGAACTCAGAACTTAATAACTTTTTGCATCACCTAAAATTTGAGCGCAATTACTCTGATCTCACCATCGATGCCTATCAGCGTGACCTACATGGCTTTGATGTCTTTTTGCAAAGCAAAGATAGAGTGCTTGCTGAAAGTACATCACAAGAGATAAAACTTTGGCTTAAAACATTGCATAGTCAAGGCATTAGTCCCAAATCCATTCAACGTAAATTAAGTGCTGTTAAATCTTTTTTCCGCTATTTGTTAAGCAATGAAATAATCATAGAAGACCCTTCTTATGCTATTAAAGCGCCCAAATCGCCAAAGAAGCTTCCCAAAACACTCGATGTTGATCAAATGCAGCAAGTTCTAGACTATCAAAGCGATGATGATTTAGAACTGCGTGATCTTGCCATGCTGGAGGTTATCTACAGCAGTGGACTGCGCCTTAGTGAATTAGCCCAATTACGTTTTGAACAAATCGATTTCTCACAAAAAACCATTCGCGTATTTGGCAAGGGCAGCAAAGAACGCATCGTGCCAATCGGTGATAAAGCAATTAGCGCCATGAATAGGTGGCTAAACATACGTCAGAGTTTAAACTGTGCTCATGACTATCTTTTTACCACGCTAAAAGGCACGCCAATTCAAGCGCGCAGCATTCAAAAACGTTTTGAAAAATTTGCACTTGAACATGCGCCAAAGCATATTCATCCGCATATGCTAAGGCACGCCTTTGCCAGCCATTTACTTGAATCCTCCAGAGATCTTGTCGCTGTGCAAAACCTACTAGGGCATAGTGATATTTCAACCACTCAGATTTATACGCATCTTGACTTCCAACAACTGGCAAGCGTATATGATCAAACCCATCCACGCGCTAAACGTAAAAAATAAGACCTCTAATATATGCAATCCATAAACTATCTCATATCACACAATACGACAATCTCACCTGATTTAGAGATGCTTAAATCTATATCTATCAATAGATTAAGCTCCATCCCTAAGCAGTTATTTTATCTTGAGTATGAAAATGATGTGCTCACCTTAAAGCATAGCGATTCAACATTAACGCTTTGCGTAGACTTCAATAGTCATGATATTCAAAATCGCATCAAACCCAATACCGCAAAACTTGATTTAATCAAAGCAATTGAGGGGAAAAGCAAAGATAAGCTCAGCATTCTAGATATGACTGCAGGCCTTGGACAAGATAGCTTCTCACTTGCCGCACGAGGGCATACTATCGATGCGATTGAGCAGAACCCTTATGTTTTCTTATTATTGCAAGATGGCTTACGGCGCGCCAAAGAAAAATCAAATTTAGCAGTAATTGCCGATAGAATTAGCCTTTACTTTGCCAATTCAATTCGGCTTGATCATGTACATCAAATGGCTAAATATAATGTAATCTACCTTGATCCAATGTTTCCTGAGCGCACCAAAAGTGCCAAGGTCAAAAAGAATATGCAATTATTGCATGATTTGGTAGGCATTGATGAACAAAGCAATAAGCTGCTTTTCCAACAAGCTAAAGCATTAAGCCCTAAGAAGATAGTCGTTAAACGCCCGCGCTTGGGCGATTTTATTGACCATCAAAAGCCGACCAGTCAAGTGATTGGTAAAAGTAGCCGATTTGATGTTTATGCCTATTCAATAGGCTAATGTAATAATTTTGATCCCTCTATTTACGTTGATTTTAAGAAATCATTAGGCAGGTGCTCCGGGTAAATAAATGTTTTTGGCATCAGTATTGATTTGCTGACAAATATTTCCACTACAATTTGAAAGAACAAGATTGCCGCTTGAGTTTTTCTCTAAATGAAACTGTGTATTGTCAGCGCTCTGTCCTTTATTCATCGTTAAACTCACGTCACACGCTTTATCAAAATTCAGCGGAATGACCGACTCATTAGCAACTGCCTTACCACATACGTTACCCGAGATAGTTGTCCAACCACCACCAATATTAATATTGTATTCACTTGGTGGCGGCGGTGGTGTATACGGTGATGTATTAGGCAAACTTTTTGTGCTACCCACATCAATCACTATACCTTTATAATTGGGTACATATAAATTCCCAATTGAATCATCAATTGAAAAAGCATATATCTGTAGCCCTAAATTAGGCGGTGTCTTATCATGCATAAAAATAGTGTACGGATCCAGCACATATTTATCACTATAGTTAATGCTATCAGCGCGATTACTATCATCAGCTAACCCTCCACGTAATAGATCCGTGACATCAGGCCCAAGGTGTATACTTTGATGATCATCAATATAGGGCCATATATTTTTCTTGGGATCTGTTGGGTATTTTGGATCCGGCGCTTTAATAAATGGTACATAGCCATAGACGTTTTGAAGAATCCTAGCACGATCTTGGGCATTAGCAATAACAGCTGCAATATTTTCAGGCGTAATTGCCTCTTTTTTAGAAAGCAGGTAGTTTTTAACAAAGCCATTAATAACATCCCTGACCTTTTGCTGAAAATCACTACAATAAGCTGTTGTTGCTCCGGCGCAAGGCTGACTATCTTGATTGTACCAAACATCAAACCACTTATGATCCAAAGATTGTCTTATTAGATCCCCTTTGCTCTGTTCAGCTAACTCAGGATGAGCAAACAAATTATATGCTCCTGGCATCTTATCCAAAACAGGTTGACCATCATCTCCTTTATAAAATGGCCAATTTGCTGCGTTTGAGAATTTGCTCATTGCATCTTGATAATAAGTTTGCTGATCACTCATTCCAACCCATCCAATTTGGGGTTGTGATGTCGTTGGCATAAAAGCTTCAACAGCAACTGGAATATCACTAAACGCATCAACTGCTGAAAAATCATAGTCAACCGTGTCCCCATGACTGAAAGTATACTCTAATAATTGATAAGGATATTTGGTATCTGGAGCTAGCGGGGCATTAGGTTGCATTTCAACAATAGAGCTTTGACCGATAAAAACTCGCCCTGCATTCCAACAATTTGACGCTAAATTTATAGTCACCGCTGTATTAGCCGCAATACCATTTTTCTCTATACCAAGATCCCCCGTACAATCAATTGGTGGAGATCCTGATGTTATCAAAGGATAAATTGTCTTGTTTGTATCGTTGACAATTTTTATATACATAGGGTCTGCCGACACAGCCTGCCCCGCCATCAAACCTACAACACATAATGGTGTTAGGATAAAAAATTTTTTCAAATATAACATTGTCACTCCTTTACCTTCTGATTATTTTTAAATTTAACCTGACGTCCTTTGTAGCATGTATGTCATTATCATTAAGTCATGTAGAATAAATTGTGGACATCCTTTTGTCTTCAATACAATCGTTGCCCTACATGATAAGATAACGATTGTATTTGCTTCCCCCTACCAAATGTTGCCGAGCATCTTTAATTAGACACTCCACTAAGAATCCGATGTGATGGTTTTTAGACTAACCATTCACAGCATACGCCGTAACATTAGATGCAGCTAACGAGTAATCCAAAGTTGGCGATGCTTTAACCGTGTCTTTATTATCACCGAGTGCTGCAATATTTTCTGTATCAAACATCAAAGTCATATTACCAGCATCTAAGCCTTTAATCACCGCTTTATCTGGGTACTCTGTCGTACTTAATGTATAAGGTTGAGCAACCGCTTGACCATCAAAATATGTCGTTAATACATAAGTATGATTTGGATCGGTAATATCACCTTTTAGCTGCCATTCGATACCGTATTGATGATTTTGATTAATGTCTCCCAGACCTAATTGATTGTAATTAGCAATGGCTTTTGAATGATTTTGATCCCAGCTAGGCCCCCCATTCAAGTTATTATGAGTAACACTGCCTTGCACCTTTGCCATATATTCAGCTTGATCAATTTCACCATATGTTGGCCATGAAGGTCCAACCAACCAAAAAGCAGGCCATATCTGATCTTTGATGGAGGGATTACCATTAATGGTAATATTTGCCGTTACATAACCATGCCTTTTAGCGGTCTGACTCTGAGTGAAAATATTGGAAAACCCAACATAACAGGTATTTTCAACATGCCCGCTTGATTCATCTCCTTGAACATGGTGATATTTAACCGTTAGTGTATTATCATTCCAGACAACATCTCGAGCAGAGTCACAAGAAATAAATGCGCGCCCATGATTGTTATACTGTGGATTTTTATCTGGAGACATAGTCCATATACTTTGGCAAGTCGAGCTACCACTAGCACACGGGGCTTGTTGGTTTTCAGCATAAGCTGTCGCTACTGAAATAGCTGCCACGGCGACCGTTAATTGAACCATTCTTTTTAGCATA
The DNA here is from genome assembly GCF_003428165.1 of Cysteiniphilum litorale. Classification (GTDB taxonomy): domain Bacteria; phylum Pseudomonadota; class Gammaproteobacteria; order Francisellales; family Francisellaceae; genus Caedibacter; species Caedibacter litoralis. Next base: position 11,045 of record NZ_QLIQ01000019.1, on the reverse strand, counting down.
GTACATCTTTCCTTTTGTTTGTTTTCTCTCCTTTTTCAGATCTTATTCCATCTAATGACTGACATACAAGAAGCCAAATGGCAGGGGTTGCCCCTAACTTTCAAAAAACTGCTTTCGCGAATTGCCGCCGTAACATTTTGACAAGCACAATACAGCTCCTTTAGCATACGTAATTGGAGACCCAAAGGAGGATAAGATGAATTATTTAACAAAACATTTAAACGATATCAATGAAGGATATTTTCAACACGCCAAAGAAGCACTCTATTGCGGTGTGTTGATGATTGCAGCAGGTATCTTTTGCTCGATACATGCAATATTGCCTTTTTTGTTTGAAAAAACGGCAAGTAGTATTTTAAACAAACTACAGCAACGCTTCAAAAAGCGTCTGGGCTCAAAGTGCGACTAATTCAATCAAATAAGCGCCCTATCTGCATTTGATACATGAATGTAATAAAGATGCTTTTCATACTGCGTTAGGATATCGGCAATTACCTGCTCTTCGGTATAGCCCATAATGTCATATTGCTGACCACCATGCTCTAAAAATACTTCAGCACGATAATAGTGTTTTTCTTGCTTATCTTTATCTTGCTCATTATCACCATCATCCTCAGCGTAGCTTGGTAAAGCAAAAGCGCGAATATGCACACTATAGACGAAATCAATATCATCTGATTTTGGAATCAATAAACGCACTTTATCTTCATCCATTACCATTTGAACTTCTAATTCTTTCCTAATACGTGCCCCAACTTTTTCAATCGCCGGTTGCACTACTTGTCTTAAGAACGTCAGTGCTTGTACGCGATTAGGCAACATCAAAAGACCATCTAAACGTTGCTGCCAGCTTGAATTTGCCGACGTGTACTGTACTGCTGTTGAGTGTGTTTTAATACTCGATAGACGCAAGTAGTCCTCACGCAATGCTTTAACTAATGCAATACACATGAAAAACAACACAATTAGAAATGGAAAAGCACTGGCAATAGTCGCTGTTTGCAGTGCTGCTAACCCTCCTGAATAAAGCAACGATATTGCCAAAAACCCTTCTAGCAATGACCAAAAGATGCGTTGCCATACAATTGATTTTTTGGCGTTTGCCGTAGCAATAATATCAATCACCAATGAGCCTGAATCCGCTGAAGTCACAAAAAATGTCACTAATAAAATCAAGGCAAGTATTGAGGTAATCGAAGATAACGGAAAGTGCTGTAAGAATTCAAATAATGCCACCGGAATATTATGCTGTACCGCCTGCACTAACGCCATTGACTGATCATGCAATACCAAATTAATCGCTGAATTACCAAAAACGCTTAGCCAAAGAAAGGTAAAGCCAGTTGGAATAAATAACACACCAACCAAGAATTCACGAATGGTACGCCCTTTTGATACTTTAGCGATAAACATCCCAACAAACGGCGACCATGCAATCCACCACCCCCAGTAAAATAGTGTCCAACCACTTAACCAGCCCTGCTTATTCTCATAAGCATAAAGATTAAAGGTCTTATTAACTATACTACTTAGATAACTTCCTGTGTTTTGCACAAATGCTTGCAGTAAAGAGGTAAAACCTCCCAAGAACAATACAAACAAAAGTAAAAGCACGGCCACGATAATATTAAAGTTACTTAATAGCTTAATGCCTTTTTCCAATCCTAATGCCACGGAAGCCGTTGCAATGAGTGTGATGATAATAATTAAAATAGTCTGCACAGGAACATTGACGGGAACATTAAATAAAAAATGCAATCCCGCATTAACCTGTGTCGCTCCCAGCCCCAAAGAGGTAGCGATACCAAACATCGTACCTAAAATTGCAAATACATCAACAACATGCCCTATCACGCCATAAATTCTTTTGCCAATAAGTGGATAGAGCACCGAACGTGGCAATAGCGGCAGTTTATGCCGATAGGAAAAATATGCCAAAGCCAAACCAACAATTGCATATACAGACCATGCCTGCAATCCCCAATGAAAGAAGGTGACATTCATCGCATCCTTTGCTGCGAGAATACTATTGCTTGTACTGACATCTGGTGGTGATAAATAATGTTGCAATGGTTCGGCAACACTAAAAAACATCAAGCCAATGCCCATACCAGCTGCAAACAACATTGCAAACCAAGAGATACTGCTATGCTCAGGCAAGCTGTGATCTGGACCTAGTTTAATATCCCCCAAACGGCTAACCATCAAGAAAATACATAAGCAGACAAAGATTGCCATACCTAAGATATAAAGCCAACCAGTTTGTAATGTTAGCCAGCTTTGGATATTTGCAAAAAATAATTTAGCATGCTCTGGCCATAGCACACCAATCAATGCAAATAATACAATCAAAATTATCGATGGGTAAAATACCGGTGCATAGGCGCCTTTTTGCCTACTCATAAACTCCTCCTCTGTTATCAATCCTTTTTTACCCTAACACATTTGGATCAAGCTTTCAAAAAAGTGTCAATATGAGCGTTTACTTTGATTCAATATGGGGAGTAGTTGTAATGCAACCTCTATTGATCATTTATTTTGATTACATCTGCTTAGAACATGATTCAAAACCCATAAAGGCCCGATAAGCAAAAACTGTAAGTCTTTGAAAAAAGAAGGTTTTTTGCCCTCAAGTTTGTGTCCAATAAATTGGAAAATCCAACTAATGATGAAGATAACCAAACTCACCCAGAAAAGTTGTGGTATTTGATAAAGAATAACAACCATAACCAAGGTAATCACCAGCATGTATAGACTAAGCTTTAGTGATAATCGCGCATAAAAAATCAGGCTAACAACGACTAAAAGCCACATAAGCCAAGGCGAAATACTTAATAAAACACCCATTAAGCTAAACATAATAAGTGGCACAAAAATATAGTGAATCGTCTTATTGGTTTTATTCTGATGGCTTTGAGCATATTCATCAAGCCATTGATTAAGTGTTTTCATTATCAGGTTCCTATAGATAATCATAAGTACCTACAGTTTAACTCAAGTTACAGCTTCTAAATAGCTATACCGCTCGTAAATCATCCCTAGCAAGCTGGATGTAACTCAATAAGTCTTAAATTTTGTCATAAACATGATAAATCAGAAAAATAACCGCCGCACCAAAGACAAATGGTCCAATAACAATCGCTGGCAACAATAAATTCTTAAGTAGTTTCATAGCTTCTCCCGTTTTATATCTTTTTCAACATTCTATCAATTGATAAAACACCGCTAGGATAACGTTAATTTGCTATAAAATTAATGCTCATGTTACACACACCAAACGTTAGTATATTCAAATACTAGTTATTAATATGCTGATTTTATAGTCTTTTATCAAATTTAGACTATAGTTAGTACTACTTTAAGACATAACAAAACTATAAAAATTATCAAATGGATATTGGTGATGAGACAAGCAAAGATATGGTTAAACAATAAGTTCAACATCAAAAACTCCAGATCATCCTACTGGCACCGTATTCATGTAACACTTATTAGCTTAATGCTCGTTATTATTGGCAATTCCGTATTTGGTGTTTTGCACTTTGCAACTGAGAAAGAAATCTATGGCGGCGTATATAGCTATTGTGCAGTATTTTCTTATTGCATACCGCTTATTTTATTGAAGTATCGCCATTACTATCTAGCAAAACTCACGCTTGGCGCACTGTTTATTATCAACACCTTTATTTTTACTTACTTTTTGTATCAACCGGAGCTGTTAAACTACCTTTTCTTTATGGCTGTGCCTCCTTTTAGCAACATGATTTTTGAGGTTAATCAACACAAAACCAAGTGGTTTCTGTCACTTACTTCAGTTGCTTTGATGATCTTTTGTGTAACGCATCCTAACTATAACTATTTGATTGAATTACCATTAACTGATCAAAAGATAACAAATGTCTTTATTCTTATGACCATCACAATTGTTATTGCGACAACGATATCGGTTATTTTATCTGATATTGCTTACAGTGAAAAACAATTAGAACTGATGGCAACAACCGATCAATTGACCGGTTTAATGAATCGTGGTGCTTTTTATGATAGCGTCAAAGATTTCAAGCAGCTTACTCGTGATGGTACACCTTATAGTGTGATGTTTATCGATATTGATAAGTTCAAAAAAATCAATGACGAGCACGGACATGCTATGGGAGATAAAATCATCCAGAATGTAGCAAGTATTTTAAAGCAGCACACACGAAAAGATGACATCGTGTCACGTTTTGGTGGCGATGAATATGTGATTCTTTTGCCAAATACCACGATGCCTCAAGCGCAAGAGATCGGTCAAAGACTTAATGCGAAAGTATGTCAAGACATACCCAAGATCGGCTTAATTCAAGTCACGATCAGCATTGGTGTTGCCAGCAACCTATATCACGCACTGGAATCAAATAACTTTGAAACCACCTTAAATAAAGCCGATGAAGCTCTTTATCAGGTGAAAGCGGCAGGGCGCAACGGTGTTGTTTGTTTGCAGGTGTAAGCTTTCTTACGGCTGAATCGTTAACACCTTATCTTCTTTTTTGCCCATATTTACACTATGCAGCTTCTGCTCTAAAAGATCGATATGCTTTAACACCTCTGCTGAGCGTTTATCTCTTAGGCGCGGGATATTTAGTGTATGTTCATAAGCAATTTTACCCGGATGGTTATCAAAGATAATAACGCGATCTGCCATCATCACCGCTTCTTCAACACTATGAGTGACTAGCACCATTGATTTTGTTGGAATTTGCTTATTAAGCCACAGGTTTAATATATCACTACGCAGAGTATTTGCCGTAGTAATATCAAGCGATGAAAACGGCTCATCTAAGAATAAAATCTCCGGCTCAACCATAAGAGCTCGCGCAAAACCAACACGTTGTTTCATGCCACCGGATAGTTCGTTTACATAAGCTTTTTCAAAACCTTGCAATGAAATTTTTTGAATAAGCTCATGCGCTTTTGGCTCACTTATTTTACGTGAAATACCCAATGCATCACTACCAAATAGAATATTGTCAACCACATTCAACCATGGCAGTAATGCAAAGTTTTGAAATACCATACTCATATTATCAAGTGGCTTAGTTACTGGCTTGTCTTTGTAGAGCACAGAACCATAGCTTGGATGTAAAAGTCCAGCAGCAATGCGTAAGAAACTTGATTTACCAGCACCTGATTTACCTAAGATGGCAACGATTTCATTTTCATGTAATGTGAAATTAATACGATCCAACACTTTTAGTGAGTGCTTTTTGTCTTTTTCAAAATAAAGTTCGATATTTTGGCATTCGATAAGTACATTGTTTTTCATTTTCAAATCCTCTTTTCACGCTTCTTCGCCAAGATCATCACCCGTTCTGTCATTTGCGTTTTGATGATAAGGTTGGCAAAGAAGCGATGGTCAACCTATTAAATTTTATATTTTGTTTCCGCAAGCTTATACAAAGGCTTCCAGATAAATATCACACACAGCGCGACAAGGACACACATTGCACTGACGGCTAATGCTGCTTCAGCTACTTGATTGTTACTGGTAGTTTGTGATACAAGCTCACCAATACCACTAATTGAAATCGTTTTACCACCCCAAGTAATCAGCTCAGCAGCAATTGCTGAGTTCCATGCGCCACCTGCGGCACTGATAATCCCACAAACGATGTAGGGGAAGACCGCAGGAATTGCAAACTTAAACCACCATTTAGTTCCCTTTAAATGAAAGCTGCGCGACATCTCAATTAAATCCGATGGCAAAGCTGAGGCGCCAGCAATCACATTAAACAACACATACCAAGAAGTGCCTGTCATAATGAGTGGAATTGCCCAGATGCTTAAACTACCGCCACCGAACATCAGTAAAATCGCCACGATTGGGAAGAAAATCGGTTGCGGAATAGCTGCCATTACCTGAATAATTGGCTGCAACATTTTGGTACGCTTCGGTGAGATACCAATCCAGATACCAAGAGGTGTACAAATCACGATACTTAACCCCATGGCAATTGCGACACGATACGTCGTCTCCCACATCAGTGGTAACAGATAGGTCATATCGCCATTAGGGAAAAACTTCCATAATGAAACACCTGCCCAAATAGCTAAGGTAACAATACACAGATACCAAATCGCTGTTGATAGGTGTCGAACTGCTGGCGTGAGTGATAATTGCGGTATTGACAACTTTCTGGCAATAATTGTTGGTGAATTAATGAAGTAAAAATTCACCGTTTTTATGCCTTTAGCAATTGCATTAAAGCACGCTGATTTAGTACACAGATCATGCATCCACGAGCTATGCGCACCACTGACATTTATCTGTTCATACTTAAACTTCTTTGACCACTTGACCAATGGACGAAATACCAACTGATCAAAAGCAACAATCGTCAAAATAATCGCAATAAGGGCGTATACGATTGCTAACGCGTTGGCGTGATCAAGTGCGGTACTTATATACGCACCAACGCCCGGCAACATCACATCTTTATCACCCACAGGAATCGCCTCAGTTGCAACAAGTGCAAACCATGCGGCAGATTGCGAAACCATCACATTCCACAAAAGCCCAGGTACTGAATAAGGCATTTCAATCTTCCAAAAACGCTGCCACGCATTTAGCTTATACACACGCGACGCATCAATCACTTCCTCCGGCACAATGCGAATCGTCTGATAAACAATTAATGCCATATTCCATGCTTGTGATGTAAACACGCCAAAAATCGCTGCCGCTTCAAGCCCCATCACTGAATGAGGAAACAGGAATAAGAAAAAGGCCGTGGTAAAGGTTAAAAAACCCAGTAAAGGTACTGATTCCATAAAGTTAATAATTGGCAACAAAATGCGTGCAACATGCTTGTTCTTAGCACATGCATAACCGGCAATTAAGGCAAAAGCAAACGACCACACCATCCCAATGAGTAGGCGCATCACCGTACGCAATGTATAGTAAGGCAAATGACTTGGGTCTAGTGATATTGCCGCCACAGATGATTCATTAATAAAGCTTTGATGCATACCAATCCACGCATAATACATCAGCCCAAGGGCTGCAATAACCAGCATGACAAAAACAACATCATGCAGGGAGTAGTTTCTTTTTCTGTAGTTATTTTTTAATGTTATTGTATTCATAACTTACACCTTAATGTATTAACTGAATATATTTCTTTTATTTTTTTAATCTTATAAACCAAGCGCTAGACAACAGATTGAGAATATCAATAAGGCATAAACATAGCTGTTTTTATTGCTAAATATTTCAATAATAACGCAACATACCACAGAATAAATACATTACACATCTATGTATAATATATTATCCGAGTGACTGAGCTATCTTGGTATTACAGCATTGGAGTTACAACTATTTGATGAATACTTTCTATTTGGCATTTATCAAAACTAACGATAAACAAAACTAAGTTACAATTAACCATCACCCGTACAGCTTATGCTATACGACATCTCCCGCAAGGGGCGAGATAAGAGATGGCATAACTCATTTTGCGATAGATATTAGAAACTATAAACGCAATCAATCAAATATAAAAGTATTAATGAAACAGCTATAGAAATAATCTATTTATCTCCAACTGCAAAAGATTAACAACTGGGTGGTTGAAGTGAGTGAAAAGTTATCATGTTTAGCTCCTTAATATCATGTTGGGGAGGGTCACATGTGCCCACATATCGGGGTACACTATTTGGTTCTGTCGCGCATTATTTACTTAAGCATAACAAAGGTCAAGTATTTTTTTAATTTTTATAATATTTATCTAAAAACAATACATTTTCAGTGGCGATAAACCTTAATCGTCGTGATTATTGCAAATTACGCAACATATAATTGATTATAATTCACTTTATTTCAACACAAACTTTATAGCACAATAACTTTATCGGCGAATTTTTATTTTTAATTATTAAAAACACTAAAAACAACGAGGTAATACCGCATGAAAATCCAAAGCAATATCTTTGACGTTAAAGAATACAACTTAGGCGGTGGCAGTGAGACAATTGTTGCCGGAGGTCGTCATTTATTCTCGAAGTTGCCACAAGCATTTGATGGTATCAAACAAATCGGTGTGATTGGCTGGAGCTCACAAGGTCCAGCACAAGCGCAAAACTTGCGTGATTCACTCGCTGATACTGATATTAAAGTGTGTGTTGGTTTGCGCGCTAATTCCAAATCAGAAAAATCTGCTGAAGCAGCAGGCTTCTCTAAGGCAGATGGTACATTAGGTGAGATGTTTGACGTTATTTCTAAATCTGATTTAGCGATCATTTTGATTTCAGATGCAGCACAAGCTGAACTTTACAAAGAAATTTTTGCTGCGGCAAAACCAGGAAGTACCCTTGGTTTTTCCCATGGTTTTTTAATCGGCTATATGAAGACAATCAATGCGCCAATTCGCAATGATATTAATATTGTTGCAATGTGTCCAAAAGGGATGGGACCTTCGGTAAGACGACTTTATGAACAAGGCAAAACAGTTAATGGTGCCGGCATTAACAGTAGCATTGCCGTTTATCAAGACATCAATGGTAAGGCAACTGATTATGCCCTTGCATGGGCAATTGCCTGTGGCGCACCATTTGTTTTCCCTACGACGATGGAGATGGAATATCGCTCAGACATTTTTGGCGAGCGCGGCGTATTACTCGGTGCCGTTCATGGCATTATTGAAGTGCTTTATCGCCACTTTACCGATAATGGTGTTAATCCTGAAGAAGCCTTCAAGCGCACTGCTGAAGCAATCACAGGAAATATATCAAAAACCATCTCAACACAAGGCCTTAAGAAGGTTTATGACAGCTTTAGCTCCGCCGATAAAGAAAAGTTTGAAAATGCCTACAATGCTGCCTACACACCCTGCTTAGATATTCTTTTTGAGATCTATGAAGATGTTGAAAGTGGCAATGAATTTCGATCAGTCACCTTGGCAGGCAAACGCCATTCACGTCTACCAATGGGCAAAATCGATGGCACTGACATGTGGAAAGTCGGCGAAAAAGTGCGTAGTCAACGCGATAATAACAATATGCCAAATGATCCAATTACTGCTGGTGTTTACCTTGCCTGCATTATCGCCCAAGTCGATGTTTTAGCGGAAAAAGGTCACAGCTATTCTGAAATCGTTAACGAATCAATTATTGAAGCAGTCGACTCACTTAACCCTTATATGCACTTTAAAGGGGTTGCGCACATGGTTGACAACTGTTCAACCACTGCACGCCTTGGCGCACGCAAATGGGCGCCACGCTTTGACTATAACTTAATGCAACAAGCAATCCCTGCGATTAATCAAAAAGCATCAGGCAATGCCCCATTTACAAAATTTGCAAATCACCCTGTACACGAAGCATTAGCCGTCTGCTCAACTTTGCGCCCATCGGTTGATATTAGTGTTGTTTGCTAATACCAATTAAATCCAGCTACTCTTAGGCACAACAGGAAGATAGAGTTTTTGCTCTGGGCTAATCACGTTTCCTTTCAAGTGATTTAATGATTTGATGCAGCTTTCAGTCGTATTATTTGCTTTAGCAATCTTGCTTAAACTATCACCTTTTTTCACTGTATAGGATTGTAAGGTTTCAGTTTGACAATATTGATCCGGCGTGAGATATACCGTTTTTGTCGCACATCCTGCTAACAACAAACCAGCTGCTGCCAGCGCGCTTAAGCTCAGTAGACTTTTTTTATTCATCATTTTCAACTCCTATGTTTAACGTTTACTTAATCAGCAGACTGATTATAGTTTCAATATTGGAAATTACTATATCATTTATGTCAATTAGACTTTTCAACTCATACAATCTTTTTTGACTGCTAAAGCTTGCGCTGCCGCGATAATCAAATCTTCTTGTCCCGCAAGGATTTTCTGTCTCGAGAGTTCATAGAATATTTCCCTAGGGCATACGCCAAAATCAGCCGCTGCTTTTTTAACGGGTTTAATAAATCCTGAGAAAATACCTGTTAAACCACTAACCAAACTAAGTGTTGAGATATGCGGTACGGTTTTAATAAATAAATCTCTGGCAATCTCAACGGCATCGAACAGCTTATCTAAATCAATCTGTGTCTTGATATTGAGTTTTGACATTGTTGCAACTAGCACCTCAATAGCTGCATTACCAGAACCCGCTCCAAAACCATAAGCCGTTCCATCAATGATTGTAGCGCCCGCATCAATTGCAGTTAATGAGTTTGCAATAGCAAGACCTAGATTATTATGTGCATGAAACCCCACTTGAATATTTAAATGATTCACTAGGTGTGCCACCTTAGCGCGAACATCATGCATCATATACGCACCTGCAGAATCCATTAATATAATACCATTTGCACCATAATCTTGCATTTTAGTAGCTTCTGCTAATAGCGTCTCCGCATTCGCTAGATGTGACATCATTAAAACACCAAACACTTCACACCCTGCGCGTGCAGCGTAGTTAATATGGCGCTTAGTGATATCTGCTTCTGTACAATGTGATGCAACACGCACTACATCAACACCCTCATCAACCGCCATAGCTAAATCGCGATCAATCACACCAAATCCAGGAATGATATGAACGCCTATTTTGTTGTTATTAACCGCTAATCGTGCTATTTTCAGCATATCGCGATCACTATATTTAGCAAGACCCAACTGCACTGAAGAAGCACCAAGTCCATTGCCATGCCCAACTTCAATAATATCAACACCTGCTTGGTCAGCGGCTGTTGCATATTGTCTGATATACTCCAAATCCATTTGATGGGAAATAGCATGACTGCCATCACGTAAGGTTGGATCACTTACTATAATTTGCTGTGTTTTCTTTGTCATCACTCTCATTCTAAGCCTCACACACCGATTCTTTATGAAACGCCATTTCTTCAGCGATATGCACTGCAGCTGAGGTAATAATATCAAGGTTTATTCTACCCCAAAGTGTCAATACAGTTTTTTAAAAATTCTTATTCCTATACATGTCATGCAACCTGCAATGTTTTTTGCGCCTGACTTTTAAAGTCAATAGCACCTTCTTTGTACACGTTCATT
>NZ_QLIQ01000018.1 GCF_003428165.1 Cysteiniphilum litorale | reverse complement strand
GTCTTGGATTGGGTATTTTATTAAGCACTTTCATTTTTATGCTAGTCAGTAACATTCCATCATCAAGCATGCTATATGACTATGGTTGGCGAATTGCCTTTATGTTTGGCGCTGCATTATCAATTATTTTTTGAGAAAAAACTTATATGAAACCTCTGACTTCATGGCTTTAATACAGCAACCTATGAATTTAAAAGCTAAAAAACATTTTATTTCAAGCATAGCTATTGGTGTGTTGCTAGTATCCCCCGCTGCTATACTCACCACGCAACTATTCCTATTTCTACCCAGCTATGCCAGCACTTATTTAGGAATGAGCAAAAATATTCTGTCAGATCATATTTTCTATGGCTCTTGCATCATGATATTAGGCTGCCTTGTTGGCGGCTTAGTTAGCGACTACATCAATAAAAAAACATTATTTTGCTTTTTATTACTATTGATTTGTCTGCTTAGTTATATATTTTACAATCAACTGATCGATGGACATTTAAACACTCTTTTGCTAATGCTTATTTTTGCCTTTTTTGGCATGCTAGCATCAACCTACACAGTGATAATAGCCGAAATATCTCAAGCAAACTTTAGATGTAGAAGCATTGGGCTATCCTACAATCTTAGCTATTCAATATTTAGCGCACCAATTCCAGCATTATCTGTTCTCATTTTAGACTCTACAAATTTGATAATGCTACCATTTTGGCTAATTGCTTTAAGTTCAATCATTGGCATAATTGGAACTGTAGCAACACTAAGCATATGGAAAAATATAAATCAACATCAAACTTTAACATGCAATCAGACCATATAAATTATAAGGAAACACCATGGAAATATGGCTAGACAGTTCAGACTTAAACGACGCTACATATTGTGATGCCATAGGGTTAATAAATGGCATCACAACCAATCCTAAGATATTAGCAAACAGTCAAGGCAGTCCCTTGACCACGCTGCAAAAACTGCTTGCCGTAAATAAACAGCCTATATGCGTTCAGGTTACTGCAACTCATACGGATGCAATTATTGCTCAAGCACGCCATTTGAGAGCCATGTCTCACCGCTTTATAATAAAAATCCAAGCCAATGAGTGCGGCTTTAAGGCTATGAAAGAGCTTGTTAATGAGAATATTCCAGTGTTATCGACTGCCATATTTACCGCCGCTCAAGTTATTACTTCTTGCAAGCTCAACGTTAACTACATTGCGCCATATTTAAATCACATTAAACAATCAAATCAAGGCTGGCAAAAAGAAACTCAACGCATGGCTGATATCGTTGATAGCTTCAATTGCAAAAGCAAATTAATGATGGCAAGCATAAAAAGCATTGATGACATTTACTACAGCATGGACATTGGCGCGCAAGCGGTGACTGCACCGAGCGATGTTTTAAAAGCTTTCTCCGAAGAACCAGCGCAAACATCTGACGCTTTGAAAAAGTTTAAAAATAGCTGGGCAACTGTCGAGGATGATTTGTTTAATGGCAGCGCTTGTACTCTCTAAGGACAGAATTAATTTTTGTTTGGTAGCCTTTCCCCATTGATTTAAAATAATCAATAACATCGCTATCAAGACGAATTGTTACAGATTTTTTCTTATGGGCTAATGGCTCAAATTGAGCCCAATCAGCATCACCCATGTCAACGCTGTCAGAATAATCAATCTCGCTATCTTTCATCTGCTTAATAGCGCTTAATTGCTGCTTGATATTTGGTTTTTTCTCTTTCATTTGCTTTCCTCATTGATATGATTCTAATATTACCACTTCGCTTCGTGTATACAATATTAAACAAAGAGCCATCATACATTGAATAAGCTATATATCTCATTTCGCCGTAGTCAACTCTGTTATCAATTGCAACAAGCATCGAGTCATTAAAAAGATATTCAGCAAGCTCAAATGATACTTTGTGCTTTTCCAAATTTAACAGACTTTTTGCTTCATCCCATTCAAATTTCATATTTATTGCAACTGATATCACTTAAATGAAGTGTACATACAAAAGTATTTACTGTCAATATGTGTTAATAATTCTGGGACAGAATAGAGAATGACTTGCTTAATTGCCTAAGCACACCACATAACTTTGTGTAGCAAAAATTTAAAATTTACACAAACTCGACTCATACCATCAGTTATCTTAAATCAAAATTTTTATCAGTTATGTTACCTTGCTTTGTTACCAGTGATGATTTTATTGGTAACAACGTTTTTTCTTGTTACCTATACGTTACCTACAGTTTAAGATTCATCTTGGAAGCTTCGCAATTAATTTCTCTGTAAAGCCTATGGGGAAAGGGTTTAAAGGTGGTGGGCCCTGCAGGACTCGAACCTGCGACCAACGGATTATGAGTCCGCTGCTCTAACCAACTGAGCTAAGAGCCCTTAAACTTCCGGCTATTTTAGCCCATCATCTTAGTTTTGCAAGCATAATTCTGCTGTTTCCCACGCTGTCGTGACGAAAAACAGGTAATTCTGGTTCATACTGCCTAAAAGTGTGTTTATACTAGGTGGCTAACGAGGTTTCTCAACAAGGTTAAATCAATGCACCCATTACATACATTAACATCAGCACGCTTACATTTTTCTGCTCACTTTGATGACAATCATCATAATGCAGATCTGATTATTGCGATTGCCGATAATGAAGCACAATGGCAAAACTTACCCTCAGGTGAACTTCTTTACTCACGCAAACAATCTCAAGCGCCAAAATGTAAAAAAGGCTACCAAACGCAACTTCCCAATGCCAAAGGCACACACATTATCATCAAAGAGAATGTTGGCGAATGTGAGCTTTACTTATGGCTTAAAGATTTATCTGAGCTGATTAAGAGTGTAAATATTACTAAGGCTAAGAATATTATTTTCCTTGCTGAGAATGCTAGCGAATCAACCGCTGATGCATGTATGCGCACACTATTAGCACATACTGAAGAGATGCCTAATTATAAGCGCGAACATAAAGCGCAAGAAGTTAGCATTGAAATCATTGGCGATTACAGTGAAAGTGACTTTCTTGATGTACTTGCGAAGCATAAAGGTAATGCACTGGCGCGTCGCCTGACTATTTTCCCAACCAATTACTTAACGCCACAAATCTATATCAATCTACTGGAAGATATTGCCAAACGCGAGGATTGGCAATATACACTTTATGACAAAGAAAGCTTGGCTGAAATGGGTGCTGGGGCCTTTAGTGCGGTGGCACGTGCCTCGGAAGTTGCAGGCATTGTAAAGCTAACGTATACGCCTAAAGACTATAACAAAACAATCGCTCTTGTTGGCAAGGGAATCTGTTTTGACACCGGAGGTGTAAGCTTAAAACAGCCACAATATATGTATGGCATGAATGACGATATGATGGGCAGTGCGGTTGCTGTTGGCAGCTTACTGTCGTTAAGCCTTTTGCAAGTCCCTTATCAAGTACATTGTTACCTTGCAATTACCAATAACAACATTGGCGAACGTGCTTTTTTGCCCAATGAAGTTGTCACCGCATTAAATGGTAAGACCATTGAAGTGGTTGATACTGATGCTGAAGGGCGTATGGCTTTATCTGATACATTGTGCTTGGCAAGCCAAGATAAACCTGAGCTCATTATTGACTATGCAACATTAACCGGTGCGGCGGTACGCGCATTGGGCACTGAATACTCTGCAATTTTCAGCAATAACTACGACTGGCAACCAAATTTAGTTAAATATGGCGCCAAATGCGCTGAAAAAGTTTGGCCGTTTCCAATGGATAAGCATTATCTTAAAGCCCTTGATTCTGATATTGCTGATTTAAAACAATGTTATGTTACTGGCAATGCTGATCATATCTTGGCAGCTAAATTCTTACAGCAATTTGTTGGTAAAGACATTCGTTGGTTACATATCGACTTGGCTTCATGTCGCCATAAGGATGGATTAGCACCAATACCCACTGACATTAGTGGTGTTGGGGTTTGGTATACCTGTGAGCTTGTTGAGCAATTCTTAGCTTAATACCGTTAGTAATGATAACCGAATAGTTGAGTTTTAATTACTCCCCTCACCCGCGCAGCTTAAGCTGCACGAGCAATCCCGCAAGGGGAGAGGTGCTAGCTCATGTAACTTATTTATACATCATTACTTAATGCGCCTCATCCCAATTATCGCCAACGCCAACATCAACAATAAGCGGCACTTGTAATAAAGCCGCTGACTCCATAAATTGCTTGACCTCTTTGCTGATCCTATCCACTTGATCTTCTTTGACTTCAAACACCAACTCATCATGCACCTGCATAATCATTCTGGCATCAATATTCTCTTTGATAATCCATTCATCGATTAAAATCATCGCGCGCTTAATAATATCAGCCGCTGAGCCTTGCATTGGTGCGTTGATTGCTACACGTTCCGCTGCACGTTTTTTTGCCATATTACGCGAATTAATCTCTGGCAAGTGTAAACGTCTACCAAAAATGGTCTCAACAAAGCCATGCTGCATAGCATAGGCTTTAGCATCCTCCATATAACGCTTAACCCCAGGATAACGCGCAAAATAGATATCAATATACTCTTGTGCTTCGCCGCGTGGAATGCCTAACTGCTTTGCCAAACCAAATGCGCCCATACCATAGATTAAGCCAAAGTTGACTGCCTTGGCTTGACGACGTTGTTCAGGTGTTACGTCATCCGCTTTAATCCCTAATGTCTCAGCTGCCGTTGCGCGATGCACATCTAAACCTTGCTGAAAAGCATGAAGCAAATTAGGATCTTGCGATAAATGCGCCATGATTCTTAACTCCACTTGCGAGTAATCCGCCGCTAAAATCTTATAACCCTTCTTAGCAATAAATGCCTTTCTAATCTCACGCCCCACACTTGAGCGGATCGGGATATTTTGCAGATTAGGCTCAGTTGATGACAAACGCCCTGTGCTTGTTACTGCTTGCTGATAGGAAGTGTGCACCCGTGATGTCTTACTATTGATCATTAGTGGCAGCTTATCAGTATAGGTTGTTTTTAATTTCACTAAATGGCGATGCTCCATGATAAGCTTAGGCAAGTCATAAATCTCTGCTAATTCCTGAAGTGCATCTTCAGCCGTTGATGCTTGTCCACCTTGTGTTTTTTTCAAGATTGGTAAACCCATCTTATCATAGAGAATCTCACGCAACTGCTTGGGAGATGATAGGTTGAAGCTCTCACCTGCCAACTCAATACACTCTTTTTCTAACTGAGCTATTTTTTCGGTGAGTGATGCACTTTGCGCTTTTAATAAATCAGCATCAACTTTTACACCAACACGTTCCATGCGATCGATAACAAAGCTCACCGGTAATTCTTCTTTGATATATAACTCACGTAAACTGTCTATAGTCTCTAATTCGTTCCAAATACGCTCATGCAAGCGATAGGTGATATCAGCATCCTCTGCAGCATAAAACCCAGCCTTAGCTATGTCGATCTGATTAAACGTCAGTTGATTTTTACCCTTACCCGCTAACTCTTCAAAGCTTACTGTTTTAACACCTAGATAGTGGTGAGCCAATGAATCCATATCATGGCGTGTTGCTGAGCTGTTTAAGACATAGGATTCAAGCATCGTATCATATTTGACACCTTTGACATTAATGCCAACAGTACTCAAAACTTTTAAATCAAACTTGGCATTTTGTGCAATTTTAGCCACTTGACCATCTTCTAGAATCGGTTTTACTTTATTAACAACCCAATCTAGTGCTAATTGTGTCGATGCATTGTCATAATCATGTTGCAGTGGAATATAGACCGCATGATGTGGCTTTAAGGCAAATGACATGCCAACAAGACGCACATTAAAGGTATCTAATGAGTCTGTTTCAGTATCAAAAGCAAAGACTTTCGCTTTTGCGAGCTCAGCATAAAAGGCGTTGAAGTCTTCTTCAGTTAAAATAATCTGATAGTTTAAAGTTGCTTGAGCATCAATAGGCTCCACTCTAGTCTTTTGCGCATCAGACACAATATTTTCTTCATGCTCAAGCTCACGCAACCAGCCTTTAAATTCATATTGTATAAACGCCTTCTTAAGATAATCAACATCCGGCTTAACACAGAGCATATCTTGAACTGTATATGGTAGATCCAAGTCACATTTAATCGTAGCTAGTTGATAAGATAGTGGCAGAAAGTCAATACTCTCTCTTAGATTCTCACCAACCTTACCCGATATTTTATCGGCATTTGCCATGACGCCTTGTAAGCTTTGATATTCTGCTAACCACTTCACCGCTGTTTTTGGCCCCACCTTTGGCACACCAGGAATATTGTCTGAGGTATCACCCATCAATGCCAAGTAATCAATAATTTGCTCAGGTGTCACCCCAAATTTAGCAATGACTTTCTCGCGATCAGTGATTTCATTTTTCATTGTATCCATCAAGGTGATATGTCCATCAACCAATTGTGCCATGTCTTTGTCACCCGTTGAGATAACCACCTCATGTCCTTCATTAGCAAAGCGCTTAGCCAATGTACCAATAACATCATCAGCCTCAACCGCATCGATGACAATCAGTGGAAAGCCAAGCTTTTGCACCATATCATGCACAGGGGAGATTTGCACTCTAAGCTCATCTGCCATTGCCTTACGATTGGCTTTATATTCAGGGTATAAATCATGTCTGAAATTCTTCCCCTTAGCATCAAAAACCACAGCAATATGATCGGTATTGAGCTGCTTAGGTAATTTCTTTAACATATTGATTACACCAAAGATCGCACCTGTTGGCTCACCCTGACGATTGGTTAATTGTGGCAGGGCGTGAAAAGCACGAAAAAGATAAGATGATCCATCAACAAGAACGATTTTTTGAGTGTTTGACATAAAGGTAATCTAATTTGTAAAAAGATAATCTATCATACCTGATCAGACTTTAAAGATGTAGCACTCTATTATAATTTAAGCCAAACCACCCCACGTTCATATATCTAGTGCCTGACCGGAAATGACTGGAGATCATATAAAATAAGGTGACTTTCCGGTGAGCCCGTGCGCAGTGAATTTTTTTTGATTTTTTTCTTATATTTTTCCAAAAAATGAGGTATTGCTATAAATAAACCTGATCTATTGTTTACAGCAATTCCCACTAACCTCTCAAGACTAGATAAATCAAGGTCTCCAGAAAATGATTTTCGTAATCTCTTTTCTAATAAACCTTTCAACCATAGGCTTTCAGAGAGTTTTTCAGCGGGAACTACTGTATTGTTTCTTTTACGATGGTAAAGAAAATATAATACCCCTCACCCAGAACCAGCAAAAAGATCAATAATTGGATATGACATATCTTTCTGTTTATTTGACCTTACTGTAACTTTGATCACAATCAAACATCAATATTCACAACATTAAGCGCATTACTTTCAATAAAGTCGCGTCTAGGCTCAACATCGTCACCCATAAGCGTTGAAAATAACTCATCAGCAGCAACAGCATCCGCAATGGTGACTTGCAGCATACGGCGTTCAGCAGGATCCATTGTTGTCTCCCATAATTGCTCTGGGTTCATCTCACCAAGACCCTTATAGCGCTGTACATTCTGCCCACGCTTGGCTTCTGCGATTAACCATTCCATTGCTTGCTCAAACGTATCAACAAACTCTTTTTTGCTTCCTCGCTCGACATAAGCGGCTTTAGTTAAAAGACCATTGAGTGCGACTCCCAGTTCAACAATGCTTTGATAGTCTTTGCTTTCAAAGAAACTCAAGTTGAAGCTATATTCAGTATTTACACCATGCAATAAACGCGAGAGTCTAAGCTTAGTGACTTTCTCATCCTCATGCTGTTCGCTATGAATAGCTGTTGTGTAAAACTCATAACCGCCAGAGAGCTTGTTAGCATGCTCGGCAAAACCTTGCCACCAAGTGCTTAACGCTGATTCATCTTCTGTTGCAGGATATGGCGCATAGCTAACAAGTGCTTTAAGTGCATTGACTGGATAGCGCCGTGATAAAGTAGTTATTTTTGCATTGGTTTTTTGATATTGCTGATACAAATTTTCCAAGCCAACACCTGAGATAGGTGGGATGTTGTCTCCTGGGAATAACGACGCGCCCTCAATACCAATACTTCCTAAGTATTGCGCTAAAGCGGCATCATCTTTGAGATATGTTTCCTGCTTGCCACGTTTGACCTTATACAATGGCGGTTGTGCAATATAGATATAACCGCGCTCAATAAGCTCAGGCATTTGACGATAAAAGAAAGTCAAAAGTAACGTACGAATGTGTGAACCATCGACATCAGCATCCGTCATAATAACAATGCGGTGATACCTTGTTTTATTAGGATCATACTCATCGCGTCCAATACCACAACCCAAGGCTTTGATTAACGTGCCGACTTCTTGCGAGCTTAGCATCTTATCAAAGCGCGCTTTTTCAACGTTTAAGATCTTACCTTTTAGTGGCAAAATAGCCTGTGTTCTACGATCACGTGCCTGCTTGGCTGAACCACCCGCGGAGTCTCCCTCCACAATGTAAAGCTCAGATAATGCTGGATCTTTTTCCTGACAATCAGCAAGCTTACCTGGTAAACCGGCAATATCCAAGGCACCTTTTCTGCGTGTCATTTCACGCGCTTTTCTTGCGGCTTCTCTAGCGCGCGCTGAATCAATAATCTTATTAGCAATCAGTTTTGCTTCATTTGGATTCTCAAGTAAAAACTCTTGTAACTTCTCATTCACCAACGCCTCAACAGCGGTTTTTACTTCAGAGGAAACGAGCTTATCCTTAGTTTGTGATGAGAATTTAGGATCTGGGACTTTGACCGATAGTACGGCAGTTAAGCCTTCGCGCGCATCATCACCTGATGTGCTGATTTTAAGCTTTTTATTTAAGCCTTCTGACTCAATATAACCATTAACCGTACGTGTTAACGCTGCTCTAAAGCCCGATAGATGCGTACCACCATCTCGTTGTGGAATATTATTCGTAAAACAATAGACGTTTTCCTGATAGGATTCATTCCACTGCATCGCCAACTCAACGACAACGCCACTGCGCTCACCTTGAATATTAATGATATTTTGATTCAATGGCGTTTTACTTTTATTTAAATGCTCAACGAACGCACTAATACCACCCTCATATTGAAAAGTAACTTGCTGGTCATTGATTTTGTCAATCAACTGAACTTTAACACCTGAGTTTAAAAAGGATAGCTCACGAATACGTTTGGCCAAAATTTCATAACTAAACTCCACAATTGAAAAAGTTTGAGGTGATGGCTTAAAGCGAATCATTGTCCCTTGCTTGGTGGTATCACCTATTTCTTTTAACGGTGCTAATGGCTCACCATGAGCATAGAATTGCTGATACTCTTTGCCATTTTTCCAAACACGCAACTCAAGGCTCTCTGAAAGTGCGTTAACGACTGATACACCAACACCATGCAAACCACCTGATACTTTATACGAGTTATCATCAAATTTGCCCCCAGCATGCAGTACCGTCATAATGACTTCCGCTGCTGAACGTCCTTCCTCAGGATGGATATCAACAGGAATCCCACGACCATTATCACTGACTGACACCGAACCATCGGTATGCATAGTCACAATAATATCATCACAGAATCCTGCTAACGCCTCATCGATCGAGTTATCAACAACCTCAAATACCATATGATGAAGGCCTGAGCCATCATCCGTATCCCCAATATACATACCTGGGCGTTTACGTACCGCCTCAAGCCCTTTTAATACCTTAATATTTGACGAATCATAAGTTTTAACGTCGGACATTCAGTCACTCCATTTTCATTCAAAACAAATCGCCACAGAGTATACCAAAATTTAACGCCAAGCACCTTAATTTATTGCCCATCAACACGAGATCATGCCGCAATAGCGCAAACGATAAAAAGAGAATACGGAAGAATAAAAAGAAAGATTGACCATCCCCCTTTCAAAGAAAACAGTCAAGCTGAATAATAATATTTCAGATTAATAGGATTAACACGCCTCAATAATGCCAGCAGCGCCCATCCCTGTGCCAATACACATGGTGATCATGCCATATTTCTTGCCGGTTCTTCTTAAACCATGCAGGGCTTTCACCGTCAGTACCGTACCTGTCGCACCTAACGGATGCCCTAAAGCAATTGCCCCACCACAAGGGTTTACCTTGGATTCATCAAGCTTTAATTCATTGATTACAGCCAAGGATTGCGCGGCAAACGCCTCGTTTAACTCAAACCAATCGATATCTTCTAGTTTTAAATTGGTTTGCTCAAGCACTTTTGGAATCGCCTTAATCGGACCAATCCCCATGATGCGTGCTGGCACACCAGCTACGGCAAACCCTAAAAATTTCCCTAGAGGTGTCAGATTATGTTTTTTCAAATAAGACTCACTGACTAATACCACAGCACCTGCACCATCGGAAACCTGTGAGCTATTACCCGCAGTAACTGAACCGCCTGTTGCAAACACAGGTTTAAGTTTAGCTAGCGCCTCAATCGATGTATCTTTGCGCGCACCTTCATCAATCTTAATCGTTTTTTCATGGTCAATGATCTCAGCTTTCGCCTCATCAGGTTTACGATGATGTACCTTAACGGGAATAATCTCATCATTGAAATAGCCATTTTCAATTGCATGCGTTGCTTTTTGATGACTTTTTAATGAGAACTCATCCTGCATTTGGCGTGTGATATTCCAGTCTTTAGCCACATTCTCAGCAGTAATTCCCATGCCATAAGCAATCGCGACATTTTCATCTTTGGTAAAAATCTCACTACTAAATGAAATATTATGCCCACCAAATGGGATCATACTCATCGACTCAATACCACCGGCAACTGCCACTTCCATATTGCCTTTAGCAATTTCATTAGCGGCAATCGCAATTGATTGAAGCCCTGAGCTGCAATAGCGATTAATGGTAAAAGCAGGTACCGAATCAGGCAACCCTGCCAAAAGTGTTGAGATACGTGCGACATTCATACCCTGCTCACCCTCAGGCATAGCGCAGCCTATGACGATATCACCGATGTCCTCAGGGTTTACACCTGATTCTTTAACGGTCTCTTTTAAAATATCCGCTAACAAATCATCCGGACGCTTCTTGGCAAAGCCACCACGCTTGCCCTTAGTAACAGCTGATCTTTTCGCTGCAACAATATATACCGCTTGTTCAGTCATTTTCTAAAAACTCCTTATTTTCACACCTCGAAAACGAGAAAACTCAGGTTAACGAAGTCTAGTATTAACTTCAAAAATATATAATTTCACTTAGTTTAATTTCTCAATGGCTTACCCGTTTCTAACATATGCTGCATTCTTGCTGCACTTTTCTCAGAAAGCGCTAACTCAACAAAGTTTTCAAGTTCGCGCTTAAGTAACCAGTCTTCTGAAACATAGGTATCTTTCTCAATCTCACCACCACACATAGCATCCGCTAAATTTGTTGCGATCTTGTAGTCATGTGCTGAGATTTGATTGCCATCACGCATATTAACCAAAAGCCCTTTAACGGTCGCAATACCTGCCTCACCAAAGACTTTGATCTTTTGCTTTAATGGTGGTTGATAACTAGAGTATGCTAAGAACCGTGCTTTTTCGATTGCAACACTTAGGATTTCTTTGCTATTCATCACCACGGTATCACTCTCACGTAAGAAGCCCATCTCAATGGCTTCATAGGCACTTGTTGCCACTTGTGCCATCGCCAAGTTCTTATAGCGTTTTTCAAAGTCTTTCCACGGGTCTTGCGCAGTCGAGGCGCGTTTTGCCATCTCTTTTGAACCACCCCAACCAGGGATAATGCCAACACCTGCTTCAACAAGACCAATATAGCTCTCGTGTGCTGCCACGACTGCATCACAATGCATCAATGTTTCACAACCTCCGCCAAAAGCAAAGCCCTTAACCGCTGCAACCACAGGGATTTTGCTATAACGAAGCTCTTGAGTGATCACTTGATGCCCTTTTTGAATGACCTCATAAACAGCTTCTTTACCATGCATCATGAATTTAAAACCGAACTCTTCAAGATTCGCACCTGCCGAGAAGATATCCTGCTCTTGCCAGATGACCATCCCTTTAAGTTTGCTTTCAGCGACCTTAATCGCCTCAGAGATACCTGCTAACACCGCATCACCAATTGAACACATCTTGCTCTTAAAACTTAAAATGCCAATCTCTTCATCAACACTCCATAAGCGCACACCTTCATTTTCATACAAGGTTACACTTGGCATTGTGCTATGCTCACCTAATACGTAATCTTTGTGTAGTTGGCGTTTGTATACAGGTAATTCTTGACGAGTAACGAGGGCATTATCAGTGAAACTAAAGGATTTATTATCACCATAAACACCTTCTTTAAGCGCATAAACCCATTGCGGAAGCGCTTTGCTTGAAAGCGTTTTTCCAGACTTGATATCTTCATCAATCCAACGTGTTACTTGCTGCCAACCAGCTTGTTGCCATGTTTCAAAAATCCCCTCTTTCCAGCCAAAGCCCCAACGAATCGCTAAATCCATATCTTTTGGATAATTGGAAATATCACCGACTAAACATGCGGCATAGTGGAAGCTATCTCTAAAGCACGACCATAAAAATTGTGCTTGCGGATGATCCATGGTTTTTAATTTTTCTAACTTCACTGACCAGTCTTTTTCACTTAGAATTTCAGTGACTGCTTTATCAGGCTTCTGATCAGATAATCGATATGTTTGGCTTTGCAGATCAAGCACTTTAAGACCATCTTTCTCTTTAACATAAAGCCCTTTTTTTGTCTTTTGTCCAAAGGCACCCTGTTCGATTAATGCGTGGATCCAATTGGGTAATTGATAAACTTTCTCCCAGCCATCTGTAAGCGAGTTTTTCATCGTATCCACAACATGGGCGAAAGTATCCAAGCCAACCACGTCTGCCGTGCGATAGGTTGCACTTTTAGCACGTCCAAGCTTCTTACCTGTTAAGCCATCGACAACCTCAAGTGGAATATTAAACTTCTCGGTGTAATAGCACGTTGCCAACATTGAGAAAACGCCTAAGCGATTGGCAATAAAGTTTGGTGTATCTTTGGCACGAATAATACTTTTACCCAATTTTTGCACCAAGAAAGTTTCTAGCTGATCTAGTACGTCTGGCTTAGTCCCACCATGTGCAATAAGTTCAACCAAAGGCATATAACGTGGCGGATTAAAGAAATGTACGCCACAAAAATGTGCATGTAAATGCGTTGGTAAACTTTCAGTTAATGATTCAATGCTTAAACCTGAGGTATTGGATGCAATAATCGCGTGTTTTGCCACGTGTGGTGCGATGTTATGATACAGATCTTTTTTCCAGTCCATACGCTCAGCAATCGCCTCAATAATCAAATCACAATCTTTTAACAGCTCAAGATTATCTTCATAATTCGCCGCAGTAATATAATTGACCGCTTGTGCTGAACCAAAAGGTTTTGGATTGAGCTTAGCAAGTTTTTGTAATGCGCCATCAATCAGCGCATTTGGTGCACCTTCCTTTGCTTTCAAATCAAAAAGCACTACAGGAATGCGCGCATTGGCAAAGTGTGCGGCAATTTGCGCACCCATCACACCAGCGCCAAGAATTGCAACTTTTTCAATGCCTACATGTTGGCGTTGTGATGGTTCAGACTTAGCCGCCGATTGGACATGAGCTTTAGGCTTAGCCGCTTCAGATTCAGTAAACTCATGTCCAAAAACTGCCAAATAACCACGCATTGCCTGATCTTTTGATTGACCCTTGATAGAGTCCCATGCCATCCATTTAGCACGCTCAACCATTTTTAAAACCGATGGACATTTACCTTCAACATCACCAACCGTTGCTTGCTTATAAAAGGCATATAGCTTTAGTTTTTGGTTATTATCGGGCTTAAAATCTATGGTCGCATCGCGTACTGCTTGCACCATTTCGTTAAACTTCTGCTCTAACTCGCTTAGTTGCTCCAGTTCACTCATCTAAAAGGTCTCCTTATTTTGACTTTCTTATTTTTTATATGTCTTTCAAGTAGCTTTGCAAATGTTATCCGGTGTCCTTTGGATTCTCGGATCCAGTCTGAGAATAACAATAAGTCGTCATATTCGGACTTGACCCGAATATCCATTATTACCCATAAACTATTATATACTCTCAGCTGTTGTCTTTAATTTTTCAGATTTATCGGACATCTTATGCATTGCTTCATAGGCTTCACGCCACTCTGGATGCGCATTTTTAGGCCCCAAGGCATAAGGTGAAAACTCATCCGTTTGAATCACGTCATTAACGCGCTTCATCACATCTTTAAGTAACGTCACCTCATCATCACTAATAACATTATGCTGACGCGCCTTATCAATCGAATTACTCCAACTAGCTTTTGGTATCGTGCCGGCTTTAATCGCCTCTTTGATTTTCTTTTGCACAGGAATTGCAGCAAGCACTGCTTGATAAGCAAGCTCAACACGCCCTACCGGATCCTTGTCATCCTCAGGCACATAACACATTGATTTCATGCGTTGACGTGTTTTCTCATCTTTCAATAACGCTTGCGCCAGTTTATGATCCAAACGATCATCTGGCTTTTTAAATGGTTTACCATAAGGAAATGCCATAAACCGTAACGTGCCTGCCAACGCCTTATTCGGAAAGTTAGCAAAAATTTCATACAATGCATTTTGCGCTTCATATAGACAATGCTGCAAGCTCCAGCTAACAAATACATCATCAGCGGCAACCTCGCCATTATCTTTATAATATTTCAATACCGCACACGCCATATATAAGTAACTCATCACATCACCTAAACGCGCCGATAAACGCTCTTTACGTTTAAGTGCGCCACCTAAAGTTACCAGTGCAATATCATTGACACAGGCATATACCGTACTTAAGCGGGTAATGCGCTTGTAATATTTATTGAACTTAGATGAATAACCTTTTGCTGTCGCACCACAGGTAATGCCATACCAGAAGGTGCGTGCTGTATTTTTAATCATATAACTGATGTGCTTTTTCATCAATTTCGAGAATTGTTCAAAACCTTCTTTCTCATCTTTATTCATCAAGCTTTCAGACTCATCACGCACATATGGATGACAACGCATCGCACCCTGTCCAAAGATCATTAAGTTACGCGTCATGATATTAGCACCCTCAACCGTGATGCCAACAGGTGTCGCTTGATAGCCTCGTGCTAAATAATTATTGGGTCCCATAATCACAGCACGCCCAGCGTGAATATCCATCGCATGATTAAGGACGTTTCGACCCATTTCAGTTAAGTGATATTTAGAAATAGCCGATGCTACCGAGGGCTTAATACCTGCATCAACCGCTGCCACAGTAAACTGTCTTGTGGCATTGGCAAGATAGGCAAGACCACCCATTTGTGCAATTTTCTCTTCAACACCTTCAAAATAACCAATTGGTGATTTAAATTGCTCTCTGACCATACTATAGGCTGAGGTCATCACACTTGATAATAACGTATTGGCAGTGCCACACGCAGGTAGTGATATCGCCCGTCCAATCGATAAGCATTCAACCAGCATACGCCAGCCTTCACCTGCCATTTTTTGCCCGCCAATAATCCAATCAATCGGGATAAACAAATCTTTGCCACGAATAGTGCCATTCATAAAAGCTTGTGATAATGGATAGGCACGATTACCAATTTCAAGCCCAGGGTGATCATGTGGCAATAGTGCACAAGTAATGCCCTCTTTACCCATATCTCCTAACAATTGATCAGGATCATGCAGTTGAAATGCCAAGCCAACTAAGGTAGCAATCGGTGCTAAGGTAATATAACGCTTATTGATATTCTCCAAGCGTATGCCCAAAACTTCACGCCCATTATGCTCACCCTTGCAAACAACGCCTTTATCCGGTAAAGAAGTTGCATCAGAACCCGCCGTGGGTCCAGTTAATGCAAAACAGGGAATATCAATACCTGCTGCTAATTTTGGCAAGAACATATCTTTTTGCTCATTCGTGCCATAGTGATGCAATAACTCACCAGGCCCTAATGAATTAGGCACCATCACAGTTACTGCAGCTGAAACACTTTTGGTGGCAATCTTCATCACAATCTCAGAATGCGCGGCAGCTGAGAATCCTTTACCGCCATATTCCTTGCGAATGACCAATCCAAAAAAACCTTTTTCACGAATAAAATCCCATACAGCAACCGGTAGATCACGATCAACATGTGTTACCTGCCAATCATCAATCATTGAGCAAAGCGTAGTGGTTTCATTATCTAAGAAAGATTGTTCTTCTTCATTTAGCTGAAACTTCTGCAAACGATGCAACTCATCAAAGTCTGGCAAACCTTGGAAGACTTGCTTTTCATACCAACAGTCTCCTGCATCTAAGGCAACTTGCTCAGTTACCGAAATAGGTGGCATTGATTTTTTACTTGATTTATAGATTTTCTTGATCATGCGCGTTTCCTTAATCTTAACTTACTTAATCCAGCACTCTAAAGGTCAACCCTAACTACTCTTTGCCGCAAACACCCTCAATAATGATGCTTCTCCTAATGCAGCAAAGCCTTCCTTAAATCAGTTAGTCCTTCTTCATTATTTAGCAATATAACAGCGATTTTGTAAAAAATTAAGCGACAGCAACCAAAATATTCCCTAAATCATGCAAATAATATTGCAAAGCAACATAATTAATGCAATTCGCAGTGAATTTATTTACAACATGCAAGATAGACGTCTAGAATGTGGTTAAGCTTATTTTTGGTATATTTACTTATTTAGCTTTTTTGACTTTTGATAAAAACGGAGAGAAGACACTATGTCAGAAAAACCATGGATTAAACACTACCCAAATGACGTCCCTAGCGAAATTCCAGTTTCAACTGAAACATTAACCTCAATGCTAAAGCAAGCGGCATTAAAATTTCCAAATAACGTGGCACTTTCCTGCCATGACCATGATATCACCTATCAACAAGTTGATCATTACAGCAATAAAGTCGCGGCATTCCTGCATTATGAGCTCGGTTTTAAGCAAGGTGATAAAATCGCAATTATGCTACCAAACCTATTACAATTTCCAATTGTTCTTATCAGCATTCTAAAAATAGGCGCAAGTTTTGTTAACATCAATCCACTATACACCGCACATGAAATCAAAGAAATCATGGAGGACTCAGGTGCTACCGGTATTTTTGTATTAAGCACATTTGCCCACTTAGTACAAGAGGCTAAGAAAGATTTGCCGCAGGTTAGACACATGATCGCAACAGATCTTGTCGACTTATACGATTTCCCTAAAAAACAGATTATTCATTTTGTTGCAACCTATCTTAAGGGCATGAAAAGCAAACACGATCAATCTCAGTTTCATAAATTAAGCACGGCTCTCCACTACCACCGTAGTTTTGATGAAGCAAGTGTTAAAATTTCATGTGATGATATGGCATGTTTACAATACTCTAGTGGCACCACCGGCAAGCCTAAAGGCACCATATTATTACATCGTAATATTGTTGCTAACATTCAACAAGTATGGCTTTGGA
This sequence comes from Cysteiniphilum litorale, assembly GCF_003428165.1. Classification (GTDB taxonomy): domain Bacteria; phylum Pseudomonadota; class Gammaproteobacteria; order Francisellales; family Francisellaceae; genus Caedibacter; species Caedibacter litoralis. The sequence goes on along the minus strand of NZ_QLIQ01000018.1, from coordinate 42,023 downwards.
TTGGTAATCAAGTCGAACTGGATAAACAAATACTTATTGGCGCACTGCCGCTCTATCACATCTTTGCACTGACCGCTAATTTTTTCACCTTCTACCTTGCTGGTTCTAAACATATACTTATCCCTAATCCACGTGATATTAAGTCATTAGTTAAAACCATGCAAAAAACGCCATTTACTATTTTTAACAGTATTAACACTTTATATGCTGCCCTTTTACACAATGACACCTTCCGCCAATCAACTTTCCCACACTTCAAATATACATTAAGTGGCGGCATGTCGACGGTTAAACGCATTGCGGATGACTGGAAAGCAGTAACAGGGGTGACAATCCACGAGGCATATGGTCTATCTGAGATGTCACCTGCAGTTACTATTAATCGTTTTGATGATGATGTATTTAATGGCACCGTAGGTTATCCTCTACCTAGTACGGATGTCTCGATTCGTGATGATCAAGGCAATGATCTACCTGCCAATGAAAATGGTGAAATTTGGGTCAAAGGTCCGCAACAATCTCCAGGTTTTTGGCACTTAGACAAAGTGACCAAAGAGCACTTTACTGGTGATGGCTGGCTTAAAACTGGAGACATTGGATTCTTGGATGATATGGGTCGCTTAACGATTTCAGGACGCTCCAAAAATATGCTCATCGTTTCTGGCTTTAACGTCTTTCCAAAAGAAATTGAAAATACTATTTTACAAATCCCCGCAGTTAAAGATGTTGCTGTTGTCGGCGCGCCATCGCACTCAAGTGGTGAGAAACCGTTTGCCTTTGTGGTACTTGAGGATAACCAATCAGTTACTGCCAAAGAAATCACCGAGTTCTGTTATACGCGTCTCGCGCATTACAAAACACCAAAAGACATTATGTTCTTGGATGAACTACCTAAGAATCCCGTAGGTAAAGTATTAAAACAAGAACTTAAAGAGAAATATATTTTAAATCCTAAAGAGCATCATTGATCGTTTAGTACTTTGGCGTATCCTCTGCTCTAAATACGATACGCCAAGGTGGTCATAACCTTTGACTGGGCTTTCATAATTAACTTCGCCCACAGTGGAAATTCAACACCGCCGGCAAGGGTTGCTTCATCGGCATGTGACTGTTCATCTTTATACATTTGCATCAAAATCACACGTGATTTCTCATCCTGAGCAGGTAATTCATTTAAATGTGCTTCTAAATGGCGCATCACCTGTTTTTCAGTTTCAATCACAAAACCATAGCTTACTTTGTCACTAATCAGTCCGGCGACAGCACCGATAGAAAAGGAGCCGACATACCATAAAGGATTAAGTAAACTCTTTTTCGCATCCAAATCATTTAAGCGCGTTTCGCACCACGACAAATGATTATATTCTTCCTCTGCCGCATGATGTAAATGCGCACGTGTTTCATGCTCTTTCGCGACAAATGCCTGCCCTCGGTAGAGCGCCTGCGCACAGATCTCACCAGTGTGATCAACACGCATGAGTCCTGCCACATGTTTTGACTCAGTCGCGTCAAGTTCTGGCTCATTCATATCATGAGCGGGCGTCACTGACATTGGATTTTTTGCAGGCAAAACAACAGACTTTACAAAGTGTTGAAGCTCACCTAAACATTGGTCTAAAAATGAATGACTACGCATTGACATGGTTACTCTTTATTTATTGAAAAATCCATGCCCTGCATGTTATACCCATCACAAAGCATTTTAAAGTCTGGCGGCATATTTTAGCTAAATCATTTCCTTAACCAGCTCAACAAAGGTTTTAATCTTTGGCTGAACATATTGCTGTTTTTGATAGTACATATTGATATTGACCTGAGGTGACGTAAAATCCGCTATTTTAATCTCAACTAAAGAGCCACTTTTTAACTCATCGACGAGCATATAACGATGCGCTTGGATAATACCTAATCCATCTATGGCAAAACGTTTCATACAACTAATACTATTAACACTTAAGCGCGACTGACACTGTGCGTTTAATTGTGAATCACCTAATATGACCGCATCGCGCCCACTGTGCGCTATAAAGTCATGTGATCCTAATTGCGAGATATTTTTAGGTAACCCTTTACGCTCTAAATATTCAGATGAGGCACACAAAACATAGTCAGTACTATTTAAGCGATAAGCAACCACATCATCCGGTGGCGTCCAGTTAACACCAAACACAATATCGATGTTTTCCTGATATAACTCAGGCATACGCTCTTCAACAATCAGTTTAACTTCCATACTTGGATATAACTGTAAATAACGTTTGATAATGGGTGCCAAACTTTCCTCAACGAAATAATAATTACTACTAATACACAGCACGCCTTCTGGATGCTCATCAAAGCTATTAATCAATTGCCCAATGCCAAACCATTCACTTTCCAAGCGCTGACATTGCATTAATAGCTTATGTCCTTCTCGAGTGAGTTCAACCTTACGTGTTGTGCGTATCAGCAAATCTGCCTTAGCTAATAACTCTAACTGTTTAATATTTTGACTAATCGCAGATTTTGTAATCCCCAAAGCGTCAGCTGCCTTAGTAAAGCTCATGTGTTTAGCGACTGCCAAAAATGACGCTAACTGTACTAATGAAAAATCGCCTTGGAACATATAACTACCTTTAGTTCATTTTATCTATCTAAATCTTTTTACAGTAACAAGTTAATGCTTTAAACTCGAGAACTCTAATGACTGCCAATAATCTAAATACCTTGCAAATAGCGCATGATAATCCTCGGTAATATTAACACCCAAGCGCTTTAAAGCGCTCATTGTTTTGCTATTTTCTGTGGTAATAAAAGGGATTGTTTCCTCATTGTCATAATAATCGATCAATGGAAAAAGCGGATTGCTGTTAGCAATTTCTCTTAGCTTACTGCGCCATTGATCTAAGGCGATAACTTCAACCGAATGACCCAAATCATTAATAACCTTAAAGATATCCGCATAGGTTATTTGTACGTTATTAACAATATTCCAACCATTGGCTTGTGTATACGGCAGTTGTGATAAAGCAATAATACTTTGTGCCACTTGATCCACCGGAATCATCTCATGTTGCGAGTGTAGATCAGGTGCCACCCCCATCTCAATACAGCCTAGAATAAAGCGCGTTAAATTATTCTTTTCATAATTACTTTTTGCGGTGGTTGACTGCCCTGTAATTTGCCCTAAGCGATAAATATCAACAGCAATACCATGTTCTTGCGCTTTCCACAGCAACCATTCCGCTGCCCATTTAGTGACGGTATAGCCGAAACTTATATCAGGGTGAATGGGTGCAATTGGTGGCATACCTTCACGTGCAATGCTTGAAACACAATTAATTGCTGCATATTTTGTTGAAATAAAGTGAATGCGCTTTGGCTTAGTATGGCAAGCTAACTTAATAATCTCAGCCGTGCTGCCGACATTGGTTGGCGCCATACGTTCATAGCTTTGTAAATGGTGAACATACGCACCATTGTGATAAATCGCATCAAGATTCGTACTTAGCGACGCCCAATCATTATCACTTAGGCCAATCTTGGTTTCAGCGAGATTAACGATAACAATCTTAAGCAGTGGATGATCGATATGCGCATCAAATCCATAGCGTTTAAGATTAGCATCAAGCTTTGCTTTAGCATCTAAGTATGAATCACCACGAATCGCACAATGAATCACTGCCTTGGTATGCCTCATCAACTCATCAATTAAGTGCACACCAAGGTAACCATTGGCACCGGTAACAAGAACTTGAGCATATTCTTTTGGCAACATTTGTGTGCTTATACTCATAGGAGGAATATAGCGCTCGATATCACTTAATGCCATTAACAGATTACTGTTTAGTCTTATTTCAGTGGACATTGAAACTCCATGTCAATCAGATATAAACCATATTGTAGAAGTAAACACGCGCTGTTGCCAGTGGTGCATGCTTTAAGTACCTAAACAATAGTTCCTTGGTAATAATGGATATTCGGGTCAAGCCCTAATATGACAACTCAGTGCAAAGCAAGAAATTCTGTAAAATGGTTTGTGATGGGCATACCTGCTTTGTTAAAATCAAACGCAATATAGTTATTTTCAAATATTATACTCAATATGCAACAATTCTTTATTCAGGGTGAGTCGGGCGTTATTGAAACAGTCATTGATACACCTAAAGAGAATCTTCACCCTACAATAACTACAGTTATTTGCCACCCACATCCTTTGTTTCAGGGCACGATGAATAACAAAGTCATCACCACCATTGCCAAAGCATTTAATAACCTTGGCATTGAAGCTGTACGTTTTAACTACCGTGGTGTTGGGCAAAGTCAAGGTGAGTATGCTGATGGCATCGGTGAGCTTAAAGACACATTATCCGTGATTAATAATATCCTTGAGAGAAAACCCAATCAACAAATCATCCTTGCTGGCTTTTCTTTTGGCGGCTCAATTGCCTATAAAGCAGCAGCGCATTATGAGAATAGCATTAACTCTTTATTAACCATTGCACCTGCGGTTGTAAACTTCCCACTAGAGCAACAGCCTGAGCCTAAAATGCCGTGGTGTCTTATCCAAGGCATTGATGATGAAGTGGTAAGTTACACTGCAGTTAGTGAGTTTTTTATCCAAAAAACCACAGTGGACGCGACATTTATTCGATTAAATCACGTTGGACACTTTTTTCATGGGCAACTGGTGAGATTGAGAAAGCATCTTGAACAACATTATCAAAGTGAGATCAAATCATGGTAACAACAAACGATATTACACGCGTAAAAAACTATCTATTGGCATTACAAGATGATATTTGCGCCAAACTAGAAAAAATTGATGGCAAGCGTTTTCAAGAAGACAATTGGCAATATCAAAATGGTCAAGGTGGCGGGCGTACACGCGTATTAGAAAATGGCAATGTCATTGAAAAAGGTGGGGTAAACTTCTCACATATTGAGGGGAATGAACTACCCAAAGCCATTTTAGCAATGAAGCCTGAATTGACAGGATTTTCCTTTCAAGCAATGGGTGTGTCATTAGTTATTCATCCACAAAATCCTTACGCGCCAACCTCACACATGAATGTACGTTTATTTATTGCTGAAAAAGAAGGTCAAACACCCTTTTGGTGGTTTGGTGGCGGTTTTGACTTAACCCCTTTTTACGGCTTTGAAGAAGACTGCATCCACTGGCATACCATGGCATATAAGTCTTGTAAAGATTTTGGCGATAACACCTATGCCAAATACAAAAAACAATGTGATGAGTATTTCTATTTGCCACATAGGCAGGAGTGCCGCGGCATTGGCGGGTTATTCTTTGATTATTTGAATGATTGGGATTTTGAAACGTGCTTCCTATTCACCCAATCTGTGGGGAATCACTATATCAAAGCCTATGCACCGATTTTGGATAAGCGCAAAGATACTGTCTATGGTGAGCGTGAACGCGAATTTCAGCTTTATCGCCGTGGACGCTATGTTGAATTTAATCTTGTGATTGATCGCGGTACCCATTTTGGTTTGCAGTCCTCAGGACGCACTGAATCCATTTTGATGTCTTTACCGCCTTTAGTTAAATGGGTTTATAACTATCACCCGGAGGCTGGATCTCAAGAGGAAAAACTCTATATTGATTTTCTACCGGTTCGCGACTGGTTAGCCAGTAAATGACACATTGCAGCATAGTGAAGTACTCATAGTTAAACATCAAAACCACAAAAAGATAAGCTTTTACAGGCAGCCATAAAAATTGGTTGCACATTAACCAGAGATTCACTTGCATTTTCAAAAACTTTTTGCTGTAATACTGCCAGCGGTTAAAACGCGATCAGTTCTTTTTGCGTTTTGATCCGAGAGCCCACTTGATTGCATAGCAAACAAATTAAAGAAACAATTGAATAAAGATAAATTTAACCCATCCATCAACATGCAAATCAGGTGATTTTGTTGAACATAAGGAGTTAACCATGTTAGATCTTGATATTGAACTAACTCAACATACAAAAACCGCCTTTCAACAGCCAATGACTGAGCAAAGTGGTGCGCTGATGCGCAACGTCTATGTTCTCAATGATGATTTTACACCCATGGAATTTGTTCTTGAACTAATGCAAAATATTTTTAAACTCCATGCTCAAAAGGCTGAGAAAGTCACAATGGAAGCCCACTACAAAGGTAAAGCACTTTGTGGCAAATACGCTAAGGACTTAGCTGAAACAATGGCTTGCAAAGCAATGGAAATTGCACAAAAAGCTGGGCATCCACTCATGCTTATCACGAGTAAGGCATAACGCATTTATTCGTCCTGACTAATTTTTTCTTAAAATAAAACTCGATTTAGTAGTTTCGAGTTTTTTTGTGCCTGCAATTCGTCTATTATAAAACGTAAGGATTATAAAACTATTGCAGGTGTCGTATGCTAAGTAAGGAACTAGAACAAACATTAAATCAAGCATTTCAGCATGCAAGAGACCTAAAACATGAATATTTAACTGTTGAGCACTTATTAAGTGCGTTGGTCGATAATGCTGATGCAAAGAAAGTATTAAAAGCGTGTGGAGCTAACCTTCCTGAGCTTAAAAATGTTTTAAATACATTTATCGATCAATCCACGCCAAAAATCACCGAAGATGGTAAAGATACTCAGCCAACGCTTGGCTTTCAGCGTGTTTTGCAGCGCGCGGTATTTCATGTACAGTCTTCAGGGCGCGGTGAAGTGCAAGGCTCGAATGTATTGGTTGCTATTTTTAGTGAACAAGATAGTCAAGCAGTAAGCTTTCTCAAACAGCAAAATGTTACACGCTTAGATGTGGTAAATTACCTTTCACATGGTGTTTCCAATAATAACAATACCAACCAAAGCACTCAGCAAACCATTTCCAATGCACCAACTGAAGAACAAAAAGAAAAAACGCCACTTGAGTTATACGCGGTTAATCTTAATCAGCGTGCTAAAGATGGTAAAATTGACCGTTTAATTGGGCGTGATTATGAAATTGAACGCGTCACTCAAGTGCTATGTCGTCGTCGTAAAAATAACCCTTTACTTGTCGGTGAAGCAGGCGTTGGCAAAACAGCTATTGCCGAAGGCTTGGCTAAGAAAATCGTTGATAAGCAAGTGCCTGATGTATTAGCAAATGGCGTTATCTACTCGCTTGATATGGGCACATTACTTGCGGGCACTAAATATCGTGGCGATTTTGAGAAGCGCTTTAAAGAAGTTTTAAAGCAACTTCAAGAAGAAGAAGGTGCGATTTTATTTATCGATGAAATCCACACGATTGTCGGCGCGGGTGCTGCATCCGGAGGTGTCATGGATGCCTCAAATTTAATTAAACCCGCGCTTGCTTCCGGTGATTTAAAATGTGTAGGGTCTACTACTTACCAAGAATATCGCACAATTTTTGAGAAAGATCATGCACTAGCACGACGCTTCCAAAAAGTTGATGTCGAAGAACCAACGATTGATCAAACATTTGAAATTTTAAAAGGCTTAAAGCCTTATTTCGAGGATCACCACAATATCAAATATACCTTGCCAGCATTACAAGCTGCCGCTGAGCTCTCCGCTAAGTATATTACTGAGCGCTTTTTACCTGATAAAGCAATCGATGTTATTGATGAGCTTGGCGCTTATCAACGCACAAGTGGCAACGCTAAGAAAAAGAAACTCATCAATGTCACCGATGTTGAAAATATGGTTGCACGTCTGGCTCGAATCCCTGCCAAAACGGTTTCTGCCTCAGATAAAAGCTCGATGGCAAATCTTGGTAAAGATCTTAAAATGCTGGTCTATGGACAAGATGAAGCGATTGAAGCCATGGTTGATACGATTAAATTAGCAAGAGCCGGATTAAGAGACCCTAATAAACCTTGGGGATCATTCTTGTTTGCAGGTCCCACGGGTGTTGGTAAAACAGAAGTAACACAACAACTTGCTAACTTGCTCGGTGTTGAGCTTTTGCGCTTTGATATGTCTGAATATATGGAAAGGCATACCGTATCGCGCTTAATCGGCTCGCCTCCTGGTTATGTCGGCTATGAAGAAGGTGGTTTGTTAACTGAAGCCGTAACTAAACATCCTTATGCCGTTGTTCTCCTAGATGAGATTGAAAAGGCGCATCCTGATATTTATAACTTGTTACTACAGGTTATGGATCACGGGACATTAACAGATAACAACGGGCGCAAGGCTGACTTTAGAAACATCATTTTGATTATGACAACCAATGCTGGCGCTTTTGAATCACAAAAAAATTCAATCGGTTTTGCTAAACAAGATAGTGCACCTGATAGCATGGATGCGCTTAAGCGTGTCTTTACCCCTGAGTTTAGAAACCGCTTAGACGCTGTTATTCAGTTTGCTTCACTATCTAAAGAAGATGTTAAATCCGTCGTTGATAAATTCTTGGCACAACTGCAAGGACAACTTGATCAACGCGGCGTCTCTCTTGAGGTTGATGACAAAGCCAAAGACTGGTTAGCAGAGCATGGTTATGATGAGAAAATGGGCGCACGCCCAATGGCGCGCTTAATCCAGGAATCCATCAAAAAACCACTCGCTGAAGAAATCCTTTTTGGTAAGCTTTCCAATGGTGGTCGTGCTGAGCTAACTGTCAAAAACGATAAGTTGGTGTTTAAATACAGTTAACCACCTCCAAATAAGTCATATTTTTTCGTAATCGAGCAATCAAAATTTAAGCCATGTCACCATGGCTTAAACCGTTCACTAAGCTCATAAATTCAATGGCAGAAATACTATAAAATGGTTTGTCAGCGGTATATAATGCCTATACTTTTGATCTATCAATAAGACAAATGCTTATTTATCCAAACATTGATCCGGTTGCTTTATCACTTGGTCCGATAAAAGTGCACTGGTATGGCATCATGTATTTAGTTGGCTTTGCAGGCGCTTGGTTTTTATCAAGCCTTCGCTGCAAGAAACCTTATAGCCCAATTACCAAAGCTCAAGTCTCTGATATGATTTTTTACGCCGCCCTTGGTGTGATTCTTGGCGGGCGTATCGGCTATATGCTGTTTTATGATTTTAGTAACTTTATTCATGCGCCTTGGATTATCTTCAAAGTCTGGGATGGCGGCATGGCTTTTCATGGTGGCTTAATCGGTGTGATCCTTGCTATTTCATTATTTTGCCGGAAATATAAATGCAATGTTTTTGATATCTTAGACTTTATCGCACCGATGGTGCCGATTGGTTTAGGTGCCGGACGCTTAGGTAATTTTATCAATGGTGAGTTATGGGGGCGTGTGACCGACTCATCAATTGGCATAGTGTTTCCTAATGGTGGACCACTGCCACGCTACCCTTCGCAACTGCTAGAGTTTGCCCTTGAAGGCGTTGTCTTATTCTTAATCTTATGGTTTATTTCCAGAAAACAACGTCCACGCTTATTTGTTTCTGCCAACTTCTTATTATGGTACGGCTTATTTAGATTTATCGCTGAGTTTTTCCGCCAGCCAGACCCACAAATGGGTTATATGCTCTTTAACTGGATGACTATGGGGCAATTACTTTCAACTCCGATGATCGTCGTTGGCTTAATTATTTTGTTATATATCACTACCCAAAAAACACAAGATAAGGTAAAGGATAATAATGCAGCAGTATCTTAATTTCTTGCGCCACATCAAGGAGCATGGTGTCACTAAGACCGATCGCACAGGCACAGGCACACAAAGCGTTTTTGGCTATCAAATGCGTTTTGATTTAAGCGAAGGCTTCCCATTAGTTACAACCAAGAAAATTCATATTAAAAGTGTCATTCACGAATTACTATGGTTCTTAAAGGGGGACACCAATAATAATTATCTTGCCGAAAATGGCGTGCGCATCTGGAATGACTGGGCACTTGAAGATGGTGATCTTGGTCCTATTTATGGCAAACAATGGCGCAGTTGGCAGACACCTGACGGTCAAGTGATTGATCAAATCGAAAAAGCCGTCAACTTAATTAAAACACGCCCTGATTCAAGACGAATTATCGTTAATAGTTGGAATCCCAGTGTATTGCCTGATGAGTCGATCTCGCCACAGGATAATGTCAGGATGGGCAAAGCGGCATTACCCCCTTGTCACACGCTTTTTCAGTTTTATGTTGCTGATGGCAAGTTGTCGTGCATGCTCACTCAACGCTCAGCCGATGCCTTTTTAGGCGTGCCGTTTAACATTGCTTCTTATGCACTGTTAACGCATATAGTCGCCAAAGAGTGTGACCTTGAGGTCGGTGATTTTATCTGGTCAGGAGGTGATTGTCATATTTATAGCAATCATCACGAACAGATTAATGAGCAGCTAACACGCACACCACTGCCATTGCCAACGTTACAGATCAAACGTAAGGCACCAACAGTTTTTGATTATCAATTCAATGACTTTGAAATCGTTAATTATCAATATCACCCAGCCATTAAAGCACAGGTAGCTGTCTAATGAATGAACAAACCACTTCTCTTGATCGCAGTGCAATTAAAGTTTTATTACTTGAGGGCGTGCATGCCCAAGCGCATAACGCCTTTGTCCAAGCAGGTTATAGCAATATCACCTCACTAACGCATGCCTTGGATGATGATGCCCTTATTGAGGCTTTACAAAGTGTTAAAATCGTTGGTGTGCGTTCACGTACTCAACTTACTGAAGCTGTCCTTAAAGCCTGTCCGCATTTGATTGCGATTGGTTGCTTTTGCATTGGCACCAATCAGGTGAATTTAACAACGGCACAAAGTCTTGGTATCCCTGTTTTTAATGCGCCTTTTTCCAATACGCGTAGCGTGGCTGAGCTTGTCATTGGTCAGATGATCTTACTTTATCGCAATGTTATTGATAAAAACATGCAGATGCATCGCCAAAATTGGATTAAATCAGCTAGTGGCGCACATGAGGTGCGTGGCAAAACATTAGGTATTATTGGCTATGGTCACATTGGCTCACAAGTTAGCGTCCTTGCTGAAAGCTTAGGTTTAAGGGTTATTTTCCACGATATTGAAAACAAATTGCCATTAGGTAATGCCACCGCGTCCGTTAATCTAGCAACTCTTCTTGATGAAGCTGATATTGTGACGCTACACGTACCTGATACCCCAGCCACTAAAAACATGATTACTGCCAAAGAGCTCAAGCTTATGAAAAAAGGTAGTGTGTTGATCAATGCTTCACGCGGGAGCGTGGTTGATATTCATGCTTTAGCACAAGCGATCAAAACCAAACATCTAAAAGGTGCGGCAATTGATGTGTTCCCAAAAGAGCCATCAAGTAATGGCGAAATTTTTGAAAGTGAGCTTATCGGACTTGATAATGTATTCTTAACACCACACATTGGTGGCAGCACATTAGAGGCACAACAAAATATTGCCGTTGAAGTTGCGGATAAACTCATAAAATATAGTGACAATGGCTCAACCATTTCAGCAGTAAACTTCCCTGAGTTATCACTACCGACACAAGATAATGTTCATCGTATTTTGCATATCCATGAGAATAAACCTGGAATGATGCGTGCGATTAACCGTGTTTTCTTTGATCATAACATCAACGTCGAGGGTCAATTTTTGCGAACCCTTGCCAATATTGGTTATGTTGTTATTGATATCAATAGTAGCGAAGAAACCTCACGCGCCTTACTACAAAAGCTCAAAGCCATCGATGGCACAATTCGCTCACGCGTTTTATTCTAACTTAACCCATGCACCAAGCACTTGAACTGATCCACAAGGTTGTAAAACAATACCAGATTCAACATCTTTATGTTGCTTATAGTGGTGGCGTTGACTCAACTGCCTTGTTGCATTTGGTGACACAGCTAAAGCGTAATATCAATATTCATGCCATTCATATTCATCATGGCTTAAGCAAAAACGCTGATCACTGGCTTGAGGTTTGTCAAATAGAAGCAGCTCAATTAAGCATTCAATTTACTGCGCATCGACTTTCACCACCCACCAAACGCAATAATATTGAGCACTGGGCACGCACTGAACGCTATGCATTTTTTGAATCTGTGATGCAACAAACTCCTCATAGTTTATTACTTACCGCCCATCATATCGAAGATCAAGCAGAGACTTTTTTATTGCAAGCATTGCGCGGTAATGGCGTAAAAGGGCTTGCTGCCATCGCCAAAGAAAAACCTTTTGCTAATGGTTTGCTTCTTCGCCCTTTTTTAGATCTTAACAAAAGCGAACTTATTGCATATTGTCAACACCATCAGCTGACCTGGATTGAAGATGAAAGCAATCAATCCACTGACTTCAGGCGCAACGCCCTTCGCCACAATATCATGCCAAAACTACGTGAGATTCTGCCGCAAGCTGATGCCACACTAGCGCGCAGCGCTGAATTATGCTCTGAAGCTGATCGTTTAATACATGAGCTATTAGCCCCACATTTAGCAAAGATCACGACGGATAATCATCTTGATCTAATACAATTTACAACCTATTCATCACTACAGCAAAAGCAGCTATTAAAGATGTGGCTAACAGAACACAACCTTTACCCATCGCACGCGCAGTTATTACAAATTCATACTGGTGCACAGAATATGCAAAGCAATTGGCACTATACATTAGCTGAAAGTCATTTATCTATTGTTAACGGTTACTTACTTATTAAAACCAATACATCACCAACATTAGTAACCACTACTGACGTGGATATAGTGCAATGGCTTAATGAACAGCAACAAACAATATTTTCATTAGATAATTTAATGATTCGTCCGCGTCAAGCAGGAGATCGTTGCCGCCCTCTTTATCGCCATAAAAGCCAAAGCTTAAAAGTGATTTTCCAAGAGCAAGGTATTTCTGCCCAAGATCGTTCTCACGCACAAATTATTACCTTAACGACAGAACCTGATCACATTATCGCGGTATATCCTTTTTTTGTATGTCACTAAAAAGGTTAGCACATACGTCAATTCAAAAAACTTCTTTTACTTCAATCCTGTTAGCTTTTTTCACCCCCAATAAAAGCCTTTATCTTGCCTGTCTAAAGTTTTAAAATGCTCACAAAATGCAAAATGAGTTTAGGAGCGTTTTGATGCAAGCGATGCAACAAAAGGGAGATATTGCCGTTATTGGTCTTGCGGTAATGGGGCAAAATCTAATTTTAAATATGAATGATCATGGCTTTCATGTCGTTGCTTACAACCGTACCACGAGCAAAGTCGATGAGTTTTTGAATGGCAATGCCAAAGGAACCAACATTATTGGTGCCTACTCGATTGAAGATATGGTTTCCAAATTAAAAGTCCCACGCAAAATCATGCTAATGGTCAAAGCCGGTGACGTTGTCGATCAGTTTATCGATGCTTTAGTACCACATTTAGATAAAGGGGATATTATCATCGATGGTGGTAACTCCAATTTTACCGATAGCGAACGTCGCACGCATGCGCTTAAAGCGAAAGGCATATACTTTATTGGCACTGGAGTTTCAGGTGGCGAGGAAGGCGCGCGCTTCGGACCGTCAATGATGCCTGGTGGCATGCCTGAAGCATGGAATGCAGTCAAACCTATTTTCCAAGCGATTGCTGCTAAAACACCCACTGGTGAAGCATGCTGCGAGTGGGTCGGTAACGGTGGCGCTGGTCACTTTGTTAAAATGGTTCACAATGGTATCGAATATGGTGATATGCAGCTTATTTGTGAAGCCTATCAGTTTATGAAAGATCTGTTAGGTTTAGACAATGGACAATTAAGTGAAATCTTTGAGCGATGGAATAAAACCGAATTAGATAGTTATCTAATTGAAATTACTGCCAATATTCTGAAATTCAAAGATGCCGAAGGCTATGTTATTGATCGCATACTAGATACCGCCGGTCAAAAAGGCACAGGCAAATGGACAGGAATTAACGCACTTGATTTAGGTATCCCGTTAACATTGATTGCTGAGAGCGTGTTCGCGCGCTGCATCTCTGCACAAAAAGATATTCGTGTTGAAGCTGAAGCCATCTATGGCAAAAAATCATATGAAAAACTTAGCGTTTCCGATGAGTTATTGCATGATTTACAACAGTCGCTTTTATTTGCCAAAATCATCTCTTATGCCCAAGGCTATATGCTCATGCAAGAAGCATCTAAGCATTATCACTGGGATTTGAATTATGGTGATATTGCGCTGATGTGGCGCGAAGGTTGCATTATCCGCAGCGTATTTTTAGATAAGATCAAAACGGCATTTGACAATAATGCCCAACTGCAAAACTTACTGTTTGATGATTATTTTAAAGAGATTATCAGTAAAGCACTACCAAGCGTTCGACGCATTGTTGCCAAGGGCATTGAAGCTGGTGTTGCTATGCCTGCATTGACTTCAAGCCTAAGCTTCTTTGACGGTTTCACCACTGGACGCTTACCGGCAAATCTACTTCAAGCACAACGTGACTACTTTGGCGCTCACACCTATGAACGTTTGGATAAAGCACGCGGTGAGTTTTTCCACACCGATTGGATTGGTTCAAATAGTAACGTATCCTCCACGGGTTACAGTATCTAATAACAAGGATTTAAGTTTATGAAAAAAATATTATCATCTCTCACACTAGCTAGCATGATTGCTGCAAGCTCAGCTTATGCTGGACTTTATGTCGGTGCCCAAGGTGGCGTTAGTCACTCATCAAGTGAGTTAAATGCCGATAACAATATCACCACAGGTTTTCTTGTGGGTTATCAGTTTTCTGTTTTCCCGCTATTAAAACTTGGCGTTGAAACAGAGCTAAACTACCTCAACAGCACGGTTAAGCTTAATAATCAAACCGGTGATTTAATGACGATTCCGTTTTATGCGACGGCGAATCTTAGCCTACCACTGGGTTTAAACCTTACCGCCAAAGCAGGTTATGCTTATAACCGCATCTCAGGCGTTGATGAAAATGTATTTCCTAATACACTATGGCGTCCAGCTGTTGCCATTGGCATGGGCTATCAGATCTTAGGCTTTAATATCTTTTTCCAAAGTAGTCGCTACTTTTTATATAACCGCGGTGAGCAACCTTTTGCTGATGCGTATACCTTTGGTGTTAGTTACGAGTTCTAATCTGCTGATAGCAACTTGCAAATCGCTTTGTATCTATGCGACACTGCAACCTCTGAATTTGTAATCTAAAATCATGAGGGATATTATGCAAATTAATGCACTGACACAAAGCCCATTACAGAATGAAATCGTATTTGTTTTTGATAACGACAACAGCACAATCACCACCATTCAAACTGCACTGACGCAAGGACTTTTTAAAGCCAAAGTCGCAAATACCTATTTTAGCGTAGATAATGGCAAAAACTATCTTGCCGTTGGCTTAGGTGAAAAGGACAAATTAAATACCAACGCGCTAAGAAAAGCTGTTGGCGCTCTATACAAACAGTTAAAATCATTCAACATTGATCGTTTTGCTGTAGACACTAAATTGATTGGTGATAATCATATCCGCACATTTGTTGAAGCACTCATCAATGCTGCTTATATCTTTGATCAATTAAAGTCTGAGAAAGAAACCTTCAAACTAACACAAGTTGATATCGTTACCCAATCAGCTAGCGAAGTAGCCAATGAAATTCACATCGCACAAGCCGTGGCGCACGGGCAAAACTATGCCAAGGATCTAAAAAACTTCCCCGCAAATATCTGCACAACTGACTATTTATTAAATGAAGCTAAAAAGCTAATGGATAGTAGCGAGCATGGCACATTACATTATATTGGCGAAGATGAAATGCATAAACTTGGCATGGGTTGCATCACGGCTGTAGGACGTGGTTCTAGCATGCCAAGCTATATTGCTTGCATGGAATACCGTGCTAGTAGTAACAAAGATGACAAACCAATCGTGTTAGTTGGTAAAGGTTTAGTCTATGACACGGGTGGTTTATGCTTAAAACCATGGCAAAGCATGGGTAGCATGAAGATGGATATGGGTGGCGCTGCAGCTGTCTTTGGCACAATGAAGGCAATCGTTGAGCTTAAGCTACCAATTAATATCATTGGTGCTGTTGCCTTGGTTGAAAACTCTATTGATGGTGATTCTTATCGCCCAGGTGATGTCTTGACCAGCATGAAAGGCATTACGGTTGAGATCGGTAATACCGATGCCGAGGGTCGTTTGGCATTGTGTGATACGCTAACTTATATAGAGCGTTATGATCCTAAGGTTGTGATTGATATTGCGACTTTAACGGGTGCCATGGTCATCTCTCTTGGTGGCGACATTACAGGGCTATTTGGCAATAACGACGCCTTAGTTAATGATATCAAGCTTGCCGCTGAAGAAAGTCATGATCACGCATGGCATATGCCTTTACACCAGGCTTATCATGAACAGTTAAAAAGTGAGATTGCTGATGTTTACAATATCGGTGGTCCTGCGGCGGGGAGTATTACCGCTGCATTATTTTTATCAAAATTCACTGAAAAATACACTTGGGCACATCTAGATGTTGCGGGATCTGCAATGAAAGGCTTTGAAAAAGCCACTGCCACTGGACGCCCTGTACCGATGTTGACTCAATACATAATCAACCAAACAAAATAAGATAATATCCATATCAGCGCTCACTTTCATTGTTTAACCGTTGGCTGAGCTTAGTCGAAGCCATCACTATGTGATTGTTGGCTGAGCCTAGTCGAAACCATCATTGCAACTGTTGGCTGAGCGTAATCGAAGCCTTTCTTAGGGAAACACCCTTCGACTGCGCTCAGGGTACGGGAGCGCCATTTAAGCGCATATGCAAATATTATCAGGTATTTTTTGGATTCTCGGATCAAGTCCGAGAATGACCACAAATCGTCATATTCGGGTTCGACCCGAATATCCATTATTACCAAAAACTATTATTTAGATACTTATCTCCCCCCTATAAAAATGGAAAACTCTACTAAAAAGGTCTTAAAACCATGTATTAATGGAAACATTAAAACGCTTGGATAACGCTTTGATATGCTCGAGTGTTAATTCTCTTTCACCATTTAGAATCTTAGACACCAGTGACTGTGAACCAATCTCAGGCAAATCTTTCTGAGTTAAGCCATTTGCTTTTATCAAGTAGGCTAGGATATCTTTAGGATCAGCACTATTATCTGCAGCTAAATGCTTCTGTTCATAATAAGCGACTTGCTTAGCTAATGTTTTGGCAAAAGATTGGATCTCGACTGTTCTCTCACCAGTTGGTAAGCTCATGAGTTCGCGCAATAATTGCTTTGATGCCTCATATTGTTTCTTTGTTTTGTATGCCTCTAAATATGGCATTAATAAAACCCAAGATTTACTAATATCATTTATCGTTAGCATGCTTCTTTGCCTCTTTTTTGAGTATGCTTTGCTTTTTGTTATACTCTTCATGCGTCCATATATGGCGCACATCAATCACCGCAAAATCATAATCAACAATCGTTACCATGCGATAATTATGTCCTGCTACGTCAAAAATGGTAAAAACATGGTAAACATAATCTGCTGTTTTAAATGTTTCAGTCAGGTGTCTAAACCCACTGAAGTCATTAGTTTCTAAGATTTTAAGAAGCGGATCAAAACTTTTCTTAGCACGTGCATGCTTCTTACAAAACTTTACAATAAGCTCTTTGTTGATAACAATCATCGTTAACTTACTTAATAGCTATCTAATGAATTTGCTTCAGAAAACAAACTCATTAAATAGCTATCAAAGCTACGTGATAATGATTTCAATAGTTTTTGCTTTTCTTTAATTCGTTTTGCTTTATGCGTTTTTTCATGAAACCCTGCATTATAATTAAGCTTAGCAAGGCTCTTTGCTACCGGATTTATCTTGCCTTTTTTTAGCATTTTTTCACCCCTTGTTGTAAACCTTGCTTAATTATGACAAATTGTCATCAAAAACACCAGATGATTTTATGACTTTTTGTCATTTCCACATATCACAAATCAGTGACACAACCTTCAGAGGCAGAAGAAACTGTTTTAATATACTTCTTCAAAGCACCTTGTTTGGCTTTAAGCTCAGGGGCTCGCCAATTGGCGCGACGTGCGTTAAGCTCATCATCCGTTAGGTCAACATCAATGCGATTATTCACTGCATCAATCGTGATTTTGTCGCCATTTTGAATCAAAGCAAGATTACCACCTACTTGCGCTTCAGGCGCAATATGACCAACGATAAAACCATGTGAGCCACCTGAAAAACGACCATCGGTAATAAGCGCCACATCTTGTCCAAGCCCCGCGCCCATAATTAATGAGGTTGGCTTTAACATCTCTGGCATACCAGGACCTCCCTTTGGACCCTCATAGCGAATCACAATGACATCACCCTTTTTAACGCGACCTTCTTCAACAGCTGTTACTAATTCTTCCTCAGCATCAAATACGTTGGCAACGCCTGTAAAGATCTCACCCTCTTTGCCAGTAATCTTAGCAACTGAACCTTCAGTCGCGATATTACCAAAGAGCATTTGCAAATGCCCTGTTGCTTTTAAAGGGTTAGTCAATGGGCGAATAATATCATTATCTTTTGGTAGTTCTTTAACTTCCGCTAGATTTTCAGCCAATGTTTTTCCTGTTACGGTCATGCAATCGCCATGCAATAATCCTTCTTTTAATAACATTTTCATCACAGCAGGTGTGCCACCAATCGCATGTAAATCTGCCATAACGTACTTCCCACTTGGTTTAAAGTCCGCTAATAATGGGACTTTATCGCTGATACGTTGGAAATCTGCCAAGGTTAATTTAACACCTACCGAGTGTGCAATAGCAATTAAATGCAGCACTGCATTGGTTGAGCCACCCATGGCGGTAATCACCACCATCGCATTTTCAAAGGCGTGTTTGGTCATGATATCGCGCGGTTTAATATCCAATGCCAATAAATTTTCAATAACACTACCGGCTTTGTCACATTCTTGAATCTTCTTCACATCAGTTGCAGGCGTTGATGAACTAAATGGTAAACTCATCCCCATTGCTTCAATCGCGCATGCCATGGTATTTGCGGTATACATACCACCACAAGCACCAGCGCCAGGACATGCTTTTTTAATCGTCTCAACGCGCTCTTCTTCACTAATACTGCCTGCTAGACACGCACCATAGCTTTGGAAAGCTGTGACAATATCCACCGGTTTACCGCGCACGACACCGGCCTGAATCGTACCACCATAGATTACAAAACCAGGTCGATTGAGCCTTCCTAATGCCATCATGCATCCAGGCATATTCTTATCGCAACCTGGAATAGCGACTAAACCATCATACCAGTGTGCAGACATCACCGTTTCAATAGAGTCAGCGATTAAATCACGCGATTGCAACGAGTAACTCATACCATCCGTACCCATTGAAATGCCGTCACTGACACCAATGGTATTAAAGCGCATACCAACAAGATCAGCTTTGGTGACACTGTGTTTTACATATTGCGCTAGTTGGTTTAAATGCATATTACAGGTATTACCCTCATACCAAACACTGGCAATACCAACTTGCGCTTTTTTCATATCTGCTTCATGCATTCCGGTACCATAAAGCATCGCTTGAGAGGCACCTTGAGTTTTATCTTGGGTTAATATTTGGCTATAACGATTTAATTTTTGATTGGTCATTATGATTATATTCCTTTGTTTTTATACTGGATGCGCAATATTGTACGCATCAATAAATGCTTCAACAGATGCCTGAATAATATCAGGTGAAACTGCTTTGCCAACCGAGTTTTGGCTACCTTTGATTAACTTCATTTCAACATACACTACCGCATCAGCGCCTTGTCCACGAATCTGTACCTTATAATCAGTTAATTGATATTGAATCTCACTAGGGCACGCCTTGCATAAAGCTTGGATAATGGCATCAACGGGACCCACGCCTTTATTTGAGGCATAATAAAGCTGACCATTAAGCTCAACCGTGACTTCAGCCTCAGCAATTTTATCTTGCCCTGTGGTTACCTTAAATGACACAACTTTTAAAATATCACTACGTGTAATATCGACCATCTCCATCGCATCTTGCACGATGTCTTGTAAATCTGAAATATGGATTGCACGCCCTTTTGCTAAAAAGCGCTCAATGCAACTTTGCACCTTGGCAATCAAATCATCATTATAATTAGCACCAAATAAATTCTCTAACGCCTCTTTGGTTTGAGTAGGATTTGGCATGTCCCTAAACAGCACTTGATCTTTTTCAACAAATACCATCGTTTTATTATCAAAGAAATTACTGTCATACAGTTTGTCAAAATCTTTTTCATTTGGATAAATAATCGGTGGTTGAATCGCTGATTTTAGTACTACTGACGGATCTTTTAAGCCTTCACCTGATAACACACAAACAACGCGTTGCCCTGGTTTAATAAGTCCTTGCTCTTTCTTCTTAAACAAATGTGCAACCGTTGCCGCTGACGCACTTTCGACAAATAATCCCTCTTGTGTGGATAGATAATATTGTGCTTTTAGCATATCAGTATCACTGACCGCTGACGCTTCACCGCCGGTTTGATAAATCGCATCAATCGCTTTGTCACCATCAATTGGGAAAGGTACCGCAATCGCTGTGGCAATCGTATCAGCACGCTCTAATGGTTCAAGGTGTTTCGCTTTTTTATCAAACGCATTTACCAAAGAGCAAGCACCGGTTGATTGCACACCAACTAAACGTGGTATCTTATGAATAAGTCCCAAGTCTTTATACTCAGCAAAGCCCTTGGCATAAGCCGTAATATTCGTACCACAACCCACCGGGATAATCACTTCATCGGGCACTTGAAACAATAGCTGATCAATCACTTCAAAGGCACCGGTTTTCTGCCCTTCAACCCGAAAAGCATAGTCTCCCGCCAGGAAAAATTTGCGTGATTTAGCAATTTTATAGGCAAGATTCGCTGCATCGTTATAGCTACCTTTGACCTGAATGATTTTGCCACCAAATGAGATGACTTGCGCAAGCTTCGACATCGACACCCCTTCAGGCACGACGATAAAGCAGGGCATTTTAGCCGCTGCTGCATAGCATGAGCATGACGCCGCCATATTACCTGTTGAGGCTAAGATTACTCCTTTGGCACCTAACTCTTTGGCAATGCTAATATCCACCGCAGAGCCACGATCTTTAAACGAACCTGTTGGGTTTTTACCCTCAACTTTGAAGTATAAATCAATCCCCAACTCCTTGCCCAATACTTTGCTTTTGACAAGCGGTGTTGCACTTTCACGTAATGACACAAAATTAGCGGGTTCTTGAATCGGCATCAAGGGTAAGTACTTGGAAAGACAAGGTGCGGCAGAAACAAAATAATCTAAATTAATCTTCCGTCGAATGTGCTCAATATCCATTTGCACTTCCCACGGTGAGGTCTCACCAGCAAAAACAAAATCATCAGTTGTCACCACATCTTTGGTGTTAAAATCTAGCAGTTGATACATGAACATTTCCTTTAGGCGACTTTCAGTGATTCTTTGTTTGTAGCTTCTTCGGTAGTAATTGGCATGCTATTTGAAATCTGAATATCGATCACTTCAATCACTTTGGCAAGTTGTCTTACGACTTTTTGGATTTTTTCATCGTTAGAATGCAGAACCAAACTAAAATGCGAAACCCCTTTATTGGCAGTTTCAAAAACATTCATCTGCTCGATATTGATTCTATGGCGTGAAAAGATCGATGAAATGCGCTGTAAAACGGATAAAGCATTTTCTGTCGTCATTGAGATAAAGTAAATTTTCTGTTGCATGATCTTACCCTCCTACGGATAGTTGTGTATCACTGATTGAAGCACCTGCTGGCACCATCGGGAAAACATTTTCTTGCTGCTCCACCACCACTTCTAAAAAGAATGATTGTGGCGAATCCAACATCTCTTGAATACTTGCCTCTAAATCCGCGCGATCAACGACGCGCTTGCCAAAAATGCCATAGGCTTCAGCGACT
Source organism: Cysteiniphilum litorale (assembly GCF_003428165.1). Lineage (GTDB taxonomy): Bacteria > Pseudomonadota > Gammaproteobacteria > Francisellales > Francisellaceae > Caedibacter > Caedibacter litoralis. The sequence continues at coordinate 20,133 of NZ_QLIQ01000018.1, read as the reverse complement.
TTGACAAAATCAGGCGATGATATATTAGTATATGCATAACGCTCTTCAAAAAAGAGCTCTTGCCACTGTCTTACCATACCAAGATAACCATTATTAAGAACGATCATCTTAAGATTAATCCCCTCTTGATTAAGTACAGCAAGCTCTTGGATATTCATCTGAAAACCACCGTCTCCGGCAATGGCAATAACTTGTTTTTGATCTTTAACACCAAGCTTAGCACCGATGGCTGCAGGCAGCGCAAAACCCATTGTCCCCAAGCCACCTGAGGTAATATGACTATTGCTATTTTTAAACTGATAATAGCGTGCAGCAATCATCTGGTGTTGTCCAACATCACTGACGATAATCGCTTCCCCTTTCGTCTTTTCAGATAAAAGAGCAACGACTTCTGCCATTTTTAGTTCACCCACAGCAGGTTTTGTTTCATTCTTGATAACAACATCATATTCTTTGGCATGATGCTCAACAAACATCTGGTGCCAATCATCATGTTTATTCTGACAAACGTACGGTAAAAGTGCGGTTAACGCCTCTTTAGCATCGGCATGAATCGCAACATCGGCTTTAACGTTTTTATCAATCTCTGCCATATCAATTTCAATATGAATTACCTTAGCATGTGGCAAGTAACTTTTAAGATCCCCCGTAACCCGATCATCAAAGCGCATGCCCACCGCGACAACAACATCGGCACCATTGCATAAGATATTAGCCGCATAATTGCCATGCATGCCTAACATACCTTTATATAATGGATGCTCGACAGGGAAAGAGGATAGACCCAATAAGGTACTAACTACCGGCATATCTGCTTTTTCTGCCACCTTGATAAATGCTTCTTCAGCACCAGAAATCATCACGCCATGACCTGCAATCATAATCGGTTTTTTTGCCAAATTAATCAGCTGTGACGCCTTGTGTACACTATCCATATTGATCATTGGCTTTCTAAGCCATTTCGGTTTAGTGGTGCTTTTCTTTGCTGTTTGATGCGCACTGATATATTCCATCATTCCTACTTGTGCGTCTTTGGTGATATCGATGAGTACAGGACCTGGGCGACCATTTTGAGCAATTTCAAACGCTTTTTTGAAAATAGCAGGAATTTCATTTGGATCGGTGATTTGATAATTCCATTTAGTCGCAGTAATGGTCATGCCGATAATATCTGCTTCTTGAAAAGCATCCGATCCCAATAAACTGCTAAATACTTGTCCTGTGATGCAAACTACTGGAATAGAGTCAATAAGGGCGTCAGCTATACCGGTGATAAGGTTTGTCGCACCAGGTCCTGAGGTGGCAATAGCAACACCAACACCACTGGTTGCGCGCGCAAAACCAACCGCACCATGAATAGCGGCCTGCTCATGACGCACCAACACATGGTGAAGCGTATCTTTGGCATCATACAAGGCATCATAGGTTGGCATAATCGCGCCCCCTGGATAGCCGAAAACAGTACGAGCCCCTTCTTCTATTAGTGCTTTAACAATTGCTTGTGCGCCAGTTATTTGCATACTTACTCCCTACTGTCTCTATTTCAATTTATTCACATATTCTTTCTCTAACACTACAAAACGCATAATAAACAAAAAGCAAAAAAAAACCCGCATCCTCCTTTGGTTGGAAGATGCGGGTTTCCTAATCTTGGCTTTTCTTAGCTACAGCCGCGCACCTTCCGATCGTCCAATGACGACCAGAATAATAATCAGGATCAGGCTGATTACTGGTGAACGTAGCATAAATTAATCTCCAAAATTTGTGTGTGTTTCAAGTGTTTACTAACAAATGCTCTGCATCTGTTTTAAACAACATAAGCATTAAACTAGCAATAGATTTTGCGAAACACAATCTTTTATTTATATTTTTTTGAAATTTATTTTTTTAAGTGTAAACACGATTCTTTGTTTATTAATTAAACATAAGCGCGCCACGCCTAAGAGCTCTCGCATCATTTGAACATTTGCTGCAGTTGCATTAATTTCCCTTTTTTTCATAAACCAAAAGATCACCCGGTTGGCAGTCCAATGCTTCACAAATTAGCGCTAAGGTTGAAAAACGTATTGCCTTGGCTTTGCCCGTTTTTAGAATCGATAGATTCTGCTCTGTAATACCAATTTTCTCAGCTAACTCTTTTGAGCGCATCTTACGCATTGCCATCATTACATCTAAATTTACAATAATTGCCATACTTATCTCCTAAATCGTCAAATGACTTTCTTCTTCAAGCTGTTGTGCTTGTTGCATCACCTTAGCAATTAAAATAATGACCGCTCCGGTGATTAAACTCGCAAGATCAATACCAGATAAACTCAATGTTAACATGCGCTGCCCAGGCGGATTAGCAAAGCTTAGCACCACTGAAATAAGCGCATCATAAATAAGCCCACCAATCACCCATGCAAACAGGGTATAACCCATTTTTTTGTAAGCCAGTGTATTTTGATGAGCAAATACGCTTCCTTGTGAATAGTTTTTAAACACGATAATCAATTGACTTAATCCATACATTATAATCCCGCATGGAATCATCGATATTAAAAATGCCAACAGCTTCGTTCCAAGTGGCACCGTATCACCATGAATATACTGCATTAAATCATTACCAATACCAAGCTGCATAAATAAGCTTGACTGCCCGCTACTTACTGAGCTCTTGCTAAAGCTTAACCAAAATAAAAAGGTAACAATTGGTATCAAATAGAAACATATTTGGAAAAACCAATAATAACGATAACTTGATTGTTGAAACTTAGACATATTTTCTCCTGAATAACTTGCTGTTTTTTTGTTCAATTTCCACATCAGAAACACCCGCAAGTTATTGTGATGTTTAGTTGCGGTGAAGCCGCTTAGGGTGCTCCTGAATGATTACTTTTACCACAGATAGGTGCGATTACTATAACAAGATAAAATGCATTTGCGCAACAATTTTTATTGTTTATCAATAATTATTTACCGCATAAATATCTATATTTGTATTAAATAACAGTGCCATAACTTTAAAAAATACCGCTAATGCAACGTCTTACCTCAGTCCCACACTCATCACAAAACAATGCATTAAAAACACTAGAAATATTCCAATACCCCTCCTCATATAGTAAAAAAGTTGAGATTTTTTGATATTTTTCTGCACTTTTTATCCAAAACCATATGATCAAACTTGCATTTTCAGCATGCTTTGGCTAACTTTGACGGCGGTAATTGTGTTCAAGTTACTTTTGAAATCAAAATGGAAATAAAACAGGAGAGCAAATTATGAAGAAAATTATTGCAACAACCATCGCTGCTGCGGCACTAATTAGTGGTTCGGCATTTGCTGCTGGCGCGCAAACAGGTCTAGTACTTGGTGGAAGCGTTGGTTATACAATGCCAACAGGTTACCTTAAAGATATCGGAACTGGAACTGGTGTTGATAATAAAAATGGAAATATTGCCGGCAGTCTACTTGTTGGTTATGACTATGCACTTAGCCCACTATTTAGCGTAGGGGTTGAGTTAGATGGTCAATATGCCTATGAAATCAGCAAAAGCTCACTAGCTGGAAATAGTATTAAATTAAGCAATGTTAGCGTTCCGTTGTTCCTAACCGGTAAATTTTTCATTCCTGAAGCCATGGGCTTAAATGTCTTTGGTAAAGCGGGTTATGCGTATAATAGACTTTCAAGCAAAGTAGAAGTTAGTGGTAGCTCCTCTACAACAACTAACACCAACCTATGGCGCCCAGTCGTAGCTGGTGGTATCGGCTTCCAAGTGCAACAATTTAATATTTTTGCTGAATATCAATACAATTGGCTACCGTATCAAGGCACCAATGGTGGATATGGTACCGCTTCGCTGGGCTTAACTTACACCCTTCCTATGTAACAATTATCTCTAATTATTCTTTATCTTAGGCGAGCGATTGACTCGCCTTATTTTTGCAATCCAAAAGCTTATCGCACCCTGAGTGTCAGTCGAAGTGGGTACACTTGTGCAACTACATGCACATAAAGGCTTCGACTAACGCTCAGCCAACGTAATGTCAGAGAAGGCGATTATTATCACCATATTCAAAAGCCAATTTGCACTATGTTTACTGTGATGATAAGTATAAAATACGCCATCACTTATAAAAAATGGATTGTTATATGCGGCATAAAGCACGTAAATTCTTAAGACAAGTACCCGTTGGTGTTGTGAAATTTATTATGAATCGCTATCGTCCTTATCGCGGCGCGGGGATTAAGACCTTACATATTACCAAAGATTATCGTTATATCAAGGTTGCAATGCCACTTAAGTGGCATAATCGTAATTATTTTGGCACGCACTTTGGTGGCTCATTATTTGCCATGACCGATGCCTTTTACCCATTGATGTTGAGTCATATCTTTAGGGCATGACTATATTATCTGGGATAAAGAATCTTCGATAAAGTACATCGCCCCTGGTAAAGCAACGGTTTATTGTGAGTTTCGCTTAAGTGATGAGGACATCGATCAAATCAAACAACAAACCGCTGTTAATGGCAAAATCTACTTTCAAAAAGAGATTGAGATCTATGATCAAAATAAACAAACCATCGCACGTGTTTTGCGCATAATTTATATCAAAGACAAAAAATTTATTGCCGCTGATAATGAAAAACCAGTGAAGAATTAGGTGAGTTTTGGTAATAAGTATTTTATACTTTGCGCACTGCAGCGGTTAATAGTTACGCATAGTCATGAGTGATCAATCATTAAGTTATCAGGATGCTGGTGTTAGCATCGATGAAGGCAATCTGCTTGTCGAAAAAATCAAACCCTTAGCTAAATCAACCATGCGCAAAGAGGTGTTAGGCGGATTAGGTGGTTTTGGTGCTTTGTTTGAAATCCCTTTGGATCGTTATAAAAATCCCGTGCTCGTCTCCGGCACTGATGGCGTGGGCACCAAGTTAAAACTTGCTTTTGAATTAAACAATCATACAACTATCGGCATTGATTTGGTTGCGATGTGTGTTAACGATCTCATTGTTGGTGGTGCTGAGCCATTATTTTTCCTTGATTATTATGCCACTGGCAAGCTTAATGCTCATCAAGCGGCTGATGTAATATCAGGCATTGCTGAGGGTTGTCGCCAATCAGGTGCTGCTCTTGTCGGCGGTGAAACGGCTGAAATGCCTGGCATGTACCAAGGTGAGGAATATGATCTTGCGGGATTTTGCGTTGGTATTGTTGAAAAAGATAAAATCATTTCAAGTGACAAGGTCAAAGCAGACGATGCATTAATCGCAATCGCCTCATCAGGTGTGCATTCCAATGGTTACTCATTGGTGCGTAAGGTCATTGAGCACGTTAATGCTGATTTAAATATGCCTTTTCAACAAAGTACGTTAGGTGAAACGTTATTAGCGCCAACGCGCATTTATGTCAAAACGATTTTAAAACTGCTTGAAGCATATGACATTCATGCGATCAGCCATATTACCGGTGGTGGTTTTACTGAGAATATTCCACGGGTATTACCAGATTTCACTTGTGCGAATATCAACTTGGGTAGCTGGCAATTTCCAGAAATTTTCCAGTGGTTACAGCAAAGCGGTAATATTAGCCAAAGCGAGATGCTTAGAACATTTAACTGTGGCGCTGGCATTGTAATGGCAGTGGCACAAAGTGATAAAAAAGCGATTATTGACACACTTAAAGCACTTGGTGAAACGGCTTGGGAGATTGGTCACTTAAGCCAATCACAGCAACAACAAGCGCATGTTAGCTACTTCCATGGCAAATAAATCGATATTTAAACTCGTTGTTCTCTCGTCAGGATACGGCTCAAATCTACAAGCGATTATTGATCAGCTACATAATGAAGATGGCATTGAGATCAGTGCTATCATTTCCGATAAAGCATCTGAGTCCATCACACGCGCACTTAATCACAATATTCCTTGCTTATATTTACCTAGACAAAAGAAACAAACGCGCGAGGCATATGATCAGCTACTTTCTGAGCTGCTTAAACCCTTTAGCCCTGATTTGATTGTATTAGCTGGATTTATGCGTATTCTATCACCTGCCTTTATCCAGAGATTTCCGCAACAAATTATTAATATCCACCCATCGCTACTGCCTAAGTACAAAGGCTTAAACACCCATCAGCGTGTGATCGATGCCAAAGATAAAATTCATGGCACCACCATTCACTATGTTGACGAGCATCTTGATGGTGGCAAAATCATCGCACAAAAACGCATCGATGTCCTGCCATTTGACACGGCTGAAACCTTAGAGCAAGCCATTAAATCACTTGAACATGTCTTTTATTCAGCAACTATTCACAAGCTTGCAACGAAGATGCGTAGCAATGCTAGCTTAACACCTGTAAATAACGATAACTAAATCGACTTAGTAATGAATCAAGAATAAGTTGCGCCAACTAATACCTCTCCCCTTGCGGGAGAGGTCGTGCAGCTTAAGCTGTGCGGGTGAGGGGAAATTGAAACTCAACTTATTTGTGCATTATTACTTACTGCAAATATTAAACATCAATGCAAAAAATCTATCGCTAAGAATAAAAATTCCTTATATATCAAAGAATCTTATTCACGATCAAAATATGAAATATCCTTGGGGTTTTACATCCTTGTGATCAACTCTTAGTAACAAAGGGGAGGGAGTGTTATTGAGTCGTAGCGTCCTGCCACGAAAGTCATTCTCTCAAATACTCTGGCTGTAAGATAGGGAAAATATCTGAAATTTATTTAAGAGATTACTGTTTTTTCTATGGCGGATATCTCACAAGGACATAATCCAGTCTTATATACCGCCCATAAACCATTTTGCTAGCGGTATATGAAATTATCTCAAAGCAACTGCATCATTTGATTTAAATTGAGTAACCTCAGCTAAAACATCAAATAAATAATCAATTTCAGCTAGGGTATTATAATAAGCAAAGCCAATGCGCAACACACCATCGTTTGGATCCAAACCGAGTTTTTCAATAAATCGTGGCACATAAAAATGTCCAAACCCGACACAAATATTATGCCGAGCCAAGGCTTGTGCTAACTCTCTGTTACTGACACCGGCAATAGTTATTGCAAATGTTGGCGTGCGTTTGCTTAGCTTATCCTGGGAAGCTATACCATGCACCGTGATGTGCGGACATGCCTCAAGTTTTTTCAAAAAGTAAGATTTAAGCATTAACTCATGTGTCTCTATTGCTGACATACTTAATTTTAATGCTGCCTTTAAATCCGTTTTTGCCATTTGCTCATTGACCAAAGCAGCTTTGTGATAAATGGCTGCTTCTAAACCTGTCAATGCTTCAAAATTTTGCGTACCGGTTTCTAGCGCATAGGGCAACGTATCTGGTGCTGGTGCTATTTTATAAGGTTTAATCGATGCCATAGTCTGTGATTTACTATACAAAACACCGATATGTGGTGCCGAGAACTTATAGCCTGAACACACCAACCAATCACAATCAATCACTTGCACATCAACCTTCTGGTGTGCAATAAAATGCACTGCATCAACAAATAGCTTGACCTGATACTGTTTTGCTAAAGCACAAACGCGCGTAATATCAGTAATGCTGCCGCAAATATTAGATGCCAACGTTATCGCAATGAGTTTTGTCCGCCCATTTTTTAATATCGCTTCAAGTCGATCAAGATCAAGCGTATAACTGTCTTGATCAAATGATAGTATCTCAACATTAATTCCCTTCTCCCGCGCCTTGATAAGCCACGGACTGATATTTGCCTCATGATCAAGCTCACTAATAACAATGTTATCCTTAGGCGACCAAGTATTAGCAATCGCATGTGATAATGCCCATGTGATCGTTGTCATATTTTGCCCAAAACTGATCTCTTTAGAATCTTTTGCATTAATCAGCGCTGCCATTGCCCCTCGAGTTCGATCCATTTGCTGTTGTGCGCTAATGCTACTTTGGTAAAAGCCACCTAAATTGGCAACACCATCTGCCATAAACTCTGTCATTGCTCTCATCACAGCAAAACTTACCTGCGTGCCACCTGGACCATCAAAATAAATCGCCGGATTAGGTTTAATCAACGCTGGAAAGCCTTGGCGTACTTTATCTACATCAAACATAAACCACTTTATCCTTTTGTCATTTTAACTTTTTTATTTCTCACACGTCTTAAACAACTTCAGCTACTTGTGTTATTTTTTAATCTGCATAGTAATTACAAACACATCACGATGCCCTGCTCCTGGTAATAAAGGAACAATTGGTGAGGCGTAATGCGCATATTTGCGATCATTAAAAAGAAACATCTCGCCCTCTTTTAACGCTTGATTAACGTGAATATGTTGATGTTTGTTAATATCAACTAATAGCGAATTGCCTCCTGTGATATTTTGCATATCAACACAAACAACAGTGACATAATCAAAGCCATCTTGATGCACTCCCTCGGGAGCGGGCTTTCCCGTCACCTCATCATTGGTATATATGCGAATCTGATGAATACCAAAATGATAGTCACATGCTGGCAGCCTAGGATAGATGTGCGCCATGATAATGTTGCTAGCCACTTTCTTGGCAATATCCATCTCGATTAATGGGAAACTTCGGTCAATCCCGCCTTGATATTTATTAAGCTTCTTTGACTGGTGAAACACTTCACTATGCGGACTCACACTAATCTCACCCCGCAAAATATCACCCACCGCAAACGCACGATGACGATAATTGTCCCCTGATTTCATATTTGGATCACGCTTGAGTGTTTCAAAAGACTTGGCAAATATAGGTTTTAAGTCACCAATAAACGCAATCTGATACATCATTTCTTCGGCTTTTTCTGCTTCTTCAGCTTTTCTATTTGATCCTTTTGGCATATCTAATTCCACTTGATACATCTAAATCCTCCTTAACATAGTTATATATTATATCGCCCATAAAGCAAAAACGCCGTGCTTTACCAAACGCAGTTACTACACCTTTTTTTGCTGCTAAGTGCAAGCATTTCAGTATTTAATTTACAGAACACTATCTTTTTAATTTAGTTTTCTCTACCATTGGCGCGTTTTAGCAATCATTTGACAGGAGTTTTCTTATGTTTTTCGCGCAATCTTATGGACTTGCGATTTTATTTTGTATTATCACAATGCTCTGCTGGGGATCTTGGGCAAATCTTCAAAAAGCAACAGGCAAAAAATGGGCATTTCAATATTTTTATTGGGATTATGCCATTGGCGTGCTCTTAATTAGCTTTATTCTTGCCATCACTTTGGGTAATACTGGCGACATTGGACGTGGATTTTTTACAGATCTGGCACAAGCAAATACTGGTATGATTCTACTTGCGCTTATTGGTGGTATTGTCTTTAACCTTGCCAATATTTTACTCGTTGCTGCCATTGATATTGCGGGCATGGCAGTGGCCTTCCCTGTTGCTATTGGCCTTGCCTTAGTGCTTGGCGTGATTCTTAATTATATTGCCAACCCGTTGGGTAATGCCTTAGTTTTAGCCATTGGTGTCATTTGTGTCGCTATTGCCATTATCCTTGACGCCAAGGCATATAAGACACTCAAAGCGCACTTAACACAATCAGCATTTAAAAAAGGACTTATTATTGCGCTGATCTCTGGCGCATTGATGGGTACATTTTACTATTTCGTTGCGGCATCGATGATTACCAATTTCCACACGCCTGAAGCAGGGAAATTGACACCTTACAGTGCCGCGGTTATTTTTGCGATTGGCCTGTTTTTATCAAACTTCATCATCAACACATGGATGATGAAGAAACCATTTATTGGCGAACCAATCAAAGGTTCTGGTTATTTTAAAGGAAGCTTTAGAGCACATATCTTTGGTATCTTAGGAGGTGCTATTTGGGGCTTGGGTACAGGCTTAAACTTTATTGCTGCGGGTACCGCAGGACCCGCTATCTCTTATGGTCTTGGTCAAGGGGCAACGATGATTGCCGCTCTTTGGGGTGTGTTTATTTGGCGTGAGTTCAAACAGGCACCTCAATCAGCTAATAAGCTTTTATTGTGTATGTTTATCTTCTACTTTATTGGTTTATTATTGATTATCTTTGCTAAAGCTTAATAAGTTAAAGACCAAGCGATGAGTGATCAGACTGACAAAAATCTCGCACACCTTCTAAGCATTGATATTAGCCACTTCCCAACGGCTAAATTGCATGAGCATGATGAAGCACAATTAAGCTATATACAAAAAGGCGTGCTAAAGGTGATCGTCGCGCATAAAGTCTATATTGTGCCCGCGGGCTTTGCGATGTATATCCCACCAAAGATCACCCACGGCATTGAGTGCGGACAGGATATTGATGGCATCATGCTGTACTTTGATCAAGGTCTGCCGCTATTACCAACTTCTGTCATTATTTTTAAACCAGATGAGCTGATCAAGCAATTGATACTTAAAATCCATCAGCAAGATCAACAGGTACCAGCTGTTTTTACCCAAGCATTATTACAAGCAATGCATGATGATAAATCCGAGCCTAACTACGCTTTAAGCTTTCCAACACATCCTTTGCTGCGTGATTTAATTACCTATATTGATCATCAGCTATCACAACCAGTATCCATTGAAGTCATTGCTCAAAAAGCACATCTGAGTGCTCGCCATTTATCACGTATTTTCAAGAAAGAAACGGGGCTGCCATTCTCTTATTGGCTACAGCAATACAAAATGCTCTATGCTTTGGTGCTTTTACCACAACATCAAAGCACATCCGCCGTTGCCCGAGCATTAGGTTATGATAGTGATAGCGCCTTTATTAGCACCTTTAAGAAATTCACACATGGCAAGCCACCCTCGTTTTTCTATTAAATTACCATTTATCAGACTGAACTTATTTATAAACCGATCAATCAAAGGTATGATCAATACCATTGCTATTAACCGCTGTGATTAGATGACAAAATGACTTTGTTGAGCGCCAGTCGGAATACGCCCCTGATTAAAAATTTTGAAAGATGGATTACTGAGGCAAAAACATTTAAAGAAATCGGTCAGCTTTCGATTAAATATAGCCAACCGATTAAACGCATGTTTCATTTAGCACTGCCTAATGAACAGCTCCTAAACTTCACATTTATTCGCACGCATAATGATTTAAAGCGTAATATCGTCACATTAGAGCCGATGTTAGCGCTAAAGTTTTATCGTCAAAATCTACATATTGACGATCATATGCTCGATCGCAACCTTATCAATCCATTCTATGACCGAGTTGAATTAATGAACCCCTTTTACCAGAAGGCATTTATTCAACTGACCTCACCAAACGAGTTATCAACACCTGTTGTTATTGAACATGATCTTGATTTCTATAAAGATGCTTTTTGCTTTCAAATTGCCAATCCAAGTAATAAGGACTTTATTACCGGTGCATGGTTTGCAACGTTTCTGCAAATGGTTATCGCATTTTACAACTTTTATTCGCCACAGCTGACACCCAACTTCCCAAGCTATGATACCCGAAGTAAAATCACAGAGCATGGACAGGATGATCTTTTCCACGACTTTATCACAATGCACGATCTAACACCCACACAAGGGCAATATCTGAAATATTTAGTGTTTTCTTGGGAAAGTAAGCGCATTGCGACGCATTTATGTCGCTCTGAACGCACAGTTGAAAAAGTGATTGATGCCATCAAACTCAAGCTTAATTTACACTCCAAGCATGAGCTGTGCACATTACTACAATGTTATTACATCAACTTAATTTCAGAGTGTATAACTAACCGTCATTGAGCGTAGTTTAGTATACAGTTATCACCTGTTAAGCCATTTTGATCAGCGCTACAACTTTGGTTTAAATAGCCTGCCGCCTGATAATAGGCATCGTGAATCTGGTCATAGCACACTAGTTTGGGATAAGTCGGGTCACTAGCAATACATGCTTTAACACCTTCTTTTGCTGTAGCACTACAAGATAACGCGTTTTTACTGACACCAAGCTCACCAAGATAGGCACCCCACCCCGTATATGGCTTATTGTTGTGATCAAGAATATAAGCGCCAATGTGCAAAGATTGAGGACAGCTGTATTTAAGGGATACATCCACAGGCTTTTCAGCTTTTAGAATATTGTTTAGATAAGTTGCTAAGGCTTGTGCATGTTGATCAGCATAAGCTTTGGTTGGATGCCCACTACCTGAGCTATCACTTGGCAGGCGCGTATCAACAAAGCAGCTTACTGTATTGCCATTAAAGTATAGATTTTGTGGTGTAGCACACGCCTTACCTGCAATATTTTCCTCTGCTTGCCAATACTGCTGATACATTGGCACATAATCAGGACGAAAACCCCATAAGTCCAACACAATTTTGGCATGTGGATTTAATGCTTGCACTTTATCAACAAATGTCTGCAACGCTTGCTGATATGTGCCTTGACTGGCAACAAAGGTGTCATTGGTGCCAAGATTAATCACAACAATATCCGCGTTTTCACTCATTATTGGCTGATTGTGTTGATCCTTGTTATAGCTACTGCTGTCATAGTATGTGAACATGGTCGAGCTCCCCCAATATGAGCCCGGTGTTAACGATATTCCTGATAGCACAATAAAGCTTGGATCAACATTCCAACCTTGTGCATTTAATTGTTCAATGCTTTGAAAGGCATAAGAAATCGCAATATTAGCATAGCCAATATTGTCACTTGCACCACCATCATTATTACCATCTTGTAATCCTGCAGTGATTGAGTCACCATAAAATACAATTTTCTTTAAATCACTATATTTCTCAACTAATTCGATGTTATTTAATGTCATCGATTGCACATAAAACGGTGAGTAGAAAAATGGCGCCTGCCTTGCATCTGCCTCATTTAATTGCACCAACTTGATATTATGCGTTTTGGATAAATCTAGTGTTGGATCTAGACTTAAATCAACATCCACATCCGTCGTTAATGTATTATCAAGTTTAATAGCACTGGCAGGTGCTTCTACTATTGAGGTGCGTGCAACGTTCGCTAGCTTATTATCAACATAGATATTAAACCATGTTTCATTGCTATTGCTTGGAGTAACTTTAGCAAGCTTTATCATCATATTGGCGTCATGCTTAAGCGCTTTAATATTAAAAGATACCGTGCTTCCTGACCAGTTCATCGCAACTCTATCATTAATAAGCTCGTGATTACTGCGCCCTAAATACATGATATTAGGATTATTACCTAAAACTGTCTCGCTACTGGCAAACCCCATACCACTTAAACTCGCAAGCCCACATATCATTGCATATTTTATTTTACTATTTCCTTGCATACCAAAGCCTCCTGTTGGGTTATTTTTACACTTGATAACACCCCCATAAATCGCAAGGATCATGATCAACACCACTGATACTGCCATAAAGAGGGATTCCATTTTGACCAACAACACCCATATGTAATTGACCATCATCTACTGCAAAGGCTTTACCATTTTGCCAATAAACACTATCACACCCTGTTTTTCCGGTTTCATCGCCTATTTCAAACCATAAAAGCGCATACGTCTGTTGTGGCAAATAATCTGATAGAACAGGTGATAGCGCACCAAAGTAGCGCTTAGCATAGCCTAACAGCTTGCCATTTTTATCTTCCCAAGCAGTTTTTGAACTATGCGCCCAGCCTGTTTCACCAATGCCCCAGTGCAAGTGTGATAATTGGCTTTGAGTAAGTACGTCATGACCCAACAAATAACTTTTGAAAGTTGTTATGCTGTCACTAAAGGTTGTTGCTAAATTTCGTGCATTAATAACAGCACTGTCATCCAATACACCGCTATAGTAAAACGGATAAATATTCAGCCAGACAACTGCCTTTAATTGATGCGCCAGATCATATGTGTAAATAGCTTTAAAACTTTGTAAAAGTGCTTGAATATAGTCTTGATTTTGACTTTGATCACCATTCATCACGCTACCTATCAGCCCATAAATCGCGCCTTTTCTTAACTTAAGTAAATACGTAAGCTTACTTTGATCGCCAACATCAATGTCAACACTAAATGGCACACGCGTTAGCGCTGGATTTTCTTGATAAAACGTATTCATCGAATCTACAAATATCTGAATACGCTTACTAATATGATCGTAACTCTCTGGCGAAATCCCTGGTTCTTGCAATAGCACAATATCATCAACACTGTTGAGTCCTTGAGGCAGTGAGTTTTGTAATGCCAACATAAATTTAAATAAGGCTTGTTGACCATTTTGGTTGGTAAATAACTTGAGCTGTCCTGCATCTATTGTTAGTACAACATGCGCATAAGGATAAGCTGATAATGCCTTGGTAAATGCACACCAACGATCATTTGGATTCTTGCTCTCACCATCAAAATTATTATGACAGCTCGTGTAATCAGTGTTTTGGCTGAATAAACCAAAATTGCCATATAAGCGAATTATCTGCGGATTATTCTGATTTTTCTGACTCTGCTGTTGAAAATGATATGCCAACGCAGCTTGTGTGATCTGATAAACATCATCTGCTGTAAGCTGCAGCGCTTTATCCGCATTACTATCGACCCAATCACCAAAATCAAAGCCCTGTATTAAGGCATTTGCTTGATTTAACTGAATAAATAATGAAAGCACACAGCATAAAAGCATCCGTAATAATCGCATATTAGAGCCTCATATTGGATCATTTTCACTCAACCCAATATCCATAAATCCACAGCTTGTGCATAGGGTAGTGACTACCCTATTTGCTATTTTTCGCTATTTTCGCTATTTTCGCTATTTTCGCTATTTTCGCTATTTTTTACTATTTTTCCTTTTCCGTTGGCTGAGCGCTAGTCGAAGCCATCTTTATCAGCATGCCCCCTTCGACTTCGCTCAGGGAACGAGAAATAGTGCTGATAGGTGACTATACTTTCATCTCAGCAATTTTCACTTTCCATTCTTTAGGGCCCGTTTGATGAACTGAAGTCCCTTGACTATCAACGGCAACCGTTACTGGCATATCTTCCACTTCAAACTCATAAATAGCTTCCATTCCCAGATCCTCAAATCCAACCACTTTAGCCTTACGAATCGATTTAGAGATAAGATAAGCAGCTCCACCAACGGCCATCAAGTAAACCGCTTTATGCTTTTTGATTGAATCAATCGTTGCCTGACCACGCTCGGCTTTACCCACCATGCCGGCAATCCCCACTTCACTTAACATAAAATCGGTAAACTTATCCATCCGTGTTGCTGTTGTGGGACCCGCAGGTCCTACCACTTCATCACCCACGGGATCAACAGGACCTACGTAATAGATGAACTTACCCTTTAGATCCACTGGTAATGGTTCACCATTTTTGACCATATCCATAATGCGCTTATGTGCTGCATCACGCCCCGTTAATAACTTACCATTTAATAAAAGCGTCTCACCTGGGTTTAGGTTTTCAATATCAGCTTGCGTTAAGGTATTTAAATCTACGCGACGCACTTGTGATTTATCCGTTTCAGTAATTTCAGGCCAATCTTCTAATTTTGGTACTGGCAATTTGGCAACACCTGAACCATCTAGAGTGAAATGAACATGGCGTGTTGCAGCACAATTTGGAATAAGTGCTACAGGTTTACATGCCGCATGCGTTGGATACTCATGGATTTTGACATCAAGAACTGTTGTCAAACCACCCAAGCCTTGTGCGCCAATGCCTAGATCATTGATTTTGTGATAGAGCTCGACACGCAATTTCTCAAGTTCCGTTTGCGCACCACGCTCAAGAATCTCATGCATATCAATCTCTTCACCTAATGATTCTTTAGCTAGTAACATTGCTTTTTCCGCCGTACCACCAATGCCGATACCAATAATGCCTGGTGGACACCAACCCGCCCCCATTGTTGGCAACATCTCAAGCACCCAATCAACGATACTATCACTTGGATTTAAGACTTTAAATTTTGATTTAAATTCAGAGCCACCGCCTTTAGCTGCTAACTCAATCTCGATAGTAGATCCTGCCACCATATCAATATGTACAATCGCAGGCGTATTGTCTTTGGTATTTTTACGCGCGCCATGTGGCGGATTAACCATCGATGCTCGAAGCGGATTATCGGCATTTAAATAGGCGCGACGCACGCCTTCATTGACAAGTTCAGTAATCGTGCGATCAGTGCGGTCAAGCTTTGCCTCCATCCCAACTTTAAGAAAGGCACAAACCATACCGGTATCCTGACAAATTGGGCGATGACCATAAGCAGCCATGCGCGAGTTTATCAAAATCTGCCCAATTGCATCTTTTGCTGGCTTTGATGCTTCATGCTCATAAGCACGATACATCGCTTGCACAAAATCTTTAGGATGATAATAAGAAATAAATTGCAATCCATCAGCAACACTTTGAATGAAATCTTCTACTTTAATAATTGACATCTGAAATGACTCTATTGATTAAACTTCGGCGCATTTTAACAAGGTTTGATGCTCGTGGTCTAGTGATACAGAAAAAATCAAATCCAACGAATCTTACGCATAATGGCAATATAGCCCACCATAATCAATGCAAGGATTGCACAAACGATAATAAAACCATAATGAGACTCAGCACCTGGAATGCCGGCAACGTTAATCCCCAAAAGGCCAGTGATAAATCCAAGCGGGATAAACACCACACTGATCATCGATAAGATATACATGCGTTGATTCATCTGTGTTTGCTCATAAGCATGAATTTCATTTTGGATAATTAAACTTCTATCCTTCATCGCATCCAGATCTTCCAATAAACGCATATTTGCATCAAGCACTTGTTTTAGCTCAAAGACATCTTCATCACTTAGCCAAGACAGTTTATTTGCTGAAATCGCCAATATCGCTTCGCGTTGCGGCAGGATATAACGCCTGATTTTAATGATCTTTTTACAAATCGCATTGACTCTGTCTGACAATACAATTGATCGATCTTTCTTAATCGCAAGCTCAATATCATCAAGCTTACCATCATAGCCATCAACCAACTGATCAGTATGTTCGGTAATATGCATCAATAAAATATTCAAAAATTCGCTTGTCGCACAAGGTCCGGCATTTAAGCGTAACATACTGTTAATCTCAGCAATCGAGTGCAGATTTCGACGCTTAACGGTAATAATCAAACGCTCAGTTAACCACATACGGATCGATGTCATATCTTCAGGCTTTTGTCCCTTGTTAAGATTAATCGCACGAAAGGTTGCCAACATACCATTATCAAGTACCAAAATACGCGGTCTGGTTTCCTGCGCGCATAGCATATCGATGATTTTCTCAGGGATAATCTGATATTCATTTAAAAAATCAGCCGCTTGTGTTAAATCCAAATGCAACCAGATAATGCCAGAAGGTAACGCCATTGCTCGGGATATATCTTTTTCAGTGATTTCTTTAGCGCCACCGTTACCATCTAACAGTTGAATATTTACATACTTTTTTTGTACTTCCATCACTTGATATCATTAAATACCTTTTTGCATCACTCTAGCGTAAAACGCTATAAACGCAACCAGTTAATAAGATAAAGTGCACAAACATGCTTTATACTTTTGCAATATCTTATTAAAATCGCTGGCATATCTTAAAAATAATTGACAAATAAAAGGCAAGTTTCTTTACAATGCGTGATTTTGCTAAAAACAACTCAATAACCACTGCTAAAAACGATAAAAACAAAGCAGATAATAAGCCTCGTCAGCAGTCCTCATTAGCCATAAGAAAAATCATTCTTGCCCTTTTGTTATTGGTATTAATCATTGCTTTTATTGTGAGCTTTTATGGTAGTAACAAATCAAAAGACAGCACAGCGACAACCACCACACAAACGGTACATGTCTCTCCCAAGCCAGTTGTTAATGTGAGTGACGCGAAAGAGCAAAACAATCAAACGCAAAATAATACCACCACAGACAGTAAGCCAACTCAAGTCGCTAAACAGACGTCAGATAGCAATGTAGTGGCAGCAGCACCTGCTAATGAAGATGGCAGGAAAGAAACAGCTGCAACAAACAGTAAGAAAACGAAAGATAGAAAAACGGATAACAAGAAAGATGACGATCAGCCTTTAACTTTCACGTTTTATAACACACTCACCAATAAGACCGTACAAGTCGATGCTAATCCTGAGAAGCTAAAGCAATATCGCTATACTTATATGTTGCAAGTTGGCTCATATCGCAATCAAAGTGATGCCAATGCCACACGCGCCAAGCTTATTTTGGCAGGACTTAAACCAAACATTAAAAAAGTGGGAGACTGGTACCGCCTGGATGTGGGACCTGTCTATAGCCAACGTGATGGCGATGTGATCAAACACAAAGTTGAAGCCGCTGGTATCTCTGGTAGTATTTTGCGCCAAGTGGATAAAGAGGAAATTACTCAACAAACAAGCAATGATAATCAGTAAACTGTTTAGTAATTGGCGTTTTGCATTTTAAGGAATAACTTATGCAAATATTCAAAACATATTTTAATGTGATGCCCGAGCATATCGACGCTAACAAACATGTTAGCAATATCGTCTATATCAAATGGATGCAGGATATTGCCGTGATGCACTCGGACGCTTGCGGTTGGGATACCAAGCGTTATCATCAAAACCACTGTACATGGGTTGCTAAAACCCACTTTATTGACTATATCAAGCAGGTTTTCTTAAATGAGGTCATTGAGGCGAGAACATGGGTTGATGAAATAAAGCGCTCAACTGCGCTACGCAAATATGAATTTATCAATCAACTCGGCGAAATCGTTGCCAAAGCCGAAACCAATTGGGTTTTTATCAACACCGAAACTCAGCGCACTCAACGCGTGTTACCCGAAGTGCGTGAAGACTTCGAGCGCTTTAGGTCATCTGAATATAGTGAAGCAGCTGACTTGCTAAATAGCGATGAACCATCGTTGTAGGGTGCATACCATTATAGAATAGGTAGCCATTACAATACGGTAAATCTTCTGCCTTAGCACAGGTTAAATCAACAGGTTTTGTAATGCCAATATTTGCCAAAACATTGGCTTTATTAAAATAGACATCTAAAAATAGTCGATCGATTGCAAAGACATGATTGGCTGGGAATTCACTTAAGGTCTGAAGCACAAGATTAGTTTGCAAACTTAAATTATACATTTGCGAAATGGATGAAATTACTGCTAGCACACTTTGACGCATAATATAGCTATGAATGTGTTCATCGACTAAATTGGTCAATGCCGGCACCATTGAAAAATTAGGCAGATTAAGCACGTAGATATTTGCTACAGGCACGCCATGTTGCATCAATATTTTTACCGCTTTAACGATATTATCAATCGGATGCGCAATCGCCTGCCCATTGTTTGAGGCAATACGCACGATATTTTGATAAAAATCATTGCCTCCCGCCCATAAAATAAAAAGTGTTTTGGGATTTGGTTTATTATTGACATTAGCAAGATATAACTGCAGCTGTTTTAACACCCCAGGCACACAGTTATAAGCACCGTAATCGCCGACACCATGCGAGCACTGTTCATTTGTATCACGTGCCCATGTCGTATCCGTTAGATAATAATCACCTGTCTCAGCCGAAGCTGTTGCAAAGGATACATTGTGATCAAAAGCCATATTAGACTTTAAGTCTTTGATGTTATAAAAATTTTGCCCCGCGCTCGTTGACATCTTAGCTAAGATATAATTAAGCCACGTCTTGCGTGCTGAGTCATTTACACTTAATTCACTGGTAATCGGTGCGCCAATTTTATCGGTAACACCACTGGGCTTAACCCAATAGTTATTGCCTACACCTTGTCCATGGTAGGCACTATCACTTAAGCTATCGCCAAAGACGACAACATTCTCAAAGTGCTTTGCTTGAGGATCATCGACCCTAGCCTCTGCCTGGCGCTTAATTAAGGCAATAATCGCAATGACAATCACAAGGGCCGCAATCAAACTCCAAAAAACTCTCTTTAACATCCTAGTCTCCAATGAGGTCATTCATACGCATATCATATTAGCGTATCTAACAACATAATACCTCTTAAACTTGGGATGTAGTATAATACCCCAAGAAATTTAAACAGTATCTTTTGAAATTCATTTCCGATATATTGTTGAAAGTAAAATGAATAGAGGGCGTATTTGTGAGCACAAAAAGAGCAAGTTACTCGTCAGAGTTTAAAG
>NZ_QLIQ01000017.1 GCF_003428165.1 Cysteiniphilum litorale | reverse complement strand
ATCCCCGATAACTCTTCCAACACCCAACTCATTTACTTACCTTATTTCCTTGTGATTTTATTCATCTTATCTTTAACTCAACCATTTTAAAACCCACTTACCCAAAGATCCCTATAAACCTATGCTTTGCAAGAGGGGTGGCAGCCGTAGGCTGACGGGGTGTTCATAAAATCATAGTTTTCCTAAAGTGTAAAATTTCAGTTATTTACTTTCGATTGATCACTCGATCTTCAACAACATCCATCAGTATATCTGTTGCATTGACACCACTTTCATTAAAAATTTGTTGTGTCATCGTAGGACTGGTTATATTAATCTCAGTCAAACAATCACCAATAACATCAATACCGGCAAACAGTACGCCACTTTGTTTAAGATCCCTGCCAACAATACTGGCTATCTCATACTCTTCAGCCGTAAGCTTTCTTACCACCGTTGATGCGCCGCGCGCTAAATTGCCACGACTATCATCACCACTTGGAATGCGTGCCACCAAATACTCCAATGGCTCACCATCTACGATTAAGATACGTTTGTCACCATCTTTAATCGCGGGTTGATATTGCTGCACCATAATAAATTGTGATTCATATTTTGTGATTGTCTCTAGAATGACATTTTTATTGGGATCATTTGGTTGGATACGGAATATTGACTCGCCACCCATGCCATCAAGCGGTTTAACCACTACATCCTGATAATTATCAATAAAACGCTTAATATGTTTAAATGAACGACTCACCATTGTTTTTGGTGCTAAATCAGGATAACGCGTAATTGAAAATTTCTCATTGGCATCCCTTAAGGTTTGCGGCTTATTAATAATTAATGCACCCTGCTTTTCAGCCACTTCCAAAATATACGTTGCATAGACAAATTCCATATTAAACGGTGGATCTTTACGCATAAAGATCGCATCGAAATCACCTAGCTTCACTTTATCCATTGGGTTTAGATGATACCATTTGTTATGCTCTTTACTTGCAGTGAGTGTTAGCTCATAACCCTCACCATATGCAACACCCTCTTCAACAAAAATATCCTCAAGCTCAAAGACGTACTGCTGCCAGTCTTTCTTAGCAACTGATAACATCATCATATAAGCGGTATCTTTTTTGATATTAAAGGTATGTAATGGGTCAATAATAAAGGCGACTTTCATATAGTTCCTTAAGTCAACACGATAAACTTATGCTAATTCTAACATCATTGTACCGCTCGTAAATCATTTTGCGGTGTTTAATTTCAACGCATTTTGTGAAAACTTTAATAAGCTGAATTGCAGGTAATAGCTATGACTATTCTCAAAATTCAACTTATTAAAATTACATAAAAGGCAAAGGAAGAAATACTGTAAAATGGTTTATGATCAGTACCAATATTGATCATAGAACTGATTGTGCACTTTTATTGATTTTGGTTCTGTACCATAAGTTTCAAAACCAAGCTGCTGATATAACGCCAATGCCGCAGCATTTCCAGTCACGCAATGTAAATGTAGTTGCGTTACATAATCAGCGGCATGCTTGATGACTTGATGCATCAATTGCTTAGCAACGCCCTTACCACGAGCAGCTAAGGACGTATACATGCCCCAAATCATCCCGCGATGCGCAGTTCTAGCGCTTTTCAAAGGCAAAAAGCCAACGCAACCAATAATCTCATTACCATCAAAAGCTGCAAAAATATCATTTTCCTCAAGCATCTCTTTGAAATATTGATCATTACAAAGCAAGGTCTCCTCATAAGATGAACCAAAGCTCTGAGGGGAATCTTTTAGCGCTTGTAAGCGTATTGTTTTCCAAATTTGCCAATCGACAGATGTAAGCAATCTAATACAAATATCAGCCACTTATTAAACTCCATTATTGAATAAATGATTGCAACGCATTACCAACAATCCGCTGCCATAACCGTAGGGGCGTATTGCATAAGCTCGGTGTTATACATACCCATTAATCGTAGGGGCGTACTGCATACGTCCGGTGTTATACATACGCATTAAGCGTAGGGGGCGTATTGCATACGCCCCTACATTAAAATAGCTATAAAATCACCCCTCACCCGTGCAGCCCAAGCTACACGACCTCTCCCGCAAGGGGAGAGGTGACAAATGGTGCAACTTGTTTATTGAAGAATATTAAGGCAAAGAAATTTAAACAGAAAAAGAAGAGCCACAACCACAGGTGGTTTTAGCATTTGGGTTACGAATAATAAAGTGAGCACCTTCGACATCTTCTTTATAATCGATATCAGCACCAATAAGATACTGGAAGCTCATCGCATCTACCAACAAATAAACACCATGATTTTCAAAGATCATATCATCTTCTTTTTGTTCTTCATCAAAGGTAAAGCCATATTGAAAACCAGAGCAACCACCACCGGTGATATATACGCGTAGCTTCAAATCTTTGTTGTCTTCTTCTGAAATCAGCTCTTTTACTTTCAAAGCAGCTGCATCAGTGAAATTAAGCGGTTGTGCCTGTTGGACGCTCATTTTGCTTTCTTTTGCTCCCTTATTTTACTTGTTATTAAAAATTCAGTTGCGTTTAAATTACCCCCTCACCCGTACAGTCTAAGCTGCACGACCTCTCCCGCAAGGGGAGAGGTAATAGGGGGAATGCAAGTTAAATTTCAATCATCCCTCACCATTCAGCTGACACTACGCAAGCTACCCCACAGTAGGAGATAATGGGAAATGCAACTCATTTTCTATTATTACTAGCTATTGAACTGGTACAAGTTTGATTTTGCCCATGCGATCAATATTCTGCACCATAACATTCATGCTTTTGCCTTCTGCCATCGTATTTGGATTAACGCCAATACTTTCAAGCTCAGCAAATGGCAATAAGCCATCTTTACCTGGCAGAATATTAATAAACGCGCCAAAATCTAAGACTTTAACGACTTTACCACTATAGGTTTGACCTACTTCCGCACTGGCTGTTAAAGCTAACACTTCTTCAATCGCAGCATTCAATGCATTACGACTCTTTGCAAAAATTTTGACATCACCATTATCTGAAGTGTCAATGGAGGCACCCGTTTTCTCAGTAATGCCTTTAACCGTCGCCCCACCTTTGCCGATCACATCACGAATTTTACTTGGATCAATTGTAATGACTTCTACTTGTGGCGCATTATCAGAGGTTTCTGTTTTATATTCAGAAATCACTTCATTCATAATGCCTAAAATATGCAAACGCCCTTCTTTAGCTTGCTCAAGCGCTGCATGCATGATTTCACGTGTGATACCTTTGATCTTGATATCCATCTGCAAAGCCGTCACACCATAGCGCGTACCCGCTACTTTAAAGTCCATATCACCCAAGTGATCCTCATCACCTAAGATATCTGACAACACCGCATATTTATCACCATCTTTAATAAGCCCCATTGCAATACCTGCAACAGGAGCAGCTAACGGCACGCCGGCATCCATCATTGATAGTGATGAACCACAAACGGTTGCCATCGAACTTGAACCATTTGATTCCGTAATTTCAGATACCACACGGATAACATAAGGATAGGCATCTTCATTTGGGAATACTGCTTGTGTCGCACGTTTCGCCAAATTAGCATGACCAATCTCACGACGCTTAGGTGTGCCAATCATACCCGTTTCACCAACTGAGTATGGCGGGAAATTATAATGTAACATGTAGCGGTTCTTCTTATCGCCACCTAAAGTTTCAACCAACTGTGCATCGCGATCATTACCTAAAGTTGTCACCACTAAAGCTTGTGTTTCACCACGCGTGAACAACGCTGAGCCATGTGCTTTAGGTAGTACACCTGTGCGTACATTAATTGGGCGTACTGTACGTGTATCGCGACCATCAATACGTGGCAAGCCACTTAAAATATTTTTACGAACGACTTCTTTTTCAATGTCGTGGAAAATTGTTTTAATCTCTTCCACAGAAACTTCTTCTAATTCCGTTTCATCAGCAACAATAGCCTCAACCACTATTTTGCGTAAACGGTTGATTGCCTCAACACGCTTTTGTTTCTCAGTTTCTTGATAAACTGCTTTAATCTCACTATAAAAACGTGACTTAATCTGCTCTTTTAATGCTTTGTTTTCCGCTTTTGGTACAAAATCCCAGCGCGGCTTGGCAGCATATTTCGCTAAGTGATTAATCGCTTCAATGATCACTTGCATTTCTTTGTGACCATATAAAACAGCGCCAAGCATGACATCTTCTGGCAAGCTTTTTGCTTCTGATTCAACCATCAACACGGCGTCTTTCGTACCGGCAACGACTAAATCCAACTCTGAAATATCTAGTTTGGCAAATGATGGGTTTAAAACATATTGCCCATCAATAAAGCCGACACGCACACCAGCAACAGGACCCTCAAATGGTACCCCAGATAATACCAACGAAGCCGAAGCACCGATCAGCGCTGGAATATCCGGCGGCACCTCAGGATCATATGATAACACGGTTGCCACAACTTGAACTTCATTATAAAAGCCTTCAGGAAACAATGGACGCAGTGGACGGTCAATCAAACGAGCTGTTAAGGTCTCGTTTTCACTTGGTCGCCCCTCACGACGCGGGAATCCGCCTGGAATCTTACCTGCTGCGTATGCTTTTTCTTGGTAGTTGACTGTCAATGGGAAGAAATCTATACCTTCTTTAGCCTCTTTTTGCGCTGCGGTTGTTACCAATACAACGGTATCGCCCATAGTAACTAAAACCGAACCTGCCGCTTGACGCGCCATTGATCCTGTTTCCAATGTTACTTGATGTTGTCCTAACTGAAAGACTTCTTTAAATATTTTCACGTGTGTACCTTATTATCGTTGTTTTGCGGTGTGTCGTATCTTTGATCTTATCTACGTAAACCTAAACGCTCGATCAATGCGCGATAGCGCTCGATATCTTTGCTCTTCAAATAGTCAAGAAGTTTACGACGTTGACTTACTAAACGCAACAAACCACGTCTTGAGTGGAAGTCTTGTTTGTGTGATTCAAAATGCCCTTGCAGCCCGGTAATGCGAGCTGTCAATAGTGCAACTTGTACTTCTGGTGAGCCTGTATCGCCTTCTGAACGTTGATATTCAGAAACGATCGATTGTTTTTGCTCGGTGCTTAACATAGTGTTTTCTCCTAAGATTTATTTTTTTTGTTAAACTTCCCATGTGATATTTTGTACATTTAACCGTAAAAAATATCGTGACAGTTTAGCAACGCCGTATAATACATGCTTTTTAGATAAACAACAAGCAAAGGCAAAGCTTATGTAGAGAATAAATAAACTATCCTAAGCAAGAATAGATAAACGAACGAAAATTCAAACCTAACCAATTTTTTAAAAGACTTTTAAACCATTTCTTTTTATCATAGAGTCACATTTTATTTTTACTTTTAGTGGAAACCACATGAACATTATTCTTCTAGGCCCTCCAGGGGCTGGCAAAGGCACGCAAGCAAAGCGCATTGAAACACAATTCAATATTCCACAGATCTCCACAGGTGATATGCTGCGAGCAGCGATCAAATCAGGTTCTGAAACAGGCATGAAGCTAAAGAAAATATTAGATGCTGGCGAGCTTGTTTCTGATGATTTTATTATGCAAATCGTTAAAGAACGCCTATCACAGACTGATTGCAACAATGGCTTTATGCTTGATGGCGTACCGCGCACATTAGGACAAGCCAACGCCTTTAAAAAGCTTGGCATTAATATCGATTTTATTATTGAGATCACTTTAGATGACAATATCATCATCAAACGCATGTCAGGTCGCAGAATTCACGAGGCTTCAGGTCGCACCTATCACGTTGATAATAACCCACCAAAAGTTACTGGCAAAGACGATCAAACCGGTGAAGAGTTGATTCAACGTGAAGATGATAAAGAAGAAACGGTTAAAAATCGCTTAAGTGTCTATCATGCGCAAACTGCACCATTGATTGAATACTACCAGCATTTTGATACCGCGGGCACCAAACTTAAAAAGCCTACTTATGTTAAAGTTGATGGCAATCAAAGTGTTGATACAGTGACCAAAGAAATTTTCCAAGTACTTAGCCAGCACGCAACTGCCTAATGTTACATTTCATCCAATTATGCACTTTTTTCTATTTCAACACCCCGCCTCGTAAACTTGGCACCCCTCTTGCAAAGAGGGGTGGCAGCCGTAGGCTGACGGGATGTTTAAAAATCATCGTTTTTTCTAATATGCATTACTTGTTGGGGCTATGACCACATTCCTGACCACTTTTATTGCGTAAGCGTTGGCTGAGCGTAAGTCGAAGCCTTTATGAAGTGTGATTACCCTTCGACTTACGCTCAGGGGACGGTGAGCACTTGTGGGTGAATATTGAGTCTTAGCCCTTGTTAGCAAATCAAATGCTTTGCCAATGGTGCAGGCAATGCATACTCCTTTATATTATCCTTGCTAACCCAATAAGCATTATCAATCGTTGCTTTCTGAGTTAATTGATAGACCTTAATATCATAATAAAGCTCAAAATGCGTGAATATATGCTTTTGCTCTTCACATAGCATATGACTGTATTCACCAATATGTAACGCAGACTCTGGCAACGCGTATAACCCACCCCAAATGCCTTTATTCGGTTTTTTGATAAGTAGCAGCTCATCTTGATATTGATAAAGATGAAACACCGCTGATTGAACTGGCTTCGCCCTTTTTTCTTTTTTCCGTGGATATTGTTTCACCTGATTATTGGCAAAACTCAAACAAATACCCTGTAACGGACAAAGCCCACACTTTGGCTTGGTTCGTGTACAGATTGTCGCCCCCAAATCCATTTGTGCTTGTGTGTAATTTTGCGTTTTGTCTTTTGGCATAAGCTTATGCGCCAATTGCCATAGCTTTTTCTCACTGGCAGCACCTGATAAAACTTCATCAATCGCAAAAACACGTGCAAATACACGTTTAACATTACCATCCATAATCGGTGTTACTTGCTTAAATGCAATCGATAAGATTGCATGCGCGGTTGATCGACCAATGCCGGGTAATGCTAATAAATCATCAATGCGATCAGGTATCACATCGTTATATTTCTGACAAATGACTTGCGCTGTTTTGTGCAGGTTTCTAGCGCGTGCGTAATAGCCAAGCCCTGCCCAATGCTGCATTACCTCATCTTGATTTGCTTGCGCTAAATCACTGATAT
Organism: Cysteiniphilum litorale; assembly: GCF_003428165.1. Classification (GTDB taxonomy): domain Bacteria; phylum Pseudomonadota; class Gammaproteobacteria; order Francisellales; family Francisellaceae; genus Caedibacter; species Caedibacter litoralis. The sequence continues at coordinate 55,505 of NZ_QLIQ01000017.1, read as the reverse complement.
GCGGAAATCTATCAATAAACTTGAGAAAGTATGGAATAACGGTTTTAACTTGTGTTTGTTGTAACATAATCTCAGATAACCACACGTGATAAGGGTTAAAATCACCCTGCCATGGTAGGTCATGACGCCCATTTTGGCTAAACCATTTAAGTAGAGTGCTTTGATAATGTGAAATATTAAAATGAATATTAATTTCAGTCATATTGAACTAATGAGTCAATAAAGATGTCTTGTGGCATTTTATCGCGTCCATTGAGTCCATTAAGCTCAATTACAAATAATGACCCCAGAACATTGGCTCCAGCTTTTCTAACCAACTCAACACAAGCACTCGCGGTACCACCTGTTGCTAATAAATCATCTACCAACAATACTTGGTCATCGTTAGAAAAAGCATCTTGATGGACTTCTAATCTATCGGTACCATACTCTAACTCGTATTCACAGGTATGCACCGCACGCGGCAGCTTACCAGGCTTACGAATTGGCACAAAGCCAATTGATAAATGCTTTGCTAACGCTACACCAAAAATAAACCCACGACTCTCAGGTCCTGCGATAATTGTGGGTTTTAAGCCCTTTTCTTTGATCCGTTCTGCCATGAGACTTGCCGTTTGTGTTAAGCCATCAGCATTTGCCAATAATGGCGTGATATCGCGAAACAAAATACCCGGCTTTGGAAAATCAGGCACAGCGGTAATTAAAGATTTAATCGTTATAATGCTCATTATTTAAAAGGAATTTCCTCTGATACAGATTGCGCCCATGGTAGCACGTTGAAATGAATGTTGTCATTTAAAAAAATCAACGTCGCATATTTGAATAAAATTACTTACCAACATACCAACCATAATTTGCAAAAATTGCTTGTGCCTCAGGCGTCTTTAAGTAATCTACAAATTGGTTGACTTGTGAATTGGTGTTATTTTGATTAATAGCAACATTGAAATCACGCGTAATAACATAATCATCATTAATATTAACAATATCACCTACGTCAGGATTGGAGAATGCCCAATCACGCCAAGTAATCCAAGCATCTACTTCCTTGCTTTTAAATGCTTTAAATGCACTACCACTATTAATGGCAAATACCTCAATATTATTTCTAAATGCTTGGAAAAATGCCACATCCTGTTTTCTACCAACAATATCCTCCCAAACACCAGTGCCTGAAGTATTACTCATTCCTTGACCATCAATAACTGCAATTTTAATATTTGGTTTAATTAAATCTTCAAGCTTTGTGATTTTCTTAGGATTGCCCTTTTGCACCAAAATAATTGCATCATGCAAATATAGTGATTGCATATCCTTAACATTAAAGTTCGTTTTAAAATCATTAACAATTGCCAATGCTGATTGCTGCGATGGTCCAAATAGGATATCTGCATTTTCCTGTGCTTTTGCCTGCCACGTTGCTTGAGGACCAAAATTCACATGCACCTTAACATCATTTTTTTCTTCAAACGCTTTTGCTGCATCCAGTAATGCCGTATGCGGACCACCCGGACCATAAAGGGTTACATCGCTATATGCAGTGACTGAAAGTAGCATACCTCCAATAATTGAAAGTTGCTTTATACTATTTAACATCTTAATCCTCCTAAAATGTTAAGTTTATATATCCATCGTCAAATACTTAACGATGAGTGTATCGCGCACTCCCCCGAGGTTGCAACTCCAGAATTATCATATATTCGACATCATAATTTTAGTTTTCAATGTTTACATGCTGCATCAATGTACAGTTATCATTATGCAGCAATTGCGACACACAAGAAAAATACCAAATCATACAAAATAAATTTTTACCAGCTTTGCAAATCTTATTTACTCAAGCTAGCACTATTCATACTGTGACACATAGATACCCCCGGGTAAACCCGAGGGTATCTATTCATTTCACTTTCAACAATATATCGGAAGTTGATTTCAAAAGATACTGTTTAAATTTCTTGGGGCATTATAATGGTAGCTGAACCATTTGATTAGTCAACTCACACTACCGAATACTTTAGCTGATAGGCTTTCATGCGCTCAATTAATTCATGCTCAATTTGCCCTTTTACTTTAAGGTAGCCAATTAAATCACTCAAATTACCAATGGCATAAACAGGGAATTGATAAGCTTTTTCGACCATTTGAACGGCTGATATTTCCTCATTAGGTGCCACTTCTTGACGATCTAGCGCAACGCAAACTCCTTCAATAGTTCCACCATGACTTTTAATAACCTCAATAGCCTCTTTAATCGCCGTGCCCGCAGTAATCACATCATCGATAATTAATACTTTTTTGTCCTTGATATCCGCACCAACAAGCACGCCACCCTCGCCATGATCTTTCTTCTCTTTGCGATTGTAACAAAAGCCAACATCTTTACCATAGCGGCTATATAAAATAGAGGTAACAAGTGCTGCCAAAGAGATCCCCTTATAAGCAGGACCAAATAACACATCAAATTGCACCTTACTTTCTATTAATTTAGCTGCATAACACTCTGCCAATTGGTGCAAAGTCTTGCCATGATTAAACAATCCTGCATTAAAGAAATAGGGGCTAATACGCCCCGATTTTAACGTAAACTCACCGAACTTAAGTGCTGATGCTTCAATGGCAACATCAAAAAAATTATAGTCATTCATTGTCACTAACCTAATTCAACCTTAATCCTAAAGTATGTCTAATATACTTATCACTCGTTATTTTGCAATGTTTATAGCTAGCGCAAAAATCAACTTCTAGGTTTCATTACAAAGCTCAAGGAACAACTAAAAAACAAAGTGTATCAAATTTAATACAGACAATTACATTATTGAAACTGCATTCCCTCTAAAAAGATTAGATAATAGCCACATATCAACTTAATACCAACATAAGGATAACGATGATTTTTTATATGATGCACTGGTTAGCACAAGAACACATTCAAAGAGAGTTTAAACAATCAAATTCAAATCACACAATTAATAGTCATCAACAAAAATAACCAAGAGGCTACAACATGATTTACTACGGTTTTTATTGGATTGCCAATAATAATAAAGCAAATGATCACAAATCAATTAACACAAATCACAAGTAACTTAATCACCGCATTAAAAGTTAGCAAAATCCAGGCTCACACCCAAGTCATCTGCAACAATACGCCCATGGTCATATTTCAAAACACCATTAATAAATGTTTTATTAATGGTTGATGAAAAAGTCAAGCCACTAAACGGTGACCAACCACATTTGGATTTTGCCGCAACATCACTCATATGCTGTTGCGCATTAAGATCCACTAATACCAAATCAGCCCAATACCCTTCACGGATAAAGCCGCGCTCTTCAACCTGATAGATTATCGCTGGCGCATGTGATGTTTTTTGGACGACTTTCTCCAAGGAAAAAACACCTTGATGGTAATGTTCAAGTAATGACAATAACGCATGCTGCACCAACGGCAACCCTGATGGGGCCTTAAAATAACTTTGATGCTTTTCAGCCCAAGTATGGGGTGCATGATCCGTAGCAATAACATCTAGTACATTATTATTAACCGCTTCAAGCAACGCCAAACGATCTTCTTCTTCTTTGATTGCCGGATTACATTTGATTAAAGCACCTCGTGTATGATAGTCCTTACGTGAAAAGAATAAATGATGCGCACAAACCTCAGCCGTAATGCGTTTATTTGCAAGCGGGATATTTTTATTCTCAGCAAACAATTGCAACTCATCTTTGGTGGTAATATGCAGCACATTAAGCTTAGTATTAAACTTTTTAGCCAGACCAACTGCCAAAGTAGATGATTTAATACAAGCTTCTCTGCTTCTAATCAAAGGATGTAAGTCAAATGGCACATCTTCACCATATTGCGCACGATATGCCACTTCATTTTGCGCAATCATCGGTGTGTCTTCACAATGTGTCGCAATAAGAATCGGTGAATTAGCAAAGAAGCTTTCTAAGGTTTTAACATTATCAACCAACATATTACCAGTTGATGCCCCCATAAAGATCTTAACACCACAAGCGTCACCTGGACTTAAACGTTTAAGCTCATCGACATTATCATTCGTTGCTCCCAAATAAAAAGCGTAATTTGCATGCGATTTGGTGGCAGCTAGCGCTTTTTTTGCATGAAGTCGCTCAATTGTCACCGTCGCTGGATTGCAATTTGGCATCTCCATATAAGAGGTGATACCTCCAGCAACTGCCGCTTTTGATTCGCTCTCAATATCTGCTTTGTATGTCAACCCAGGTTCACGAAAATGCACCTGATCATCGATCATGCCGGGTAACAAATGCAATCCTTCAGCATCAATGACTTTAACACCAGAAGTGACAGATATATCTTGGGCAATCTTGGCAATTCTACCATCTTTGACTAAGACATCAGCGACAAAAATTTTACCCTCATTGACAATCGTTGGTGACTTGATTAAATAATTTGACATCGCTTTATCATCCTTTTAGCTCACTTTGCAATATCATCATTCTATATCAGCATACTGTCTTTTTATAGCAAAGCATGCACTAAAGATTCAATTGTTTTAAGCTGACCTTTATCCTAAAATACCACCCTATCGCTTTATGCATAAATAAAGAAGCTAATATGCTAACACCTTTAGACATTCAAACCGTTGATCACTTTCTAGCGCATCTAAAACGCTTAGATAATACCCCAATGTTTATCTATCAAGATCAAATATTTAGCTATGCAGACATGCATGATTATACTTTTAGCATTGCCCATTGGTTAGCAGAAAACAATACAACGAGAGTCATGTTTGCAATAAATAACTCACCGCTTTCTGTTGGACTTTTTTTCGCAAGTTGGTATCAAAGAGTCAATTGCATACCAGTTAACCCACGCTTTATTGCCAATGAATTACTTGAGCTTGTTAAAAGAGCCAAGCCGGATTTGTTAATGATAGAACCAAAGCAGTACTCTGACGCACTTAATCATTATTGCCAAATTCAGCAAATTGAACTTGTTATTATCGATAATGCTTTAGATTATTTGCAAAGCTTAAAGAAAGTTTCCGGCACTGAAATCTGCGATTTATCTCAAGCCCAGAGCGAAGGCATTACCTATCATATAAGCTCTGGCACGGGTGGGCATTATAACTTTCATGGACATTACACGCAGCAAATTCTAGCTTATGCCTATGCGCGTCAATTTGATTATGGTCTTAACAAAGGTGATATATCTCTTGTGCACCTTTCATTTAACCATGCCTACGCCTTTTCCTATCAGCTATTACCAAACATAGCTCTGGGCAATTGCATGGTATTAGCACCTAGCTTTGACGCAACGACCTCACTCAAATTGATTGATCAATATCAGATTACGGCATTGGCACTCTTACCAACGATGTATTACCAGTTAGCACTTAAAGCCCAAAAAACGCCAATAAGTCATAAGCTTAGACACTTAAGTGTTGCCGGTGATCAGCCCAGTGAGTTTTTAATACATTTAATCAAAAAGACTTTTAACGCGTCACTGCTTAATGGTCTTGGGATGACCGAAGTTTATGGTTATGCACAAAATCTTACAGCGTCTAGCGTTTACAATAAGATCAAGATTTTTGATGACATTAAGATAAAAATTGAAGCGATTGAACACGATCATCTTAAGCCTGTTAACGATAATAATAAGGACATTGGCGAGCTATATATCAAAGCACCGATGCAGCCGATCTCTCATCAAGGACAATGGTTAGCCACAGGCGACTATGGCTACATTGATGATACACATCATCTATACTTTCTTGGGCGCATTAAAGATATCATTGTCAAGGGCGGATCTAAAATTGCCCCTTTAGAGCTTGAACATTATCTTTATCAAATGCCTGAAATTGAGCAAGTTGCAGTTATTGGCAAGAAAGATGATATTTGGGGTGAGCTTGTTTGTGCCTGCATTGCTACCAAAGGCAATCAGTCACTTACTTTAGAGGCAATTAATACCTTTCTCACGCCTTTTCTTGCTGCATATAAACATATTGATCAGCTTTATTTATACCCGCAACTACCACTTAATATCACCGGTAAAATTGACCGCTTTCGCTTAAAAACAGAGATCAACAATGCCTAATAATCACCTACCTTCATTTGCTTATCTTGAAAATACTTTAGACAGCCGTGACAAGAGTTTCTATTTTAGCAAACCACATAGTGAAGTCCTATGCTCTGATCCTAAGATGCTAAAATCTGCATTTGCAAGATTAGCAGACTTACAACAACAAGGCTTATATCTTGTTGGTTTTATCAGCTATGAAGTAGCTTATTATCTAAACCCTGATTTTGCTTCCATGCAAACAAATCTCACAGATGACATCACCCCACTTTTACATTTTGTTGCCTTTGAGCAATATTCACCGGATCTATTTCAAACTGAGACAACCACTGTTAAAAGCCCAGCAATAGACCTTATTTATGATCCACTCTCTCAGTTGCAATATGTCAAAGACTTTGAACGCGTGCAACAAGCATTAACCGATGGTGAAAGCTATCAGATCAACTATACCAAGCGCATTAAGTTGCGATCCAGCTTAAATGCTCATGAACTTTACACACAACTAAAAACGCAACAACCGGTGAGCTACAGTGCATTTCTGCCATTTAAGCCTATGACTGTTTTATCGTTTTCACCTGAGTTATTTTTTAAAAAGCAAGGTGAGACTATTACAATAAACCCGATGAAAGGCACCAGCAAACGTTTTGATGATCCCAATGATGATCTACAATCCTATGAGTTTTTACGAACAGACCCAAAAAACAAAGCAGAGAATTTAATTATCGTTGATCTATTGCGTAATGATCTTGCTCGTATTTGCCATACCGGATCGATTGAAGTCACCAAGCCCTTTGCGATTGAAACCTACAAAAGCGTTTATCAAATGACTTCAACGATTTCCGGAAAAGTGGATAACAACATTCCTTTTGCTGATATTATTGAGCATTTATTTCCTTGTGGTTCGATTACTGGCGCACCCAAGAAACGCACGATGGAAATTATTCAGCAACTTGAACCCCCGCGAGGTTTATACACAGGTTGTATCGGCTATATTATGCCAAATAATGATATGTGCTTTAGTGTTGCTATTCGCACATTGACCCAACAAAATAATGAGCTATGGCATTGCGGTGTTGGTGGCGGTTTTACCATTCAGTCTACACAAGATGATGAGTGGCAAGAAATGACGACCAAAATTCAATTTATCAAACGCTTGTATCAGCCTCAGTTTCAACTGATTGAAAGCATGCTTTATGATAAAAATGGGCTTACATCGTGTGACTTACATCTTGAGCGTTTATTAAATTCAGCATCTGTTTTACACTTTACTTTGGATATAGCTCAGTTAAGACATACATTATTGCAATATTGTGAAACACTTATCACGGCAAACAGTGAACAATATAAACTTCGAGTTGCTGTGAATTACCAAGGGCTTTTTACGATTACGCATCAACAACTTGAGCAATCACTGACAGTTGATCATATTGAACTGATTGTTTGCCCTGAGCAAATAGACTCAAATAACCCACTATGGCAGCATAAAACCGATGATCACAGCACACGTGGCTTTTATACGCAGAAACACAGCCAATATATCGCAGATAAGCCAAATTGCGAGCTTATTTTCTTCAATGAGCATAATCACCTGACTGAGGCGCGTTTTTATAATATTGTCGTTGAAATCGACGGTGCTTTATATACTCCACCTATTAGTGATGGTTTATTGCCTGGCATTGCGCGCGCTAAACTACTTCAATCTGGGCAAATTCATGAGCGCTCGATCTCTATAGACGAACTAAAATTAAGCAAAAACATTTACCTTATGAATGATGTTCGAGGTAAAATACCGTGCTTTTTAAGCGCACAAACAACCATGCAAGAAGTATAAAAATTAAGATGTTACTGTTTATTGACCATTATGATTCATTTGCCCATATTTTGATGGATTATTTTGCCCAATTGGGTGAAGAAATCATCTCATTCAAATCAGATCAGCTTGATCAATCGATTGACTATAGCCAATTTACTGCAGTAATTATAGGACCAGGTCCTGGGCATCCTGATGAATTAACGCATTTATACCCTCAAATCAAACGCATCATTGACAGTAATATACCTATTTTAGGTATTTGTCTTGGTCATCAGTTATTAGCGCAGTACTTTGGCGCCAAGGTTATTCATGCAACCAATATTATGCATGGACAATGCAGTTTAATTCATTTTACCAACCACTCACTCTACCAAGGACTACAATCACCTTTGACAGTGACCCGTTATCACTCACTGATTGTTGATATAGACAGCTTAACTAATGACTTACAACCAATCGCGCTGACGATGGATAATGAACTGATGGCATTTGCGCATAAGCACTTGCCTATTTATGGCATCCAATATCACCCTGAGGCTTATTTAACAGAATCAGGATTAAAAACATTACAAAACTTTCTTTTAGCGAATAAGCGCTTGTGCTTAGAGCAAAAGGCGTTATCCTAGTCCAATCAATTGATTTAACAGCCTTTAACATTATCGCCATGACAGCAAGACATCACAATTTACGTGCCTTTGCGAATATTAATATTTCTCATCTTTTGGCTAATCTTGCCAATATCCGTGCATTGCATGCAAATAAATCCATGATTATTATGCTCAAAGCAAATGCCTATGGTCATGGAGCCGTTGAGATTGCCAAGGCATTAGATGGTTTATGCGAGTATTTTGGCGTTGCCAGTGTTGAGGAAGGTATCGAGCTTATTTTGGCAGGGATTGAAAAAACCAAGGTCATTGTTTTTTCAGGCTTTTTCTCCAAAGACATGGTACAAACACTCATTGACTACAGACTTATTCCGATTATTCATAGTGCCTATCAATACGAGCTACTTGATGAGTACTTTCAAAGTAAGCACGCTGAGATATGGCTTAAAGTTAACACAGGAATGAACCGCTTGGGATTATCAGAAGATGAGTTTGAAGCGCTTTACACTCAAGCACAATCATATTGTAAACCTATCAATGCACTAACCCACTTAGCAGAATCAGAATCTTGTGATCAATCTTTTACATTAAAGCAACTACAATGCTTTCAAGCATTAATCAAAGATAAATCATTTACACATATTAGTGCCTTTAACTCAGCTGCCTCACTCTTAAATAATAATGATTTTAATACCAACACCATTCGCATTGGTTTAGCGCTTTATGGTGCATGTGCTGCTGCACATCCATTATTAAGGTGTACACTTAAACCTGTGATGACGCTGCATAGTCATGTTGTTGCAATTCAATCCATTGATGTGGGAGATTCTGTTGGTTACAACCGCCAATATATTGCCAAATCAAAAACCCAAATCGCCATTGTGACAATTGGTTATGGTGACGGTTATCCACAAGCTGCTCCTAACGGCACTATGGTGGCAATTAACGGCAAGGTCTACCCAACAGCCGGCAAAGTCTCGATGGATCTTATGGCAATTGATATTGGCATGAATAAAGATATTTATATTGGTGATAATGTCACTTTGTTTGGCAACCATGATTTGTTAGTTGATGATGTTGCCAAACACATAGGCACCTCAAGTTACGCCATGCTTACCGCGATTAACCCACGCGTTAAAAGATTTTATTTAACTTCTACTGATGCAGAGACAACACAATCTGTAATCAAAGACACAACTGCTTCAACTAAGTGATCTATTCCTGACGCAACTTCTGCAATACTTTGACCTAGCATATACGCAGGTGTACTTACCACTTTATTTCCTTGATCAACACAAACCTCAGTAACACATTTATTAATGTGTTTAGCGCCTTTATGCTCAACGATATCAGCCGTTGCTTGATCATTACCAATCGTTAACGCCACATGGGGATATATTGCTGCGGCAATAACAGGAGCAATACAGATAAAGCCAACAGGCTTTTGTGCATTTTTAAACTTGTTAATAAATGCTGAAACAATTGGCTCAACAACAAAACTGCTATCTTGCTTAAAGGCAAAATCACATAGATTTTTAGCCGCACCAAAGCCACCTGGGATAATCAACGCTGCATACTCATCTGCATTGACTAAGGATAGATCCTTGATCTCACCGCGCGCAATACGTGCTGCCTCAACCAATACATTGCGTGATTGAGCCTCTTCATCACCTGTTAGATGGTTGACCACATGATGCTGCATAATATTTGGCGCAACTACCTCATATTCAATACCACGTTTTGATAAAGATAATAATGTCAACACCGCTTCATGAATTTCACTGCCATCATAAACACCACACCCTGCCAATAACACGGCTACTTTCTTTGAATTATGCATCATAACTTCCTATATTCTTGTAACTTCCTATATTCTTGTACCTTACAATAGCTAATCATAAATTGTCAGACAAGTAATGCAATAAATATCAGGGTAAACAAAAATAATATCGTCTAAACTCAGACTAAGTTGAATGTAAGAAATAAGCTAAGGATGAGTATGATAGAGCACTTCAATGATCACGCTGCGAATGAACGTACGTATTTATCTTGGGTTAGGACTGCCATTGCACTGATGGCATTTGGTTTTTTAATTGAGAAGTTTGATATCTTCTTACGCATTATGGCCAAAGGGGTTGGTGTAAGAGCAAGTAACATGATGTCACAATCCGCTGAAATCATTGGCATTTTAATCATGCTTATCGCGGTTGTCATCATCATTATTTCATCAGTGCGCTTTGCGATAAATCGGAAAAATATTACTGCCGTTGAAACAATCAGCTACAAAACACGCGTCCCAGATATTTTTCTAGGACTGCTATTATTAGTAATTACTGTATTTATGGTGACTTATGCGTGGTATATGCTGATTTATTAACTCGCTTAATTAGCCATTTGTTGAGATAAATGCGAGCTTACGCTTTTTAACACCCCAGCAGCGGCTTAAGACGTTATACTTATTTAAGCCTTTTTGCTTAAACATCTTCATAAAACTATCACGCTTAACTGTTTTTTCAACGATGCCCGATTTTAACTTTATATCAAAGCGATTTGCCCATTTACGAATCGTACCATGCTTAAATCCAAGCATCTTCTCAGCGTCTTGATAGGTCATCCCCTCATCTGCGCAACGTTCTAATACTTCTCGTGCACTGCAGTTATATTTCTGCTGAATAATGTGTTCAAAACTTCCTGTGTACTGATTTGCCATGACTTGTTCCTCTTTTGTCTAGGTTTATAAAAACTCAATAATGTGACACATTCTAAAAATGTAAACTTAAGTCAAGCTTAAGATTTTTATTAATTTTCAACTTTCTTCGCCAAATCGATCCTGAATTAGTACTCTGATGGCATCTAGTGCTTCTTCCTGATCATCACCTTCTGCACTTAATCGAATCGATGTCCCACAACTTGCTCCAAGCATCATTAACCCCATGATACTTTTGCAGTTTGCCTTAACGCCGGTTTTGACAACTTCCACCTCAATTTCGCTACCAAAGCGAAGGGCTAAATTAACCAACTTTGAGGCTGCTCGCGCATGCAACCCTAATTGATTAATCAATACCAAATCAATCTCTTTCATTTGTGTTTCTTTCACTTATCACCTTCTTCTAATACGATGCATGCTTTTGATGCGTCATAAACTCTTCCTGCAAGCTCATCTAAAGATAGCGCCTGCTTATGATATGTCAATGCCTTTAAAAGCATAGGCATATTAAGCCCTGTAATAACGGCTAGATTATATGCACGCATAAATGATTGTGTCACATTCGTTGGCGTTGCACCAAAAAGATCTGTCAACACCAAAAAGCCATCACAATCAGGCATGCTTTTGAATGCGTTTTCAACACGCACCAACAATTCTGGCTGATCATATGAGCAGGAAGACACCACTTGGATATAATCTTTTTGAATCTCAACCAAACGCGTCGCTACTTCAAGCATGGATTGTCCAATGCGACCATGCGTAATCAGTACAACTCCAATCATCCTTTTAACTCCCTATGACTCACAATCACATTATTGAAACTTGCTCTTAATTGATCAGCCAACTGCTCAACAATATATACTGATCGATGTTGACCTCCTGTGCAACCAACGGCGATATCAATATAGCTTTTGCCTTGTTGCTGTTGTAGCTCACACCACTTTAAAAGGAACTTACTGATATCAGCTATCATCTCTAACACTTGTGGCTGCTTTTGCAAATACTCAATCACATCAACATCAAGTCCTGTTTGCAAGCGCAAACGTTTATCCCAATATGGATTAGGCAAACTCCTGACATCAAAAAGATAATCGGCCTTTTGTGGCATCCCATATTTAAAGCCAAAGGAAAAAATCTTGAGTTGACTGGATAATTTATCTTTACCTAGGAGTTTTTGACAGACGATTTCTCTAAGCTCTTGCAAACTTAAATTGGTTGTATCCAACGTATAATCAGCAATACTCGCATAGCTTTCCAAAATCGTAAACTCTGTATCAATTGCATGTTCCAGTGTTGTTGATTTATCAGAAAAAGGATGACGTCTACGTGTTTCATCATAGCGTTTTATCAGTACATTTCTACTGGCTTCGATATACCAGTAGGCAAGATGCACACGATACTTTTCCTCAAAATGCTTAACATCATACGTATCATTACCTAAAAATGCATGAGGTGCCAATGAAACGACAATATTTTGTTTGTATTGCGGATTGCTTAAAACATACGCAAGCGTTTCTTCCAATAAAAATAAAGGCAGATTTTCAATACAGAAAAAGCCCTGATCTTCCAATATACTCAAAACAGTTGACTTGCCAGCACCAGAAACACCAGCCAAGAGCACAACCGATTTGGATGCACTATTCACGCAATTTTTACCATTTCCACTCATCATAATTTGCTCAGTTTACCAAAGCTTTCGTATTTACCCTAATTTATTTTGCAACTGCTTAGCACACTCATGCCAAGCTTTATTAAAGACATCCATTTCAATCAAAGGTAAAGCTAAGGTTTGTGCTTTGTTAATATATTTTGGATCTTTCTCTTGACAATATAAATAGACCACATGGCTAATGACAGCCTGATCTAGTGCTTTTTCAACTTGAATAAAACCTTTCTTTTCATGATGCATAACACCAAAATATTGTTCATTACATAAGATTCCTTGGTAAATATCATTGATTTGAGCGACTCTCACCAAGTCATCTGCCACAAGATAAAAATCCAAATACTTAATTAAATAATCACATAATTCGGTTTTACCAACATTTGGCGCGCCAATGACCAATAATCCTGTACCTATATTATTAGCCACAAAGCTTGCATGCCAATATTGCATTGTTTTTCTTAATGTATTAACAGGGTTAAGCATTACCTAAAAAAAGCTGATAAAGTGCTTCATTTGAATTGGCATCTTTGATTTTCTCAAGCACACCTTCCTGCTTCAGAAACTTCACTAATTCAGCCATAAACTTAATATGCACATCATTGACATTCTGTGGAAAAATTGCGGCAATTATGATACTAACTTTACGATCTTCCTCACCATATTCAATGGCTTCTTCCAAGGTTAACACAGCCAAACGCGTCATTGTTAAGCCTTCAATTCGGCAGTGAGGTACGGCAACCTCTTTGCCGATAGCAGTATTACCAATACGCTCACGTTCAAAAAGTTTCTGATAAATCGTATCCGACGTGATATCGATATCATCATCTTTTAATAACTGGCTTAATACCTCGAAAACGCGCTTTTGACTTTGCAAGGCTGCTTTGTTAATAACACGCTGTGGAGAAATAAACGAAGATAAGAAATTCATAGGTTCATGGTTGATTATTCAACGAAATGGTGCGTTATTCTATCAACGTTCCTCGTCAATATCCACTACTTCGTCATCAGCCATTAATGCTTCGGCTTCAGGGCGCTCAGCACGATGATCTTTTAATTTTTGCTTATGCTTTCTTACTTGAGCATCTAGCTTATCTTGCAACATATCAATCGTTGCGTACATATCTTGAGAGTCTGACTTAGCCACAAACTCAGTCCCTGGCACATTAATCACGGCTTCAGCCATTTGTTTGCCTTTCTCAACCGACAAAATAACGCGTGCAGCAATAATATGGTCAAAGTGATTGTCAAGCTTACTCAACTTTTCATCGACGTATTGCTTTAATGCAGGGGTAACTTCTAAATGACGACCTGTAATTTGAATTTGCATAGTGCAGTCCTCCATTGTATAGCCACGAGTATCGTGGGGGTTTGTAAGTCAACTTTGAATAATTCAAAGATAGCGCCAACACGCATGAATTGCCAGCAAGTTCAGCATAATTTTATCAATTATTTTCTTGTAATTGTGCTTGATTTTTTGAATTCGTTGGCTCTTGGGCTTTACGCTTATCGTTTTCATTTGCATTAAAATAGTTATCTATTTTTTCAGCGCCTTTTTGTGCAGCCTCTTTGGTGTTTTGCCAGCCTTCAGCTGCTAATTTTTTAGTTTTCTCCCAAGCATCATTGCTAGCATCTTTAGTATTTTGCCAACCTTCAGCGGTTGCTGATTTTGTTTTATCCCAACCCTGCTGCGCATAGTCACTCGCCTTATTGGCAGCATCTTTAGCTACTTGCGCCCCTGAACTTGTTGTATCTGACACATTTTGTTTAAACAACTCCCAGTTGCTACCAAAATTGCAATCACTGGTTTTTGCTGAGCAGCTTTGTGTCGCCGGATTATCTTCCACTTTAGCCTGATCATTTGCTTTAGCAGTAGTGTCTGCAACACTTAAACTTGCAGCCAACAAAACAAAAACAGGAGCCGCAAGATATTTTTTAATTGTCCGCATAATCTATCACATGTTTTTTTAGAATTAAGTACATTATCTTTTAGCAAAGCCCTTGCTAGAAAGCAAATACAGATCATGCTTCTTTGATCTTTTTTGAATACACAATTTTTTTAGAATTATTTTAATATCTTAAGCTTACCTTAATATTGGCTTGTGATACTGACATCACTCAAGGGGATCACGATCACAGAGCAAACTTTTTTCTCTCTCCCTTCTCTTTCAGTATGTCCTGTGATCGTAACCTTGAGACCATGAAATTACCTTGCAGTATACTCCCTCCCTTCTCATCATCTATATACTGCAAGGTGATCTCTTCTTATCACCACTATATTAGACCAACTGAAATTCCCGACTTTTTGTAAGAATTTAGAAAGCTACCGGCTACGTGTTTGTTGCGTTGAATTTAGCTGCAAAAACTCAATCATTCACAAGCACGAGAAGTGCAACGGTAGAAACTCTGTAAAGTGCGTTGCAGGCGGTATATTACAACGCTTGAATTCTTTTTTTCAATCGCGTTGTTGACACCGTTTCAATAGTTTTAACGTCCTGACTATACCATGAGATCCATAGCTCATACATAAGCCAATGAATCTCATCAATCTCAAGGGTGTTAATCACGCCTTTTTGTTGCATTTTTTGCTTAAGCAAATGAATGAGTTCCTCTTGTTCAATTTGATACTGGCGATCCTGTTTTGCTGCTCTTGGTGCTTTTTCCAAGCGGTTGCTAAGTGCTTGTAGATAGAGTGAAATACGCTGCAACCAATGATAAGGCGTTTTAACAATAAAGCCTTTATAAACCAAACCATCAACGATAGTATGCACTTCTTGATAAAGTGCTAATAAATCAAAAGGCAATTTCTTGCGATTAAGTAATTTATGTAAGCTTTGATAGCTTAACATTAAGGCTTCAATATCACTGCATAGATTTTCGATCGTTGATACCAACTGACCTCCTCCTGAATCATGCATCGCATTAAACTGCCCGCGCGTGCGCACAACAGGCTTTTTCTCAATCGCAAAAGCAATATCATAAGCTTTGGCAATTAACTCATCCTGCCATTTCGTCTCTTTAATAAGACTAAATAATAAATGTAAGTTCTTCTTATGCGCAATGCGTTCAACCAATGTGCGATTGATATGTGAACAGGAAAGTATCAACAGCTTACGTGTTGCAAGCCTTGTGGCGATTTCCGCTTCCAGTAGGGTTGATTTATGTGTCAATACCACACCATCCTCACGTGTCTCAATACATGGATAAACACTCAATTTAATACTGTGTTCTGTGACATCACGCGTTAATGCAATCTCACCAAAATCCCACGCTTGATAAAGTGTATCATTGTTCTTTTTAGCCACGCTTACCTGTGGACGTTCAACACCACGCAATTGATCACGAATCACACTTAGATCACGCCCTTCAGCCAGCACCTTGTTTTGCGGATCAACCACACGATAATTCATATATAAATGCGCCTCAATAGCCGCATCCTGCCAAACACTTGAGTCAAATGAAATACCGGTAATACGCACGAGTTGACGCACTAGAATATCATAAAAATTGGCAGCTAAATCAATGTCAATTGCTTCAATCACAGCTTTGGCATAATGGGGCACCGGCACACAGGCTTTACGAATATTCTTAGGAAGTGCACGCATCAAAGCAATAACTTTTTCCTCCAATAATCCAGGTACAAGCCAATCACATTGATTAGCATCGATTTGATCTAATAGCACTAATGGCACGGTCATCGTTACCCCATCATCTTTTGCAGTTGGGTCAAAATGATAACTCAACGGTAATTGAAACCTGCCAAAATCAAAGAAATCAGGATAGGCGTTGTTGGTCACTTCATGTGCTTCATGCTGCATCAGACTTTTTTTGTCAAAGACCAGCTGCTCACGCTCAAAGTTTGATAAGGATTGATACCATTTTTCAAATACCACACCATTGTTAATATCCGCTGGAATCAATTTATCGTAATAACTAAATAGAGTCTCCTCATCAACGACAATATCGCGTTTACGCGCCTTATGCTCCAAGTCTTCGACTTCTTCTAATAGACTCAAGTTCTTTTGGAAAAATGCAGCATTTGTTGCAAACTCACCATACACCAAAGCATGACGAATAAATAACTCACGCGAGACTTGTGGATCAACATCACTATATTGCACCTTGCGATTAACCACAATATCTAAGCCATATAACGTAATACGCAAGCTTGCCATCACTGCTTTACGCTTTTGGCTCCAATGCGGTTCGCTATAATGTTTTTTGGTTAAATGCTCGGCAATAGACTCTAGCCAAGCAGGGTCGATTTTAGCGATCATTCGCCCATAGAGTTTCGTCGTTTCAGTAATTTCAGCAGCACACAGCCATTTTGGTGTGCGTTTAAACTGCGATGAGCCAGGAAATATATAAAATTTCATACCGCGAGCGCCTAAGTATTCCTTAAGCTCATAATTAAAGCCAATATAGCCTAATAGCCCTGATAATAGTGCTTGATGGACTTGTGCATAGCTTGATTCACTTTCTGAGATTGTCCACTTAAAGGTCTTCGCTAGATTCAGCAGTTGGAAATAAACCTCTCGCCATTCACGCATTCGCAAAGGAGATAAGAAATTCTTTTTGCAATATTCACGTGTTAAGCGATGAGACAAGCCTTTAGTTTCATTATGAAAGCGTTGCCATAGATTAACCACTCCCAAGAAATCTGAGTCTTGATGGTGATCCTGTTTATGCATTTCATCTGATTTTTGCTGAAACTGCATCGGTCGCTCACGCGGATCTTGAATACTTAAAAAACTGACAATAATCAGAATCTCGCGCAAAACACCGAGTTTCGCACCACTGACAAGCATTCGCGCCAAACGCGGATCCAATGGAAACTTGGCAATTTGTCGCCCAATTGGCGTGATTTGCAGATGATGTTTTTTGCTGTGTTCAGTTAAGGCACCTATCTCATGCAGTAAGCGATAACCATCTTTGACCATACGCGAATCGGGTTTCTCTAAAAAGGGAAACTT
This sequence comes from Cysteiniphilum litorale, assembly GCF_003428165.1. GTDB lineage: Bacteria > Pseudomonadota > Gammaproteobacteria > Francisellales > Francisellaceae > Caedibacter > Caedibacter litoralis. Next base: position 37,674 of record NZ_QLIQ01000017.1, on the reverse strand, counting down.
CTCGATATTACCAAGCTTTAAGGTTTCCATTTGTAAAATAACTGACGCTAAGTTCGTACGTAAAATCTCAGGATCGGTAAATGCTGCACGTGATAGAAAGTCTTCTTCTGAATAAAGTCGAATACAAATTCCTTCAGCCACGCGTCCACAACGCCCCGCTCTTTGATTGGCACTAGCTTGTGAAATTGGCTCAATCGGCAAGTGTTGCACTTTAGTGCGATAACTATATCGACTAATACGCACATCACCACTATCGATCACATAGCGAATACCAGGCACCGTTAATGAGGTCTCGGCAACATTCGTTGATAAAATAATGCGCCTGCCAACGCCTCGTGGGTTAAATATCTTATCTTGATCAGCATTGGATAATCGCGCAAATAATGGCAAAACTTCGGTGTGTCTTAATTGCGCTTTCCTTAATACTTCTGCTGTTTCATGAATATCACGCTCCGTTGCTAGAAATACCAAAATATCACCTGATTTTTCATGATGCAAACTATGCACAGCACGCAAAATCTGATCTGCTTGTGATAGCTCATCATCAAAGTCTAGCGGATCTTGATAACGAATCTCAACCGGATAAGTTCGTCCTGAGACTTCAATAATTGGTGCATTAAAATGCTCAGCAAAACGTGCCTGATCAATCGTCGCTGAAGTAATAATAAGCTTTAAATCAGGACGCTTTTTTAATATCTGGTGAATATGTCCTAATAGAAAATCAATATTCAAACTGCGCTCATGCGCCTCATCGATAATAATGACTTCATATTGCGAGAGATATTTATCATTTTGAATTTCCGCTAACAAAATCCCATCGGTCATCACCTTGATAAAGGTATTGTCATTGGTTTGATCACTAAAGCGAATCTTAAAACCAATGCCTTGCCCTAGTGGCATGTTGGTCTCTTCGCTTAAGCGATTGGCAATGGAGCGCGCTGCCAGACGCCTTGGTTGCGTGTGTCCAATAAGTCCTTTGGCACCTAAACCTAAATCAAGACAAATTTTGGGTAATTGCGTTGATTTACCCGAGCCAGTTTCGCCTGCAATAATCACCACTTGGTTATCACAAATGGCTTTTTTAATCTCATCAACCCGCTGACTAACTGGCAAATCAGGATAATTAATCTTAGGCATGCTCGTGCAACGCAGTGCCACCTTTTCTTTGGATTGATCCGCGTCAGTGAGCAATTTTTGCCATTTATCATTATCCGTATGATGCGCTTTGGCAAGCTCGCTGAAACGCATCATTAATCGCGCACGATCTTTTGTTTGTACATCATAAATAATCGTTGACAGCGTATGGATTGTTGATTGCATATTTTAAACCCTAAAATAAATATCCTGTGTTGCAAGCTTCACATCGCTTAAGGTCACTGTGATCGTTGTATCTAGCTCTGCAGACTCCGCCAATGTTAATTTCTTGATCAATGACAAACCGGGAATAAAAACAGTAACGCGATTGCCTTGCTGTTTCTCAATCACTACCGCCTCGCCTTGCCAGTTAGGATTTTGCATTAGATAAACACATTTCCAGTGATTATTGCTAAAACTTTCTGCTTGACGCGCAGCTTTAATGCCTGATTCACTTTCACCAATACGCATGAGAATCTCTTCACCTGAGAACAAAGTTTCAGATTTTAAAAATCGTCTTATCTGCTGGTGCACCACCATATCCAAATAGCGCCTTAATGGACTAGTTGCCTGCACATAGGCATTTAATCCCATGCCTGCATGTCTATCGGCACTACTTTTATATTGTCCTTTTTGTAAACGTCTTCTAGTGGCAAACATTTCTGACATCAATTGAGGTGTTTGTTCTTCTTCGCTTAGATCATGCTCTGGCTGTGTTGAAAAAGGCAATGGGATTTCATGCTGATCAGCAAAGGTCGCAACTGCCACGCCTGCCATTAACATCGCATCGCGCACGATATTGCGACTTTGCAATGTTGCCAAAGGAATGATATTGACTTTCTTATCACGCAGTTTGAGCTTCACCTCTGAAAACTGTAGCTCAACAGCACCATGCATTCGACGATAGCTGCTAAATTCATTAGAAAAACATACAAAATGACTAAATGGTGCCTCAGTTAATTTATGCTCTGCTTCTTGGTAACTTAAGCGCGTTACCTTAATGGTTGATAATACGATCTCAATATTTTTAACCTCACCATCGATCAGCTTAAAACCAATTGATAAAGCCGGAGATGTCGGATGAAGACCCAATGCTAAGTCCTCAGTAATCTGATGTGGCAACATTGGAATGACGCCTTCAGGTAAGTAAAGGTTACTCCCTCGAGCGCGTGCTTCTTTGTCAATCTCACCATCAACATCTACTAAACTCGCGGGATCTGCAACATGCACCCATAGTTTTTGCGTTGTTTCATCAAAACTCAACGCATCATCTGGATCGTGACTGTCCTCATCATCAATTGCATAACTTGCTAAATGGGTTAAATCAACACGCGACTGAGATTGCATTTCAGGCAACTCAAAAACAGGGGCTTGTAAAGCCGCATCTAAACGCATGGGATAAGGGTTGACAAACTCATCCCAATAGCCAATATCAAGCAGCAATGCATGGGCATTAACTGGGGTCTCTTCCTTGTCAATTAATTTAAAAAAACGACAGCCTGCCGCTTGTCCCAAAGCATATGATGCCAACTCTTTAACAAAAGGTTCATCCTCTGGAGCATAGGTTTTTTGTTTTAAGCGCGTGATAAAAGTCTCTAATGCTTGTGCTTTTTGTGCTTTCTCTTGTGCTTGTTTAATAATGTCATCTACCGCCTCAGGCGTATTAACCCCAATCTCATCTTCATGCGCGAAGAAATGCAGGCCTTTTTGCACAATTTGCCACGTGCCATAAACTGTTGTGCAATTATACTCACCATAAATAAGCTCACTCAACTCACTATAATTGGTTTTAGCACCTTGCAACAATCCCCAAGCATCAATGAGCTCACCCTCACCTAAATCAGTCGTTAACACCTCAAATTTCTTAAAGCCGCCATCATGCAGCAGCAGTAAGTTTTTCTCAGGTAATTTAACGGTTTTTTCATCTTCTAATTGAATTTCAACTTTCTTATCAACAAACCCAATGACACGCGCTGGGCGATTTTTAAAAATTACTAAACTATCAAGCTGCATTAATACGACTAAACAAAGCTAATGATTCATTCTCGCTATGGTATCAAAAAAGCTGATCAACAGGGATGATTGTTGCACTTTTTTTTCGTACACTTTGTCTCTACCCACCGACAAACCAAGGTCGACACATCATGCATGACAAACCTACTAAATCATCTATTACCAACATTAAACCCGTTGTGTTTATAACAGGCGCAAGCTCGGGCTTTGGTGCTGAAATGGCACGCAAGTATAATGCCAACGGTCACCCCGTCATTTTAACTGCGCGCCGCTTTGGTCATTTACAAGCATTAGCTAAAACACTCAATCAAGACTTTCCCATCCATATTGCCGAGCTGAATGTCACCGATAAGGATGCCATTGATCAAGTCATTAGTGCACTACCTGAGCATATGAAAAACATCAGCATTTTGATTAATAATGCAGGCTTAGCATTGGGCTTAGCCTCTTTTCAAGATGCCGATGAGCTTGATTTTGAAACGATGATTAATACCAATATTAATGGTCTGTTATATGTTACCAAGCGCATATTGCCATTGATGCTTGATAACAACCATGGTCATATTATTAACATCGGCTCCATTGCTGCGAATTGGCCCTATCCAGGTGGGCATGTCTATTGTGCCAGCAAAGCGTTTGTTCAACAGTTTTCGCGTGCGTTACGCTCTGATCTTCAGGGCAAAAACATTCGTGTCACCGATATTGAACCAGGGCTTGCACAAACTGAGTTTTCCGTAGTGCGCTTTAAGGGAGATGCTCAAAAAGCCAATCAAGTGTATGATCAAACTGAACCATTGCTTGCACATGATATTGCTGAGATTGTCTATTTCACGACATCATTACCTCAACATATTAATATCAACACACTTGAGGTGATGCCAACCTGCCAAAGTTGGGCGCCACTAAATATCACCAGATCATAATAAGCCAATATTGGGAGAGGATTTATGTGGAGCATCTTATCATTAATCGTTGCACAAATGGTGACGGGGGTTAATATCACCGGCTCCAAATTTTTGGTATCACACTTATCGATTATTGCCTTACTTGAAATACGCTTTATTGTTGGCAGTCTTGTCCTTTTGGCATGCATGCCCTTTATTAAAAAAACAAATAATGCACAAAGCACTATTTCATCGCTTAACAAGAAAGATTGGTTTGTTTTGATTGCGCAAGCGCTATGTGCAGGCATGTTCTTTAACCTGTTGATGCTCTCAGGGATTCAATTCACCAGTGCCAGTATGGCAGGACTTATTACCAGCACACTGCCGGCGATGATTATTATCTTATCGTTTATTATTTTCCGCCAACGCATTACCCGTTTTAAAGCACTTTGTATCCTCTTTGCCACCATTGGCTTAATTGCGATTAATGGCTCAAGCCTATCAAGTCACGACTTTTCAGCATTATCAATTATTGGAGATATGATCATCTTTTTAGCGATGATTCCTGAAGCACTTTATTATGTCATTAGCAAGTTTAAAAACACTCAATTACCCGCTGTAAAATCGGCATTTTTGATGAATTTAATCAATGCCATTGCGATGATTCCACTGTTATTTTTCGCTAACTGGCATGAGTTACTTGGTTTAAGCTTTAATGCTTATTTTGTTTTACTCTTAGTATCAGTTGCCTCTGCTTTATTCTATCTTTTCTGGTTTATGGGATGCGATCAGGTGAGTGCCAGTACCGCAGGACTTGTTACTGCGGCAATGCCGATCTCAACATTGGCTTTTTCATTTATTTTTTTAGGTGAGCATATTACATTAGTGCAAGGCATTGGTACTTTACTGATTTTACTATCTATCGTATTTGGCGCCAGAAAAGGCTAATTAACGCTATAAATAAATTGCACCAGCTAGTACCTCTCCCCCTTGTGGGATCGCTCGTGCGGCTTAGGTTGCACGGGTGAGGGGGAAATTAAAACACAAGTTATTCTTGATTCATCGCTTAGCAATCACAAATCGTCTTAACAATAAACACAACAAAGCACCGACTATCGTTAAGACAATAAACAATTGCAAACCTTCAGACATTCCAGTTTTAATACTATGGATATCACCAGTCACAGGTGCCCACTGGGCAATGACACCGGCAAGTTTGCCGCCAATACCAAGGGTTACCAACCAGATTCCCATATATAAAGAAACATAATTAGGTGGTGCTAATTTTGTGATAAGTGACAAACCAATCGCTGATAATGATAGCTCACTGATTGCCATAATTAAAAAGGCGATAATCATATATATTGCAGGAACGCCTTGACCTTTAGGTGTCAACTGAATACCAACCCAAATGACTAAGAAAACAACGGCAAGTAAGATAAAACCAATATTAAATTTATCAATATCTTGCACTGCTTTGCCTTTGCGCTCTAATGACAACCACAGTTTCCCCATAAAAAAGCCAAAGATTAAGACTCCTACCGATTCAAAGCTTAAAAACTGCGAGTCTAAGATATGCCAACCCAATAAGTTATTATTCACTCCTTTTGAGATAAACAGCAACACTGAAATAAAGATCTGAAAAAATAGTGCCCAATACAAAATGGATAAGGCAAAAAAGATAAAAGCAACAATGACATTACGCCAGTATTTTTTTTGCGCTGAGACAAGCATAACGATAAAGCACCCTAGTCCTGCAACTGTAATGGCAACATTGGCAATGATTGGATTCTTTAACACCAGAAAGACCACCACAAAATACACTGCTAAGATTAGAATGGTTTTAGCGACAATGGCTAAATTGATTTTCACTTCTTTAATGTGCTTTGCCAAAATAAAAAAGCCAACGATCAAATTGATCAGTACCAGTATCGACACGATCAAGCTTGAATAAAAGGGCGCGGCAAAGCCATAGGTTTCACTTAAGTAAGAAGCAACACATAATGCAGCAAAGCCCCCTAAATTGATCCCAACATAAAAGATATTAAAACCAAAATCACGCTGCCCTTCTGTCGCATTGGTCTTATCATAAAATCGTCCGATAAATGAGCTTATATTTGATTTAATCAATCCCGTACTAATTGAAATAAATGAAAGACCCAGAAAAAGTAAGTTCTCAGAGCTTGCAACGGCTAACACTAAGCTCCCAGCAATCATAAACGCCACACCAAGTGTTGCCGCACGGTAATAGCTGATGAGCTTATCGGCGATATACCCACCAACCAATGCTGAGATATATACCATGCTAAGCACCGTACCCACAAGAGATGCACCCTTTGCTTCAGGTAAATTAAATTTGTGAATCAAAAAGAAGATAAGTAATGACTGAATCACGTAGTAGCTATAACGCTCACCAAATTCAGTCAGACTTGCGATGGTTAGGACACTACCTTGCCCTTTTAATACGTTCATATGTTTCTCTAATCGTTTTCCCTAGAAAGGGGAATATTCGATAATAAAAGTAAGCAAAAAGCAAGAAATATAAGATATAAATTATTAGATTTATGCCCAGTTCAAAATAACTTTTCCACACTGCCCTGACTTCATTAGTTCAAACCCTTCTAAGAAATCATCAACATCAAATTGGTGTGTAATCACAGGGTTTACATTTAAGCCTGAGCCAACCATGCTTGCCATCTTGTACCAAGTTTCATAGATCTCACGACCATAGATACCCTTTAAGTGCAAGCCTTTAAAAACAATATCATTCCATGGCACGGTAACTTCAGCGCCACCAATGCCTAGCAAAGCAATATTGCCACCATTATTCATTGTTTGAATCATCGCATTAATTGCCGCTTGATGGCCTGACATCTCAAGCCCAACATCAAAGCCTTCGGTCATGCCAAGCTTATTCATCGTCTTTCTTAGCGCATTAGCTTGTTCCGCTGCTGTTTTATGGTCTTTGACATTTAGGGCAACACTTGCGCCCATTTGTCTTGCTAGCTCTAAGCGATAATCATTGATATCAGTAATCACAATATGCTTAGCACCGACGTGACGCGCAATCGCCACTGCCATAATGCCGATAGGACCGGCACCTGTAATTAGTACATCTTCACCGGTAAGATCAAAGGATAGCGCAGTATGCACCGCATTACCAAAAGGATCAAACATACTGGCAATATCATCACTAACATAATCAGGTACTTTAAAGGTATTCTCCGCAGGAATCACTAAATATTCAGCAAACGCGCCTTGGCGATTAACCCCAACACCAACGGTATTGCGACATAAATGACGCTTACCCGCGCGACAATTGCGACAAAACCCACAGGTAATATGTCCTTCACCTGAAACGCGATCACCAATTTTAAAGCCTTTAACTTCGCAGCCTAAATCGACAATCTCACCGACAAATTCATGCCCAACAGCCATTGGTACCGGAATGGTTTTCTGCGACCACTCATCCCATAAATAAATATGCAAGTCCGTACCACAAATCGCTGTTTTTTTGACTTTGATCAATACATCATTATGCCCGACTTCAGGAACAGGTAACTCGGTCATCCAGATACCTGGCTCAGCTTTAAGCTTAGATAATGCCTTCATCGTTTTTTGCATTTTTTGAACTTTTTGCATTTTAAATAATCCCCATTTCCTTACCAACCTCAGTAAATGCCTGCACTGTTCTATCGATCTGCTCAAGCGTATGCGCTGCTGACATTTGTGTACGAATACGTGCTAAACCTTTAGGGACCACCGGATACGAAAATGCAATCACATAAATACCTTTTTCAAGTAACTTCTCTGCCATTTCAGCCGCTTTTTTCTCTTCATATAACATCACCGGAATAATCGGGTGCTCACCAGGGATCAGATCAAAACCTGCTGCGGTCATTTTTTGTCTGAAGTGTTTTTGGTTGCGTTGCAACACATCACGTCTTTCATCTGAGCTCATCGCCAATTTAATCGCTGCCATTGATGTTGCTGCAATCATCGGTGCTAAGGCATTTGAGAATAAATAAGGACGTGCTTTTTGTTTTAACATCTCAGCAACTGGCGCACGCGCTGATACAAAACCACCTGAAGCGCCACCCAATGCTTTACCCAACGTACTGGTAATAATATCCACTCGACCTTCAACACCACAATAACTTGGTGTGCCACGTCCCTCTTCACCAATAAAACCTGTGGCATGCGAGTCATCCACCATCACAAGTGCATTGTACTTATCCGCCAAGTCACAGACCCCTTTTAAGTTGGCGATAATACCATCCATTGAGAAAACACCATCGGTGACAATGAGCTTAAAGCGTGCACCTTTCTCATCAGCTGCTTGCAATTGCGCTTCAAGATCACTCATATCATTATTTTTATAGCGAAAACGCATCGCTTTACACAAACGCACACCATCGATAATACTGGCATGATTTAACGCATCACTAATCACCGCATCTTCGGCAGTCAATATAGACTCAAACACGCCACCATTGGCATCAAAGCATGATGGGAACACAATCGTCTCTTCCATCTTTAGATATTGACTGATCAAATCTTCAAGCTCTCTGTGTGGCGTTTGTGTGCCACAAATAAAGCGTACAGATGCCGCGCCATAACCATATTGATCCAATGCTTTTTTAGCAGTTTCCACTAAGTCTTTATTATCGGCAAGTCCTAGATAATTATTCGCACAAAAGTTAATAACATGTGCTCCATTTTTAAGGGTAATATCTGAGGATTGCGGTGAGTTAATAATACGCTCACCTTTGTAGGTTTCTGCTTCTTTGATCTCATTAATCCCTTGACGTAAATGATCATAAAATGCGTTATTCATCTTAAGTTTCCTTATGTTAGTTTTTTAATAGCAAATAAACTTGCGCCATTCTACCTGAGAAGCGCTGCTAGCTACAAGCCCAACCGTTAATCTATCAACATTCTGGCAAAACGAGTTGCCTGCTTTGTTTTGCCCTTGGTATGATAAGGGCGTTTAATCTCGATGAATATGAGGAATTAAGAGTGGCGCTGCTGCGTAAAAGTAAGAAAAACACATCACAAAAAGCGGATTCTAAGAAGACTAGAGCCGACAAAACAGCTAAAACAGCAAAACAATCTGCCAATCAAGCAACCGTTAAAAAGGAGCTTCATCCACTATTGGTTGATCGCTTACGGATTACTTGGCTTGTATTAATGGGTGCGATTGCTTTGTTTTTATTGTTATCGCTTTTTTCATATAACAGTAACGACCCAGGTTGGACGATCGCGCAATCACAAGATAAGGTCTACAATTACGCCGGCATTGTCGGTGCTTATACTGCCAACATTATCTTAAGCATTTGTGGCGTCTTTGGTTTTTTGATTCCCTTTTTATTGGTCTATGGCATCTGGCAGCTTTTCCTTGAGCGTAAAACCTTTGCTGAGAGTAGCATACTGCTGATGCTTATGCGTTTTGCTGGTGCTATTTTATTGGTGTTTTCAGGAAGCGGATTGGCTCAGATTGGATTGTCTGTTTTTAGTGTCTACATGCCTGAAGGCGCTGGCGGCATTTTAGGGCAGGAAGTCGCTAAATATGCCATTTTATACCTAAGCACTGCCGGCAGTATTTTGGTGCTTATTGTTGCTTTTGCCTTAGGATTAACCTTGTTTTCAGGTGGTTTTTGGATTCGCTCACTTGCTGCTCTTATTCGTTTTATTGTGATGACAATAAAAGACTTTTTCACAAGCTCTCCTGAAGAAAAAGAGCAAAGAGCGCTAGCGCGCGCTGAACAAAAAGCGCAAAAAGAAGCGCTAAAGCAGCAAAAAAAGGATGAAAAGGCCGAGTTAAAAGAGCAAAAATTACTGGCAAAAAATGCTGAGAAAGAACGAGAAAGAGAAAAAGAACAACAGCAAGATAACTTAATGGCTGAGCATGATACACTTGATCACTTGAGTTACAATGATCCAGGCATTAATCAACACATAGATGATCGCGAGATCTCTTTTGAGCCTTTTGATGATGAATTCACACCAAAATCACTAACAAAAGCGCTTGATGATGAGGCATTACCTGAGATCAATGACATCCCTTTACCAGTGCCTATAAGTAAGTCATCAATATCTAAAAAACCTAAAAATAAGACCGATAAAATTACTGGTCTACCATCATTAGATCTACTTGATGATCCTGAAGCAAAAAAAGAGCTTATCTCTAAAGAGTTCTTACAAAAGATGGCGTTATTGGTGGAAGAGAAACTGGCTGATTTTGGCGTACAGGTTAAAGTTGTTGGCAGTTACCCAGGACCTGTAATCACACGCTTTGAAGTTGAACTAGCCCCTGGGGTTAAGGTTAGTAAATTAAGTGGTTTAGCGCAAGATTTAGCACGTTCTCTCTCTGCCGCACGTGTGCGTGTTGTTGAAGTGATTCCAGGCAAACCTTATGTGGGTCTTGAACTACCGAATCAAAAGCGTGAAATGGTGCGTTTAAAAGAAGTTTTGGCGCATAATAAATTTATCGAATCAAGCTCACCTTTGACCATGGGGCTAGGTGTTGACATTGCAGGCACACCTGAAACAGCTAATCTTGCCAAAATGCCACATCTATTGGTTGCAGGAACGACTGGTTCTGGTAAATCAGTTGGTGTCAATGCGATGATTATCAGTATGCTTTATAAATCAGCACCGGATGATCTGCGTCTTATTATGATTGATCCAAAAATGCTTGAGTTATCGATCTATGAAGGTATACCACATCTTTTGACACCGGTTGTTACTGATATGAATGAGGCGGCTAATGCGCTACGTTGGTGTGTTAAAGAAATGGACCGACGTTACGAACTTATGGCAGCTGCGGGTGTTAGAAACATTGCCGGATTAAATGAGAAAATCCTTGAAGCGGAAAAATCAGGCGATCCAATGAAAGATCCACTGTGGCTTAAGCTGCGTCCAGGACACGATGAAGATGCGCCATTATTAGAGAAGCTACCTTACATCGTTGTCATTGCTGATGAGTTTGCCGATATGATGATGGTTGTGGGTAAAAAGGTGGAGGAACTGATTGCACGCTTGGCACAAAAAGCGCGAGCGGCAGGCATCCACTTAATCCTTGCAACACAACGCCCATCGGTTGATGTCGTCACGGGTTTGATCAAAGCCAACATTCCAACACGTATCGCTTTTCAGGTGTCATCAAAGATTGACTCGCGCACCATTTTAGATCAACAAGGTGCTGAACAGCTCCTAGGTCATGGCGATATGCTTTATCTACCGCCTGGTTCAGGCGTACCTGCTCGTGTGCATGGCGCCTTTGTCGATGATGATGAGGTACATCGCGTGGTCGCTGCATGGAAAGAAATGGGCGAGCCTGAATATATCGATAGCATCACCGCTAGTGAAGATGAAGAAGGAGGTGACAGCGAGACTGGTGCTGATAGCACTGATCCACTGTACGATGAAGCCGTTAAAATCGTACTTGAAACACAGCGCGCATCAATTTCAAACATCCAACGCCGCTTGCGTATTGGCTATAACCGCTCAGCACGTTTAATAGAGGAAATGGAAGCAGCTGGTCTTGTTAGCGAAATGCAAAGCAATGGTATGCGCGAAGTACTGGTAAAAAGGTGACAGCGATGAACAATATACAAAAAATACAGCCGTTGGTTAAATATAGTCTTTTAGGTTTAACCTCCATCACCCTACTCTCTGGCGTACTACTAAAGCCTGCGTTTGCAGCGGACAAAAACAGCACACCAATAGCAACTAAAACTGCCACTCTTGAGAATTCTAAGAATATCGAAAATATCAAGAATAATGATGCTGATAGTACATTGTTTAGGTTATTAACCAACCTTAAAAACATGCATGCCAAATTTCGCCAAAGTTTAGTTAATCCACAACAAGGCATTAAAGAAACGAGCACGGGTGAATTATGGGTAAGCAAACCAAGCTTTTTTAAATGGCAAGTTGAGTCGCCACAAAAACAAATGCTGTTATCCAATGGTCAAAAACTTTGGAACTATGATGAAGATTTAGAGCAAGTCACAATTAGTGAGGTGCCGAAAAACATCTCACAAGCACCGTATTTGCTGCTATTAACCGGTGATAGTAAAGTATTGCAAAAGCTCTTTAGCATAACACAAAATGGCGAGCACACTTATCGCTTAACACCTAAAGTGAATGATCAATCTTTGATTAAATATATCGATATTACTTTCGCTGGCAGCACACCAAAGTCCATGCTTATCCAAACAGAAGTTGGGCAGTCCACGCATATTGAATTTTATGATATTTCTACTGCAAAGATCCCTGCTAAAACCTATGATTTCACGCCACCTAAAGGTGTTGATGTATTAGGTTAAAAACAACTTTGCCGATAATAGTAATTACGTAGGGGCGTATTGCATACGCCTTTCAAAACATAATTAACAAGGATTATTCATGCATACGCTTGAGACGCTTAAACACTTATTTACCCTACCGCTAGATAATCCTGTAAGCATTTTTGCCGTTGTTTTAGTGCTCATTCTTGCGGCTAAAGTAATTTGTCATTACAGCAAAATACCGAGCATTATCGGGCTGATTATCACCGGTATTATCGTCGGCCCCCATGCCTTAAATATTTTAGATCAAAACCTTGCGGTAACGATTTTTGCTACCACGGGGCTCCTTTATATTATGTTTCTAGCAGGTCTTGAGCTTGAGATGAAGGAGTTTAAACTACATAAACGCAAAAGCATACTCTTTGGCATACTAACCTTTATTATCCCTTTTACTATAGGTTTTCCCGTTTTTCATTATGGCTTTGGTTTTCAAGCCAATGCAGCAATCCTTGTTGCGATTATGTTTTCAACTCACACTTTAATCGCTTACCCGATGGTCAGTAAAAAAGGACACGCCAAACGCCAAGCAGTTGCCATTGCCGTGGGCGGCACCATTATTACCGATACAGTAGTGCTACTTATTCTGGCATTGGTTACCGGACTGCATCAAGAAGGTAGCAGTATGATAATGCTAATAAGTCTTGTCATTGGTTTTATCCTTTTTAGTTTGATTGCCTTTATTGTTATCCCCTATATTGCTAAGGGATTTTTTTATCTCTTTGCGCGCAAGAAAAGTCTGCACTACACCTTTGTGCTATTAGTCGTTTTTCTGTTGGCATTACTTGCTGAGATCATCGGGGTTGATGCGATTATTGGCGCGTTTTTTGCAGGTCTATCCTTAAATCGTTTTGTTGCCAAAAAGAAAAAATTAAAGGCCGAAATTCATTTTATTGGTGATACTTTGTTTATTCCAGTTTTTCTGATTAGCGTTGGTATGATTGTGAACTTATATGTGCTTGTTGATATTCATCATGTCTTAGGTATCGCGATTACTTTAATCATTGTTGCGCTTTTAAGTAAATGGCTTGCCGCTAAATTTACCCAGCTTACACTTAAACTATCACCTCTTGATGGTCGTTTAATCTTTGGCTTAAGTAGCGCGCACGCTGCTACAACTTTAGCGATTATTTTGGTCGGCTATAAAACAGGTATTTTAAGTAATGCGATTTTAAACAGTACCATTTTGCTGATTTTAATCAGCTGCTTAACTGCCTCATTGGTTACAGCAAACACACTTAAACATTTGTCAAAAAAGGAGACTCTCAATGCCTAATACCATTGACGACTTAACGATTGATCAAAACTATTTACGCGAAGTGCGTGAGCATATTCACCGCCACCCCGAACTTGGCTTTGATGTTGAAAATACTGCCGATTTTATCGCGGGCAAACTACAGACGCTTGGATTAACGATTAAGCGCAATATTGGCAAAACAGGACTTATTGCTGATTTGATTGTCAACCCTGATTACCCGATGATTGCACTGCGCGCTGACATGGATGCGTTACCCATACACGAGCAAAACACGTGTGATTATAAGTCAACCATCGATGGCAAAGCACATATGTGCGGGCATGATGCGCATTGTGCAATGGTGCTCACCACAGCGCATACATTGGTTACTCAAAAAGCTCAATTAAAAATTAATGTACGCTTCTTATTTCAACCTTCTGAAGAGGTTTTACCCGGTGGCGCACTGGCAATGATCAAAGATGGTGCATTAGCAGGTGTTAGCGCTATTTATGGTATCCATGTCTTACCCTCGATTGATGAAGGGAAAATGCAAATTTGCCAACCTGTCGCCTTAGCCGGTGTTGATCTATTTGATCTTACCTTTATCGGTAAAGGTGGGCATGCGAGCACGCCATACACGACCAATGATCCGATGATTATGGCAACGCAATTTGTCAACGCTGTGCAAACGATTGCCTCAAGAAACCTTTCAAGCTTTGACCCTGCAGTGCTTTCTATCACCGCACTTAATATTGGCAGTGCTTATAATGTGATTGCCGATAAGGCTAAACTTAAGGGCTGTATTCGTTATCTTAGCCAAGCTGCGCGCGAGCTCGTTAAAAAGCGCTTATATGAAATTGCCAATGGCATTGCCGCTACTTATGCTGGATCGGTTGATATCGATTATCTGCCTGGTTATCCTGAAACGCAAAATGATGCCAACTGCGCACAAAAATCCATTGCCGCAGCAAATCATGTGGTCGGTGAGAAAAACACGCTACTATCTCATATCCCATGGATGGCATCAGAGGACTTCTCCTACTTTGCCAAAGAGATTCCAGCATGTTATGCATTTTTAGGCGTGCGTAATGAAACTTTAGGCTTCACCTCGATGGTGCATGAACCAACCTTTGACTTATCTGTGAATGCCATGATCTATGGTGTGAAGTATTACTTAGCGCTATGCTTAGGCTATCAGTAAAGGAAGTTACACACTTTGCGTCTTATTAAACCAACGCACGGCTTTTGGCTGATACAAAATATAAAATGCGGCAATGATTAAAATAATTTCAATAAACACTAACCAAAAATTAAGCGGGTGACTGGCGTGCTCTGGCAAATAAAAGATTAAAAATGCATACCAGATAATCGCAAGGATTATATAAATCCATTTTGCCGCTTTAACCCCCAGACTAATTACAAATGCGACTGCAATGAGCACAATGTAAGCAACCACGTCAAGCCAAACATGCTCCATTGGCACCATAACTAAAGTCGAGGATGTCATTAAATCCAACAGCCCCAGAATACTCACACCATAGAGCATCCAAATGGCTGCATACACACGTTTTGGTCTAATTACTTTATTCATAAATTTAAGCTCCTTTTAAATGTTGATTATCGGAATATCGTTGTAATTTAATTCCCACCCAAAGTGTAGCCTAAAAACCTGATCTTTGGCTAGTTGGTTTGTGTTAATATCTGGGATTTTTTGCAATACTGCTCGTGCATTATTTTAAAACAGTGATATCAACACTGCCAAGGTAAGGTGCACTTTAAAATAGTGATTGTATTAATATCTTTAATATCTAGCGCATAGCGTAGTTTATCAAAATAGACCTTGGTTGGAGTTGCTACGATGCCATGCTCTGTCGAGAAAAAAGTTCGCCAACGGGTTCCAATTTTTTTATGCTCCAAAGTAATCACTATTTTATCTATATTAGGCGCAATAATTTCCCAAGAAGCTCTTTTATTACCATTTAAACAAGACCTACTATCACGATCTTCAAACACTGATGTCTTCGCAGCATTCATTGGAATAGTTAGATGTGCTGGATCAACATAAGACACACATTTTGAATAGGCATGCCCTTTTAGATAATTCACATTGACATCACCTCCAGCATTATTCTGAAAAGTAACAAGATGCGAGGATGCGGCAAAAGCGTGACTGCTAATGATTAGAAAAAGTACTGGGGTTAACTGTTTTAGTTTCATATATCTCCTTGTGGCTAAATTTAAGTTTGGTGTGACCACGGCTTTTTATTCTTAACCATGACCACAACGTGAATGTACCACTAAGCACTTTGCCCCCACAAGCAACCACAGGTCACTTTATTAACTCGATTGATCACTCCTAAAGCTCTAAAATCAATCACAAAGAACCTTAAGTTACTGGTGCATATGTATTATCTCGTTATGATACCCCTATGCTTTAGCCTAATAAGAGCATTAACAAGTTTAATATTTTTCATAAACCCAAGGAGTTTTTATATGCGAACCATTAAATTATGCATCACACTGGGACTGCTAAGCAGCATGAGTGCTTTTGCCTCCGGCTCACATCCTGTTACTTTTCAAAATAATGCCAATGACACACAGCTATCAGTCAACTACATTACCGGACATAAATATTCTAAATGTGTGTCGTATGTGAGACCGCACACGCTTAATATCAATCCACAAGATGCTGAGCTTTCTATTTTTATGGACAAAGATTCTAGAACCTGCAATAGCGCTAATAAACGTGCTTCTTGGGTATTAAAAACCGCAGATGGCAGTTCTACCATCCTCACTTTTAAACATGAGCCTGTGCAAGATGGCAGAGCATATACAACATACAATGACATAATCGTTGTAGATGGTAATAAAATAGCAGAAACAGATATTTTAAACGATTTTTCAACCGATTTTCCCGTATCTTATAACTTTGGCAGCCACTACCGATTAGTGTTCGATAGTTTCAGGAAGGTAAGGCTAGTGAGTAGATAAGGACATACCATGCGAAACTTTTGCCACATAGGATTGAGCTATTTTAGTTTAGTGCCTTTAGTATTGCTTTACACTTACGGGCACGCATATGCCACGTTAAATTATCCCAGTAACCCAGACCAATTGCGTAGCATCATTGAAGATGGCGTTGTTAAAACCATTCAATATGATCAAAATGGTAATATCTCGTTCGATGATCAAGCCAACCACCTAACATACGACAGCGATGACGAGCTAATAAAAGTATTGCAAACCAATGGTAATACTATCGAGTACCGCTATGATGCACTGAATCAGCAAATGGCAGAGTCCTTCAATCAAAGTGAACCACTTTATCATTTTTATCAGGATCGACGAATTCTGGATGACGTGCAAGTTAACGATATCACGCATTATTTTGAACATGGGCAGTTGTCTGTTACAAACAATCAAATAAAAGCCTCATATTACTTACAGAATAATTTTGGTAGCGTTGTTACTCTTATTGATCAATCCCAGCAACTTGCTCACTTCTATCGCTATTTACCCTTTGGTTACCAAAGTGACATGAAGCCAGATAGCGCAACATTTGATGTATTTGACTTAGCTGACTCAAGTAAGGGCTACAATGATATGCTTACAGATCAGGTTACTGGCAATCAGTTTTTAGGAAGTGGTTATCGCAGCTACAGCCCAAGACTGCGTTTATTTCTGAAATACGATAGTTTATCGCCATTTGATCAAGGGGGCATTAATGGCTATGCCTACAGTGATAATAACCCCATTATGGCATTTGATCCCTCAGGACATATGAGTAAATGGCAAAAAATTGATATGGGCATTGGTCTTGGGCTAACTGCTATTGCTTCTGCCTTAGCGATTATGGCAACAGGCGGTGCAGCAACCCCCGCTGTTGTTGCTGGCTATACCAGCACATTATCGGCTGCATCGATTGGTGTTGCAGTCACCACTCCAGTTATTGCAGACTCTATCGCGGATGCTGGAACCGGCAAAAACTGGACGCATCAAATGCGCTCTACCGGTTGGAAAAATGTGGTCGTTGGTCTTGGCACTCTTGCCGCAGGAGAAGCGGCAGGATACGGCATTGGTCAGGTTACTTCAAATATGGCTGCACATGTGATAGCTAAGTCTGCAGCAAGCGCTATCGCTCAAGAGAGCCTAAGCATCGCCACCGGATTACAAAAAGGGGTTAATTTACAGAATTTTGGCATAAACTTTGCAGCAAATGCTATCATTCACACCGGAATCCATGCCTCCATGCCAAGGGAAATAGTCATCCCTAGATACAACGGAAAATCGCTTAATTTCGATTCCATGCCAACCTTTGAGGAGGCACTAGCAACAACACCAATACCTGAGAATGGCTTAGCAGAACTTAATGATAATTTTAATATTTCGAAAAATAGTGGAAAGGAACCCCTTGCGGCAAGGAAAAATTTTTATAGAGCTAATATCGATAAATTTAGTAATGCTCATGGATTGACGAGTTTTGAGAATATGTTTTCTTTTAATGGTACAGACGAAAACTTTAAGGCTGTAGCTAATTGGGCTGGGGTATTCTAGCACTTAAGACAACATCAAATGTAACGTCAAGTCACTTCAAAGTTTCCGTTGCTTTGTTAAATTAGAATAGCTTTTTGACTAACCACCACTTACATCAAGGAAAATTATGAAAGATAGACACACCTTCAAACTAAAAAAAATCAGCTGCTTATTATTAAGCACCTTACTGAGCTCACCCATTTATGCAAATGTTAGCACAGATCATAGTAGCATCGTCACTGCACCTGATACAGGATCTTTAGAAACTCCTCAGGCCACTAATGATCTAGCTGAATCAAACACTACCACAACAAAAGCATCTAATCATGCCGAGCTTAACTTAACAGCTACCGCTATCAACAGTGATATTGTCTCCAACGCCTACAACTTAAAAAGCATGGGCGGATTTGAGGTTGACCCACGCACCGGCAGCCTTGGTGTTTCATTCAAAGTCGGTTCTTTATGGGCAAACGCACTACAAGGTGGGCAAGTTGATTTAAGTATTGAATACACAGGGTCAAATGCCTTTAGTGCCTATCCTGTAGCGCCTAGTTGGAGCTTTAGTTTACCTTATGTCGATATGCAAACAGCAACTTTCTTGCTCCCTGGTGGCGGACGTTATCGCATGCTTCCAGGTAATCAACTGCAGTATGCTAAACTCCAAGGTTCTCAATTTGCCTTCCAACAAGCTAAAGATGGCAGTTATCGTTTTACCGATGCCAGTGGGAATGTCAGCTATTTTAACCAAAAGGGCTATATTGTTAAGACAGTCAGCGCCTTAGGCTACTCCACCAATTATAGTTATCAAGGAAACCAACTTATTGCCATAACTGACGGTGATGAGAATAGCAAAAATGTGCGCAGAATCAAAATAAACTATCAAACAAGCACCGTGAACATACAATCGCTAGGCATCGATGGCACACCTAGAAATGTGACGCTTAATATTCAAGGAAAGCAACTTATATCCGTGACAACGCCTATAGATGATGGCGAGCAAGCCACAACCATTATCGGCTATAATCCGTTAGGTTTTGTTAGTGATTTGACACTGCCTACTGGTGCAACGTTTCATGTTGATTACAACGCCTCCCTTAAAACCCTAACAGGACAGGCAATCCCTGTTGTTTCTAAGCAAATCATTCGCTCAAACACCCAATATCCAAGCTGGATGTCAAATGGTCAAACCATGATGGAGCCCGCACAAGTTATCGAATACAGTTACGACCCAAGCGGACATAACTATCTTGGGTTTGGCTCAGGGGCAAAACCATCAAGCCATGAAGATCCAATGCTGGTCAATGTTAAAAGTGGTTATACCTATCAATCAAGTCAGACAATAAAGGATGACAATGGCAACACGCGAACCACGACAACAACTTATGACCATTTTCATCGCCCGATAAAAGCCGAAATCTATGCGAATGGACAACTCATTAAGAAAACCTCACAGACTTATGAGCAAAGTAGCAATGGATACTTCAGTGGACTTAGCGCTGGCTACTTACAGCCTATTGCAATGCAAGAACAAAGCTTTGGTATCAATGGTCAAGGCGGACAAGCAGGTGCCACTTTATACAGCTACGCAGGCTTTGATCAAAATACTGGACTCATGAATTTTAAGATTGATCAAAATAGCATTCGTACCGATTATCAGTATTATCCTGCCAGTGTTGCTGGTCCTTTTGACCATATTGTTTCAAGTGAAACGACAACACCTGCAACCATCCAGGGTATGATAACCCCTGATGCCATCACAACCAATTATCCAATTGCCAATATTAATCGTGAAAATGGCGCTCAAAGCTATAGCAGCTCTTATGTCAGTGGCAAAGAAATTCATACTGCGACTACTAACAGCCACGCCCTACTATCTGCTAGTCAGCCATTATTAAGTGTGCAAAAAACGGTGTCTAGTAGTGATCCAACAGCAGTTGACTTTGGATTGACTACAGCCGAAACCGTTACAACTTCAACAAATTTAAACACGTTATACAAGATAAAAAGCTTCAATGATGACAATAACTCAGCTGCCACCATGACGACAAGTTACCATCAAGACAATAGCACACCATTTGCACCCATTACTGTTCAAGAAGCTATTACTAATGGCAAAGAGCACGTTCAGGGTAAAACAAAAACAATTAGCGCCTATACAGGACAAATGATTAGCGAATCAGATGCTTATGGCAATGTTATGACCTACAAGTATGACCTACTTGGGCGAGTGACCCAAAGCATCGCCTTTGCTAATCGCGCCAATCCAATCATTAATAACTATGAGTACCATATTGATCCAACACGCGGGCTTTTATCTGTGAAGCAAACCAATGCTGCCACTGGTGATATTGACTTTGTATATTACGATAGTTTAGGTCGTGAGATTGCACGCGCTGGCAGTGATACTAATCACAGCACGACAAATTATGCAACGGATTTGCCCGCAGGTATTCGCCCGCTTGCATCGCAACACTATGATGCACTTGGGCAAATAAGCGATAAAACCAGTTATATCGACCAAAACAAAACGTTAACCACTTATTATCACTATGATGTCGCAGGTAATAATGATCTGACCATCAACCCCGACGGCAGTGCTGATTATTCTATCAACGACCGCATCCGTAATCGTAGCATCAGCCTTAAGCTTTACAGCAATGGTCAAGTGATTGACGCACCAAATAGTCCTTGCCATAACGCCATGGGGCAACCTACTGGATGCCAAGCTGACTTAATTAATGTTAGTGAACAAAATGTCGTTGCAACAAAAGTAAACAACCAAACACAATCTCTGTTTTTAGGCAAACACAGCTATGTCATTTTAACTAAATCTGATGCGCAATTTGATAATGGCAAAGCACTTTATAATGCACAAACCAAAACACAGCTACTGAATGCACTAAGCGCGCTTGGCAACGGCAATACGCCAAATGCAAATACCTTATCAACCACGATAGATAGCATTATTGCGCAAAATGAAACCTATAAAACTACTATAGAGAGCTATGATGGTCTAGGACGCACTGCGAACACTACAGATGAACATGGCAACAAAACGACGTATCACTACAATAATAAAGGAGAGGTGACTCAAAAAGATCAACAAGCCACACAAAGTAGTCTTGTTTATCAATATGATCCCCTTTATGGCAAGATAACCAATCTTTCAGTCATTGATCATGCGAATAATGATGTCACCTATCTCCTAGGATCACGTCAATATAATGCATTAGGGCAATTGATTAGCGAAACCGTCCAAGGTGCTACAACCACTTATACCTACAACCCGCAAGGTGATCTGCTGACCAAAACAACAGCAAAAGGTGATGTTTTTAACTATAGCTATAATGAACTGGGTTCACTGATTACAATTACTCGACCCGATAAAACAATCAACTATCGCTATGATAACCCAGCGATTCCAACACAAGTCACTGAAGTCTCGGATGAGAATAGCAAAATCAATTACAGCTACTATCCTGATGGCTCGGTTTATCAAACAACAACGACATTAGATAATTTGATCCCCGTTACCTATACGGAAGTGCTTAATAACTATGGGGTATTGACACAAACAGCGGATTCGCTGGCGCATACAACCACTGATTATGAATACGATCATCTTGGTAGGGTTATTGCCAAAACCAACAGCTTAGCAGGCAAAACCACCTATCGCTATGATGATCGCGGGCAAATAGTTGAATCACGTAATGCAGTGTTGATCAAACGCTATGAGTACAACGGACATAATGGCTTACCGCAGCTGTCTTACTTCAGTCAAGTGACACCCGATAACAGTGTGCATTATGATTATACAATGACCTATAATGATGATGGCAATATCATCAAAACCATCACACCACATACGATTAATCAATATCAATATGACAAAGATACCCAGCAACTATTGGCGTTTGACTGTCAAGAAAAAGATGCCGCATCAACTGATACGTTCTACTGCCCTGCGGATAGCCATAGTGATATTGTTAACCATGCCAGCTATCGCTACAACAAAGCGTTAAACCGACTTGATTTAGTCACAACCCAAGGTCATGATGCAAATAACAAGCCCATTGAGCATAAAACCGAATATGTCTATGGTGCATAACAACAAAAATAACCTGTGGTTACTTTAAAGAATGCTTAATACTGTTACTGTGTTGGATGTATTAATTAATCGGGAAGGATAGCTTATATGGAACACGCAGCAGATATGAACACACAGAAGTTTAGCATATTACTCATCGGAGTAGCGCTAAGCATCCCTTTTGTTGCCAAGGCAACACATCCAACACAATTAACTCATATCATTGAAGATGGTGTAAGCAACATGCTCAACTATGATCAAGGTGGGAATTTACTACTTGATGATCAAGCCACGCAATTTAGCTATAACAGCAACAATGAATTGATCAAATCAATCCAGTCTAATGGCAAAATAATCCATTATCGCTACGATGCTAAAGGGCAACAAATTGCGCAAACACTTCAACATCAAAGTCCTGTTTACCATTATTATGCCAATAATAAATTTATTGGTAGTCAGCAGCATCATTTGCTTAAATTCTACTTTGATGGAGGGGAGTTTAAATTAAGCCGTCAAAGTAACATGTTGGAGACTCAGCATTACATAAGCGATAATCTAGGCAGCATTATCAGTCATATCAACCCAGATAAAAAGCTCAATCATTATTATCGTTACCTACCCTTTGGTTTCATAAGCGATATCGATAAAAATGATGATTTAATGCATACGCCAGAGTTAGATCAACACTTAAAAGGTTTCAATGGCATATCAATGGATGCAATGACTGGTAATCAATTTTTAGGTAATGGCTATCGCGCGTATAATCCTCGCTTAGGTATTTTTCTGCAATATGACAGTCTATCTCCCTTTAGTGAAGGTGGCATACATGGTTATGCCTATAGTGATAACAATCCGGTTATGGCATTTGATCCTTCAGGGCATATCCCCGATTGGGCAAAACATGTTATCGTTTGGGGCGTTGGCGTTACCACAGCTACAGCGATGGGCATGGCAATCGCTGCTAGTGGCGGGGCATTAGCACCCAGTGCTGCCGTGGCACACCCAATGATAATGGCAGCCATTAGCGGTGCTATCGCTGGGGGCTCTGCTTCCGTTGCTGCACAAGCGACAAATGCCGGCTTAAATAAACAAAATTTTGCCAAACAAATGCGTAATGGCGGTTATGTTGGCGTGGCGATAGGAACAACACTTGGAGCAGCAGGCGGTGCCGTTGGAGGAAGTCAGGCATCGGCATCCATGAAACTTTCCTATGGTGCGATTATGGTTTTCTCTGAACCTGCAATTGAGCAAGGTGTTATGATTGGCGCTGGTTATCAGAGTAAATGGGACTGGGAGAGCTATGCCATTTCAGTTGTTAAAAATGCAGCAAGCATGAGTGTTGGCTATAATATTGATAATCTCAAAGCCTATCGTGTTAGAAATGCTCTTGAGACACGTCTCGCTAAGGCAGATTCTTTCACTAGTCAGACTGATGCAACACACAACTTTATAACATCAGTTAATAATGCTTCTACAGCATCTTCCAAGTTTCCACAAAGGGCTGACTCTCTGTCAACAACGCCTAACAAACAATTCAAGCGCATTAATGGTGACCATAACCTGACTGTAGAAAGCAGTGAAAAACCAGAACAGCAACCACTTCACAAGCCTTTTGGTTTAATTACTGCATAACAAGGTAATATTAATATATGCTAAAACATACCACTTCACTAGCGAGCGGATTATTACTATCATGCTTTACGTTAACATCACTATCAGCAAGTAATAGTTTTAATAGCTCAGACTCACCCATTCACTGGCAAGCCTGCAGCAATCATCAAAATTCAAAGGACTATCTCTGTGCAACGCTGAAGTTACCATTGGAATATAACCAGCCTGAGCTTGGCAATATTGATATTTATCTTACGCTTTACAATCCTTATCATGCGCAAAAGGTTCTATTGTATAACCCAGGAGGCCCTTGGTTGCCAGTCAGTGAATTGGATCTACAACCACTATTTAGCCAACGGCTATTAAAGGACTATGCTATTTTAGGCTTTGATCCGCGTGGTTTCGGACAAAGCACACGGCTTAACTGTCACATCAATGAGCGTATTTATGATCAATTTGCCAAAGTTGAAGCATTACCACAAGCCATCACAGGACTTATTGAATTACGCAATCAAATCTACCTTAGCTGCCAAAAACATGATAACAAGCTTTTCACGCGTATGGGCACAGAGTACACGCTACAAGATCTAGAGAAAATTCGCCAACAGTTAAATCTTGGCAAGATCAACTTTCTTGCACAATCCTATGGTACCTATTTAGCTGAGTATTATTTGGCAAAATACCCACAACATGTTAATAAGCTTGTGCTTGATGGGGTAATGGGCGCTGATCGCAATTTATATGAGGCAAATAAAACTCTGGCTATCGCTGATAAAGAAAGCTTTGATTATGCTTTTGACCTTTGTGCTAAAGACACACACTGTCCTATCTATCCCAATCCATGGATAAGGTTTTACCAAGCATTAACACGTGTAAAATACGGTGAAGTCTATGCCCACAAACACCAAGTGTTAGAAAGCGATTTTTTATATCGCCTCATGGACTTTGTTAATAATGAAAAGGATTATGACAAAATCTATCTACTGATTGACAAGATCATGCAAAAACAGAACATTGATGACCTATTTGATTTTAGTCGCAATGATCAACTTGCCATTCAAGCGGCTTATTCTGCCGTTATTTGTCAGGATTCATATCACCTTAACTTCAATTCATTTCTAGTGTTTTTAAACCAACCAACGTTTGACGCCATTACCAAACATATGGCGATTGATTTCTCATTGCCTTGCACGGGACTTTGGCAAAATTTAATGAAAGCATCAACAAAGCTGAGCTTTACTGATGATACGCCTCAGATACTAATGCTTGCTAATCATTATGATCCACAAACTCCCTATGTCGATGCTAAAGCCATGCATGAGCTTATCCCACACTCGACACTGGTGAGTTATCATGGCGGTGGGCACTGTAGTTATCGCTTGACACAAGACAAATCAATTGATCAAAATGTAGACGATTATCTTCTCAAATAACCTCACGTCACTCTTGAAAAATAAAAACATTAAGTATGATGAGCGTGCGTTAAATCACAGCACACGGAGCTTATACAACCATGTTAAAAAAAACACTTATTTGCAGCAGTTTACTTATTTGCGGCATAGCTAATGCAGGGGAAAATATCACCATCTCACCACCAAGTTATACCGATAATAATGGTGTTGTACGCAGCTTCACCTTTGCCCAGTTAGGGGTCACTGGTATTTATCTTCACAGAACTTGCAAAAGAACCTCGCATTACAATCACAATGATATGAGTCAAATTCTGAGCATCACGAATAGTAATAACTTTAATATTTATGTCCCTGCCTGCAAAAAATATAATGGTTCTCGCGGGAAGACCGTTCAAGTTGAGGTTCGAATTTTTACCAAAACCAACCAATATGGTGTTGCCAAAAGCTATATTAGCAAAAGCAAGTTTCCACAGCAACTTTTGGTTGCTAATCCACAGGATTGTTATAACAGTCTAAATAAAGGGATTGATTCTGCTTATATTGATGCCTGTCAAATCACCGACTTTACAACTAGATAATCTGCATAACTTAAGAGGATCATTTTATGAAATTTAAACTATTGTCATTAGCCTTCATATCAATTTTTGGCGTAGCCAATATAGGTTTAGCTACACAAAACAACAATGTCAATCTCACAGGTATTTCGGTCAGTGATATTAATCAGCAAACTGGGACAACTGTTTATGGTTATACCAATGGCTTACAACAATTTCCCATTTTAGTCACACTGAACTTTGACGGGCAGCCCGATGAAGATACACAACAGCATATCTGGGATCGTATCGGTTTATATATCACTAACGCCCAAGGAGTTGATCAACAAAACCCATATAAATTATCTTTAACACATGATGAACAAGGCGCTAATACGGCATGTCAGCAGGATCTCTTTGCCAAGTTACAAGATGGCAATCTCAATAGCTATACGTGGCGCGAAGGAGTCCCATTTTTAGATGGAAGTTACACAGATGCCAGTGCCAAATTACACATTGATTGGACACCAAACCAATGGCTCAATATTAATAATGGTCAAGGAAGTATGTGTATTACAAGCATCCAAAACCAAAACCTCAAGACAGGAACCTATGAGCATCCAAACAATCAAAATATGATGCTTTTTAGTCGTAATGCTTTAGGTGACAATCCATCTTCCATCAGTCGGATTTTTTATGTACAACTGCGTGCGCAACAACAACTGCCTCAAATGAATATCTATGGCATAGACTTACAAGGTGACGTTCCGGTAAGTACTAGTCAATACGCCATACTAGCAAGTAGCTTGCCCACTAATGATGTGATAAATGGAGCACCTTGCTTCACTCAGACCAGTTTGCCACTGCCACAAAATAAAGACGATTCTCTTGACTTACATATCGCGCTTGGCTATCAAATTATGCATAACAATATGCTAAGCTCCGGACATATTTTATATGCTCGAGTGAATAAGAACACCTCTGGAGAAACCGTTTCGACCCTGCAATTTGGTATGTATGGTTGTCAAGAGCCGTTTACCGCATCGCAAACCCAAAATATTGGAACCAATGCCAATGGCGCTAATCTGACAGATCCGAATAACTATAATTACTTTGATTATGATAACACTGGCATTTATACTAAATGTCCACTGGGTGATAATCAATGTCAAGGGGATAACCGATCCAAACTCATCACTTATATTAAGGCAGCTAACTTTGCCTGCAGCAATGTGCTGATCCACCCTACCATGGACCAGTTTACACAAGCCTATTTTAATCGTTCTGATTCTGATGATGCAAAACAAGGGGCTTCGAGTGTTGGGCTTGATGTTGGCGGCAATGATAAGCTTGTTTATCTTGGCTGGGCTCGTCCTGAGAACTATCCTGGTGACGTACAAATGTTTATTTATGATGATTTTGGTAATTTTAAATCGATCAATACTAGCGCTCCTATAAGCTTAAGCAAAACAGGCGATCTGTATTACAACCAGCTAAATGGCAACACCAGCATGCAACAATGCACCATACATTAATTTTATATCACCGCTAACAAGAAAGGAGTCTATAGTGAAAAAAATAGCGCTTTTATTCGCTTTATCTTATATCAACCATCTTTATGCAGATGCCAGATCAACACTGACATTTGAGAATAACTGTGCTGAGTCCGTGCAGTTTAGCATCAATGCCGACGAGGCGGGTCAAAGCTATACGGTTGAGCTTAACCCAAATCAATATGTTTTTGCTGGGAGTTATGTCAATACCAATACACTTGAACACACCACCTCAAACATCCAAATTCAATTTAATAGTTTGAAACATAACGGGCGTGTTAGCTACTTGTTAAACAATGGTTTCACAAATAATACAGCCACATTTACCAAGGCAGATGGCGATATAGAAATTGAGCATATGCCACTTAGCAAAGACTACAGCTACTCATGGCATAGCTATACGCTTTCTGGCAAACAAGAGATTCCAAGCTTTACTGTATCTGCTTGCAAACAAACATATGATATCTCAAAGAGTGATATAGCAGATATTCAGCGTATAGTTATCTTTGGCGATAGCATTAGTGATCAAGGAAATCTATATCACTACTCCGCTGGCATGATTCCTAAATCCACACCTTATTATCGCGGTATGTTTTCAAATGGCGCACCGTGGTCAGTACTACTTAAAAATACACTTAAAGCCATTAATATCGAAGTAAGCAATTATGCCGTCGGTGGCGCTACCGTTGTTTTTGAACCAGAATGGACAAGCTTGGGACTGCCTTATAATCTTGACGCTGAACTTAAAGCCTACCAGCTAGATCAAAAAAACTGGCGCAAAGATGAGCAAAAACTAGCGATATTTTTTATTGGTGCTAATGATTATTTAACAGCCGATAAATCCTTATCTGACAGCGACATACAGCAAATCAGTCACAAAGTTACCGATAAAATTATCAATGCTATTAATGAGGCTAATGCAGCAAATACCTTAATTATTGGACTTCCTGATTTATCCTTTACCCCCGAATCGCATGAGCGTAACAATGAAATAATACTTTCAAAGCTAACTAAAGCACATAACTCTCAGCTACAGCGATTTGCCTCAAGTAATGCTCATATCAAATTTATTGATATCGATCAGATGTTTTCTTTATTACTAAACGATCCTCAAAAATTTAACGCTCAATTTAATACAGTCATTGATCCTGAAAATAATGCTTTATCCTGCTGGCAAGGTGGTTATTTTAAGTATCGTTATCTAACGACAATAACAGATCAGCATCTTCAGCTTCCTTATCAAGGTAAGTTTTCTAGAGATGCAAAAGCAAATTTTTTAGTAGATGACTCAGGTAGTTTATGCGCTGATCCACAGCATTATATTTTCTGGGATCACGTCCACCCCACTTATCAAATTCAAAAAGCGATTTATCAATATATACTTAACGATTTGAACATTATAAATAAGCATAGATAACAAACAAAACTAAGGAAAACCTGATGTCTACTCCCAGCGTTCAACAACTACGAGAAAGATTACAAAATATTAGCATGAACTCCCCCGTTTATCCTTTTACAGGAGAAATTACCAATGCATTTAATCTGGATAAACAATTCGTAAATATGAATGCACGACTTTATCAACCTGAAGGTTTACTAAAAGAGACAACCTTAGTATTTTTTCATGGTGGAGGCTTTGTTGCAGGCAGCATTGACTCACATGATAATTTATGCCGCATGCTTTCACAAAAAGTCGGGTGTAAAGTGCTTTCAATAGAATATCCTTTAGCACCTGAGCATAAAAGTGACATGGTTATCAACTCATGTTACAAAGCACTATGTTTTATTCACCGATATGAAAGCAAGCTAGCAGTAATTGGGGATAGCGCGGGAGCAAATATTGCAACCGTATGCGCATTATTAGATAAAGAGGTAAATCAACTGGAACTTCAAGCACAAATATTAATTAATCCAATCATTGACATGGTTAATCCCGGAAAATATCTAAATTTTCGCGATGCTTATATTCATGACCCTAATGATTTGAAGAATACATTATACTCTCCTTTGTATGCACAGCTTGAGAACATGCCGACAAGCATTATTGTGCTAAACAACGAGGATTCTCTTTTTGAGCAAGGTCAACTGTATAGTGAGAAACTGCAACTTGCTAAGGTGCCAGTGATCGCCAAAGCATTTAATGGTGGACACTTAGGATCACATTTAGTGGATTTAGATGAACAAAGCCAAAAACCAATTGCTTGGCTGATAAACACACTACAACATACACTAAATTAACTATTCATTGTTTCTTAACGCATTCGCTATTGCTAAAATATCAATCACTCAAAAGGGCGTAAAATTCAATGGTATAAATGCTACACAATAGCTTATGGGCGGTATCTAGCGCACTCCCCTACGCTCATCCACGCTGCCATCACGAGCCAATGCCTCATGACAAATCAATAAAATACAATATTCTCATTATTATCTACGCGTAGAGCATATTTTCCGCCATTAATTGGCACTGTATCGCCATTATTGACTATATGCCCATTAATCTCTATATAAGTCACCCAATCACCAGTTCGATCATGTCTTAAAGTAACAATAGCAGATGCATCATCTACAGTTCTTATCAGCCAAGAGGCATATTTATCTATACCATTACAGCTTAGATGATCTTTATCTCTAAAGGTAGATGTTTGCACCTGACCTGGGTTCACCATGAGTGTTGGCGGGCGCACATACGAAACACATTTTGAGTATTTATGCCCTGTTAAATACTGGATACTTATCGCTGTATCTTTTCTATCATTATGAAAATTGACGGGGTGCGAACTTGCAGCAAAACCAAAAGCTGCTACCAATAGCATCCCGCCTGTTAATATATGTTTATTCTGCATAACCACTTCTCTGTATGTGTTGTATTTCAAATAATCAAACCTTTACTTTTTTGGGATTACTGTTACATAATTCATGCTATTAATTTTAAGCTGATAATTTCCAAGCGGGATAACATCATTTGCCTTGACCTTTTCTCCATTAACCACAAGAAATTCGTTCCAAGTATAGACATTAAAAATATCTTTGCTACTGGGCTCGCGTTTGAATGTAATAATCGCCTCACCACCCCCTGCCACTTTCAAAATCCATGATGCGCGCTTATTTGCTTTAGAACATGAATTATTATCTCTGTCCTTAAAATTAGATATTTCAGCCCCATCAGGTGCAATCATTAATGCTTGTGGGCTAACATAACTTATACATTTTGAATATTTGTGCCCCGTGATGTAATTTACTGATAACCCAGTATCATTTGTATCATTTTGAAATGTCACAGGATGAAGTGATGATGCAAAACACCCTCCACTTGTGAGTAATGATGCCATAGCACTTAACTGTTTAAATTTCATTAGCAATAGCTCCTTTTGTTTATACAGTTCATATTTATCTACCAAGCCGTCTTTTAAAGCATTAATTTTAATATGATTTTAGATAGTAAGTAGTCAACACACTTTAGTAGATACACTTCTCCCCGAATAGTAACCCTAAGTTATTTTGTGCTTGACTAACGTTTTATTTGGGCAATCACTAAACATAACCGTAGGTCACTCTTTTATTATGTTAGGTACTCATACACTTATCTGCATCAATAAACTATGGAGTAATCAATCAATGGGAATAAGTAACCTCACAAAGCACAAACGTCATCATTTTGGAATAGTGATGTCTACGATATTGCTATCAACATTAGGCAATCAAAGCTATGCACTTCCAACATTTACATCTACCCGCCAAGTCATAGATAAAGCAAATTTATTACATTACGTTATTGAAGATAACGCTGCACAACCCATTCAATATGATCAAAATGGCAATATCATTTTTGATAACAACGAAAATCAGCTTAGTTATGACAGCAATGATAAACTAATTAAAATAACTCAAAAAGATGGTGCTATTATCTACTATCACTATAATGCTGTGGGTCAGCAAATTAAACAAACCGTTAATAATGCAGAAGCACTCTATCATTACTACAACAACGGTGCCATCAATGAAGATCTGCAAAATGGTAATTTAAATTATTACACCGAAGCAGCTTTACTACGCATCACCCCTTCTGGCATACAGAAGCATTTCTATGTTAAAGATAATCTAGGCAGCACCATTAGTCTGATCGATCATCACAATAAATTGCAACACTATTATCGCTACTTACCCTTTGGTTTTGAAAGTGATGTCTTAGACCATGATCCAAAGTCCTTTGATGTATTTGATTTAGACAGCTCAAGTAAAACTTATAACGGTATATTGAGTGATCACACTTCAGGTTTGCAATTTTTAGGGAATGGCTATCGCGCCTATAACCCACAGTTACGTCAGTTTATGCAGCAAGATAGTCTGTCACCCTTTGACGCAGGCGGTATCAATGGCTATACCTATAGCGACAACAACCCAATTATGGCGTTTGACCCTTCAGGGCATAGCAGTGTATGGCAGAAGATTTGGGGTCACGGCGGCTCAACTATATTTAGCACGATTGCACCGATCGCACTAATGCCTTTAGCAGGACCATTAGCATTTGTCATCCCTTCGGTTGCCTTTGGTGCAGCCGCAGCCTCCATTGCCGCAGATTCCATTAACAATGCAACCTATCATCAAAACTGGCAACAACAGATGAAATCAACCGGTTGGAAAAATGCCGTGATTGCTGCAGGAAGTGCCGAAGCTACTGGTATTGTCAGTAGTGGTACAGGTGCCTTACTGAGTCCTGCTATTGCCGGAACTACTGGCGCTGTTATCGCCTCAGCTGCTGCAGGTGCTATCACACAGGCAGGTACATCTCAAAGTTTAGCTATGGCGTTAGGCACGCAACAAGGC
This sequence comes from Cysteiniphilum litorale, assembly GCF_003428165.1. Classification (GTDB taxonomy): domain Bacteria; phylum Pseudomonadota; class Gammaproteobacteria; order Francisellales; family Francisellaceae; genus Caedibacter; species Caedibacter litoralis. The sequence continues at coordinate 5,499 of NZ_QLIQ01000017.1, read as the reverse complement.
TTTAATATTGAAAGCTTTGTGACAAATGCTGCGATTGGCACTGCAATTGGCATAGCAGCAGGAATTATACAAACTACCCCAAAGAAAATTATTGTTAAACCTGATGGAAAAACCCCACAATTAGAAGGTTTATATGTACGAACTCCTGCCAGTGGTGAAACTCCATTAAATAATTATATTGAATCACTACATAATGACGTCGTCATGTATATGATCGAGCATGGTAATGAACTTACAGCAAGACAAAGATTAGAGAATGAACTACAGACCGTCACAGACAATTATAGACAGTTGGAAGCTATTCATGCAGCTCAAGTAAGCTATTTAGAAGATCAGGTAGCGACGCTACAAGCTAACCAAACTGTACATGCATCGGTAATGCGACTTCAGATCGATGAAATCACTATACTAGAGAATACAATCTTGAGACTAAAACAGCCTTATACACATGGAGTATAGAAATAGCTCTGTATATCAAGCTCATTTTTAAATCGAACATTTTTTACATATATATCCATCATCAATCATTTTACGGATCATTTTATGAAAGATAACTTAATCTCCTTCAGACTTAAAAATGCGATTGTACTTTTCACAATCATGCTTTGCTACTGTAATACGGGTCATGCAAGCACTTTTAATCCTTTAGCTATGCAACTTACCCATGTCATTGATGATAATACAATCATAAATGTCCAACAAGATCAAAATGGCAATATCATTTTTGATAACAATGAGAATCACCTCATCTATGGTAGCAATGATGAGCTGGTTAAAATCATCCAAAAAGATGGTGCTATTATCCACTACCACTATAGTGCTATGGGTCAGCAGATTAAACAAATAGTCAACAACGCCGAGCCTCTTTATCATTACTACAACCACGGTGCCATTAACGGCGATCTACAAAATGGCAATTTAAATTATTACAGCGAAGCAGCTTTACTACGCATTAACCCTTCAGGCATACAAAAACGCTTTTATGTTAAAGATAATCTTGGCAGCACCATTAGTTTGATCGATCATCACAACAAACTGCAACACTATTACCGCTACTTACCGTTTGGCTTTGAAAGTGATGCCTTAGCCCATGATCCAAAACCCTTTGATGTATTTGATTTAGACAGCTCAAGTAAAACTTATAACGGTATATTGAGTGATCACACTTCAGGTTTGCAATTTTTAGGGAATGGCTATCGCGCCTATAACCCACAGTTACGTCAGTTTATGCAGCAAGATAGTCTGTCACCCTTTGACGCAGGCGGTATCAATGGCTATACCTATAGCGACAACAACCCAATTATGGCGTTTGACCCTTCAGGGCATAGCAGTGTATGGCAGAAGATTTGGGGTCACGGCGGTTCTACCATATTTGGCACACTCGCGCCGATTGCATTGATGCCTTTAGCAGGACCTCTAGCATTTGTGATCCCTTCGGCTGCCTTTGGGGCTGTCACAGCCTCCATTGCCACAGACTCTATTAACAATGCAACCTATCATCAAAACTGGCAACAGCAAATGAAATCAACTGGCTGGAAGAATGCTGTGATTGCCGCAGGAAGTGCTGAAGCTACCGGTATTGTCAGTAGTGGTACAGGTGCCTTACTGAGTCCTGCTATTGCCGGAACTACTGGCGCTATTGTTGCTTCAGCTGCGGCAGGTGCTATCACACAAGCAGCTACTTCGCAAGGTTTAGCTATGGCGTTAGGTGCTCAACAAGGCTTTAATACTAACAGCTTTTTGACGAATGCTGCGATTGGCACAGTCACGGGAGCTGCTATGGGTATAGTTCAAACACTGCCTGTCTCGATGATCGGTACGTTTCGATTATCTGAATTTAATAACAATAGCCTAGAATCATTTGATATTGATTTGGGCAGAAATAAACTCACACTTATTGATGAAAATGGCACAGTCCATAACATAACCCGCGAAAATGTTACCCAACTTGATTTAAATGACATTTATAAGAAAATTGCAAATCAATCATCATTTGCTTCTGTTGTAAAAGAAGTCGTAGCTCAATGGGGTATTGCAAATGGCTCTCAAACTCAAAAAGTATGTTATGAAATAAATTTACAAAATAAAACAGTAACTGGTACATTTCATGATACGTGGACAACTAAAAATTCTGCAAACTTAGACATAATTGAGTTAAAGCATCCTGCAGCAGTTCAATACGGCTTCACTGCAAACCTAACCACTGAAACCATTACTTGGCACGCAAGCATCGACAATCATTTCTTTCGATGACAGCTTTTTTCACCATTAACCAACCATCTTCCTATCTCACAAACACGCATATTTAAATGCCAGATTAGATAGACTATTTGGACGCCTTAGATTACTTTTCTTATAGACACCAAAACATAAATCGACAATTTCTTGCGTAAGAAATAGATTCGCAATTTTTTTCAACTCATATAAGTTGCGTTGTTTGTCATACAGTTGAAAATAATCATACAGTGCACCAAAATGCTTTTTTACCGTACTTTCTGAACAAAAAAGTAACTGTGCAATTGCTTTATAATCTAATTGCCACCAAGTGGCATAAATCAAAACTTTAAAAAGCTTGATAGGTAAATTAATGGTGTGAAAATAACGATTATCAACTATGACTACCTCTCTTAAATATTTATCCTTACGAATATCTACTTTAAGCTCAAGATTTAAGGGTTTTGATCGCCCAACCAAGCCACAAATTCGTCCATCAACAATAACAGGCTCCTTTTCTGTGACAACGAGATCAGATTCACCAAAGGGTCCTGGGAAACGTTCTAAATTAAGATATTTAGTCCCACTTTTTAGCACAATATGCTCACCCAATATGCAAAATGCATACAAATTCTGCCAAGCGCTCACTTCAGCAGCCGTCTTTCCTATCAACTGTGCTGCACTTGAGTAGCCTGCTAATTGATAATACGACTGGTTACATGCAATAACTCTCCCATTTAAATCTTTGGCAAATCTGGCAACTCCTGACTCTTTATCCACCATTTCAACATAACTAGTTATTATTTGCTTTAGCTTATTTCCATGCATTTCTATCATCACCCATATATTTATCTCTAAAATTCATCAACTTAATGATAACTTACAGGCTATTTATACTGCTCAACAAATATTTATGACAGAGTAATTTTACTCTTATCAGTGCAAATAACACACTATAAGTGATCTTTTAATTTTTTTTCATTTGCCTATTGCTACCGCTTACTCTAGAATGCCCACTTGCCAATCTTGCTTTAGGCAAAATACGCAAATAATCATGGGAAAATTTAGAATTATGCCCTTATTCAAATAGAACAATAAGTAAGCCCCCATAAGCTATGAGTGTTATTGATGAAATCTACCATACTGTTTACCAACGTCATTATAGAAAATTTTTGTCATTTCAAAAACGTCTACGTCAAGAACTCTATGCAAAGGAAGCTTGGTATAGTCATTTACTACTAGATGGGACAGTCTACAACCTGCCGCTCATGTCAAAAGAAGTATCTGAGATCTGGTATTCCTTTGACGACAAGATCCATGACAAATCCTATGTATACGAACATATGCTGGGATTTGGAAAATATGGTCGTTATACCGATGTTTTAACACAAAAAAACAATGAGCGAATACTGCAATTTGACCGCTACATGCAACAAAACCCGATCATTGGCAGTTATAATATTTTCATTAAGCATAATTTCGATGCATCTATTTCACTACTAGGGGTACTTAGCAATGAATTTATCAACTTAAACTCACCACTGAATCATAACATAGCACATAAGATTATGAATGATTTTGAAGCATTTTTTCACCCCAATAAAAGCTTCTATGAGGCTTGCAATATTAGCGCTGACTTAATAGCCTTGCGTGACACTCCTAGAATATTAGATCGCTTCTTTGCTCAATTTCCTGAAATACAAAGCCTATCAATGACAGATATTTTAATCCTTAAAGCCCTTTATTTTGGTGATATTAATGCCAATGATATTGCTCTAACCCTCAAAAAATCTAGACGTACTATTGAAAATCGATTGGAATACATCCGTGAGTGTCTAGGATGTAGTAACAAATATGAACTCTATCATCTCGTAAAATCCATGCCTGAAATTATTGCCTATGTATTTATTCGCTTAAAACATCTCCATCAACTATAAATCATACAGACATGTATATCGATCAATCAAATATTAACTTAACAGTATAGTTCGGACGTTTGAGTTTGGTGCGTTTGTAGACATCAAAACATATATCAACAACAACCTGATTAATAAATAAGTTAGCAATCCGTTTTAACTCATAAAGATTTCTTTGTTTGTTATACAATACGAAATAGTCATACAACGTGCTAAAGTGCTTTTTCACTGTACTTTCTGAACAAAACAGTAGCTCAGCAATTGCCTTATAATCCAGTTGAAACCAAGTAGCATAAATCAGTACTTTGAACAACTTAAGTGGTAATTCAATCGTATGAAAGTAGCGGTTGCTAATCGTTATAATTTCTCTACCTAGTGGGTTCTTATCTATTGTAATACCCGCATCGCCTAAAAGTGGTTTAGAACGCCCTAATAAACCGCAAACTCTACCTTCAATAAATAATGGCTCCTTCTCTGTGATTACTATGTTTGAACCACCAAATGGCAGCGGAAAATTTTCTATATTAAGGTATTTTGTGCCACTTTTTAAAACAACCATTTCACCCAACAGACAAAACTCATAAATATCACGCCATAACGGCACTTGTGATGCACTTTTCCCCAATAGATCAGATTCTTTCCTAAATCCGGCATAGTGCAGATATGCTTTATTGCAAGCGATCACTCTTCCTTGCATGTCCTTTGCAAATTTTGCTATAAGCTCATCCTTTTCATCAGAATGGACATAGCTACTTATCACACCATAAGACTCACTGTTATACATCATAGGCAACATCAGAAGATTTGTTAATATAAACTTGCACTAATGATCACCTTTTATAGTTATTAATTCAAGCAGTTTTGATCTTTATTCTATGTGTTTTACGGCTTGATCTTACCTCAAAATAAGTCACGTGCAAGAACGTGCTTAATATCTTTCTCAGTAACGCCCAAGATTTTAATACCGTTGGTTTGTGCAGCACCAAGTATGTGCCATTGTATCAATCATTATTGCTTTATACGTAACGCGTTGCCTGTAACTTTATGGTCGTTGTTACTTTTTCACATGCCTCACTAGACTGTTTAGAATGAAAAGGCTGCTAATCACAAAGGCATAGACTGCTAAAACTGCCAAAACAGTAAACTGCCCATTAGGAAACCTTCCTAATTTGATATGCAAAAATAATTGCGCAAATGCAACATCCATACCAAAAAGAATGATGGGGGAAGCTAAGATAAGATTAGGACTTACGCATTGATGGATGGCATGAATTTTGGTAGTAGCGATTCCATCGATGGTGCGAACTCAGTCACAAACTTAGCAATGACACTTTTAAATAACTCTCTGGATAACTCATAGCAGTTTTTC
>NZ_QLIQ01000016.1 GCF_003428165.1 Cysteiniphilum litorale | reverse complement strand
GTCATTTTGTTTAATAATTTACTCATGTGGTCACCAAAAGTAGTGTGCGCCATCCTTGTGATTCCTCTTCTTATATCATTGCTTCGGGCGTATTGTACACGCTTTTAAATTTTTGAGGAGTTTTCAGGAGTATCGCGCCTGATAGTAATAATTTATTCATTGCAACAATTCGTATGATTTGGCATTTATTAGAATCTGTGAGCTGGGATTATGGCTTAGTATAGTGCGAACATTGTCAGATTGAAATATGTTCTAAATGATGAGTGGAATGCTGCAAAATACCAAAAGTGTTGTCTCCTGAATAACTTGCTGTTTTTTTGTTCAATTTCCACATCAGAAACACCCGCAAGTTATTGTGATGTTTAGTTGCGGTGAAGCCGCTTAGGGTGCTCCTTTGTAACTCTGGTGCTTTTCTTTGTTCAACGTATTGAATTAAAGTAAACGGTTACCGAATTTATTGCAAAAGTCATTTGCCTTTTAAAAGAAAAGTTTGTAGACTTAGCGCGCATTTAATTTTAGCTGTCTTTAGAGTGTTCAATAAAATGAATCAGAAGCGTGTAAATTAGATAATTGATTTTAAGAAAAATTTAGATGGCATTTAAGCGAGGTGAGATGTATGCCAGCAGTACGTGTAAGAGAAACAGAACCATTTGATGTTGCATTGCGCCGTTTCAAACGTAGCTGTGAAAAAGCGGGAATCGTTTCTGAACTTCGCCGTAGAGAATTTTATGAGAAGCCAACATGGGAGCGCAAGCGCAAAAAAGCAGCAGCAGTTAAGCGTTCAATGAAGCAGTCTATGCGTTCAACTCCAGCAGCAGCTCGCCGCTAGGAAGTAAGAGAAGTAAAAAAGATTGCAATAAATAGTCAGCCAGCTATGCTTTAACGGTATAGTTGGCTGTTCTATTTATGCAAACTAAAAAATATATAAAATTTATCAAATAAACAAAACTGTTAGGATTTAGCAAATGTCTGAAATACGCGCGCGTCTTGTTGAAGATATGAAAACCTCAATGAAAAACAAAGATAAAAACCGTTTATCAACGATCCGTATGGCGTTGGCGGCATTTAAGCAAAAAGAGGTCGACGAACGTGTTGAAGTAACTGAGGATGATGTGATCAGTATCCTGACTAAAATGATCAAGCAGCGCAAAGATTCTGCAGAGCAATTTAAACGTGCTGGCAGAGAAGAGCTTGCGCAAAAAGAACTTGATGAGATCGAGATTTTACAAGTTTATTTGCCAAAACCATTATCAGAAGATGAGATTATTGAGATTATCCAGCGTGCTATTTTAGAAGTCGGTGCCTCTTCGGTGAAAGATATGGGTAAGATTATGAGTGTGATTAAAGCAGAGCTTAACGGTCGCGCTGATATGGGCAAAGTTGGTTCAATGATCAAATCACAATTATCGTAAAACGCTGTCATGAAGGGGAATATTCCCGCTGATTTCATCCGTCAAATCGTCGCATCAGCGGATATTGTTGACGTTATTTCAAAATATGTCACGCTCAAAAAAACGGGCAAAAATTTCATGGCGTGCTGCCCGTTTCACAATGAAAAAACGCCATCATTTTCAGTCAGTCCCGACAAACAACTTTATCACTGCTTTGGCTGTCATGCCTCGGGTGATGTCATTGATTTTATTGCAGATTATAATAGCTTGAGTTTTATTGAGGCAGTTGAAGAGCTTGCATTAATGCAGAATCTTGAAGTGCCTTATGATCAAAGTGCGAAAGATCAATCCAAAGATAAACTGACGCAATCAATTTATGATGCTTTACAAGCAGCGAATAAATATTTTCAATGGTGTTTGCGTTTTGATACCGATAAAGATGAGGTTATCGAGTATATTAAATCGCGAGAACTCTCGGCAAAAACAGCGAAATATTTTCAGATGGGTTATGCGCCCAATCAATGGCAAGCATTGTATGATGTGCTGAAAAAACAATTTTCACTGGATGTTTTGGATCAGGCAGGCTTAGTGATTCGTAAAGATAAGGGTGGAGCATATGATCGTTTTCGTGAGCGCTTAATGTTTCCAATACGCAATCGTAAAGGTTCAGTTGTTGGGTTTGGTGGGCGCGTGCTGCCGAATAAAGATGCGAATCCTAAATATCTTAACTCGCCTGAAACGCCGGTTTTTTTTAAAAGTCATGAGCTATATGGCTTATATGAGCTTAAAGAGCAGCATAAAAATCCTGAGCACATCATGGTGGTTGAAGGCTATATGGATGTCATTGGCTTACATCAACATGGCTATACCACAGCAGTTGCGACATTAGGAACTGCTTTATCAGCATCACACTTAAAGACATTGTTTCGCCACACTTCAGAGATTATTTTATGCTTTGATGGTGATACAGCTGGGCAAAATGCAGCGTTAAGGGCATTTGAGATGGTGCTGCCTGTGCTTGATGAGCATAAAAAAGCACGGTTTTTGCTATTGCCTAAAGAACATGACCCTGATTCATTTATCAAAGAAAGGGGGCTAGAAGGTTTTAAAAGTGCCTTAAAAGAAGCCTTAAGTGCAGCAGATTTCTTTATCCAAAATCTATTAGGTAAATATGATTTAACTAGCGCGGATAGCCTGGCGCAATTGATTGAAGAGTCAAAGCGAGTGCTAAAAGCCATTCCTGAAAGTGCCTATACGCTGATGATTATTGAGCAGTTAGCGAAAGCAACTGATGTGTCTTCGTTGCAGTTGCAACGAATGATCAAACAAAAGGCGCATGATGTAAAACAAAGTGATAACAACATGCAGCTAAAACGTTGGCAGTTAAACGCTAATAAGCTGAGCCTAGTTGAGAAAGCATTAGCATATTTGTTAAGTATGCCAACAGAAGTGCATGATGCGTTAAGTGCGCAACCGGCAGTAGAGTTTGAGTGTGTAACAGAGCAGCACTTTATTTTGCTTGATGCTTTGAGAGTAATCAGGCAAAATAGCGGGCTGTCTTCTGCTGTGCTCGTGCAAATGCTTGTTGAAAAATATCCGCAATTTAAGGCGTATTTCTATCAGCTATTGCAAGCACAAAGTGAGCTTGATGCAGTGCAGCTTATTGATGAATTAATGGCGATGTTAGATAAGATAATGAAGCAGGCATGTCAAAACGAATTAGAACACCTGATATTAAAAGCAAAAACATCTATCTTAACAACGACAGAAAAACAAAGAATGCAAGCAATTTTATACAAAGTAGAAAAAATATAGCTACACTTGATTTATGTTGCTAAATCGCCAAAGGGGTAAGTGTATTGGGTGTGATCATCGATGTGATTTGGACGTTGATAGGTCGCTTTTCATGCGCGCGCTTAGCGATGTAAATAACTGAAGTTACGCATTTTAGAAAAAACTATGACTTTAAAAACACCCCGTCAGCCTGCGGCTGCCACCCCTCTTGTGAAGAGGGGAATTGGGCAAAGGTTGATTTTACATTCCCCTCTTTGCAAGAGGGGTGCCTAGCTTGCGAGGCGGGGTGTTGAAAGAGAGAAAGTGCATAATTTCAGTAAATAAGTAGTTAAGAAACTTAAGAAGTGAGATTTTAATGTCAGATCAAACAAAAGAACAACAGCTCTCAAGAATCAAAGAATTGCTAGCGTTGGGACGTGAGCAGGGCTATTTGACCTATGCCGATGTTAATGATTATTTGCCAGATGAGATTACTGATCCTGAACGCATTGAAGAAGTGATTCAGATGATCAATGATGTCGGTGTCAAGGTGTTTGAATCTGCACCTGATGCGGAAGATTTGTTATTACTCGAAGCTGAATCAGAAAACACATCAGATGATGATGCGGTACAGGCTTTATCTTCTGATGGTGATTTTGGACGCACGACTGACCCTGTTAGAATGTACATGCGAGAAATGGGCGCGGTTGATCTATTAACGCGCTCTGGTGAGATTGAAATTGCTAAGCGGATTGAGCAAGGTACTAAAGAGGTACTTAATGCGCTGTCTGAGTACCCTTATGTCATTAAATCATTATTAGGTCGCTATCAAGACTTAACCGATGCAGCACGTGAAGATCATATGCAGCTTGAGGATGAAGAAAGAGAGGAAACTCCGTTATATAAGTTTATTAAATTCTCTGATTTAATCTCAGGCTTCAATGAGGGCGATGAAATTGATGCATCAGGCACAGATGTCGGTTCCATGCTTGATAATCCAGAAGATACTTTAGAGGAAAATCAAACAGAAGAAAGTAGTGCTGACGATGAAGAAGAGGAGTCAAGCAGTGGTACGGTTGATACTGCGGAAGACACCGGTCCTGACCCTGAAGTGGCAGCACAAAAATTTGCTGAGCTTGAAGCTAAGTTTAATTACCTGTTAGATCAAGAAGTAGGTAGCAAGGCATACATCAATGCAGCCAGTGAAGTATCGGTGTTATTTTTAAGTATGCGTTATACCAGTGCGCAATTGAACCGCATGATTAACTCGATTCGTGGCTTGGTGACGGAGATTCGCGGACATGATCGTAAAATTATGCGTTTGTGTGTTGAAAAAGGCAAGATGCCTAAGCAGTATTTCGTATCACGTTTCCAAGGGCGTGAGACCGATACGGACTGGTTAGATGGCTGTATTGATAAGCATCCGGATCTTGTCAATGTGCTTGAAGATGCTAAAGCAATTCAGGTAAAACTAGGATTAATTGAAGATCGCGCGGATATGTCAATTTATGATTTGCGTGAAGCAAGCAAACGTATTTCAGTAGGTGAAGCAAAAGCCCGACGCGCCAAAAAAGAGATGATTGAGGCTAACTTACGTTTGGTGATTTCAATTGCTAAGAAATACACCAACAGAGGCTTACAGTTCTTGGATTTGATTCAAGAAGGTAATATTGGTTTGATGAAAGCGGTTGATAAATTTGAATACCGTCGTGGTTATAAGTTTTCAACCTATGCAACCTGGTGGATTCGCCAAGCAATTACTCGTTCAATTGCCGATCAAGCACGCACGATTCGTATTCCTGTGCATATGATTGAGACGATTAATAAGCTGAATCGTATCTCGCGTCAAATCTTACAAGAAACAGGTAAAGAGGCAACACCTGAGGAGTTAAGCCAACATATTGATATGTCAGAAGATAAGATTCGTAGAATCATGAAAATTGCCAAAGAGCCGATCTCAATGGAAACACCTATTGGTGATGATGAAGATTCTAACTTAGGTGACTTTATTGAGGACTCAGTATCTGATTCACCAGTGGATAGCGCGACAAGCGAGAGTTTGCGTGAAGTGACGAAGGATATTCTAAGCACACTAACCGAGCGTGAAGCAAAAGTATTGCGTATGCGCTTTGGTATTGATATGAATACCGATCACACATTAGAAGAAGTCGGTAAGCAATTTGATGTAACGCGTGAACGTATTCGTCAGATTGAAGCAAAGGCATTGCGCAAATTAAGACACCCATCGCGCTCAGAAACGTTAAAGAGTTTCTTGTCTGAATCATCATAGGTGTGTTTTTTCTTTCAGCTAATACTGTTTATTTACATATCAAAGGAGTTATAAAAATGGATATGATTAAGCTTAAATATGCAAGTGTTGCTACCTTGTTAGCGTTAGGGTTAACAGGGTGCGCCAGTCGCTGTATTACAATTCCAGCCAATGCAACATCTGCAGAGAGTTTTGGTTCTGGATTTGGTCAGCTAAAAGCCATGCAGCCAGTGGTAAGAACATCAGCAGGTGATACCATCCAAGGGCAAGTTTTGGTGCAAAACAAAAAATCAGTAACTCAAAACTTCCATTATCAAGTGCAATGGCTAGATAAAAGTGGCTTTAATGTCGGACAACCACAGCCATGGACGCCAGTAGAGGTGTATGGTGATTTACAAAAGATGATTACCTTTAGCGCGCCAACACCAGATGCTGCAAGCTACAATATTTCTTTTTGTCGCGTGTAGAGCATTATCCCTTTTGTTCATTCCGCATAAATGTTACATTAATTCCCGTGTTTTAAATCTTAAATATTTATCTATTCGAGGAAGTTTATGAGCAATAAAGAACAAGCATTAAACTCAGCGTTAGCGCAAATTGAAAGACAGTTTGGCAAAGGCTCAATTATGCGTATGGGTGATACCGATTTAGCTAAAGATATTGATGTTATTTCCACAGGATCAATTGGTTTAGATATCGCTCTAGGGGTTGGTGGTTTACCAAAAGGACGTGTGGTTGAAATTTATGGCGCGGAATCTTCAGGTAAAACAACGCTGACACTACAAGCCATTGCCCAGTGCCAAAAAAATGGCGGAACAGCTGCCTTTATTGATGCTGAGCATGCGCTTGATCCGGTATATGCCGAAGCTTTGGGCGTTGACCTTAAAAGCCTGATCGTGTCACAACCAGATACAGGTGAGCAAGCGCTTGAGATTACTGATATGTTGGTGCGTTCAGGTGGTGTTGATATTGTTGTTGTTGACTCGGTTGCTGCATTGACACCAAAAGCCGAAATTGAAGGTGAAATGGGTGATTCACATATGGGCTTGCAGGCGCGTTTAATGTCACAAGCCTTACGTAAATTAACAGCAAATATTAAGCGTTCTAATACATTAGTTGTATTCATTAACCAAATTCGTATGAAGATCGGTGTGATGTTTGGCAACCCTGAAACAACCACAGGTGGTAATGCTTTGAAGTTCTACGCCTCAGTGCGTTTAGAGATTCGTCGTGGTAGCCCGATTAAAAAAGGCGAGGAAATTTTAGGGAATGAGACCAAGGTTAAAGTTGTTAAAAATAAAGTCTCACCACCATTTAAGCAGGCAGAGTTTGATATTCTTTATGGTGAAGGAACCTCTCTTGAAGGAGAGTTAATTGACCTAGGTGTAAAGTATAACCTAGTCGATAAAGCTGGTGCATGGTACAGCTACAATGGTGATCGAATTGGACAAGGGAAAGATAATGTGCGTGTGTATCTGAAAGAAAATCCTCAGGTTAAGGAGAGTTTACACAAAGCATTAATGACGACCTTGCTACCGAATACGGCAAAGGAAAAATCAGTAGCCAGCGATGCCGAAGAATAATAGCGAGCGCGATTATCTTTTTTATCTGTTATCCAAGCAAGAATACTCCTATGCGCAACTAAAGCAAAAATTAATTCAGCGCAACCATATCCCGTTGACCGAGATTGAGAGCTTATTACAAGAGTTTGTCGATAATCAGTGGCAATCAGATGAGCGCTGTGCCGAGCTTATGATTAAAAGTGCTTTGTATAAACACTATGGTTTGTTGCGGATTAAACAAAAGCTTGTATACGAGAAAGGTATAGATATTGCTATTTTTGAAAAGATCATTAACTCCCTTGATATCGATTGGTTTGAACAAGCACATTTGTGCTATCAAAAAAAATATCATGATAAAGCACAAGATCTAAAAGAGAAACAAAAGCGCTTACAGTATCTACTGCGCCAAGGTCATGGTATGAGTATGGCGTTGGAAGTTGTATCTTCTTGATTTGTGTTGAAATCAAATAGGCTTCTTTTCCATTGCTTATTAAGCTTTAAAGCTGGCGCACCCGAGACGATTTGAACGTCCGACCTTTGGCTCCGGAGGCCAACGCTCTATCCAGCTGAGCTACGGGTGCATAACTTTGCAAGCTAATAACCTTGCAGGGCTGTGAAGTTAGCAAAAATCGCCATTAAAATCCAGTAACATATGCCCTAATCCCACAAAGATTTTGATTTTTTAACTTAATTGAGCAACTCTAAAAGGTGAACGGCGGGGTACTGTAATTGTTTGTTGCTAAACCGTTTAACCTGACAGCGACAAGAGAAGCCTGTCGCCAGATATTGCTTGCTTTGATCTCTTGAGTCTATTTTCTTTTGCCAGCTTGAAGCATAAATCTCTTTGGATAATGCAAGGTTATCTTTTTCATGTCCAAAAGTGCCTGCCATGCCACAGCAACCAACTTTTTCAATCATAAGCTTAGCGCCAAAGGCTTTAAATATTTTTTGCCAGTGAAGCATCGAAATGGCAGCAAGTGAGCGCTCTGAGCAGTGGGCTAGTAAGGATAATGTTGTCGCATGATCTTTGGCTTTAATATTAATAGCTGGCAGCTGTTTGACAAGCCATTCCTGTAATAGCTCAACTTTAAATTGTACTTGGTCTTTTAACACCGTGGGATATTCATCACGATAAACCAAGGTCATGCTCGGATCAATACCGATCAGCGGGACATTTAAACGTGCAATTTGATTATAAAAGGCAGTGGCTCGTGCAGCCTTTTTGTGGAAGTAAGTCAAGAACCCTTTAACGTGTGCGGCTTTACCATTTTCATAAAAGGGCAATACAAAGACATAAAACCCAAGTTTTGTTAATAAGTCATATACTGACAAGACAACTTCAGCGTTGTAAAAGCTAGTAAACGCATCTTGAACGATACAAACTGTTTTTTGTGGGTTGATTGCTTGTTTTTCTTTTAACTTTTCAATACTAAAGCTTGGCGCATTACGCTTTCTAAGACCTGCTTTTAGGGTTTCTTGAGAGAGCAGTGGCGCGTCAACAAGCTTAAGTTTATTGTTGATCCATGTCTTTATAAATGGCGCGGACTGTACTGAGTTCATAAACGATGGGCTTAAGCTTTGCCATTTAGCCGTTTGTTCGACATATTTAATCGCATAGTCCTTTAAAGGGCGCTTGTAGCGTTTATGATATTCTGCTAAAAACATCGGTTTCATCGCTGGCACATCAACCTTGATTGGGCAAGCAGTGGCACAAGCTTTGCAGCCTAAGCATTTATCGAGTGATTGATAGACCTCGTAAGAAAAGTCATTCTTATTGACGCTTTGTTTTTTAGTGGATGAAGCAGTCGAAAATGGACTAGGCTTATAGTCTTTTTCAGCAAGTTGTTTTAACCATTCACGTAAAAGCGCGGTACGTCCTTTGGGTGAGTATACCCAGTTATGTGACACTTTTGCCGATGGGCACATTACTTGATCAGGATGGTAATTTAAGCAAGCGGCATTGCCATTGCAATCAAATGCGCCTGAGAACAGTTTTTGGGTGCTATTATCAACCTTGGCATCTTCGGTTCCGCGAAAGGGACCATTGACTTTGACCAGTTCATCATCGCTGGCAAAAGGCACAACAATTTTGCCTGGGTTTAATTTGTTATACGGGTCAAATGCTTTTTTAATTTTCTGCAAAGAAGTATGCAGCTCATCACCAAAATAGTCTTTGACGTATTCGCTTCTAAAGCCTTTGCCATGCTCTGACCAGTAAACGCCACCGTACTTTTTGACAAGATCGTTGACCTCTTTAGTTAATTTGACAACCAGTGCTTGATCTTTCGGGTCGTTCATATCCAATGCGGGACGCATATGCAAGCAGCCAACGTCAACGTGACCAAACATCCCATACCGCAGATTATAACTATCTAAAAGCGCTCTTAGTTCAACAATGTAATCAGCAAGATTTTCAGGTGGGACAGCCGTATCCTCCATAAATGGAATTGGCTTTTTCGCACCTTTCATTGCACCTAATAAGCCGACTCCCTTTTTGCGAAGCTCCCATAATACAGCCATCTCATCACTATCGGTTGCAAGATAGTAGCTACGTTCTTGCGTGTCTAGATGGTCTTTGGCTTGTTGAGTTTTAGCACTTAATTCTTCATCGCTATGGGCAATAAATTCAATCAGGTTAATGGCAGCAATGTCATGATTGGCGTGGACTTCAAGCATAGGGCGAATTTGTGGGTAAATCTCATCTTCTTTAGCCAATTTAAGGATATTATCATCAATGGTTTCGATTGCTGCAGGGTTTAAACTTAGTAGGTTTTTAGCATCGCGTAATGCTAAGTCAAAATCACTATAGCTAATAGCAAATAGGACCTTGTGGCTTGGAATGGTAGTGAGCTTTAGCTTAAGCTTAGTAATAAATGCCAACGTGCCTTCAGCACCTGAAATCAGATAATTAAGATTAACACTCTGTTTATGCGGATCATAACACTTAGCAAGATTATATCCTGTCATGAAGCGATCAAGTTTTGGAAATTGCGCAGTGATCTTGTTATATTGGGCAATCACTTCAGTTGCTACGGATTGATAGATCTTGCTCAACAATGAGTGTCGCCTAGAGTGCTCATCGATAAGTGTATCTAGATTATTGGCATCTATTTTTTCAAATGATACACCTTCACCATCACTAAGTACGCATTCTAATTCCAATAAGTGTTCACTGGTGCGCCCATAAATACGTGAGCCTTTGCCGCAAGCATCTGTGCTTGCCATGCCACCGATCGTAGCACGATTACTTGGTGATAAATTAGGTGCGAAAAACACTTTGTGTGGTGCCAGCATTTCATTCAGTTGATCAAGGACAACGCCCGGCTCAACTAAAACATAGTTTTCTTTCAGATTAATCTCTAAAATATTATTCATATAGCGACTAGTATCAATAATGATGCCAGAAGTTAGCGATTGACCATTGGTGCCAGTGCCAGCACCGCGTGCGCTAAATTTAAGTGTCTGGAAGGCTTTGCTATTTGCCAAGGTAAAAATCTTGAGAATATCAGCTTGCTCTTTAGGGAAAAGAACAAGCTCAGGCACGACTTGATAGATACTATTATCAATTGAGCTACTGATTCGGGTGGCGTAATCGTGTTGTATATCACCTTTAAAGCCTAAGGTTAGTAGTTCATTGGTAAACTCTTTGCAGTGAGCATGTTCAGTGGAAAATTTATCAAGAATAGGCAGCATCACGTCATTGCGTACAGATATTTTATATCGCACTAGTATCCCGCCAAGCCCTTTTGCTTGTCAAGCATTGTGCTTTGAGAATATTGTTTTAATTCAAGAGGCACATGCGGTTTGATTGGTTAAAAGATAACGTTGCTTGAAAGTCAGTAGACTAAAGAGTGTGAATGCAGTCAAAGACATCACAAAAATAATGATTGAGTAATCAACTATTTTTTCGGGGATCATGGCAGCGACAGTGCTCACCAAGAACAAGCCAAACATCTGCAAGAAACCATAAACAGCACCTGCGGCACCGGCTTTGTGACTAAAGAAAGATAAAGCAACACCGACAACAGTGGGACCAACCATGCTGCCACCCATGGCGTAAAGTGCGACGCATATGACTAGGGTCTTACTGCCGGCATACCTTGCAGCTGAGCTGATTAATAAGATACAGCTAGCAATAACCATTAGTGATAGACCTTGGAACAGAGTGGCAGTGGTTCCAAATTTTTTCAACGAAATCATCGACATGTAAAGACGTGTTACAAATGCCGAACCAACAATAGCAATTGAGAAAAAACCAAAATCCTGTGGGCTAACACCAAATTTTTTGATCAAGATAAATGGTCCAACGGTGTAAAAGCCAACAAGCCCAGAGAATCCGGCAATCATGCAAAAAGTGTAGATAACAAAGGGGGCATGGGTAATAACCTCAAAATAACTACTGATAAGATGCTTAGGTTTTAGTGCATTGACATTTCTTTTGGCAATAGGGTGCGTTTCAGGCAGCATGCTAAAAACAACAATAGCGACGGCAAGAACAAGTATAAACATCACAAGAAAGCTAACACGCCAGTTGGCATAGGTCTGTATTAAGCCACCAATCACCGGAGCACCAGCAGGTGCAAGCATAAAAAACAAACTGATCCAGCTAACGATTTGAATGAATTTATCTTTGCTAACAGAGTCTTGGACGATGACACGTGATAATGGCAGCAATGCGCCTGTGCCAACGCCCTGAATAATCCGTCCAACAATTAATGTGTCAATGCTCCAAGCAAACATACAAAATATGCTACCAACAAGATAGATAATCGCACCGAGATAAATGATTTTTTTGCGTCCCATCTTGTCAGATGCGGGACCGTAGAATAATTGGGAGAAAGCTAATGCCACTAAAAATGCGCCAATTGTCATGCGCGCCATGCTTGAGCTTGCAGATAATGCATGACTCATGCTTGGCAAGCTTGGGACATACATATCTGATGCCATAAAGTAGCTGCAGCCAAGCAATACGCTAATAATGCTTAATAGCAAGATGCTTGGTTTGTCGTTAGAAAGATTATGATTAGTCATAAATGCAAACGCAATAAATAGAACATTTGTCCAATTTAGCATTTATTGATCAATTGTTCAACCAAGTACAAGCAAGGGTGCCGAGCTTGCGAGGCGGGGTGTTGAAATAGAAAAAGTGTGTAACTTTGATTGCCTGAAATCAGTCGTGCTAAAGTATTGGAATAAGAAGAAGATAAAAGATCAGGGTAAAACGTTATGAGTTTGTTTTGGTATCGTTAGTTTGAGCATTACTGTCAGTTGCTTGATTGATGTTTTCAGTCTGCTCTAGCGCTTGCTTTTCTTGTTCACGCTTTTGTTGATAATATGTTTTAATATCAATGCCTTGAGAACGCAGGTAAGCTTTCTCGGCAATTTCATCTAAACGCTGCTTAGCATAGGCAACATGATCATCACTAAAGCTTTCAACTGGCTTGCCATAAAGGTTAAAGCGTTGCTTGTGCTCAAGCACTGAGCGCTGATAGCGGGTGTCGCCAACATAGCGTTTAATCACTTTCTTTAGAACATATTGGTCAATCGGCGAAAAATGTTCGTTGTAATAAATCACTTCGATATCGTCACTAATGCCGATTTTTAATGGACGCTTATCGCGTGGATTGAAGCATTTTGGAAAGCGTGCGCAAAGCCATTTAAATAGGCGTTGTTCTTCTTTATAGAGTTCTTTTTGTAGATCGATCTCAATGATCAGTTCATCTTCTTGAGCATCGGGCATGTCAACAACTAGCTCTTCATGTTGCTTTTGACCATATTGTGGCATGCGAAACGGTGTGCGTTGCTGATTGACACGCTCTTGTCTTGTCTGAGGGGCTTGCTTGGTAGCAGTATTTGGTCTAGGTGTTGAGCTTGGCGCTTTGGTATCGCTTGGTTCATTACGTTTTGCCGCATGCGCTTTACGTAAGCGATCTGTTTTGTCTTTGATGCTTTTGCCACCGACCAATGATTTTAGTAATGAAAAATCATTAAGTTTATTTCTACCGTCAGACATCTAAAATGTTCCTACTTTGTGTTTACTCGTATTTTGTTTTATACATTATCGCGACAACTGTTTTTAGATCTATGGGCAGTGGTGAAAACGCTTGCCAGTCAATCTTTCTGCAGCAATAAGGCGGACATTATAGACACAATCCCAGCAAAAATCAGCACCTATCGGCTAATTTTGCGGGTGCTGGGATAAAAATAAAAAAAATCATTGACAACAAAGCCAATCTTGCTAATATTCCTCCCTGTTGTGGCTACGTAGCTCAGTTGGTTAGAGCACAGCATTCATAATGCTGGGGTCACTGGTTCAAGTCCAGTCGTAGCTACCACTCTCAAAACCGTTTCTGGTGAAATTTCAAATGATTATAAATAATGTGACGAAAGATATTGTTGATCACACTATGGTAGTTTAGCATTGCGGTATCGCAAATAAATAAACCTCAGAATAAAACAATATGTATAGGCTATATCATAACCCCCGCTGCAGTAAATCGCGTGCGGCATTCGAGTTTTTAACGCAAAATAATTATGACGTTGAAGTGATTGAGTATCTCAATACCCCGTTATCTCAAGCAGATATATTGCGAATTTCAGAGAAGTTGACCGTTGCCAAACACATGCTTATTCGCAGTGGTGATGATGATTTCAAAGCTTTGAATATCAATGATGTTGAGAAACTCTCAGATAGTGAAATTGCAGAGATTTTAGTAAAAACACCTAAATTAATGCAGCGCCCAATATTGGAAACGACAGCCAAAGCTGCCATTGCGCGCCCCTTGGAAGATATGATCGCTATTTTAGAATAATCATTAAAATAACGTTTCCCCTTTTTATCTGAGGGTATATTATGAGCCCTTTATTGTCGATAGTGGTCGCATAACATGAAATTTACTTTATTAAAAAAGAGTGCCAAAGCGCGTCGCGGCACCTTAACGTTTGAGCGTGGGCAGGTACAAACGCCTGCGTTTATGCCAGTAGGAACCTATGGTGCGGTTAAATCTTTGTCACCTGAAGATGTTAAAGCTACGGGTGCTGAGATCTTACTTGGCAATACTTTTCACTTATGGCTGCGCCCAGGAACTGAGATTGTCAAAATGCATGGTGATTTGCATGATTTTATGCAGTGGCAAGGACCGATATTAACGGATTCGGGTGGCTTTCAGGTGTTTAGTCTGGGCGCGCTTAGAAAGCTTACTGAGGAAGGGGTTACCTTTCGCTCGCCACTTGATGGTTCTAAAGTGTTTTTAGATCCTGAGATATCAATGCAGATTCAGCGTGATCTAGGATCTGATATCGTGATGTGTTTTGATGAGTGTACACCGTATCCGGCAACAGAGCTTGAAACAAAGGCATCGATGGAGTTGTCGATGCGTTGGGCACTAAGAAGTAAAATCGCGCATGGCGATAATCCCTCGGCCTTATTTGGGATTATCCAAGGTGGGATGTATGAGCATTTACGTGATCAATCCTTAAAAGCATTAACGGATATTGGCTTTGATGGTTATGCGATTGGTGGTTTGTCTGTTGGTGAACCAAAGCCTGACATGATTCGTATTTTAGATCATACCGCACATCAAATGCCTGAAAATAAGCCGCGCTATTTAATGGGTGTTGGTAAGCCGCAAGATCTGGTTGAGGGTGTGCGCCGAGGTGTAGATATGTTTGATTGCGTGATGCCATCAAGGAATGCCCGCAATGGTCATTTGTTTGTGAAAAGCGGTGTTATCCGTATTCGCAACAGTCAATATAAAACAGATACCTCACCTTTGGATGAGAGTTGCGATTGTTACACTTGCAAGAATTTCTCAAGAAGTTATTTACATCATTTGGATAAAACCAAGGAAAGCCTGGGTGCGCGTTTAAACACGATTCACAATATCACTTATTATCAGCGCTTGATGAAGAATATCCGTAACGCGCTAGATGAAGATCGTTTTGAGGATTTTGTGCAAGAATTTTATAACGATATCGGTCAGCCGACGCCAGAGCTTAAAGCATAAAATGACACAATTGTGAATTGTGTATTTCAACCTTGCTAAGGCGATGGTAACATAAGCTTATTATAACCATGCCAATGCAAGATTCATGAGTATCTATTTATACAATTCATTATCTGGAAAAAAGGAGCTTTTTCAGCCGATTAGCCCACAAAAATTAAAAATGTACGTCTGTGGTATG
Source organism: Cysteiniphilum litorale (assembly GCF_003428165.1). Lineage (GTDB taxonomy): Bacteria > Pseudomonadota > Gammaproteobacteria > Francisellales > Francisellaceae > Caedibacter > Caedibacter litoralis. The sequence continues at coordinate 47,720 of NZ_QLIQ01000016.1, read as the reverse complement.
ACGGTTTATGATGATTGTCATATTGGACATGCACGCACGCAGATTGCTTTTGATGTCATCGTGCGTTATTTTCGCTTTTGCAATTACGATGTGACTTATGTGCGCAATATCACCGATATTGATGATAAGATTATTAAGCGTGCCAATGAAAACGGTGAATCAACCGATGCACTCGTTGAGCGTACGATCAAAAGCATGTATGACGATTTAGATCGTTTAAATATCCTAAGACCTGACTTTGACCCACGAGCCACGCAAACGATTCCTGAGATGTGCCAGATGATCGAAAGCCTGATTGCTAAGGACTTTGCTTACGCACCTGGCAATGGCGATGTTTATTATCGCGTTGAGGAGTTTAAAGACTATGGCAAATTAAGTAAGCAGAGTTTAGAGCATTTGCGTGTTGGTGCGCGGATTGAAAGTAATGAACAAAAAGAAAATCCTTTAGATTTTGTATTGTGGAAAGCTGCCAAAACCGGTGAGCCAAGTTGGGACTCACCATGGGGGCAGGGGCGCCCTGGTTGGCATATTGAGTGCTCGGCGATGTCTAAAAAACTCTTGGGTGATAATTTTGATATTCATGCAGGAGGCTCAGATTTACGCTTTCCGCATCATGAGAATGAGATCGCGCAATCGGAAGCGGCTAATGGTTGCAGCTTTGCTAATTATTGGTTGCACTCTGGCATGGTGCAGGTTGATGATGAGAAGATGTCCAAATCATTGAATAACTTCTTTACCATTAAAGAGGTATTATCTGAGTATCACCCTGAAGTGGTGCGCTTCTTTTTGATTTCAGGGCAATATCGCAGTGAGATTAATTACTCTAAAGAGAACTTAGATCAGGCAAAAGCAGCAATTGAGCGTTTATACACGGCATTGCGTGGTCTTGAGATTACTGAAAATACTGTAGAAGCAGCAGAAGCAGCACAGTATGTGAATGACTTCAAACAAGCGATGAATAATGACTTTAATACACCAGAGGCTTTGCCAGTGTTATTTGCCATTGCCAAAGAGATCAATAAATATCGCGCAAGTGACCAACAAAAAGCAGCTGGCTTTGCTAAGTTGTTATTAGAACTTGCTAATGTATTAGGCATCCTTAAGCACTCGCCAGAGAGCTATTTTAAGCATAGCTGTGATAATGACCTAAGTGATGAGGTGATTGAAACTATGATTGCTGAGCGTATTGATGCGAAAAAGAATAAAGACTATGCCAAAGCAGACCAGATTCGCCAAACGCTAGCAGAGCAAGGTGTGTTGCTTGAAGACTCAGCAACGGGCACAATCTGGAAAAGAGCGTAAGGCACATAAAGCGTGAAAGAGGATAAAAGATGAGTGATATATTTGGTGGCGATGTTAATGTCGATGCATTAGCGCAGGACTTACATACAATTCGTGATTATTTGCGTTGGGCGACATCTCGTTTTCTAGAGGCAGAGCTTTTTTATGGGCATGGTACGGATTCGGCATGGGATGAAGCAGTACATTTAGTGTTGCAAGCGCTTTACTTGCCATTGGATATTGATAATCGTATTTTGGATGCGCGTTTAACCCATTTGGAGCGTCAAAAAGTCATTAAGTGGGTTTACAGACGCGTGGTTGATCGTGTGCCATTGCCATATTTGACAAAAACGGCATGGTTTGCGGGGATGAAGTTCTATGTTGATCAACGCGTTATCGTGCCACGTTCACCAATTGGCGAGCTGATTCGCAATGAGTTTGAGCCATGGGTGAATCATCATAATGTTGAGCGCGTATTGGATCTATGTACTGGAAGTGGCTGTATCGGTATTGCGGCGGCACATGTATTTCCTGATGCAGAAGTGATATTAAGTGATATTTCAGAAGACGCACTCGAGGTTGCTAAGCGTAATATCAAGCAGCATGATATGGAGCAACGTGTCACTGCCGTACAATCGGATTTGTTTGCAAATCTAGCGGGGCAAAAGTTTGATTTGATTATTTCTAATCCACCGTATGTTGACATGAATGATTTAGCATCGATGCCACAAGAATATTTAAAAGAGCCGGCATTGGCATTAGGCTCAGGTGATGATGGCTTAGATATCACTCGCAAGATCTTAGTTGAAGCGCTTGATTATCTGAATGAAGGTGGTGTGTTAATCGTTGAAGTCGGCAATAGCCAATATGCGTTACAAGAAGCCTTTCAAAGCGTGCCTTTCACTTGGCTTAACTTTGAAGATGGAGGCGATGGTGTGTTCTTATTGACCTATGATGAACTCAAAACTTACCGAGCAATATTTACCGAGGGCTATCAAGATGCCAGGTAATACATTAGGAACCTTATTTAAGGTCACCACCTTTGGTGAGAGTCATGGTTTGGCACTAGGAGCCATTGTTGATGGCTGCCCGCCAGGACTATTATTGAGTGAAGAGGATCTTCAAGTAGATTTAGATCGACGTAAACCAGGGCAGTCAAAGTTTACCACACAGCGACGCGAACCCGATCAGGTCAAGATTTTATCCGGTGTGTTTGAAGGTAAAACAACAGGTACGCCGATTGGTTTAATTATTGAAAATACCGATCAAAAATCCAAAGACTATGGCGAGATCAAAGATCAGTTTCGCCCTGGACATGCTGATTTTACCTATTTTCATAAATATGGTATTCGCGATTATCGTGGTGGTGGACGCTCATCAGCTCGAGAAACAGCGATGCGTGTAGCAGCAGGTGCGATTGCTAAAAAGATATTAAAAGAGCGATTTAATAGCGAAATATTTGGCTATGTTTCAAAAATTGGTGATATTGAACTTGAGCTTAAAGATCAAAGTTTTATTGAGCAGAATCCTTTTTTCTGTGCGGATCCTCAAAAGATCCAACAGCTTGAGGAGTTGATGCAGTCCATTCGCAAACAAGGGGATTCTATTGGTGCAAAGGTTAATGTTGTTGCACGCAATATCCCTGTTGGATTGGGTGAACCAGTATTTGATCGCTTAGATGCTGATATTGCCAAAGCATTGATGAGTATTAATGCCGTTAAAGCAGTAGCTATTGGTGATGGTTTTGATGTTGTTAGCCAAAAAGGTAGTGAGCATCGCGATGAGTACATTAAAGACCAAGGCTTTTTAACTAATCACGCCGGTGGCATTTTAGGTGGGATCTCCTCAGGGCAAGATATTTTGGCGAGTATTGCCTTTAAACCCACCTCAAGCATTTTAGTGCCTGGGCGCTCAATTGATATTCATGGCGATCAATGTGAGGTCATTACCAAAGGACGCCATGACCCATGTGTCGGCATTCGCGGTGTGCCGATCGCTGAGGCGATGTTGGCATTAGTGCTTGTTGATCACTATTTGCAGCACAAAGCGCAGAATTTGTAAAAATATCTCAAAAAATCACAAGATGCGACGCTATATGTCGCAAATGCCGTTTATCTTATTGCTTATCAACGCAATAAGGAGCTTGTGATGAATAATAAAGTTTTAGCAACATTACACAGTACGATCAATGCAATTAATAATGCCCCGACGTTGGCAAAGGTTGAAAAAAGTCTAAGTGCCGCGGCAGAAGATCTGCCAATGTATGGCGATGATATCTCTTTTGGCACAACGAAAGCATGGGGTTTTATTTGGTTATTTGTCGCATTAGGTATTACTGTCGGCTATAGCGCGTTTGAGCTATATGCTAAAGAATGGCAGGTTAGGCTTTTGGTGGTGTCAGGACTTAGTTTTCTTGTCGCACTATGTATTTATATGCACTTTGTATACCCATTAAGCCATGCTGTTTCCAGGCTCACAAAATGTAGTTTCAATAAAATGCTTAAATTGCGATATGGCATTACTAAAAATGAGTCATTTAGCGCCAAAAAACTGCGTGAACAATTCAAACGTTTTCCCGTTGGTGATCGCTCAAATGGTTTTCATATGTGTGTTGATAGCGAATTAGGTGGGCTGAAGCATCTTAAATTTGAATACTTTTATGAAACAAAACACGAGACAACCACGACGGATGATAAAGGTAATACAGTGGTGTAGTATGATGGCTTTTAAATATTCGGGCAATTTTTGGCATCCATTCTTATTGTGAGAGGGAGGTTAAGGTTAGTGATTGGTTAAAGTATATGAGCTAATGGCATGGTGCTGTATTTTCGGCGCTCTATTTGTAATAACTGGCAGCTTTGCTGCCTTAGAACCCCGGGTTTACCCGGGGGTATCTATAAAATCAATGGCATATCATATAGTCAATATGGCAATGGTTATAAATTCCCCTCTTTGCAAGAGGGGTGGCAGCCGCAGGCTGACGGGGTGTTTTAAAAATAGCATCTAGAATTTAAACCGCTAGCTATACTGTTGCTATGGTATAGCAATATTGGACTTGTCATGTATCCGTGGGATAAGTTACCACAAAATAATCGTTTAAAGGTCTATGCTCGCGAGCTGAGGAAGTCTGGAAATTTATCAGAGGTGCTGTTATGGCAAGAGTTAAAGGCAAAACAGTTACTTGGTTTTAAGTTCGATCGGCAGAAAATTATTGGTCATTATATCGTTGATTTTTACTGCCACAGCTTAGGTGTAGTGATTGAAGTGGATGGCTACAGTCATGATTTTAAAGTGGCATATGATGCTGAAAGAGAAAGCTATTTGCGACAATATCAGCTGCAAGTAATTCATATTTTGGATCAAGATGTAAAACGCAATCTTCAAGGTGTGATGGATTATCTTAAGTGCGTTTTAGCGTTTCGTTTGCAATCGATTGATGGGCGGTATATGCCAAGAATTTAGAGCTGCTCTTCCAACACCCCGCCGCGCAAGCTTGGCACCCCTCTTGCAAAGAGGGGAATGGGGGCGTGTCGCTTAAACCCAAGCTATTACCGGCAATCCAATGACTTAAAATTATCAAAAACTTCTTTGACATTAAACACGACAAAATGATTCACGAGCGTTATAGGGCAGTTAAGACCTGTGATTATTTGAGTTTAGTTGTACGGCATATTTGTGATGTTGGTGAAATAGATCAAACATAGCATCGTAGCTATGGCAATGATCATAAATTCCCCTCTTTGCAAGAGGGGTGGCAGCCGCAGGCTGACGGGGTGTTGCTTACTCAGGGATTAACTCACCATTAAATGCCCGTTGCATTAAAGCATTAAATTGTGTCTCAAGCTGTACCAAGCTTTGTTTAAGTTGTGCTTTTTGCGCTTCAATTGCTTCAATGATCAAGGCAAATTGGGTTTGTCTACTCAGTGGAGGTAGCATAATAATATGTGCCTTCATGATAGTAGTGTTGAGGTTTGGTTGTGTACCATCTGGTGCAATGCTGCGTAGATAAGCAGTCTGTAAATTAATAAGTTTTAGCAAAAAGATTTTGTTTAAAGATGGTGAAATATCTTTAAATGCCAACCAGCCATCATGAATACAGCCTTGAATTTTCATAATTCTAGCGAATCCCAGACTAACTCCGCAGTTAGCAAAAATTACATCATCAGGATTGACTACTCTGGTTTTGTTTAGTCCTTTTTCAATGATATGTTGTTTTGTTTGAGATATATACATACTGTCTTCGGTAGTCCCATCACTAATTTTGATCCAAGGAATAGTACCATTTAAGTATTCATCTATTGGTCTGGGGGAACCGCCACGGACGATAGTCATAAGTTTGCCAAGTGGTATGCTTTCCCACCCCATCGGATTTGTTATCGGATCACCAAACATTTCCAAAAACGTGCTTTGTGCCAGTTGATCAAGCTTTGTGATTTGTTGTTTGCGGCAATCAATTAAAGATTGTGCTTGATCAAGAATAGCAGCTATTTTTTTTTGGGTTGTAATCGTTGGCTTGGGAATGTGTATTTCGGAAACAATGGATTTAGATATTTCTTTAAAAGTTGCCCCTCTTCCTAAGTTGTTTAGCATGTCAGTGTTTTTTTTCAGGAAATAATATAGAAAGTTATTGTCAATGAGTTTGTTGTCACATACGAAGCACTTAAAACCTTGGTTACAATACATTTCGTTCTGATTTATCGTAACTTTTCCTATAGGTGCTCTGCTTGATAATAATACGCTACCAATGGGCAGTTTTTTCAAGTTGCATTTATCTACAGCCTTTTGAGTAATCATCTTTGCTGTAGTAGAAATGAATTTTCCAGTATGTTCATTAATGTCTGCGGGTGTTATCCAAAAGTAATTATTACCCCAGTATGTTTCATTAGATGTTGATGGGGTGCTTCCTGAAATAATATTAGTTACATCTCCCAAAGCAACCATTGGATACATCACTTCTCCTCCAATAATTGCTGTAAATTGCTCAATCCTGACTGAATCTGACGCTCAAGGTCATTAATCTCAGCAAGGATTTCTGTCGTTGGTGGATACTCAATTGCTTGATGCTCAATCTCTTGGTAGCGGTTAATCGATAGATCGTAGTTATTCGCACGGATTTCTTCGATATCGACAACAAAGGCTTGCTTGGTTTTATCCGTTAGATCAAGTGTTGTTTGCTGGCGCCATTTGTCGATTAAATCTGGTAGGTCATTATCAGTGATTGGATTACGCTTATCATCCAATGAAAAGCCATCATTTTTGACGTTATAGTAAAAGGTTTTGTCGGTTTTGCCCGCTTTTTGGAAAATCAAGATCGCAGTGGAAACACCAGCGTATGGCTTAAACACGCCAGAAGGCAGAGCAATAACCCCTTTTAACGCATTTTCTTCGACGAGCTTTTTGCGAATGGCAACATGGGCCTTGGATGAGCCAAATAATACACCATCAGGGACAATCGTTGCCGATCTGCCACCGTTTTTCAACATGCGTAAAATCAGCGCTAAAAATAATAGTTCAGTTTTCTTGGTGCTAACAACATTTAAAATATCAGCGGCAACATCATCGGCATCCAGACTCCCTTTAAACGGTGGATTGGCAAGGATTAGATCAAAATACTCATGCGCGTAAAGTTGTCTGTTGCCTTTGTCATCTTTGCTAAAGCCTTTCGCTAAGGTGTCTTGATAGTGAATAAGGGGAGTATCGATGCCGTGAAGCATGAGATTCATCGCAGCAATTCTTAGCATCGTTGCATCAAAGTCAAAGCCGTGCAAAAGATCACTCTGGATATGCTGGCGATAAGGTGTCAACAGATCGCCGCTATAGGTTATTTGTCCATCTTCATGGCTGATGATGCCATCTTTTGAGGTAAAGGTCTTTTGTAAATACTCCATGGTCGCAACCAGAAAGCCCGCAGTGCCGCATGCCGGATCACAGATACGTTCATATTCTGGGTTTGGATCCATGATCTCCACCATCATGTTGATAATATGCCTTGGTGTACGAAACTGCCCATTAATGCCTGCTGTTGTGAGCTTGGATAAGAGATATTCGTACAAATCGCCTTTGACGTCATTATTGGTAATCGGTAAGTTATCGATCATCTCAATCGCTTTGGTTAATAGCGATGGTTTTTGGATCATCAGCTGCGCGTCTTTCATATACTTGCCAAGCTTGTTATCTGTGCCATCAGCTAATTCACGCATATGCTTGAACACTTTATCACGCACCGTTTCAAATACCTCGCCTGCAGGTAGGTTTTTAAAGTGTGACCAACGTAGATGTTGCTCATTGGCTTTGAAAATTGGGGTGAATTCGGTATTGACCCAACGTGCTTGGAGTTCATTATTGCTTTCTTTGATATCTAGAAGACGCAAGAACATCAAAAAAGAAATCTGCTCAATAACCGTTAATGGATTGGTGACGCCACCGGTGTGAAAATGCAACCAAATGCTATCAATTTTGCTTTTTAAATCGCCTGTAATCATGTGTGATTTGTCTTAGAGTAGATGCTTTATTAATGGCAGTTGTTATAACGTAAAAGGCTAAGGATTGTAAATAGATTTTTAAACGTGATTATCGGTATATGCTGCTGCTTTGTCCAACACCCCGCCTCGCAAGCTCGGCACCCCTCTTGCAAAGAGGGGAATTAAGCGTGCTGCTTAAAGCTACAGGTTGTAGGGTGGTGTGACGTTATGATTTTGCAAGTGTTTGAATAATCGTTAATAACCATTCTGTTGCAAAGAGGGGGTAAGCTTTTAGGTGTGTGGGCAGTTCACTCAATGGGGTGTCTGTAATGTTACATAGAATGAGCAACATAGAAGCCATGGCAATGGTGAAAAATTCCCCTCTTTGCAAGAGGGGTGGCAGCCGTAGGCTGACGGGGTGTTGGCATAAACTGCACAAGCTTAGTTAGCTGCGGGTTTATGTAAAAATGGCGTCACAAGATTACGCATTACTTTAATAGTAATTTCATCGCTTTCAAATGCATCATAAAGTCCAGCATTCGATAAACTGTTAAATGGTGCACCAGTAAGCTCTTCGGCAGCAACAAAACCATTACGAATAATTTGGCGCTTCAACATATTAATCGCTTGCATGGCGGTTGCGCTAAGGTTTGGATGTGCTTCAATAAACGTATTAAAAGCTTTGTTAATCTCTAGCGGGTTACGTGGGAAAATAGCGCGTAATAACTTGGAGATATTATCCTTTGATTCAGGGAAAAAGTCATAGGCCTCTGTTAACGGGATGTTGGCATCTTTTTCAATGATAATCATCGCTTGGGCAATCTCATCACCGCTTAACTGGTCATCGCTGGTAAAGATTTTATCTAACAAGGCATATTGATCAAAAAGCGGCAACAGCTTCGTTTGAAAGTCATCCTTGCACTTGGCGTAATCTATCGTGCGTTCACCATAGGCTCGGTATTTGCATTCGCGGTAAATAATCTTATCGGGATTTTCTTCGATATCGATGACAATACGATTAAGGTACTCAGTGTAATCAGTGCGATTAAGCGTTGCCATTAGGTCGCGCAATTGGTTGCGGATTGTCTCAAGCTCATTAAATTTAGCATTTTCAAGTGCATCGGTTTCAACCAAGGATTTAATCTGCTCAAAATGCGTTTTACAGATATCAGGGTTAAGTCGACTTAACAATTCTTTGATGCCATCGGCAATTTTAGGTGTTTTGCTTCCACCTTTTTCAACTTCAAGCGCGTATTGAGTCATCAGGTGATCAAAGTCATTAGCTTGTGAGTGACCGTTTTTAGGCAAATACTGCATTAAGTAGGCGATATCTTTAAGGGTGTGAATTGTTTGCGGTTTGAATATTTTGAGCGTATTAGCAGCAAGTATGGCGTCGATATCTCTTAGGCGCTCTTTAATACAAATGTTATTGCGTGGCAAAGCGATAAGGTCTTCTTTGATCAGTGCGATAACATGATCAAAATCTGCCTTTTGATCACGTGAGTTAAATAGCTCAGCCAGTGCTATACGCTTTAGCATAATACGCTCAGAGGTTGAGCGAGAACGTGAAGGCTGTGCAATAGTTTGGCGCTCGCCAAAGTGGTTAAAATTGCCATGATGATCAAAAATCTGGAAATACTCTTTGTGTTTATCAGGTCCAAATAGATTCTCGCAAGTCCGTGTGCCACGACCGATCATTTGCAGAAACTTAGTATATGAACGCACGGATTTGGCAAACACCAGATTAACGATCTCAGGAATATCAATACCCGTGTCAAGCATATCTACCGAAATGGCAATGCGAACATCTTTGTTATGATCTGTTTTTTCACCGGTAAAATATGGCAAGAACATCTCGGCACTATGTTCTTCTTTAGAGGTGATTACCGTGCAAAAATTGCGTGCTTGAAGTTCAGGGTATAGCTCATCAAACACTTCTTTAAGTGTTAATGCGTGATTATTATTTTGTGCAAAGACAATGGTTTTGCCAACAAGCCCATCAACAGCTGACTTGATGCCATTATCCATGAGATTACGCATGATTTGCTGACAAGTACTTTTTAGAAAGATCTTCTTGTTGATATGTGATGCTTCAATATTGTGCTTTTCTTTGTCTTCGTCGCTCGCATCTTCCTCTAGGTTGAACGACTCTTCAAACTCGAGCTTTTGTTTAGCGGTGAGCTCATGATATTTGACACCATCGCGGGTAAATTGGGTTGAGTTTTCGATGTTTTTATAGTCGCATAGAAAGCCTTCGGCAACACCTTGGTCATAACTGTAATGAAAAGTAGGAACACCATTTTCGCACTCAAAAAACTCAAAGGTATGGCGGTGAGTGAAGTTAACAGGCGTTGCCGTTAATCCAAGCTGAAAAGAGTCATAGTACAAAAATAAACTGCGATAGGTATTGTAAATGCCGCGATGTGACTCATCGCTAATAATCAAATCAAAGAAGCCAACGCTGAAACGATTAAAGTAATTATTCATCGTGTTGTAGGTTGCAAGATAAATGCGTGCATCTTGTGTGCTTGCAGATTTCTCATCAATTAAGGCAATCGGTTCGTTGGTTAAAAACTCTCTAAAGCGTGTTTCAGCCTGATTGCGCAGGGCAAGTCGATCACATAAGAATAAAATTCGCTTGGCTAATCCCGCGCGCAGTAACATGTCACAAATGCTGATAGCAACACGTGTCTTACCGGTGCCTGTTGCCAGAACAAGTAGAGCTTTACGATCTTTGATGGTAAGACCGCGACCAAACTGTTCAGCAACGGTAGCAACAGCACTAAGCTGATAAGCACGATTAGCAATCTCAGTGTTTTTGCTTAAGTTTGCGATAGGCTTGCGATATATCTGTTTTTGTAGTGCGTACTCAAGATCATCCTGTGAGTAGAAGCCATAAAGGCGGCGAGGTGTTTGCTCTGTATTGTCAAACCAAATATAAGTTTCATATCCATTACTGTAAAAAATCACAGGGCGCAAGCCTTGCTTTGCTTCAATACCGTCGGCATAGAGCTGAGCTTGTGATTTTCCAGCGCTTGCATCTTTCTTGGGTGATTTGGCTTCAATTACGCCAATGACTTTGCCATTTTTACCTAAGAGGACAAAATCGGCATAGCCATGATTTGACTTATTGCGATATTGCTCAGCAATACGAAATTCATCAATCACGTTGGGATCATTATCTTGTGGCAGACGCCAGTTAGCTTCAATTAGCATGCTGTTAATGATATCGCGAGTACTAACTTCTTTAAGGTCCAGTGTACTTTGGCTTGATCTGCCGCGCTCTTTGATAGCCGCAATTTCTTCAGTGGCTAAGCTGGTGACCTCTTGCTTAGCTAGGGCATTACTTTGTTCTAAAAGCTTGGCTTCAAGTTGTTTGATTTTATCTTCTAATGCTTTTTTATCTTCTTTTGCTTTTTTTACTTCCTCCTCTTTCAAAGTAATTACTTTGTGAGGTGTTGGTTTTTTAAAGCGCGGCAATTGATCTTTAGTAACCCAGCCTTGGCTGATAGCAAACCATGCCGATACTAGATAGACACTTTGCAATGCTTCAAAAGCTTGATTTGCTGTTGCTTTATGCTCATGCGTTGAATCATTACCGCAGAAACGTACACGGGTTAAGTGGCTTATGACTTCTTTGCCAACAAAGTCGGTGAAGTCATCATTTTGTAGTAGTGAAGCTAAGTTGTTGGTATAAGGAATCTGTAAATGATAGGCTTGATACATGCGCTTAACAAGCATCTCAGTAAACGTACGTGATTTTGTGGCACTACCATTAGGGTCGCTATCCAAATATTTTTCAGCATATTGAATAATAACCAATTCATGCGTCATGTGCTTACTTAAAAATGAGAAGTTAGAATCCATCATGTGCTTAGCTCCATACTAAATTATGCGTGCCATGATACCATGCTTTAGTAATTTTAAGTTGAAAAAAACGCTAAGCCCCTTATTATTTAGCGCAATTTAAATGATTATCTAAAGGTGTAATATGAGTTTACCCTCACTTGGCGCTGTAGCAAAAGCCGGACTTTGCTCAATGACCGAATTATATGGTGCTCGAGATGCTTTAGTCTTTAATTGTTCACAGTCATTGTTGCAAAATAGCTTGGATGGCACGAAAAACTTCTTACATGATAAGCTTTGTTTGATACACCATGAACAGTATGCATTAATCGGTGATATCAATACGCAAAGACGATTAAGTGACATGTCATTAAAGCTACCGTTATCCCCAGATGGTGCTCAATATAACCCGCAGTTAGAGAACGTTGATGTATTGTTTGTACGTACTTACAATAAGGATATATTGAATTTCTGCTTTAGCGAGGTGATTGGACAACAACAAGCTCAGTATATTCGTAGCTATGGAGAGCGTGAGCAATTACCACGCTTTTATGGCTATGATGAATATTGCAAAAAGCTTTTTTGTTTTGAGGAAGTTATCAACAGGCTTAATAGTAATAAATCCACTGCTAAAAAGTTGGATATGATCAAAGAGATGTATCAGGCATTTTGGCAGCAAACGCGCTTAAGTCGTAGTAATCTGATTTTTTCATATGTTAAGCAAATTAATGAAAAAGGATTCAAAGTCGTCTGGGAGTCAGCAAAAAAATAAATAAATAAATAAATAAACAATGAGACATTATATGTCGCATCATCTGATTATGATGTTAATTATTGAGGTGACATTTTTAAAAAGTGATGATTTTAAAAACACCCCGTCAGCCTACGACTGCCACCCCTCTTGTAAAGAGGGGAATGTAACACATCACCTTTTGCCTAATTCCCCTCTTTACAAGAGGGGTGCTTAAGCTTGCGAGGCGGGGTGTTGAAATAGAAACAGTACAAAATTTTAGTATTAGGAGATGTCAATGACACGTTATGAAGGAATGAAAATCAATGTTGATGGTATATTCACCTCAACCCCTAAGAATGTCTATATGACTTTAGCGCAAAAAAATGGCTATTATATTCCAAGCTATCAACGCCCTTATGCTTGGGATGCTGATGCAAAAACGAATATGAATGACTTATTTAATAGCATCAAAGAGGGAATGTTCTCTGATGATTTATCCGCATTAGTATTCTTTGGAGCGATTGTGTTGGTTGAAGATAATAATGGCAACTTGGATATTGAGCCCTGTGATCCACGCTCAATGCCATCACAGGTTTCTGTTGTTGTTGATGGTCAGCAGCGTTTGACAACTTTCACCTTAGTGGCAGCAAGGCTTTATCAACGTTTGCATCAAATCAATAAAAAGCTTAAAGAAGATAAGCGTTACTTTGAGAAGCTTGATGATGATAAGCTGATTGATAAAGCACAAATAGTAGGTATATACAATGATCTGAGTGCCTGTATTGGTACAGCAACTGGGGCGACTGTTGAAGTGTGTCGTATTCGCATGGCAGAGAGCAGTTTTGAGGATAATCCTTATGGTTTTTATCCGCGCATCATTCGGATGTATGATGATTGCTGGTCAACTGCTCAAACAAAGGCATCATATACTTCAGATGTCGCCTCTTACTTATTTGAGTTGCGCCCAACAGATCGCGGTTATAATGGCGCATTAAAAGATTTGTTTAAAAGTATCGATTCAGAAATCAAAGAGACGGTGCACTCTGACGAGATGATATTGGCATTTGACTCGGAAGATAGCCATTTACGTGCCTATTTGCAGGGCTTTGATTTGGTGCAAATCGTTGATGATAGCTTAGCACTTAAGGGTGAGAAGTATGCGCTTTTAAAAGAAGCGGCTGCTTTATTATATCTTACGGATTTTATTTTATACCGATGTGCATTTACGGTAATTAGTGTGACAAAAAATTCTTATTCACATAATATTTTTCAGGCTTTAAATACAACGGGTGAGCCATTAAATGCCATTGATACCTTTAAGCCCGAAGTCATTCGTTATGTGGGACATCAAGCCTATCAGCATTCAGCTGAGTACCAACTGTTTGAAGCGATTCAAGCACTATTAAATGCTAAGCCGAATAAAACAAAGCCTAAATTGCTTGAAGCGTTGATTGCCGACTTTGGTTATATTTTTACTGGTGGTGCCAGCAAGGTTAACAAAAGTTTAAAAGCGCAGCGACAATTTCTAATTGAGCAATATCTAGCAATTGATCCTGATGCGCGTGAAGCAAAAACACAGTTTGTGCAAACAATTCATGATCATCTAATGTTTGGTTATGCTTTTATCAATCATAAAAAGGTGAGTGAAAACTTTGTGTATGATGGGCTCTTACCACAAGATGCATTACTCCTGAACTTTTTAAAAGAAAATGAATGGAATATCGTCCGTCCATTGATAAGTGCGCTGCGTTTAAATTCACAACATGATTTTAAAGAGGGCATAAGAGCATTAGCGGCTTTTATTGTTTTGGCAAAATTAAGAGTTGTAAATGCACCAATCAAAACGATGCTAGATGCTTTTTGGCGCGAGTGTATTGGCAATATCAATGCAACAACCTTAAAAAGCTATTTGCAGAGTAAGGCCAAAGAAGATGCATGGGAGCTGGCTGAGCAAACGCTATGGCAACAGCGTGTGGCGCATAATGATATCTTGGATGTGACAAAACTTCGCGGGGTTGCCAAGCTTGCGATTTTAAGCAGTTTTAACGATGCGCAATTAATGTGTCTTGATGCCTATAGTCTGTTGAAGCTACCAGAAGAAAAAAGTACAGCTAATTCAGATCATCGCTTTGAGATGACTCAAATGGAGCAGAAAAATAAGAATGCGCCTAATCGTTGGAGTAATGTGACGGTTGTGCCACTAGATTTGGAAACTCATTGGTTGCCGCAAGAGGGAATAGGGCAAGGGCAAGAAAACTATCAGCATTTATTGCAACAAGTTGGGGAGGATGCCTGCTATGTGTCTTATCTTAAGGGCGAGACGGCATTTAGTGATAAACGTTTACAGTTGGAGCAGTGCATTAAAAACCATTTGTTTGATAAATTTGCATGTTACAATAAGGCAAAAGAGATTGCCAAAGATACGATCGAAAAAGAAGAGTTACAGGCAGAGGTTTGGTTGAGTAATGTATATACGACATTTTCACGAATGTTGTGGATTGATGTGCATATTGATAATGCGCAGGAAGTAGAGGCTGAAAGCTATGTTTGATAGTGCGTTAGCTCAGTGAATTTATTTCCCAATACAAAAGCTACTAAATATCTCACCTAATAGATCATCAGCGCTAAACTCACCAGTAATCGATGAAAGCTGCTTTTGGGCAAGATTTAATTCTTCCGCTAATAGCTCACCGTCTTTATGCATCAGGTGACTAAAAGCCATCTCTAGGTGATCCTGTGCTTTAGTTAAGGCATTAATATGACGTTTTCTTGCGGTAAAAACGCCTTCAGTGGTTTGCTCATAGCCAATGGCTTTAAGCAGATAATCGCGTAATTTATTAATGCCAATATCATGCTTGGCAGAAATATATAGGTGATTGTCGTGATTCTCATTGTTGTTATTAGTTAGATCAACTTTATTGTAGATATAAGTAATCGGGATATGTGATGGAATATGCGTGAAAAACTCAGGGGCAAGATCGGTGATTTTTTTATCTTTGGTATCGTTAATATCAGCGACTAATAGAATATGATCCGCTTTTTTAATTGCCTCTAGCGCGCGTCTTACACCTTCGGTTTCAATCACATCATTGCTGACTCTAAGCCCTGCAGTATCGATAATATGCACAGGAATGCCATTGATTTGGATATATTCGCGTAAGGTATCACGCGTGGTTCCCTCAATGTCAGTAACAATCGCACTTTCCTTGCCTGCTAAGGCATTTAATAAACTTGATTTACCCGCATTTGGCTTGCCAGCGATAACGATCTCAACGCCTTCGCGTAATAATGCCCCTTGTTTGGAGTTATGCAGTACTGAATCAACATTATGCTGTACGTGTAGTAATTGCGTTTTGATATGTTCATCAGCCAAAAAGTCGATTTCCTCTTCAGGAAAGTCAATCGCCGCTTCAACATGAATGCGTAGCTGAATTAACGATTCAACTAAAGTATCAATATGTTGAGAGAAGTCTCCTTGCAATGAACGCATGGCTGATTTAGCAGCTTGCTCAGATGACGCATCAATCATATCGGCAATCGCTTCAGCTTGAGCTAAGTCAATTTTGTCATTAAGGTAAGCACGTTCGGTAAACTCGCCAGGGTTAGCAAGGCGCGCACCGTGCTCAATAGCCGTTTGTAAGATAAGGTTTAATACTACAGGTCCACCATGAGCTTGCAGTTCAACAACATCCTCACCCGTATAGGAGTGTGGCGCTTTAAAATACAATGCAATGCCTTGATCTAATGTTTCATTATTGACGTCTTTAAATGGCAGAAAATGGGCGTGTCTCGCCTTAAGAGGTGTTTGTGTGATCTTATGCGCAATGGCATAGGCGTCTTTGCCGGAAATGCGAATAATGCCCACGCCACCCTTTCCAGGGGCTGTGGCAATTGCGGCAATTGTATCAGAGTTGATAAGCATTTTAACGTTGAGTACATAATATAAAATATGCAGGTTAGAATAGCGGATTTTATCCCCATCGGAAATAACTTAATTGAGCTAATGCATGTGATTATTGTTTGGCGGAGACTATGATTTTATAAACACCCCGTCAGCCTACGGCTGCCACCCCTCTTGCAAAGAGGGGAATTGGGCGACGGCGATTTGATATTCCCCTCTTTGCAAGAGGGGTGCCGAGCTTGCGAGGCGGGGTGTTGAAATAGATGAATTGCGTAACCTCACTTATTGTAGTTAAAATGTGTAAGCTAAAAAATCAATCTGCGCTTCAGGCGTTGTTAGTTTATTAAAATGTTGACGTGCCTTAGTCAGATCAAGCTCCGTGACTTGCTCAAAGTACCAAGTAATGTGTTTGCGCGCAAAACGCACACCCATGTAATCACCATAAAAGCTATGCATAGCTTTGACATGTTCAATGATGGTATCTAATTTTTGTGTGAGGTTAGGTGCTGGCTGGTAGCGACCAGTTTGCAAAAAATCATTGATTTGCTGAAATAGCCAAGGATTGCCATGTGCGCCTCTGCCAATCATTAGAGCATCAGCTTGGGTGTAAGCAAGCACCTCTTTGGCTTTTTCAGGTGTGGTAATATCACCATTAGCAATGACGGGTATATGAATGCGTTGTTTGATTTCAGCAATAAGATCATACTCAGCATTACCTGTATATTTCTGATCGCGCGTGCGTCCATGAATGGTAAGCGCTTGAATGCCTGCATTCTCTGCAATTTGCGCAATCTTTAAGGCATTTTTATTATCCTTGCTCCAGCCAGTACGGATCTTTAAGGTCACAGGGACATTCACAGCATTGACAACTGTACAGAGAATCTCATCGACTAATTGTTCATTTTGCATCAGTGCAGAACCTGCTAGTTTATTGCAGACTTTTTTAGCCGGACAGCCCATATTGATATCGATAATATCGGCACCTTTATCAACATTTAAAACAGCGGATTCAGCAAGCATGATAGGATCCCCACCTGCGATTTGAATAATCTTGGGGGCGACTTCATCGTTGTGATCAATACGACGCTGTGTTTTAGGTGTTTCATATAGATGCTTGTGTGACCAGACCATCTCTGATACAACCCAGCCTACGCCATGCGTTTTACACAGCTTACGAAATGGCAAGTCAGTCACCCCTGCCATTGGTGCTAAGAATAAAATGTTATCTGAGTGAAATTGACCTATTTTCATGCTTTTTTATGGCTTGCGGATGCCGGAAATTAGTGTCCATTCATCCTTGAAAGTAGGTTCATTTAATATGAAATAGGGTGAGAATGCCTTGATAATATCATCCACTTGCTCTTGTAAAATACCCGATAAAGCAAGCTTGCCATGCGGTTTGATGAAATCAGCAATAACTTCTTTAAGATCAATTAAGATGCCTGCAAGAATATTGGCAATTAAAATATCCGCTTTGACTAACTTAGGTGCTTCATCTGGTAGGTAAGCAGTGAAATTAGCATTAATAGCATTTTTCTCAGCATTAGCGTGCGTTGCTAAAATCGCTTGAGGATCATTGTCAATGGCAATGACGTCATGCGCGCCTAGCTTCTTGGCAGCAACTGCCAATATGCCAGAGCCACAGCCCAAATCGATCACACGATCTTTGGCGGTGACATGCTGCTCAAGCCATTGAAGGCACAAAGCAGTTGTTTGATGTGTGCCTGTGCCAAAGGCAAGCCCTGGATCGAGGAGGATATTTACCTGATCATCACTGTGGATCTCTGGTGTACACCAGCTTGGATAAATCCATAAGCGACGTCCAAACTGCATCGGTTTGAAATCATCCATCCATGTGCGTGTCCAATCTTGATCAGCAAACTCACGTGTATGAATGTCGCCAATAATGTTGGGCTTTAACGCACTTTGATCAAGTGATGTGGCAATATCAGATAGCTGATATTCTTCAGTAAAAAGTGCAACTAAAACCACTTCATCCCATAAAGGGTTTTCATCGGGCTTTGGCTCAAGGATAGGTTGATCTTTAGCGTCTTGATAAGTCACAGAACAAGCGCCTTGTGCTAAAAGATAGTCTTCTAATGCTTCAAGATTGGCTTTAAGACAAGTAAGGGATAGCTCTTTCCACAGCATGGGGTTACGCTTTATCACGCTCGAGCATTTTCTCAAGATAGTGGATATTGGTGCCACCATTTTGGAAGTCGCGCTCAGCAAGAATTTTATGATGCAATGGAATATTGGTTTTAATGCCGCTGATAATCATCTCCTCAAGCGCGCTTTGCATACGTTGAATAGCGATATCACGTGTGCGAGCATGGACGATTACTTTAGCAATCATCGAGTCATAATTAGGTGGCACGAAGTATTGAGAATATATGTGTGAATCAACACGCACACCAGGACCACCTGGTGCGTGATAGATATCAATCTTGCCAGGACAAGGCATCATCTTCTCAGGGTCTTCCGCATTAATACGACATTCAATTGCGTGTCCTGTGATCTTAATATCTTCTTGTTTAAATGTCAGTGAACCACCAGAGGCAATGCGGATTTGCTCTTTGATTAAATCGATATTGGTGATCGATTCAGTCACTGGGTGCTCAACCTGAATACGCGTATTCATCTCAATAAAGTAGAATTCACCATTTTCGTATAAGAACTCAAAAGTTCCAGCGCCACGGTATTTAAGCATCTTACAAGCATCGACACAGCGTTTGCCGATCTCAGCACGTTGCTCGTCAGTAAGACCGACAGCAGGCGCCTCTTCAATGACTTTTTGATGACGACGTTGTGTTGAACAATCGCGTTCAAATAAATGAATGGCATTGCCTTCACCATCACCAAAGACTTGAATTTCAATATGACGCGGGTTTTCAAGGAATTTTTCCATGTAAACCATGTCATTATTAAATGCCATTTTCGCTTCAGCTTGTGTCATTTCGATAAACTTCAGCAAGTCTTCTTTTTTACGCACAACACGCATGCCACGACCGCCACCGCCACCAGCGGCTTTGATCATGATCGGATAACCAATGCTATCAGCCATCGCTAGATTTTTTTGTGGATCTTTGCTGATTGGGCCATTAGAGCCAGGTACACATGGCACACCTGCTTCTTTCATCGCTTTAATTGCGGCAACTTTGTCGCCCATCACACGAATGCTTTCCGCACGTGGACCAACAAAGATAAAACCACTAGATTCAACGGCATCGGCAAAGTCAGCGTTTTCGGATAAAAAGCCATAACCTGGGTGAATCGCATCAGCGCCAGAGACTTCAGCGGCAGCAATAATTGCAGGAATGTGCAAATAGCTGTTTGTAGGGCTCGCAGGACCAATACAAATAGTTTCATCCGCGAGTTTCACGTGCATCAAATCGCGATCAACTGTCGAGTGAACGGCGACGGTTTTAATGCCTAATTCACGGCATGCGCGAAGGATTCTAAGCGCAATTTCACCGCGATTTGCAATTAAGAGTTTTTTAATCATATCAAGCCTGTCAAAAACTGTTTTTATATCTATACAATAAGAATTGGCCTAGCCAATGATGAAAAGTGGTTGATCGTATTCAACGGGTGAACCATCTTCCACAAGAATTTTAAGTACGGTACCAGAGTGATCAGCTTCGATTTGATTCATAATCTTCATTGCTTCAATAATACATAAGGTATCACCTGCTTTAACGGCTTGACCTTCGGTAACGAAAGAGGCCGCACCTGGTGAAGGTGATTGATAGAAAGTACCAACCATCGGCGACTTAACTTGTTTGCCTTGTGGTAGGCTATCAGCAGGCTTTGCTGCAGGTGCTGCATGTTGCGCTTGTGGTTCAGCAGCAACAGGCTGTTGTGGCATAGCAGCAGGGGCGTGATGAATAAATTGTTGTGGCGCTAAAGCATGCACCGGCTGCGGATGACTACCGGTAATGCGAATGGAAGTTTCGCCTTCTTTGATTTCAATTTCGTTAACATTTGACTTTTCAATCAATGCGATCAGTTGTTCAATCTTTTGAATATCCATCTGTTTTAATTAACCTTTGTTTAGATTTAACTATTGTTTAACTCATTCCAACCAGACATTGTTGCGGCAAACGATCAAAATGTCACGTGTTGTTTTCGCTTTTTAGGTGTGGGTTATATCTAATTATTATTTAGTAAACCGTCATATACAGTTATGTTGACAGTAATCAATCGCCGCATGCATTGCCAGTTCATAGCTTTTAGCACCCATGCCTGAAACGATGCCGTAAGCAATGTCAGAAAGGTATGAATGGTGGCGGAAAAGCTCGCGTTTATCAGGGTTTGATAAGTGTGTTTCAATAAAAGGGATATTGATGGCAAGAAGTGCATCACGGATGGCAACACTGGTATGTGTATAAGCTGCTGGATTAATAATAATAAAGTCATAATTACCTTGAGCTTGCTGCAATTGATCAACAATCGCGCCTTCATGGTTTGACTGAAAGCAGCTGCAATGCATTTTTTTTGACTCGGCAAGCTCGATAAGCTTGTTATTTACATTGTCTAATGTTGCAGTGCCGTAAATATCCGTTTCGCGTTGACCTAGTAAGTTTAAATTAGGTCCATGAATAACTAGTATTTTTGCCATTTATTCGATCTCCTTAATTAAATTAATTGCATCGACCTGATGAATCTCTTGTGTATCAATACAGTAAGCACTTAGCTTGCCACCCCAAACGCAACCCGTGTCAATTGCGATACAGCGTGGGTTGTTGCTAACACCATTTAATGCTGCCCAATGTCCAAAAACAAGTGTATATTTTGCGTCAATTTTGGCATTAGGAATGTTAAACCATGCATCAAGGTGGTCAGGTTTATTATTAAGCTCACCTTTGAAAGAAAAATCCAAGCGACCATTTTGATCACATAAGCGCATGCGTGTGAAATAATTAGCAATGCAGCGCCAACGATTAACAGCTTCTAAATTATCTTGCCAAAGATCGGGCTCATTACCAAATAAGTTGCTCATAAAAAGCTGAAAGCACATATCGGTTTGCAGTACAAACTCAAGCTCTAACCCCAAACGTTTGGCTTTTTTAAGTGACCAAATTGGTGGGATGCCCGCATGAGTGATAAGGTGTTTTTTGTGACTATATAGAAAGAGCTGTTGCCGCAACCATTGGATTAATTCGTTTTTATCTTCAGCTTCTAAAATGGGGTTAAGTGTGTCTTTCTTAGCAGTCGGTAAATAGCCATAGGCAATGGCAAGAAGATATAAATCGTGATTGCCTAAAACCACTTTGGCAGACTTGCCTAAAGATTTAACAAAACGCAATACTTCAAGCGATTGCGGTCCGCGATTAACAAGATCACCGGTAAAGATCAATTTATCACTGTCAGGGTTAAATTGAATCTTATCAATTAATTGCATTAATTCAGCATAGCACCCTTGAACATCACCAATCACATAACTTGCCATTTACAGTGCTCCGATGTGATTGCTTAATTTGACAAAATCGGCAACGCTTAGATTCTCTGGGCGAAGCCTCAAATCAACGGGTAAATTATCTAGTTCGCTCGCAGGCACAAGTGCCTTGAGGTTGTTACGCAAAGTCTTGCGACGCATCTGGAAAGCTTGTTTAACAACTTTGGCAAAAAGCGTATAGTCATTGGCAATAAATGGTAATTCATTATAAGGCGTTAAGCGTAAAATACGCGATTCGACTTTTGGTGCGGGCTTAAATGCAGTGGCTGGAACAGTGAATAATGCTTCACATTTGAAGTGGTATTGCAGCATGACGCTTAAGCGACCATAGTTTTTCTCCGATGGCGCAGCAGCAACACGATCAACCACTTCTTTTTGCAGCATAAAATGCATATCTTTGAAAAGCGCTGCATATTCGATTAAATGAAAAAGAATAGGTGAGGAAATATTATAGGGTAAGTTACCAATGAGCTTTATTTTTGTGCCATGATAAAAGTCATTAAAGTTAACGGTTAATACATCTTGTTGGCAAATATTAAGCTTACCATACACCGCACAAGCAGCTTTCAATGGCAGGATCACATCTTCATCAAATTCGATAACTTGGATAGCTTTGGTGATTTGAAGAATATGGCGTGTTAATGCGCCAAGACCAGGGCCAATTTCGATAACATCGTCATCTGCCTTTATCCCAGATTGGTGAACGATATTGGCAATAATACTTTCATCCTGTAAAAAATTTTGCCCTAAAGACTTTTTGGCTTTATGCATTTAATGTCTCTTGTGTTTTTATGCCTCAGGCAAATTTAAATTTTGATCAACGATTTCAACATACGCGCTATCACGTAATGATAACATCCACGTTTTTAAGGCTTGCTGCGCATTTTCATTAAATAAAGCCATCATCGCTTGTTCTTTTTGATAATTCGCAGTGTCATCTTGTTTGCGTTTTGCGAGTACCTCAATGATTTGCCAGCCATTGTTTACCTTAAAAGGCGCGCTTACTTTCTTTAGTTTAGCGGCTTTAATCGCTTGTGCTAATGCTGGTGGTTGAGCATTTAAGCTAATCCAGCCCATGTCGCCACCACTATCGGCATTATCAAGCGCATCAGAGTTTGCCTTGGCAAGGTCACTAAATGATTGATGGTTGTCAAGTGCGGTTAAAATGCGCATTAATTTAGCTTTTGCATCATTGTCGGTAACAACTGGAGAGGTGTTGATCACGATTTGTTGAACGTGATATTGTTCAACAAAGTGTTTGGCACTTTCCGGTGTTTTACTGTCGGCGAGTTCAATAATTTGAACGCTACCATTAGCAATAAATGGTGCACTGATTTGTCCATTTTGCAGTGCTTCAACTTCGTTTTGATAGATGCTTGGTAGTTTATTAAGTGTTTTCCAGTCAAGTGAGCCACCGCTACTTGCATTGCCTGCTTGTGAATATTTCTTAGCAGCATCGGCAAAGGTGGTTTTTTTATCTTTGATTGATCGAATAATCTCTTTCGCCTGCGCTATAACTTTTTGTTGATCTTCAGTCGTTGGGTTATCAGGTAGAGATAAGACGATATTGTTAACTAAATATTCAGTTTGATTATCACTAAAATGCTTTTTGATGTACTTATCAACTTCTGTTGGTGAGATATAAACCTTGCCCGCAACGGCACGTTGTTGCAGTTTGTTAATGATAAGCTGATCTTTGACCGTTTGATAATAGGTGCTGTAGTCAAGATTTGATGCTTTAAGCTTTTGTTTGAGCTGTGCTAACGTAATTCCGTTTTGCGCCGTTACTTCGGTAATTGAGTTATTAACTTCATCGTCAGTGACGCTAATGCCTTGGCGCTTTGCCATTTGTAGTGCAATGGTCTGGTTAATCAGTTGTTGCAAGACTTGGCGTTGCAAGGTGAGATTATCCGGTATTTGTGCATTAGGATTGCTATCTAATTGTGCTTTGGTTTTAGCAACTTCGATATTTAATTGATCTAAGGTAATCGCCTGATCATTGACGATGGCAACAATCTCATTGATTAAATGTTTACCTTTGATGGTGGTGTTTTGCGCATGTGTGACGCCCGGTTTTTGCAATAGGGCAGGAGGCGTATCAGCAAATGCCAAAGAACTGAGAATAAGAGTGCTAGTAAGCGTTATAAATTTAGTGCGTAAGTGCATGAAAAAGTCAACTAAAGCTTAGTAATGCCAAGCATTATATACCCATAGCCAAGTGTTGAATAGTCTTTCTCAGCGTTAGTTAAACCCACCATTTGGTGTGTAGCCTGGGATCATGGTCAGACGCTCATCAAGCGAGCTTTCACTACTACCGCCTAAGCCTTTTAATTCAAACTGAATAATAAAGGCATTGGTCAGTGGTCCTGTAATGTTGGTTGGATTATTTGGATCACTCGAGGAGTTAACATAACGTTGTGCTAAGAAACGAACCGCCCAACTGCAAGCATCGTATTGAATGCCGGCAAACATATTGGTCGTGTGTCTTGAGTTAAACGCGTAACTCCAAAGACCGGTGACTGACCAATGTGGTGTTAAGCGCCAAATACTAGAAACCGTCACTTGTGATAATGGGTCGGGTAAAGTGCCTGCTTGAATTTGCGCAGGTGTTAAAGCTGCGTAGTTATTTTTAATATTTTGATATGCCACATTAAAGATGTGGTTATTATCAGGCATGTATTGGACTTGATAAGTCTGTGAGTCGACATTGTTGTTGATTGGGTTGTAAGTACCGGAGGTCATTAATTGCCAATGTGGCAAAAAGCGATAATTAAAAAATGCGGCAACATCTGATGTGGTACTGTCATGGAAAGGTACGTACGAGTTAGCGCAATCAGCGTTTGTGCCAGAGCATAACGATACTTTGCGATCAGCAAAATAAAGAATCTGACCAATACCGGCACTTAATATGCTCATGCCTGTATCTTGATCATTGACTGAAGTTTCCAGTGCGTAAGAAACTTGATTGGCATTATTAATGCGGTCAATTCCCGTAAAGACATTGGTCTGGAATAAAGATGCGTAACTAAAATTACTCAATGAGGTATCAAACAGCGGAATATTGCTTTGGTTTTGATACGGGATATACGTGTAGAATAGCCGTGGTTCTAGTGTTTGCGTGTAATTATGATTATTGAAACTAAACTTTCGCTCAAAGTATAAACCAGTATCAATGTTGATAATGGGTAAACTTCTAATGATATTTTGCTCAGGGTATTGGTTTTGACTGAAACCAGTTGTGCTTGCAGCGCTTCTATTTTGCAAGGTATATGCTGTTTCAGAGAGCGTCAGTGATGGTGTAAAAAAGCCCCAGCTTTTCTGGAAAGGGAAGCTTACTTTTGGTGCGCTATAATAACGTTGACCTTCAACTTGCGATACACCGTTTAATCCAGGTTTTGCAAAGTAGATGAACTGGTTATCCCAATTAAAGTCCATGTGCGGCAAGAGTCCGGGGTATGCAGCATTGGCATTGATTTGCGGCAAGGTTGAATAAGGGCGGTTTGCCAGAAACATCGTATCATCAATGACGTCATAGGACTGCACCGTGGTGTTAAAGGTCCAGTGAGGATCGTTGTAACTGACAGACGCTTGGCGATCAAGTAAGGTCTGTGTTGAAAGACCAATGTTGTCACTATCAAAGTCGTTGTAGAAGTCTTTGTCACCAATATATTGATAATTGATGTAGCTTGACCAGTTTCTGCCATATTGACCATTATCAGTAAAAGAAAGTGCCTTGCGATCAGTGTTATCACGTCTGTCATGTGGCATATATTGCACATCAAGATTGCCGCTTTGCGTTTCAGTTAGATAGCGGAAGTTTCCATCTAGTAGGATTCCGCGGTGATTATAAATGGTTGGTGTTAATAGCAAATCATAGTTGGGTGCCATATTCCAATAAAAAGGAGTCGATAAATAATAGCCGGAGTTGCTATTGTAGCCCGCTGTGGGATACAAGAAGCCAGTGCGTCGACGATTGTCAATCGGGAAAGTCATATATGGCCAATATAAAATAGGTACATCCTTGACATAGAACAGGGTGTTGTAAGCAGTGCCAAGACCTGATTCTCGATCAAGGTCAATCGTTGTCGCACTCATCATCCAGTCATTGCCGTAGGGACTATCTGTGGCATAGGTTGCTTTTTTTAGCGTGTAATCTGTTTTGCTTTTTTGAATAATTTGGTTGGCATGACCATGCGCATAGCCCGTGAAATTACTCGCTTTATTATCAATTTCGTCAGAGGTTAAATTCGCCATTGATCCACCAGGTTTTTGGCGTACGCGAATTAGATAGTAGGTGTCATCAAGTGTTGCAGTGTTATTGCTAATATTGGCTTGCCCCTGTGAACCAATTGCTAGTTGCCCTGGTTGGCTTAAGTTAACATTGCCAGTTAAATCAATCTGATCAATCTTTTTGTCTTTGTTTTGTTTTAAAACCGCTTTGTCAGCAGCAAGATATTGATTGCCTTTGTTTACTTCAACTGCGCCTTCGGCAGTAATCGTGCCGCTTCTGGCATATTGATATTGCTGAGCATTGATTTTGGCTTCATTTGAAGGGTTCTTGTTAATCGGTACTTGATAATAGTAACCACCGCAAATGTTATTAGGATCGTTGGTTGGTACCCAGCCTAAGGCATCAGCGATAATTTGTTTTTTCTCTTTGGGTAACACGCCTTTTTTAAATAAGTCCGCATTATTACTGTTAATCTCAACACATTGCCATGTGTCACCGTTGGCACTGCATTGCCAAGATTTTTGCAAAGGATTTTCAATGGTAATCTTGCTAAGACCAATGCCTGGAATGGCGCAAAGCATTGCCAAAGGCAAAATTTTTCGGTGTAAATTCATTAATTTGTTCATTGAATAAAAAATATCCTTTTGCCTGTTTGCTAGGAATTCTAGGTTTCATCAAACCAAAACTACTGCTATTCTATCGCGTTGTTGTTAGATTTCTAGGAAAAAGTCGTGCAATCTAGGTTTTTGCAAATTATCGAATGGCTAAAAACGCTGTTCCCCAACACGGAGCCTACCTTGGTGCCAATTGTTGGTGATGCCAGTTTCCGTCAGTATTATCGCGTTAATCTTGACAATAAAAGTTATGTTGTGATGGATGCGCCATTGGATCGAGAGAAACCTGATGTGTTTTTTAGGGTTACGCGCCTTTTGCATTACTTTAATTTACAGACGCCAGAATGCTATGCCTATGATCAAGAAAGTGGTTTTTTATTATTAGATGATTTTGGCGATACTCAACTTTATCATGCGGTGCATGCTGAAAAAAATATTAAGCAATATGAACAGGTGTTGGCGTTGATTCCAAAGTTTTGGCAGATTGATAAAGCGCTTTTCCCTAATTATGAAAAAACAAAATTTGCCTCTGAACTTGATGTGATGAAGCTTTGGTTTTGGCAATGGTTGGGACTTGATGCAGAGACCTTGCATCTATTGGAGGCGCCTTATCATCAATTGCAGTCGCTTCTTGTTGTTAACGCACTTGAGCAGCCCAATGTGTTTGTGTTTAGAGATTTCCATAGTAAAAACATGATGTGTTTGCCGAATCAAACATTAGGGTTAATTGATTTTCAAGATGCAGTGAATGGTCCAATTACCTATGATTTGGTATCGGTATTAAAAGATTGTTATTTAACCCTGCCAAAGTCGATTATCGATCAAGGTGTAAGCTCATGTTATCACAGGGCGCAAGCGCAAGGCTTATTAAATCAAGAAATCACCTTGGATAAGTTTAGATACTGGTTTGATCTTATGGGGCTGCAGCGACACTTAAAATGTTTGGGGATTTTCACGCGGCAAGACATTCAAAACAAACGTAAAAATTACCTGTGTTATTTGCCACGTGTGATGCATTATATTGACGAAGTATTATCTAGGTACAAAGAATTAACATTTTTTAATGATAATTGGCAGCGGTTAGTCATGCCAGCTTATGCGTCAAAAATTAAAGCGCTTAAAGATAAGCCTGTCCCTGTTAAATTTGATACCATTGGTAGTGTATTTGAAAATCAGTAGAGAGTAAGATTATGTCGGCACGTTATGTTCATTTGAAACTGCACAGCGAGTACTCGTTGATGGATAGCATTATCCGCATTAAGCCATTGCTTGAGGAATGTGTTAAGCGCGAATTAGCAGCGGTTGCGTTAACCGATATGTGCAATATGTTTGCCGCAGTGAAGTTTTATAAGGAGGCACTTGCCAGTGGTGTTAAGCCGATATTTGGCAGTGAAATATGGATTGAGGTTGATGGTGCGCATTATCCGTTAACGTTAATTGCTAAAGATAATCAAGGCTATCAAGTCATTGTTGATTTGATTTCACATGCTTATCTTTATGCCAATAGAGTCAATGGCATTCCGGTGTTGCCAAAAAGCACATTAGCAAGCTTTGATTTCACACATGTTTTTGTATTAAGCGGTGGCGTTAAAGGTGAAATTGCGCAGAGTTATTTAGCGCAAAAAGATGCTGAAGCAGAAAGTGTTTTAGAGGCATACCTTAAAATTATTCCAAAAGAAAACTTCTTTATCGAGCTTCAGCGCATTGGTTATGACGGTGAAGAGGATTATATTCAAAAGGCAGTTGCTTTAGCGCAGGATCATCAAGTGGCGGTGGTAGCAACCAATGATGTGCGTTTTTTAAATGAAGATGAGTACTCGGATCACGAGGTGCGTGTCGGTATTTACCAAGGTTATACCTTGTTAGATCAAGCGCGTAAAAGTCAATACACGCCTAAGCAATACTTGCGCTCAGCCGATGAGATGTGCGAGCTATTTGCGGATATCCCGCAAAGTTTAAGTAATAGTGTATATATCGCACAAAATGCCAATGTCACATTTAATTTGGGTGATGCGGTGTTACCACGTTTTGATATCCCACAAGGTATGACTGAAGCGGAATATTTTGCTGAAGTGTCTTTTAAAGGTCTGGATGAGCGCTTTGATTTTGTCCTAATGGGCAAACAAGATGAAGATAGAGCCGCCATTATCGAAAGTTATAAAGCACGCTTGCAAGTTGAAATTGATGTAATTTGTCAGATGGGGTTCCCAGGGTATTTTCTAATCGTTGCAGATTTTATTCAATGGTCAAAAGATCATGATATTCCTGTAGGTCCAGGGCGAGGTTCAGGTGCGGGATCGTTAGTTGCTTATGCGCTTAAGATTACCGATATTGATCCGATTCCTTATGGTTTGCTATTTGAGCGCTTTCTAAATCCTGAGAGGGTATCTATGCCCGATTTTGATATTGATTTTTGTATGGATGGTCGTGATCGCGTGATTGAGTATGTTGCGCAAAAATATGGTAGTGAGAGCGTCTCACAAATCATTACCTATGGATCGATGGCAGCCAAAGCCGTAGTGCGTGATGTTGGGCGTGTGCTTGGGCAGCCTTATGGTTTTGTTGATAGGATTGCCAAGTTAATTCCCAATGATCTTGGGATTAAGCTTAAAGAGGCTTGTGCACCTGAAACGCCACTGCATGATTTATGCCAACAAGATGAAACAGCAAGTGAGATTATTAAGATTGCGCTAAAGCTTGAGGGTTTGACGCGCAGTGTTGGAAAGCATGCTGCAGGGGTTGTAATATCACCCTCAAAAGTCACGGATTTTTCTCCGGTTTATTGTGAAGAAGGTACCAAGCAACTGGTCACACAGTTTGATAAAAAAGACGTTGAAGAAGTTGGCTTGGTTAAGTTTGACTTTTTGGGTTTAAGAAATTTAACCATCATTGATAATGCTTTAAAAATTGTTAATAAACAAAGACACTTACAAAATGAGTCTGCACTTGATATCGCGCTGATTCCAATGACCGATAAAAAAACCTTTCAGCTCTTGCAAAATGGCGAGACAACCGGTGTCTTTCAGCTGGAGTCACGCGGTATGAAGGAGTTGATCAAACGCCTAAGACCGGATTGCTTTGAAGATATTATCGCTTTGGTGGCGTTGTATCGCCCTGGACCTTTAGGCTCGGGCATGGTAGATGACTTTGTTAATCGTAAGCACGGCAGACAAGAAGTAAGCTATCCGCATCCTGATTTGAAAGATGTATTGGAAGAAACCTATGGGACGATTTTATATCAAGAGCAAGTGATGCAGATTGCGCAGATTCTAGCGAATTACTCGCTAGGAGGTGCAGATTTATTGCGCAGGGCGATGGGTAAAAAAATCCCTGAAGAGATGGCAAAGCAGCGTGAGACCTTTGAAAAAGGGGCGGCTGAAAATGGCATTGACGCCAAGCTTGCAAGTTCAATTTTCGATTTGATGGAAGAGTTTGCAAAATATGGCTTTAATAAATCACATTCTGCGGCATATGCTTTGGTATCTTATCAAACTGCCTTTTTAAAGGCGCACTATCCAGAAGCCTTTATGGCAGCGGTATTATCGTCGGATATGGATAACACGGATAAGGTGGTGAACTTCATTTCAGAATGCCAAAAGATGCAATTAAAGCTCATTTTGCCACATATCAATGTCAGTGATTATTACTTTACCGTCAATCAACAGACGGAGCTTGTCTATGGTCTTGGTGCGATCAAAGGCGTTGGTCTTGCAGCAATTGAAGGGATTTTGGCGGAGCGCCAGCAAAATGGGGTATTTAAGGATTTATATGATTTCTGTGCGCGTGTTGATACGCGTAAAGCCAATAAACGTGTCTGTGAGGCACTTATTTACGCAGGTGCAATGGATGGTTTTGCCAAAAACAGGCAAACGCTTGTGGCAACGATTGAAGATGCTATGAAGGCAGCTGAACAAAAAAGCCAGATGCAAAATAGCGGGCAGCTTGATTTATTCGGCTTTAGTGAACCTGAGTCCTCAAATGACACAGCGCGTGACATATCACATATCAATGTGCCAAGCTGGAGTACTAAGGATAAGTTGATTTTTGAAAAATCGGTATTGGGCATGTTCTTATCAGGGCATATTATCGATGAAGATAGAATGTGGCTTAACCACTTTAAAGTGCAATCATTAAGTCGTATTACTGCAACAACGCGTAAAGAGTCGATTTTGCTTGCGGGTGTTGTCGTCGCGATGGCGCAGCGTAAAACGAAGTCAGGAAAACTAATGGGGGTTTTGCAGATTGATGATGGTTGTGAGCGCCTAGAGTTGGTGATCTTTAGTGAATTATATGACGCGGTTAAGCATTTGATCTCTGTTGATGAAACAGTGATTGTTGAAGGTGAGGCAAGTATCGATGCCTACAATGATCAGCTACGAATTAATGCGTTATCAATTGAACCGATTGCTAAGTATGTTGATAAAAATATTAAGTCATTGAAATTGTCTTTTTCACAACAACAAATAGCAACAGTGCAGACCCTGCTTACAGAGTTAGTGGCATCATCTAATGAGGCGGAACTTAAAAGTGTCGAGTTGTATATCCAGTCTGATGATTACGATGTCACGCTTTCTGCACAAAAGATGCTGCTTGATGCTTATCTTTTGGGGACGCAGGCAAAAGTCTTAAGAGAAAATAATATACATTTAATGTTTTAATAATATCTTTAACCGTCATTTATGGGCGTGTTTCTAACATTACTTAATCAGATATTTATCCTATTTTGCAGCATCCAATTCTTGATTTGCCAATATATTTGACTAATATAACCTTAAACATTTAGTCAGGAACCCTTTTAAAAGGAGAAATAAAGAATGAAGCATTATCTTGAGTTTTTAAAGCGTGCACTATTTGCATTATCAATGTTGCCGTTAACTGTGGCAGTGAGTTTTGCAACCGATACGCAGAATAATGCATTTTCGGCGATGACAGGACCTTTACAACAGATTATGGATGTAATTTCAGGGCCGATTGCGCAAATGGCAGGTGTGATCTGTATCGTAATTGCAGGCTTGGGTATCGCCTTTGGTGAAGGTGGTAGTGGTGTTAGACGTCTATTTCAAGTGGTGATGGGGCTTGCAATTGCCTTTACTGCAGCCAGCTTGATTTCTGGATTATTTAACCGTGGATCAGGGTTGATTTTCTAATATTTTTTAATAGCTAAAAAATACAAAACTCAACAACTAAAAAAGGATGCGTAACAATGGCAGTGCCTGGATTTGTGATAAAGATACACAACTCTCTAACAACACCGCTTTTAACGGCAGGTGTGCCCAGACAGTTTTTTATTTTAAATGGTACTTTGGGAGCGGCTATTGTTCTTGGTATGCAGTCTTGGTATGGCATTCCTATCTTTATTATTATGCATACTGTTGCCGTATTGATGACCAAAAAAGACCCGCAGTTTTTCCAAGTCATGGTGCGTCATGTTAAACAACGAAATTATTATGGTGTATAGCTAATATGTTCAATATCGCAGAGTATAGAAAGAAGCCTGACAGAATAAGTGATTTATTGCCTTGGGCTGTGCTTGTCGATAAAGGCGTGATATTGAATAAAGATGGTTCGTTTCAAAAAACATTTGCGTTTAGAGGACCCGATCTTGAATCTTCAACGCAGTCACAATTGGTATCCATTACCGCGCGACTTAATAATACCTTAAAGCGCTTAGGCTCTGGTTGGGCGCTATATGTTGAGGCGCGACGCAAAGCAGCAATGAGCTACCCTTCAGAGAACTATTTCCCTGATCCAGTGAGTTGGCTAATCGATGTTGAGCGCAAGGATCTTTTTGAACGCAAAGGCGAGAACTATGAGAGTGAATATTTTTTAACCTTTCAATATTTGCCGCAAAAAGAATCGGTTTCTAAGCTTTCAGGTCTTTTTGTTAAAGAGAAGAAGGGTGATGATGAGCATGATGCCGGTTATAAGAAGCTTATGAACTATTTCTCAGCAACGGTTAATCAACTGTATGACATCATGCAGGATTACATGTATGAAATTGCTGAGCTAAGTGATGAAGAAACATTAAGTTACTTACATAATTGCGTTTCAGAGCGCGCACATAAAGTCAATGTACCGGATAATCCAAGCTATTTAGATGGGGTGTTAGCGGATACACCACTTCTTGGTGGACTTGAGCCAAAGTTGGGTAAGTATTATCTGAAAACGATTTCTATTTTAGGGTTTCCAACAACGTCAGTGCCTGCGATTTTAGATGGCTTAAATCATTTACCTTTACAATACCGTTGGGTGACACGATTTTTGCCATTGGATAAAACCGATGCCGAAAAAGTGCTTAAAAGTTATAAGCGTCAATGGTTTGCTAAGCGCAAAGGCGGATTGACAATTTTAAAAGAAGTGATGTCAAAAAGCGAAAGTGCGATGGTCGATAGTGCTGCTGTACAAAAATCCAATGATGCCGATGAGGCGCTATCTGAGCTTTCTGATGACTTAGTGTCATTTGGTTACTACACGGCAACAGTGACCGTATGGGATACCGATAAAGATAAAGTGTATGAGAAGCAGCGTGAAGTAGAGCGGGTTGTCAACGGCCTTGGTTTTGTCACTGTGTCAGAGACGATTAACTCAGTTGAAGCATGGTTATCATCGATTCCTGGGCAAGCAAATGCCAATGTGCGTACGCCATTGATGCATAGTTTAAACTTGGCGCATTTATTGCCATTTTCAGCAGTGTGGGCAGGACCTGAGATTAATGCGCATTTAAAAGCGCCACCATTGTTATATGCGCGTACAGCCGGTAATACGCCATTTAGATTGTCTAATCATATTGGTGATGTTGGGCATCAAATGATTTTAGGGCCAACTGGTGCGGGTAAATCCGTATTGTTGAACGTAATGGCAGCGCAATTTTTGCGTTATGATAACGCGCAAGTATTTATTTTTGATAAAGGCGGTAGTTTCTTTGCATTAACGCAAGGGGTTAAAGGTCATTTCTATGAAGTAGGTGATGTCGGTAAAGGCGGTTTGGTATTCCAGCCATTAGCCGAGATTGATGAAACCACTGAACGAGTTTGGGCACATGATTGGGTGCTTGGACTTTTAGAAAATGAAAAGGTGGAAATTACACCTGAGGTTAAAGAAACCGTTTGGCTTGCTTTGATGAACTTATCTGAGGTGCCAAAAGAGCAGCGCACACTGACAGGTCTTCGTTCTTTTGTGCAGGATAGAGCGTTAAGAATGGCACTTGACTCCTATGTGTTGGGTGGTCCATATGGTGAGATACTCGATTGTGATGAAGAGCACTTCAGTGATGCTAATTGGCAGTGTTTTGAGATGGAGCGCTTGATGGCAATGCCAAATATTATCGCCCCTGTGCTAGCTTATATTTTCCATATTCTCGAGAAGCGCTTTGATGGTCGACCTAGTTTAATGATCCTTGATGAGGCGTGGCTATTTTTAGATCATCCAATTTTTGCCTCAAAAATTAAAGAATGGTTAAAGACATTAAGAAAGCTTAATGTGTCAGTGATTTTTGCAACACAATCAGTCGATGATGCGGTGAAATCACCCTTAGTGTCAGCGCTTAATGAGTCTTGCCCATCACGTATTTTCTTACCAAATGATCGCGCGATGGAACCTGCGGTTTCACAAGGCTATGAGTCGCTTGGACTTAACTTAAGGCAAGTGCAAATTCTGGCTCATGCAATGCCAAAGCGGCAGTATTATTTCCAGTCACATAAAGGTAATTGCTTATTTGATCTAGGCTTAGGGCCTATAGCTCTGACTTTTTGTGCAGTGAGTCGCCCTGAGGATCGTAAGCACATTAGAGAGATTTTGGCGCAACATAAGGGTTATGATTATTTCCTAAAAAGTTACTTGCATGGCAGAGGTCTTGATTGGGCATATGACATTGTCAAAGAACACTATAAGGGGGACGTAGATGCAACCTAGTGGTTTCCCTTTTGGTAAAGAAGTTCAGTCTTATCGTCAAACTGAAGTGGTTACACCCTTTCAGAAGCAAAATCAGTTGTTTGACAAACCGATTGGACAGCTGATTTATAAAGCGTATATTTGGCGTGTTGTCTTTTTTAGTGGGGCGGGATTAAGCTTTTTTTTATCACTGATTTTAGTGGGTTACTTAAACTCAATCCCGTATAAAATATTGGTTGAACAGGTCACAAGTAAAGGTTTTTTAAAGTCCCCGCCTGAGTTTTTGAGTCCTAATTATACCGTTAGTCAAACAGTGTTAGAGGGGTTTATTCAATCACTTTTAATCAGCGATCAATCAGGTGGTATTTATAACAATTTCCTAGATGAAGCCTCACAGCTTGCATTAAAGCAAGGTGTTGCTGGAATCTCACAGAGTGAGCTCAAAGCAGCAACATTTGATAAATTTACGATGAATGATTTAAATTTCAGCGGTGAGTTGGTTGATAAAAAAGGTACGGCAATACTAGTTGTTTCTGGACAGTTTGGGCATCAACCGTTGACAACGAAAGAGCAGGTGAAAATTAATCCTTTAGGAATCTATATTCAAAATCTAGCAATTGAAAGGTTATTGTAGATGGAAAAAGAAATACAAGAAACGCAAAAAGCGCAAAAGGCACAAAAAGTGCAGAAAACAGACTATCAGAAAGCCTATGAAGAGTGGGAGCTGCGCATTGGTAGTGCTAAAAAACAAGCGCGCAATTGGATGATGGCAGCAATTGCTATTTTGATCGTTTGTATCTTATTATTGCTTGCGATTATTATTGAAGCAAACCGCCAGCAAATGTACGTTTATGTTGCTGAGGTTAAGCCGCAGGAAAGTGTAGTAAACGTGCAAACTGCATCACAGAGCTATACGCCGACGGTCGCGCAAAAAATTGCATTTGTCAGTGATTTTATTAAAAATATTACTGAGATTCCTTTGGATCCAGTCGTTCTTAATCGTCAGTGGCAGTCAGCATTACTTGCGGTATCAGGTCGGGCAGAAGACCAATTAAAGCAGGTTTATCAAGCGATTAACCCATTAAAGCTTGTTGGTGATAAAACAATTACGACGGTGGTAACCAATGCCAATGAGGCGAGCAATAATAGCTTTGAGGTGACCTTCCAGTCAACGACATACAATAAAGATGGCGGTGTCGAGAGTGTGAAAACATATAGTGGTATATTCACTTTCTCACCAAGCTTCCCGCCTAAGACATTAAATCAAATGGTCATTAACCCACTGGGTTTAAAAATAGGTTTCTTCTCATTTAGCGAAAAAGGATCAAGTCAATGAAATTAAATAAAATTAGCCGTTTATTACCACTTACTGCAATTGCAATGGCAGGCTGTGCGACAAATAGTTATCAAGGTGACATTGACTCAGGTAAATTTGTGCAAGCAAAACCTGCAGATGCCGCAGGGACCAAGGTAGTGCGTGAGTATATTCCAGTACCAATGCCAGGGCAACTTCGTCCTGTGCCAAATAGTAAAGCTGAGAAAGCAGCGCAAAAGCCAGTTTTGACCAAAGAAGCAGCAGTTGCTGAAGCTAACAAAGATGCTCAGCAATTCCCTGATCAAAGCGACTTTTTTAATGCGATGATGACTTATAGCTACATGCCAGGGGCGATGTATACGATTTATACCGCGCCTTTGAATATTACTGATGTGGTGTTTGAGCTGGGTGAGAAAATTATCTCACAAGCAGCTGGTGATACGCTTCGTTGGCAGATCGCTTCAACCTATAGTGGTGAAGGTAAAGACTTACGTTGGCATATTTTGATTAAGCCGCAAAAATCAGATCTAACTAACTCAATGATTATCACAACGAATAAACGCACCTATCATTTGATTTTAAAATCAGTGGATCAAGATCAAGCAATGGTATCGGTTAAATGGCAATATCCAAGCGCGATGGTTCAAGGATTTAATGGTGGTAATCTAGGTGATATGAATGCGTCCGATGGCGATAGCAAATTATTGCCACCACCACAGCAAGATGGCGGTCTTGACTTGAGTTTATCTAATATGAATTTCAACTATAATTGGAGTATGTTAAAAGGTGACACACCAAAATGGTATCCAGAGCAGATATTTAGCTCAGGACATCAGACCTTTATTAAGTTTCCGCATGAGGTGGTAGTTAGTAATGCAACAATGCCAGTGCCATTTGTTCAATCAAATGATGGTGAATATGGCACAGCAAACTTTAACTGGCGCATGAAGGGTGACTATATGGTGATTGACACGGTTATTAAAAATGCCTATTTAAAAGTAGGCACTAAGCAGTCAGGTGAAACAGTTGTTGAGATTTCACAAAAGTAAGCATAATCAAGGGTTATTATGGCTAAGAAAGAACAAGATAAACTGGGATTAAGGGCGTCACCGCCAAAATCATCAGAGCTAAACAAAAAGTTAATCACTATTGTTGGTGGCGGGTTGCTTTTAATTATTATTGTGGCATTTATTTTTTCGATTAATGCACCAAAGAAAAGCTCGACTGGCATGAATAGTTCTGATCTTAGCGCGAATGCTTCAGGAGCAAGCCTCAAAGTCTCTGATGAACTATCCAGTTATAAAGATGCACAAGCGATTCGTAAGCGTTTAGGGATGGATCAGCCTGTTAAAGTGGTGCAACAAGAAAACCCAGAACTACAGCGTATGATTAATCAACAGCGCTCGCAACTACAAGAGTTGCAAACACAAATTAATAGTTTGAAAAATCAGCCAAGATCTGTGCAAAAGCCAGCAGAACCAAGTTACTCACCCATGGATCGCGAGGCGATGAATGCGCCAATTTTCTTTGGTGGTGGTGCGCCGCGTCCAATTCCTCAAGATGGACAGGATAAAGATAAAGCCAAGCAAGATGGACAGCAGGCGGCTAAAACACCTGAAGAACAGCGTGAAAACTTTATGAAAGGTGGCTTAACGGCAAAAGACATTACCAATGAGAATACCATTCAAAAGCCGATTTCAGATAATGTAATTATGGCTGGCAATTCCATTCCTGCCATTTTGCAGACGAAAATTGTATCGGATCTGCCAGGGACTATTGTCGCGCGTGTTGCGAAAGATGTTTATGATACATTAACAGGTTCGGTACTGTTAATTCCAAGAGGAAGCTCGTTGATTGGGCAGTATAATTCAAGTACGGTTTATGGTGATACCAGTGTGCAGGTTAAGTTTATTCGTTTAATTCGCCCAGATGGTACATCCATTATCTTACCAAACCAGCAAGGTATGGATGACTCAGGCGTTTCAGGGTTGACAGATGAAGTTAATAATCACTGGGGTCAGTTAATTGGTGCTGCAGCCTTGTCAACCGTCTTTAATGTGCCTGCGGTGGCGGCTCAAGTGGCTTCTCAGGGTCAAACAGGGCAGTATGTTGATGGTCAATTTGTTCCAAACTATAGTAATGTGGCGCAGAACTCTGTATTGCAAAGTTTAGGACAAACTGCAACACAAGTGGGTGGTAAGATTACCGATAGGGCAATGAATTTAAAACCGACAATTACCATTAACTCCGGTAAAGAGTTCTCAGTATTAGTCACTAAAGATACTTATTTACCACCATACGGGCAGAGTGAATAATGCGTTTTTTGTGCGTTGTTTTGATGTCAATGGCTTTGTGTGCGCATGTCTTTGCCTATGATAGCTCGTCGGATAGTAGTAATAATTACAATAATCCCTATAGCTCAAATAGTGATACTAATAATACAACCAATTCAACAAATAATAGTACAAACAATAGTAATCAAGGCCTATTACAGGATATGAACAAAAAAACATCTAAAGGGCTTAAGGTGTTTGATAAGTTGTTGCAAGATGATGGGCAATCAAAACAAGATTTCTTTGCAGATGTTGGTCAAAACCCAACGGCAGACCAGTTTGAAGGTGGTGATGGCAGTGGTGGCCCAGTTGAGAATCCATTTGCGAAAATTTTAGGCAATGATGCCCAAGGTAACCAATAGGTAAGATATGGCAGATGTAACCAGTGTGTTAGGAACACAGCTACTTGATAAAATCCAGTTTGGCTTTATCGAGCAAATCAATGCGAAATTTAGTGCATTGCAAGGTTCTGCATTAGCACTTTTGGCAATTGTTGCCAGTCTTGAGCTTGTGATTTTTGGACTTGTTTGGATTATTAAGCAAGATGAAGGTGTCGGTAATCTTATTGTTAAGATTATTAAAATTGGCTTGTTTTTTACCATTGTCAAATATTTCCCTGAACTGCTGCAAATGATCTTGGCAACCTTTATAAAGGTGGGTTATATCGTAGCACCTGAGAAATCCCAAGCCTTGTTATATAGTCCAGGAAAGTTGTGGGGGATCGGTTTTAAAGCGGGCGTGTCGATGCTTAAGATTTCTGTGCAATATGGGACATTTAACATGGGACTGTCCATGCTTTATCTGGTGTTGGGCATGGGGCTTTTACTTATCTTTGCTGCCATTGGTGCGCAGATTATTATTTCAGTCGTGCTATTTTATTTCGTGGCAGTATTGTCGCTTATTGTTGTGCCGCTTGGTGTATTTAAGCCAATACAGGATTTATTTTATAAGTCAATACAACATTTATTAAGAGCGGGAGTGAGGTTGCTTGCTGTGATATTTATTCTGGGTGTAGCATTTACATTATTCCAAAGCTTAAAAATAACAGCGATTAGTGATTCCACAAGTCTAGAAAAACCATTGGCATTATTCTTTACTTCCTTTATTTTGTTGATCTTGATTTATACCTTGCCAAATTATCTTGCTAAAGCCGTTGGTAAGCCAGGTGGTAATATCTTCCAGAATATGTCATCCCCTGCAGCAGCGCATGTTGTGGTTAATCAGCCTGCGCAATCAACTTCCGTATCCGTCTCATCGGTCGGAGCTGCTTCTTCAATGCATGGTGTTGCCGGATCGAGCACGGCAATGGGTGGATCCGTCCAATCAGGTGCCACAGTTGTTACTGGCGGAGGCTCAGTAGGTGGAGGAAGTACTAATGTCAACGTCTCAACAACGGTGCAAGGCGGGGCTATGGCTGGTAAGAAACAAGATAAGGTTTCTGATGCCTCCAATGTTAATAAGAGTATTTCTGATAGCACCATTCGCAAAATAAAAGAAGATTGATAACACTGTGGCAAGGCTTACATTTTTATATAAGATTCTTGCTGTTTTAGCGATATTTTATGCTTTATTGTGGCTGTTAAAAGCCTTACATATTGGGTTTATTCAACAATTGACGCCAAGCATGCCCGAAGGCTGGTATTTTACCTATCCGGTATCAGGCTATCACAAAGGCGACAATGTGGTGTTTACTCCTAATGCGCAAACGGAAGATTATATTTTGGCAAGAGAATGGTTACCTAAGGATGTTCCGCTTTTAAAGAAAATAGTCGGTGTTCCAGGGGATTTCTTATGCACAAAAGCACAAAATGTCTATATTAATGAACAGTGGATTGGCAAAATCTATCAAACAGATGGTAAAGGAAACACACTGCCGGTATTTGATTTTTGTGGAAAAATACCTAAAGATAACTACTTTATGCAAGGTGTTGCAAATCCTCATTCATTCGATAGTCGCTACTATGGACTGGTTAATAAGTCACAGATTATGAGTAAGGCAGTAAAATTATGATACAAAGAGCATTGATTGAAGAGCGGCAGTTAAATATGTTAAAAACTGCCTTTGGTAAAGAGGTGATGGAATATCTTTATGATGAAAAAATCATTGAGATTATGCTAAATCCAGATGGTCGCTTGCATTATGAGCGTATCGGTGAAGGTAAAGTGGCAACTGATATTTATATTCCGGCGGAGCAAAGTGAGAATATTGTCAAACTTGTTGCATCTTTTAAGAATCATGTTGCGAATGATGAGCATCCTGAAGTCTCAGCAGAGCTTCCCTTTCAAGGAGCACGCTTCCAAGGTTGGTTACCGCCAGTAGTGAATCGTGCATGTTTTTCAATTCGTAGACGTGCCATTGCGATTTTTACTTTAGATCAATATGTCGAGCAAGGCGCTTTAACACACGAGCAAGCAGAAGGCTTAAGGCGTGCGGTTATTGAGCGCAAAAATATCGTCGTTGTTGGCGGCACAGGTTCTGGTAAAACAACTTTTTGTAATGCGTTATTAGCAGAGCTGCAAGGCAGTCAAGATCGTATTTTAGTGATTGAGGATTTGCCTGAACTTCAAGTGGAAGTTGATGATTTGGTGACGATGACAACGACAACATCAGTAACAATGCGTGACCTAGTTAAAGGCTCATTAAGGATGCGCCCAGATAGAATTGTTATCGGTGAGGTAAGAGATGGTTCAGCGCTTGATTTGTTGAAAGCCTGGAATACAGGGCATCCTGGCGGGGTGTGCACGATTCACGCCAATAGCGTTGAGTCAGCACCTTATCGTTTTGAAGACTTGATTCAGGAGGCGGTGGTTACAGTACCTAGAACGCTTATTTTACAAGCACTTGATCTGATTGTATTTATTGCGCGAGATAAAGCGGGTAAGCGTAAAATTACAGACCTGGTTGAATTGTCGGGTTATGAAAGTGGTGAATATCTTTTAAAACCCTACAAAATATAGTATTGACGCTGTTTTTTGCTTTAAGCTTGGCTATACTGTCAGAAGTTGAAGTTAAAAGGACGAATGAGCATGCCGCTTTCTTATATGATGACACGCTTGAAAAGCAAAGGATTGGTCGCCATTGATTGGTCAGATTATTTCCTGCGGATTGTTGTCTTAAGAAAAAAAAATCAAGGTTATGAATTGATTGCAGCTGATAGTGCTGAGCTTGAGCATGGTATGATTGAAAATGGACAGATCGTTGACTTTGCTGAGGTGGCAGAGAGCTTACTAGGACTTTTAAAACGCAATAAGATTAAGCATAAACAAGCAGCCTTTGTCATTAATGGTGCGAATGTTATTAGTAAGCGTTTGCGCTTTGATGAGGGACTAACTGAGGCACAAATTCATGATGAGATCGTGATAGATTTTAACAAGCACGTTTCCTACCCACCGGAAGAAACTTTTTATGATTTTGAGGTGCAAAAAAAAGAAGAAAATACTAATTCTAGCAAACAAGAAGTATTGTTTATCGCGGCACAT
Source organism: Cysteiniphilum litorale (assembly GCF_003428165.1). Classification (GTDB taxonomy): domain Bacteria; phylum Pseudomonadota; class Gammaproteobacteria; order Francisellales; family Francisellaceae; genus Caedibacter; species Caedibacter litoralis. Next base: position 6,177 of record NZ_QLIQ01000016.1, on the reverse strand, counting down.
AAAGATCAAATTGGACAATATGAGCAATTAGCGAAAATATGTCGGTTACATCTTGAGATTATCGATATTGATAATTACGTGTTGCAGCGTTTTGTTGAGATTTTTTATCCGGAAGAAAAACAAGACTGTTGGGCACTGATTTGCTTGAACTTTAAACGTTTTAAATTACACATTCTAGATGAAAATCAAATTTACCTTTCTGAGCAGAAAACAATTTCAGCGGGCTTAAGTGAAGCAGAGTACTTAAATGCATTAAATGCTTGGTTAATGCGCAATATGCAGATGTTTGAAGTATCTAACCGTGGTAAAAAGCCGCAAAAAATTGTGTTATATGGTGATCGTGTTGAGATAGATAATATCATTGCCAGCTTTAAAGATATGATGCAATTAGATGTGATGGTATTAGATCCATTTGCACATTTAGGGAACCCACAAGCAGCAGCGAATATCACACACAAAGCATCATATCTATTAACCATTGCTCTGGCAACGCGACCGGAGGTGAATTGATGCATCATTTTAATCTTTTACCATGGCGTGAAATGCGTCAGAAAAAGCATTTAAAATCTTTGGCACTTGATTTTGGTTTTGTCGTGCTTATTGGTGTGATCATTACGTTTATTTGGCTTGTTATTGCATCAGAGGGTTTGTCTAACCAATACGAACGTAATGAGTATTTGCGGACACAGAATATCAATTTTTTGAAGAGCAATGCTGAGTTGGTAAAATTTGAAAAAGAAAAGCTAGAGCTCATTCGCAAAATTGAGCTGTTGAATAATTTAGAAAAAGAACGGCAAAAAGTGTTAGGTGTGTGGTTTGGGTTATCGCAAACCTTGCCAGATACTGCTTACTTAATTAGTATCGAAAAAAATAAAGACGAACTGGTATTAGAAGGGCGTGCTGAGAATAGTAAATCAGTGGCGCAGTTTATGCGTGCTTTGGAAGATTCACCTGAGTTTGATCGACCTACTTTGGCGAATATCAGTTTAATTGGCAAGCCTGGTTTTGGTGCTGAGAATGCTTTTAAAATAAGTGTTAAGCAGGAGGTGCCAAAATGAAAAAAAAGCTCATTTTGTTGCTAGATAAACTCAGCATGCAACCCTTATGGTTGAAGTTGATTATATCAGCGATTGTTTTGCTTTTGGTTGTGCTCTTGGGATACTCAACGGTTGTGAGTATGCGTTATCAGGAAAGAACAAATGCTTTTGCCTTGGAAGAACAATATAAAAATGAGCTGGTTAAAAATATTGCGCGCAGTAAATCATTACCTGTTTTACAGCAACAAGTAGAGATCTTGCAAAATAAATTCAATGCATCATTGCAAGCCTTACCAACCGATAGTGAATTGCCACAATTGATCGAGCAATTATCGGATTTGGCATTTCAAAATGGCTTACGTGTAAAAGTGCTAAACCCGCAACCGCTGGATTATAAAGATAATTATGCCGTGCTGAATATTCAACTTGCGTGTGATGGAACTTTTGAGCAGCTAACGAATTTTGTTAATAAGCTTGAAACATTACCACGAATTATTTTGATTGAAAACTATCGTATTGTTCCTTATAACACTGTGAGTGAAAATGGCATTTTGCAGATGAGTATGAATTTACAAACCTTTAGCCTAAAAGCGAAACCGGGCAAGGAGGGTGCGTAAATGTTGGCTCGTGCTGTATTCTTTATTGTTGCTTTTGGCGTAGCAAATTCAGCCTTAGCCGCGCCAAAAGATTTGGTACTTTTTGTTGAGAAGGCTAATGCGCAAACCTTGGCTGATAAAATACAGCCGCTGCCAGAGCTTAAAATGGTTAAAACTCAAGCCATGAATACAAAGGGATTGCGTAATCCATTTGACACGCCAGCAAAGCTTAGAGTAAAAGAGACGCCAACGCAGATCGCTGATGATAAACAATATGAGCCAGATTTAGCACGTCGCAAGACCCCGCTAGAGAAAATTCCATTAGAAAACCTTAAATTTTCCGGTGTTATCGAGCAAAGTGGACATTTTTGGGCTATTATAACCAATGTAAAAAATCGACATGCAAATATCGTTCAAGTTGGCGATTATATTGGTCGCGATTATGGACGCGTTGATAAAATTACGGCAAAGTATGTGGAGATTGATGAAAGGAAGAAAGGAAAAGAGGGGCAATGGCTCAAAGTAAATACCGTATTAAAGTTAGATCAGGCGGAATGATATGTTATTAAAGGCAAGCGTCTTAAGGTTAACCGCATGTGTCTTAGCATGTGCGATAGCGGCACCTGTTGCGGCGGATACGTTGCATTTTGGTAAAGTTACGCTTGATTTGGATATGGCGCATTACTTAGAAAATGCCGCTAAAATTTCTGCTGCAACTAAGGTTGCTTCACCTAGCAATTTATCTACAGCAATTGCCAAAAAAGCAGTTGTTGAGAAAGACGTACTAGCATCAATTAAAGAAGCAGGTAAAGTTAATTTAAATAGTTCAGAAGCTTATATTGATGATATTCGCTATCAGCGTTCATTAAATAATGGCGGTGTGTTGAAGCTTCTTTGGAAAAAACAACCACAACATGTCGAGTTCTCAGAGCATAAAAACGCATTATTGATTACTTTGAAAAATACTCGCATTGCTGATTACTGGTTGCATAATATTGATACAACCGTGTTTAATACGATTGTCAACTCGATTGATTTGTCACAAGAAGGCAATAATGTCGTTATTGTTATTCATACAGCAGTGCCGTTTAACTTCACCCGTAAAACGACGGATAAGATGCTTGAAGTTGATTTAACCAATCAACAAACAGAGGTCGATGGTTTTAATGTTAATAAGAAGATATCGTTAAAGTTTCAGGATGTTTCTGTGCGCGCGTTATTGCAAACAATGGCGCAGTTTGCAGGTCTTAACCTTGTCGTTAGTGAGGGGGTTGAGGGGAATGTTTCATTAAATTTGACTCAAGTGCCATGGGAAGAGGCGCTAAATATTATTCTTGTGTCCAAAGGTCTTGGAAAGCGTTTGATGGGTAATATTTTATATATCGCGTCTAATTCAGAAATTGCAGCGCAAGATCAAGAAGCGGCTGCAGCGCAAAAAGCGAATCAGGCAGCAGCACCACTTGTTACCGAGTATATTCATCTTAACTATGCTAAAGCAGAAGAGGTGATGAAAGTAATTGAAGCAGGGAAGTCTGGATTTTTATCATCACGTGGATCAATTGCTACTGATGAGCGCACTAATACCATTGTGATTACTGATACCAAAGATTATATTAGCTCGGTGCGCTCGATGATTGAAAGTTTAGATGAGCCGGTCGATCAAGTGCTCATTGAAGCGCGTATTGTTGAAGTCTCTAGAAAGTCAGCGTTTGATTTAGGGCTTGGTTATACTGCAGACAATAAAAAAGGCAGTACGATTAGCATTTTGCCGAATTACTTAAGACCATCTGATGAGAAGAAAGGCTCAACCAATGCCACTTTAGCATTTAGTGGCTTGTTTGGCGGTATTGATTTGAGTCTAGAGTTATCAGCACTTGAAACCGAAGGCGATGCTAAGATTGTATCCTCGCCTCATTTGGTCGTTGCTGAGAATACAGAGGCCTATATCAAACAAGGTAAAGAGATCCCTTATAATGAGAGCAGTGCCTCAGGGGCTGCCAGCATTGCTTTTAAAGAAGCGGTACTTGAGCTTAAAGTAAAACCACAAGTGGCGCCAAATGGTCATGTGGTCTTAGATGTTACAGTCAAAAAAGATGCGCCATCAACTGATGGCACAACGGGATCTTCTGGCGAGCCCGCGCTTGATAAGCGTGAAATCGAGACAAAACTTATGGTTAAGAATGGTCAGACTGTCGTCTTGGGTGGTATTTACGAGAAGACAGTTGCACACTCAAAAAGCAAAGTCCCTTTCTTAGGTGATATTCCATTACTTGGTTGGCTATTTAGTAGTGTTAGTAATAGCTCTGAAAACAAAGAATTGTTGATTTTTATTACACCTAAAATTATTAAGCAGGAGACGCTTTAATAATCAATATATAAGGAGATCAGTTTGTGGATAGGGATAAAATAGCCGCGCTTATCAACGCACGAGAGAAAGCCTATAAAACAATTTCAACCAAGTCATTTGATACGATTGCTACGCATGGTATCTATGATTTACATGAAGCGATGTTAAATCAAGGATCAATTATTGAGCCGGTTTATATGACCACAGCGCAGGCATTTTCCAGTGCTGACGAGTTACAAAAAGCGCTAGCCTATGAAATTCCAAGTTGGGCATATTCACGCATTCATAACCCAAGTGTTTATTATTTAGAATCAACGCTTGCTTTATTAGAGTCCTATCAAACATCACAAGAGGCTTCTTGTTGTGTGATGAGCTCAGGGATGGCAGCTATTACGGCAGTGGCGGATGCATTGCTGGCAAATGCAAAAAACGCCAATTTTGTTGCATGCTCCCAAGTATATGTTGGAACATTTCAACAATTTAGCGTACGTCAGCTTGAAAAGGGGCGCGAGGTTCGTTGGGTGGCAGCATCTTCGGCACTTGATATATGGCAGGCGGCAATTGATGAGCAAACACGTTTTATCTATATTGAAATTCCCTCAAATCCTAGCTTAACCATTTGCGATATTAAATCTTTAGCCAATCTTGCCCAAAGTTATGATATTCCATTAATTGTTGATGCAACTTTGGCAACACCTGCCTTATTAAGACCCTTACAATATGGCGCTGATATTGTCATTCATTCGCTGTCAAAAATTATAAGTGCTTCTGGAATGGTGATAGGAGGTGCAGTTATTAGTCGAGCGAATATGCGCGGAGCTTATTTGCTTGATGAGATGAGAGAAGACTTTGCATCATATCTTAAGCTATTACCAAATCGTGATAATGGTGCGTGTTTGTCAGCAATGAGTTCGCTTCTTACTTTGTCTGAACTGCGCACTTTGCGTATGCGTGTAGATCAGTTGTCGCAAACAGCACTTACGGTGGCGAATTTTTTAAACGATCATAAGATGGTTGAAAAGGTGATTTACCCAGGACTTAAAAATCACCCTCAGCATGATTTAGCGCGGTCATATTTTACTTTGGTGGATGCAGATAAGCATGTAAATCGCTATGGGCACTTATTATCCTTTTTAGTCAAAGGTGATTTGGAGAAAACTAAATCACTATTAAGTCGTTTGCAAATGATCTTTAGAGCAACGGACTTAGGACGCATTAAATCAGTGGCAACGATTCCTGCGATATCAACGCATCAACAGCAAGGAGAGTCTGGACGTGATATTGCTGATATTCCAGTAAACCTTATTCGCTTAAGTGTGGGTGGTGAGCATCCACAGGATATTATTGATGATCTTGCACAAGCGCTTAGTTAATTAACGCTCACTGGATAACTTAATTGCTTTTTCAAATGTTTAATGCGTCCAATGAGCAATAGTCCAATACCGCCAAGAAAGAGTAATCCCATAATGAGAATGCTTAAACCGTATACTGGATGAATGTGTACAAGTGATAGTGCTACAAGAGGGGCGGCACCACTGATGCCATTGCCAATGCTATAGGAAAGTGCGCACCCTGTTGTTTGCCATTGACTATCAAATGCTTCAGCAAACAATGGTGAGATAGCACCTTGAATGGCTGCCATCAGCAGAGTTAAGATGGTGATTGCCAAAAACACCCATGTTGGAGACTTTGTTTGAATCAAATAAATTATTGGAATGGTCAAAAGGAAAAACAAAATTGCAGCGATATAAAAAAGTCGTTTAGCGCCAATTTTATCAGCATGTTGTCCAAAGATAGGATAGAAAATACAGGCTAATACTAAAGTGAGGCTATTAATTAAAAAGGCGGTTTGTTCAGATATATTAAGCTCAGTAATTTGATAGTTCACTAAATAGGTAAAGACAATATAATACAGTGATGCCGCCATGGTTGTGAGAAGGCTCACAGCAATCACGGCTTTGTATTGACTGGCAAGCCAAATAAAAACATTTTGTCGTGTGCTTTTATTCTTATTAATACTGGGGTAGCTTTCATTGCGATTAAGATAAAGATAGATAAGAAATAAGATGCATCGGGTCAGTGGGGCGGTTAGCCCCGACTGCCCACAGAACCGTGCGTACGGATCCGTACACGGCTCCTCATGTTAAAGATACCAGTATGCTAAGGTAAACCAGTGTTCTCGGTTGTCTTTTGATTT
>NZ_QLIQ01000015.1 GCF_003428165.1 Cysteiniphilum litorale | reverse complement strand
ATATGCTAAATAATACAAAGGGGAAATTTAAGAACGTTGGCATCAAAGGATTACGTAAGAAAGCAGCCTGGGGAAATCAGACTTTAAGCACTATTTTGACTCAAGGTTTTTAGATGGGACAGCCGTGGTTGCCATCCTGGCAAACTGGATTGCCGACTTCCCTGTCGACAATGACGTCATTGCTGCAGGATGCAGGCAATCCATAACCATGGATAGTAAGCTTAGCAAATTCATACTGTTAATTTTTTGGGGAGTTTTCAGGAATCTAATAAAATATTGTATAAGTTGAAGTCTAATTGTTGTCTGAAATTGCAAAATACAAAAATTCTGACATAGGAAGCGTCAATGTCTGCTATACAAAGGGTTTAACTTTGATTATCCTAACAACCAGTGTCTTTGGAGAAAAATTACAAACAGGGAGAATGCGATGCAAATACTATCCACGAATGTCTATATTGGACCAAACATCTATGCCAGCTTTCCGGTCATAAGACATGTTATTGACTTGGGTATTTTGGAAGAGTGGCCATCGGCAAAGCTTGGTGCTGATTTTATTGAGGCCTTGGTTGAGGCGCTTCCGGGGCTGAAAGAGCATGGTTGCTCCTATCGTGAGCCAGGTGGTTTTATACGACGCATGCGTGAAGATGAAGGTACATGGATGGGGCATATTTGGGAGCATGTAGCAATTGAGCTTCAGGATGTTGCAGGTAGCAATGTAAGCTTTGGTAAAACGCGCGGCACTGGTGAGCCAAGACAATACAATATGGTGTTTGAGTATAAGCAAAAAGATGTTGGTTTGCAGGCGAGCTTCTTAGCACGTGATTTACTGATTTCTCTTTTACCTCAAGAGCTACAGCAAGCGCTTAATGTTGATCTTAAAGATTTTGATTTTGAAAACGAGAAGATTCGTTTTATTAAGTTTGCCCAAAGTAAAGAGTTTGGTCCAAGTACTGGGTCATTAGTGGAAGCCGCAACAAAACGCGATATCCCGTATATTCGATTAAATGACCAGTCTTTAGTGCAATTCGGTCATGGTAAGTATCAAAATCGTATTCAAGCGACCATTACCGGTGAGACCAAGCATATTGCCGTTGAGATATCTTGTGATAAAGAGCAAACCAATACGATTTTAAATGGCTTAGGCTTACCTGTGCCTAAGCAACGCAGTGTGCGCTATGAAAGTGATGCGTTATCCGTTGCCCGTCACTTAGGTTATCCATTAGTCGTTAAGCCGTTAAATGGTAATCATGGTCGTGGCATAAGCATTAATATTCAAGATGATGAAACTTTAAAACAAGCATTTGTAGTAGCAAAAGAGCATGGTCGCTGGGTTATTTTAGAGCAGTATGTAGAAGGTTTTGATCATCGTATGTTGGTTGTTAATGGTAAATTAGTCGCGGTGGCAAAACGCGTTCCTGGGCATGTTGTTGGTGATGGTGAGCATACGATTGCGGAGCTTATTGATCTTGTCAATGAAGACCCAAGGCGCGGTGTTGGGCACGAGAAGGTATTAACGCGTCTTGAGCTTGACCACCAAGCATTGACGCTATTAGAAAAAGCCGGACTAACCTCAGAGAGTGTTTTGCCTATGGGTGAAATTTGCTATTTACGCAAAACAGCGAATCTCTCAACTGGAGGTACTGCGATTGATTTAACCGATGTAGTGCATCCGGATAATCGTGAGATGGCAGAGCGTGCGGTCACTGCGATTGGTTTGGATGTTGGCGGGGTTGATTTCTTATCCCCTGATATTACCCAGTCTTATCAAGAAGTGGGAGGTGGGATTTGTGAGGTTAATGCAGCTCCTGGCTTTAGAATGCATGTATCACCAAGTGAAGGCTATCCACGCGATGTTGCAGGTGCGGTGATGGATATGTTATTTCCTGATACAGAGCGCGCGCGTATTCCAATTGCAGCCATTACGGGCACCAATGGCAAAACAACAACAACGCGTATGGTTGCCCATATGTGGAAGATCGCTGGTAAATGCGTGGGCTTTACCACAACTGATGGTGTTTATGTCAACGGTAAATTAAGTGTTGCCGGTGACATGACAGGACCTAAGTCCGCACAAATGGTGCTGCGTGACCCTAATGTTGATGTGGCTGTATTTGAAACGGCACGTGGTGGTCTGCTTAGAAGTGGTCTTGGCTATGATTATTGCAATGTCGGTGCTTGTATTAATATCGCTGAGGATCATATGGGACTTAAGGGTATTAATACATTAGAGGAATTAGCGGAAGTGAAGCGTATTGTGACTGATGCAGCACGCGATGTCGCTGTATTAAACGCCGATGACCCGCATTGTTTAAGATTATCCGCTTATACACAAGCTGAGCATATTATGTATGTGACAATGAATCCAGAGCATGCTTTGGTCAAAGAGCATATTCGCGCAGGCGGTAAGGCCGTTGTCATTGAGAAGGGTGTTAATGGCGACATGATCACCATCTTTGATAATCATATTCACATGCCGGTATTATGGACACATTTGATTCCTGCAACAATGGAAGGGCGAGCTGTTCACAATGTACAAAATGCCATGTTTGCTGTGGCGATTGCTTATAGTATGAATATGAGCTTAGATGATATTAAAAATGGACTTAGAACCTTTACAACCTCGTTTTATCAAGCGCCAGGGCGTATGAACTGGTTTGATGAGCATCCATTTAAGGTACTAATGGACTATGGTCATAATCCAGCAGCTGTTTTAGCAATGGGTAAGTTGGTTGAGCAGATTGATGCTAAGGGCATTAAAACTTGCGTGATTGCAGCTCCCGGGGATAGACGTGATCAGGATATTGCCAATATTGCCAAAGCGGCAGCTCCTTATTTTGATCGGTTTATCTGTAAGCAAGATGATGGTCTAAGAGGGCGTAAGTCTGGTGAGGTTCCACATAAATTAAAAGAAGCATTGCTAGAGGCTGGAATTCCTGAGAATAACATTCAGATTATTGAAAGCGAGCAAGAAGCAGTTGATTATGCATTGCAACATGCCAACGCTGGTGATCTATTGGTGGTATTTGCAGATAATATCAAACGCACCTGGAAGCAAATTATTCATTTCAATAAAGAAGGTGAAGCTTCGGAAAATACCGTTACAACAAAGACTAATACAACCATTGAATTAAGCAAAAATCATGGTTTGGCACAAGAGATTGTACAGATGATGCAAGGTGGTATTATTGCCGATGAACGTGGTGTTCGCCTTGTTGCTGTTGTTGAAGAAGATGCCGATTAAGTAGGTGTAAAGATGCATGAAATTCCTGAAGGCTATTCAAGGCGTTTAGTCGGACCTAATTTATTTTTTAATGAGACGGGTGTTGTGCTTGATATCCCACTTAAGACCAATCAAGAAAAGTTTATTAAGTTATGGCAAGAAAATTGTGAACGACTGTTGCCTTTACTTGGTTTCTCTGAGTATAAGCTAGCACATAAGGCGTATAGTGAGGGTTTGCGTTTAGCGTTTACCGCTCCTTGTGATATCTTGCTTGCCAGTTGTGATGTTATAGATTACACATGGCATGCGGCATGTTATGAGTTCTTAAATAATGACGTTTTGGCATTGGATGAATCGCAAAAGGCAAGCTTACTTCAAGCAATTCAAGAAGAGCAAAATCTTGCCTATCGTATATTGTATGCTAATGCTAAGTCACATGGTTTAAATATCTTTAGAGAAAAAGATCACGCTTATGTTGGCTCTGGTGTTGGTCGTTATAAGTTATCATTATTAACTGATGATTATTTATCGCTACCATGGCAGGACATCTATGATATTCCACAGGTGATTGTTACTGGAACCAATGGCAAAACGACAACAGTGCGCTTGACGAATTTCATCTGTCAACATGCTGGTAAAGTAAGTGGTTACGCTTCAACGGATTGGGTTGCTATTAATGGTGAGATTATTGATCGCGGTGATTATTCAGGACCCACGGGACACCAATTTGTGCTGACTAATCCAGAGGTTGAGATAGCTGTTTTGGAGTCAGCGCGCGGTGGATTGTTAAAGCGTGGTTTGATTGAGACACAAGTTTCAGCGGCAACGGTGACCAATGTTTCTTATGATCATATGGGCGAGGATGGTGTTGAAACCTTAAATGATTTGTTTGATGCCAAATGCATTGTTTATCGTGCGTTAGCCACAGAAAACAGTTTTGCGGTGATTAACATGGATGATACGCTTTTGCGTGAGCTTGCTAGCCAACTAACTAATACTAAAATTTTAATAAGCCAAACAAAAATATCACCTCAGGTATTAAACCAATTAACAATAAATGATCATGCTTGTTATGTTGCTGATAATTGTTTTATCTGGTGGCATCAGGGCAAAGAAAAAACATTAGTTAATATTAATGATGTGCCACTGACAATGAATGGTCATGCAAAACATAATATTGAAAACGCTTTACACGCAATAGCCTTGGCTTTTGCTTTGGGTATTTCTTTTGACAAGATAACCACCGCGCTATGTGCTTATCAAAACACAGCTAAAGAAAATCAAGGGCGCGCTAATATCTACACACTCACATCAGGCGCGAAAGTGATTATTGATTTTGCACATAATCCAGCGGGATTTGAAGCGATTTTATCCTTGGCGAAAGCGTATCAAACAAAAGACGGTAAGCTTAGTTTGTTATTTGGCACAACGGGCGACAGAATCAATTTGATTGATGATAGCTCAAAAGTAATTGCTAAGTATAAGCCGCATGAGGTTGTGATCAAAGAGCTTAAGAAATATTTGCGTGGTGCCAATGAGGGAGAAATTCCCATGCAAATTGCAGCATCACTGGTTCGTTTTGGTCAGGAAAAAGATACAATACGTTTAGTTGAAGATGAATTATCTGGCGCTGAGTTGATGCTTCCACAATTACAGCAGGGCGATGTTTGCGTGCTTTGTTGTCATGATCGGATTGCTGATGTTGGTGCCTTAGTCAAGACATATTGTAATTAATAAAGAAATAGGAGTGAGCATGCCTGCACCAACAGTTTCAGGTATAAAAAGGGGATATATCATCCCAATTGGTGGACGCGAAGATAAACTGGTTTCCCCCAAGGTTTTACAGCGGTTTGTCGAATTAGCTGGTGATAAGGATGCCTATATTGTGATTATTCCAACGGCATCTAAGCTGTCAGATACGGGCAGCGAATATGTCAAAGTCTTTAAGTCTCTGGGCGTTAAAAATGCGGTAAGCCTTGAGATTCAAGCGCGTGCTGATACCGATAATGAGGATTATCTTAAGCACTTTGAAAAAGCAACAGGTATCTTTATGACCGGTGGTAATCAGCTACTGTTATCAACCGTGCTTGGTGGTACTAAAGTGGCACGCATGATTCGTCGTTGTAATGCCAAGGGTGTGCATGTAGCAGGTACTTCGGCAGGGGCTGCTTTTATCTCTGAGCATATGATTGTTGGTGGTGCGACTGGTTTTATGCCACGCTATAATATGGTCAATATGGCACCAGGCTTGGGGCTAACTAACAAAATACTCGTTGATCAGCATTTCTCACAACGAGATCGTTTGGGACGCTTATTAACGGCATTATCTTATAATCCCTTTGTAACCGGTGTTGGTATCGATGAGGACACAGGTGCCTTTCTTGCTGATGATGGCGTAATTGAGGTTGTAGGTAGTGGCGCATTAACGATTATTGATATGTCACATATTGAGCATTCATCGATGCCACATGCGCGCGATGATGATCCCATTAGTTTGGTAGGCATTCGTATGCATCTCTTACTTGAAGGCAGTAAATATGACACAAATGCGCATGAAGTTGAGGTTGTGAGCTCAACGCTCTAGTTTTTGAATGAAATTATTCATTGATTAGTACTTTTTAGATAACCTCTAAATCATTTAATGTGTGAGCAAAAGATCAACTCTAAATGACTTGATCAAATATATTTACATAAACTCAGGCAGGTGTTCTGTATCACCATAATGCATTATTGCATCGTATATAGTTGTAGCAACCATATGTCCGTAAGTTGTAACGAAATCAACAGGGGGGAGGGATTTGTCTGCCATATTTTGAAGCTGATAAGCCATAAGGTGATACAACATTGAAGTTCTTACGGGCGCACGATCTCTACAGTATGAAACAACATAGTAGCTAATAGCTAAAGCACAGGCACAAAAAGCCCACGTATAGTAAGAAGAAAAGTTAAAATTATCAAAATAAGAGACATTGTTTTTATATATTAAGCTAGCTATTTCATTATTCGCCTTATTAGATGTTTTGTTTAAAGTATTTAAAGCAGAGCAACTATAGTTAGTTAAAGATAGTTTCTCTTCATTATTCCTTGAATAATCCATCAGTGGAAAATTTTGAGAAGTATTTTTCATTGGAATGATTCCATTTTCTTTAGTATCTGATAAGTTGTCACGTAGATTGTCGTGCTGGTTAGTTTTGATGTTTGACGAATCGTTGCGCTGTATAGTTTGATGGAAATTCACAGTACTGAGTTCGGGATAATTGCGATTTAATTGTTTTCTATTGTCGATTTTTATCTTAGTTTTGGAGGGGGGGAGTGAGTTTTTTGATGAGTTTTGATTATTCTTAGCAGAAGCATTAACAACAATACTGTCACTAAGCAAAAGTGCTTCTTTTGCAGAAATTACTGCTTGACTAGAGCTACCTTCAATTGATTCGAGTATTGTGAATGTAGTTTTTTTTGGTTGCACCAATACAAACTTTGTTATCTTATGGTTAAATGAAAAAATGCCAATCGGTAGATATAGTGACTCTTCTTTGTATAGCTTATTTTCGACCACATTAGAAACAGACCATTTTGGCGTTACTTTTTGTTGTGAATCTATCTGATTAAGCATAGAAAGCGAAATGTTATGAAAGTAGAAAAAGCGCGTTGGAATATCATAAAATAAAAGAAAATCATTCAATGACCCTTCATGATTTTGAATATCTAAAGCACTTTTTAAGTAAAGATGATCAATTAACAAGAGCTTATCTTCACTAAATGCAAATTGATTAAAGCTAGAGATGCTATGATAACCTTTTTTTTGTATATATTCATGAACATGTGTTGTGATCTTTGTAAACTTAGCTGGTTGTTCATGGTTTATAAGCAAAGATATAATCCCAAGGTATAATGAGCTTTTGAGTGTGTCGATCGTATTGATTTTTCTATCGATTATATATTGAGTATCAATTCCATCAATCACTCTCCAGAAGTTATGGTTTATATCGTCTTTATTTTGCCAAAGTATATATGAATATGGCTTTTTGGACATGAGGCAAAAAGTCAATGTTTCAATGTGTCGATTTTTGGAGATTATATTAATTTGTATTTCAACATCTCGATCACTATTGTTTTTATTTTGAATGTTTATAACATTACCAGTTTGATCAATTTGTATCATTTCTTTGTTCCCAATAATTTTGAAAGTAAAATCAGTGTTAACTATGCTTGATGGATTTTTTTTAAATGTAAAGGCATTTGCATTATGAAGGTCAACTGTAAAATTTATCTTTTTTCCATAAACTATATTCTTTGACACATTACTTACTTTGACAAAAAGAATATCGTCGTCATTGGCACCGTCGAAAATATGCACGTCATTGACATCATTGCAACCTGTGCATAATAAAACTATGATCCATGTTAATTGGTTAATTAGGGTTTTTAAAAAATTCATATGTGTAACCTCGTAAATTTTTGTGAAAATTTAGAGGTTATCTAACAAGTACTAATATTATTGAGTTTGGCTCTATTAATGTTGCAAGGAAATTATAACATTTAACGAGCCTAATTTACGCCCTGTTTCATAGGATTACTGCTCATCTATTAGGTGTGTTGAGTTAATCATAGCCATATCTAACTTCCTGAAACACAAATAAAGCCTCATATAATGTGCAGATAATCCTGTCCTTATGCATACAAAATATATCCTTATATTTGATTGATAGAGTCTTGCATGATACATGAAATAAAAAAATCAACAACTATAGCTATGTATTGTGTTGTAGTAATATGTTTTTAATAATTAAATTATATTACAATAGGTTACCTTTGGATTTGGATGTTGGCGAGTTGAATTCAATGAGAAGAACTGATATTAATAAGTGGGTAAAGCTCGAGCATTAGCACAATGGTTTAGTCGTTGTTATTTTGATAAGATTATTGCCCAATTAAATAATAGCTGGCTAGCTAGGTGTTTTGAAAATGCAAAAAATTATTATTCATGGCGGATGTGGTGCTAGAGAGGATAAAAATACCCAATTTAGTGATTACCATGTACATCTATTAACCATTGTTGAGGAGACCTACGCCTTTCTTAAAACCTATGATAATGCCTTAAAAACTGCTGTTTTTGCGGCGAAATTATTAGAGGATGATCCCATATTTAATGCCGGTACGGGCTCGCGTTTGCAGCAAGATGGACAGGTGCGCATGTCAGCTTCAATTATGGATGGTGCAAAAGCTAAATTTGCAGGCGTGATTAATATTCAAAATATCCAATATCCCAGTGAAGTCGCTTTGGCACTTTTAAACGAACACCACAGTGTATGCGCAGCCAATGAGGCAACGCGCTTTGCACATGATACATTAAAAATGCCAGAATATAACCCCATAACTGAGCATCGTTATCAAGAATATCTTGAGTTAAAAAAAGGCTTAACAGGGACTATTGGTGTTGTCGTATTAGATAGTCATGGCAGTATTGTCGCATTAACCTCAACAGGTGGAGCAGGATTTGAAGTGCCGGGACGCGTGGGTGATAGTCCAACCGTTGCTGGTAACTATGCATCAAGCATTATGGGGATATCGTGCACTGGCATTGGTGAGCATATTGTTAATCAAGCTGTTGCAGCAAAAGTACATACTCGTGTCAAAGATGGTATGTCTTTGGATGAGGCTGTTGCTAAAAGTATTAAAGAAAGCGATGCTTTGGATGATTATGTGGGTTTGATTGCATTAGATCAAAAGGGCAATATTTCGACTGGTTCAACCCAAGTTGCACAAACATTATTTGCTTATCATGATGGAGAGAAAGCTAAAACGTTTTATGAGTAAATAACCAAAGTTGCATAATTTCAATCATATGATATATTCTTAATATATCAACGATAACAAGGTGATGCTATGCAACAGGGTAATCAAAGTAATCAAAATAATTTTTGGGATGCCGTTGGTATTCCGTCACGTGGTGAGCGTCTCTATCAGGCAATTCATGAGGGATTTAGCTGTGAGGTTTTTAGTAAATTGGCTGATATTTCTGGGATTGAAAAAAACCAGCTTGCTAAAATTACCACGATAGCACCGGCTTCACTTAATAGAAGATATAAAGCAGGTTTTTTTACTGAAGCTGAAAGTGATAGATTATATCGCTATGCAGAAGTTTATAAATCAGCTTTGAATTTATTTGAAGGACACGACCAGAAAGCACTGCATTGGTTAATGTCTCCGGTTAATGGATTGGGTGGCAGAAAGCCGATTGAGATGCTTAGGACATCTGCTGAAACAAAAGCAGTACTTGATCTCATTGGCAGACTTGAGCATGGCGTTTTCGTATGAGCAAAGTATTTGCCTATAGATTGGTGAAAAGCAAATTTGCACAAGATGCATTTACGGGTGATGGTGCCAGAATATATGGAGGAAGGTGGAATAATAAAGGAAGTCCTTGCGTATATTGCGCAGGCTCAGAATCTCTCGCAATATTAGAAATATTTGTCCATTTAGAGGACTATGCTATTTTGCCAAATTACACACTATTTCAAATTGAGTTGCCAAAATCAGAGATAAACTATTTAAAGCCTGAGCTATTACCACATTCATGGCAAGATCAGCCCGCACCGCCTGAAACAGCAGATATTGGTGATCAATGGCTCAAGCATTGTGAGTCTTTAATATTGGCTGTACCAAGCGTTATCGTTCCAAGAGAGTATAATTATATTCTAAACCCATTGCATAAAGGATTTGCAAAGGTAGTCAAAAAAGCCAAAGTATTAGACTTTAGCTTTGATACGCGATTAGCAAAGTAAGTATTTCACTTTACCCGCCCCAAACCATTTTGCAGTATTTCTGCCATTGAATTTCTTCGACATCAAAAACCACAGAATGGTTTACGATGGGTATATAAAAAATTTGCTTATTATTATTATTGACTTATATTTGATAGTGGTTATCATTACGCTTGTTATCGCAAATGACAATAATTATCATTTAAATCATAGGGTTTTTTTATGGAAACAAATAAAGTTGAAACGGCACTAAGAGCAAGACAGTTAACCAAACAGAAGCTATATGGCGTATTAGCAACGCAATCTGTCGCAATGCCTGGCTATCCTTTTGGTTCATTGGTGGCGTATGCATTTGATACCGATGGTGAGGTGCTTGTTTATATTAGTAAGCTTGCTCAGCATACTCGCAATGTTGCTAAAGATGACAAAGTGTCATTAACGATTATTGAAGATGAAAAAGAAGATATTCAACAGGCGGGACGTGTCACTATTTTGGGACGATTAAATCGTTTGGAAGATGAAGAAAAGGCAGCAAGTGTTTATACGCGTTTTTTCCCAGAATCAAAAGATTATCAAGACAAAACCCATGATTTTCACTTTTATAAATTACACATTGAAAAAGTGCGCTTTATCGGTGGCTTTGGTGATATCAATTGGGTGAGCAAAGAGAATTTCTGTATTGAGCAGGTGTTTAAAGACGACGAGATTAATGGTGCTATCAAGCATATGAACGAAGATCATAAAGATGCGTTAGCACTTTATTGTCAATGTGCGGGTATTTCATTAACAGAAGATAGCTCGCTTGAGATGGTCTACTTTGATCAAGAAGGCATGTGGTTGCAGAGTAAATATAAAAATCACTATATTCCATTTGATCATGATGTGACAAATCTTTCGATGTTAAGAGCGGTACTTGCGGCGATGTCAAAAAAGGCAAGACAACAAATAGCAAGTAATGAAGAAGCATTAATGGAAAAGGCAGTTTAAATATTATGGGGCATTTCTTTAGTCAATTTGGTTTAGTCAGCTACGCTATGTTGGCGGTGAGTTTTTTGATTGTTGCGATTTGTATCGAGCGGATAATTACTTTTATCAGTTTACCGAAGCTTAATTTAGGTAAGGTAGAATGTTTGATTAATGCGGTTAATCGTGATGATAAGAAGACGCTTAACCTAAGATTAAACGCATTGGCTAAGCCTATATTAAGATATATTTCACCTTTGATCACTGAACCTAAAGAACTTGCTGAAGGTGAAGTGTGCTTGTTAATGCGCAAACAACGTCAACGCATGCAGCGTCCATTAATCTGGCTTAATTTATTTGCTGTTGTTTCACCAATGCTTGGGCTTTTGGGTACGATTTGGAGCATGAGTCATTCATTTGCTGCATTAGCTGAGTCCTTAAGTGGCAATGGTTTGCAGAATATGATTATGTACTTATCTGAGGCAATGTATGCAACGGCATTTGGTATTGTGTTGGCTTTAGTGAGCTTATTAGCATTTTATTGTTTTCGACAGTTTAGTGAGCGTTATTTAGCAAATGCAGAAGAAGCATTAAATCAGTTGATTTTAAGCCTAGATCGACAAAAAGCGCGTAAAAAAGATCAGAAAGAACAAAAAGAGCAAAAAGAGCAAAAAGAGCAAAAAGAGCAAAAAGAGCAAAAAGAAATTGCTGAAATGAGCGACTTAACTGAAATAAATAAAGTAAATAAGGCAAATAAAGCAAATAAGGTAAATAACAAAACCAATATGATTAATTTGCGTGAACAGGCTCTCTTATGATCAGTAGTTTAAACCATCATGAGCATAATAGTTTGGAGGTGGATGAACCCAACTTGATTCCATTGCTAGACTTTATGTTGGTGCTTTTGGTAATGTTTGTACTGTTAGCTGGTCCCATTCAGCATTTGCTTAAACTCCCTTTGCCTGATGTAAAGGGGGCAAGTGTTACGCAAAGCAAGTCTGCTCAGACAACGCTTTATTTAAAGGCGCACGATTATATGATCAATGGTGAGCATTTTACGAGTATTGATACACTTAAAAGTTATTTATTATCACAAAAAGATACGATATCAATGTCGCAAATCACCTTGGCGGCGGATAAAAATATTCCGTTACAAACAATGCTACAGGTGTTTGCGGTGCTAAAAGAAACAGGTCTAACTGCAGCAGATATACAAGTTAATCATTAGTTATAGTGAAGAAATAAGGTAAGCTATTTTACCTCGCCCCTTGCGGGAGAGGTCGCGTGGCATAAGCTGCGCGGGTGAGGGGTGTTCAGCTTATTACTCATTTGTTACTTAGTATTGCGTAAGCGTTGGCTGAGCGTGAGTCGAAGCCTTCATGAGTCTGGTCTAGATAGACCCTTCGACTGACGCTCAGGGAGCAGGAAGTGCTTGCAGATAAAAATTCAGATATCACGAATAACTTGGGAGAGAGTGTTAAAAATGAAAACAAAATTATTAAGTGTGCTTGTGTTAACAGCCATTGCTCAGCTTATGTATGCAAGTGAAGAATCAGCAAATACGCAAGCGGTAGATTTAGGTGAAATTCAGGTGGTTGCTGTTAAGAAAGCTTTGCCAAGCATGCCTGAGAAACAAAGTAGAATAAGTCAAATCAATGTGGCACCTGAAACGGGTAGCGCTTTACCTAATATTTCAGTGCAGCAAGGAGGAGGCACGAATCTAACTCAATCAACAGCTATGCAATTAAATGAAATGGTAGGTGTGCAAATGGTTGGTGGCAATCGACCAACAACACAAAGCATTAGCTTGGGTGGTTTGTCAGATGATCGCGTTTTTGTTGGGATTGATGGTATTAATAATAATTTGGCATCCTTTGGGCATAATCAGTCACGTCAGTTATTAAACTCAGCACTATATAAAGAAGTCTCAGCAAGTCAATCTGGTAGTAATATTGCTTATGGCAATGGTAACTTGGGAGGGGCAGTTAACTTTGAAACATTAGATCCAAATGATTTTTTAGCTCAAGATAAATCCGTTGGTGGACAAGTTGGATTAGGTGGTGCGACAGGTGATTATAGTGGTGATGCCAATGCCGCCGTTGCTTTTAAAACCGGTGATGTCAGTTATTTATTAGATGTGGTTGCTGGACGTAGTAATAATGTGCGTTTGGGTAATGGTCAAACCTTAGCAGATTCTGCTAGTAATAATTTACAATATTTACTTAAAACGGTTTGGGATATCTCAAAAGCACAAACCTTGAAGGCATCCTTCTTATCAATGCAGAATGTTGGTCTTTATCCAGCAACGGTAAATAAAGAAACTTACTCAAAGAACCCAAGTTCAAATTTTAATTTCTTCCAAACGCAAAGCATGTTGGACTATCATTGGAATCCAGATAATCCGTATATTGATCTTAAAGCCAAATTATATTACAACGAAAATCATTTGGGCTCATCACCAACCAATAATGGTGGAGGCTTTGCCTTACCACAAGATGTGCATGTCAACACGACGGGTATGCAGTTATCAAATGTAACCACTGTTTATAAGCAACGCTTGTATTATGGGGCAGAGTATAGCTATATCAATGGTTATGATGGGTATAGCAGTAAAACAAGCGCTAATTTTCCGACAGCAAATCAGCAACTTTATAGTGCATTCTTACAAGATAGTTGGGATATTTTGCCTAAGCTAAACATAACTGTTGGTGGGCGATTTAATGGCTACCAAAGCACAAGTGGCAATATGAATAATGATGGCTCATTCTTTACCAAACAAGTGAGTATTAGCTATAAGGTGATTGATCCATTAAAGGTTTACCTAGGTTATACCGAAGGGTATTGCATTCCATCGCTGCAAGATTTATATTTAGGAGGAGATCATCCTAACTCAGGCTATGTGTTTTTACGATTTATACCAAATCCAAATCTCAAACCTGAGATAGGGCATAATAAAACAGTTGGTTTTGTCTATGATCACAATTTTGCAGATAAACAGAGAGTGCGTGTTACAGGTAATCTTTTCTTAAACGACGTAGATGATTATATCTTAAATAGTAATATAGGTAATGATGGTCCTCCGTTTTATACTGCAGTAAATCAAAATATTAATATTTCCAAAGCACAACTATATGGTTATAACGTTTCAGCTGAGTACCAAAATCATTGGTTTGAAGTAATGACGAATTTTACCTATACGCGTGGGAAAACAAAATCGGCATATCGTAATGAAAATGGCAATACCATTCCTGCGGGTAGTGCCTTACCTATCCCTAGAGCCAAAGGGATGGTGGCATTCGCTGTGCCGATTAGGGTTATTGACAGTACAGTTCAAACACGATTTGATTATGCTTTAGCACAAAACCATGTGCCAAATAATACACCTAAAGTCCCAGGATATGCGCTTTTAAGCTTGGCATATCAATGGCAGCCAAACTTTGTCAAAGGTTTCACAATGAGTGCAGGAATTGATAATCTATTTGATCAGTATTATCAGGATTATGATGGCAGCACCTTGGTGCCTGCTATGGGTCGAAGCATTTATTTACAGCTTAACTATCGTTTTTAGGTGAGATTGAATGTTGCTCAGAGTATTTAAAATTGCTATTGCCATTACGGGGTCTATTGCGATTAATTTCTCAATTTGGGCAGCATTAAACAGTACACCAAAAACAACATGGCATTTGGGGCAAACTGATTTTAAGGCGCAGACCGTTGCGTCTTTAATGCAGGCTTTACAGCTCACAGAAACTACAGCAGCTTCAAGCGCTACACCGGTTGCTAAAGATCTAAAAACAGCCAATGTTGCTGTAGAGCAAAAAGAGAAAAAGCCACAAAAAATCATTAAGCCAAAAGAGCATAAAGCTGAAGCTCACAAGAGCACAGTGAAAACTCAAGCCAAAGAAACAAAAGAAGTAAAAGAAATATCGAGGCAAAATGTTAAAAAGCAGCAAGCCATTGCCAAAATCACACAAGCACCAAAATTGGCGTTTACCCCGCCTCAATTAACATATCCAGGTTCAGCGATTAAAAATAATGAAGAGGGCAAGGTTAAAGTTAAGGCGGTTATTAATGCACAAGGGCAGGTTGCCGATGTCAAAATTATTCAATCCAGTGGTTTTGGCGTGTTAGATCAAGCGGCAATCGCATGGTTTAAGAAGTTACATTTCAAGCCTGCACAAAGTGGCAAAACGCCAGTAACTGCAAGTGTGGTGCAAATGATTTCATTTAACTTACAGGAGCAAAAAAGTGCGTAAAATTATAATGTTTATCATGTCAGTTGTGCTGCTAGTAGGGAGTATGCGTTTAGCTTTAGCACAAACCGTGGTTACACTTGGACCAAGTGCTAGTTCCATTGTTAGTGCGCTAGGTGTTGATATAACGGCAAGTGATACTGAGAGCGTTAAGCTGCTAGAGAAAGCGGAAAATAAACAAAGTAAGCACAATAAGCAAGTAAAGGATGTAGGCTATATGCGTGCATTGACGATTGAAAGCTTACTAAGTGTGAAGCCAAATATAGTGATTGCGGATGCGTCTATTTCTCCTTTGTCTGTGTTAACACGTCTGCAGGCTTTTGATGTACAAACAACGCTATTGACTGAGGTAAAAAGCCTAAGTGATGTTGAAAAAAATATTAAAGAGATTGCCAACAAACTCGGTAAGCAAAAAGAGGGGCAGCAGTTAATCACAACACTTCAAGCGCAAACTAAACAAGTCAATAAGATTGTCAATGCGTATGCTAAAGAGGGTAAGGGCAAGCCAAAGCAAGTGCTAATGCTTTTGCAGATTTCTGCCAATGGTGCTTATATGCTTGGTAAAGATACCCAATCAGATCGTTGGCTACAGCTTATTAAAGCGCATAATATTTTATCCTTTAGTGGTATGCGCCCAGTGTCAAAAGAAGGGCTGATGAGTTTAAAGCCACAGGTGATTGTTATTGCGCAGGCTTCAGCAAACATGGTCAAGCCTTACCCTCAGGTTTTAGACTATCTGCATGAAAAATATCACACTAAAATTGTGACAATTGATGCATCACGCATTGATAATTTTGGTGCTGAGTTTGGACAGACTGAATTGTTGTTAGCGCAGAAGGTTTATTTATAGAAAATGAAATATAGACTGATCGTATCCTGAGCGAAGTCGAAGGGTGATTTAAAAAAGGCTTCGACTTACGCTCAGCCAACGCTTACATAGTGGAGGGAATTAGAGTGTGTAGTTTCATAGCAAAAAAAAAGAGAAAAAAATGCAAACACATAATATAGCTGCTAAATCCCTATTTACCTTACAACGCCAGAAATACTGTTTTTGGTTTTGTGTGTTTATGGTCTTACTCATTGCTGCTTGTTTATTATCGCTGTTATTTGGCGCATTAAATTTGCAGTTTTCACAATTATTTGTCGATGGCAGTTTTATGCAAAAAGTGGCATTAGAGCTTAGATTGCCGCGCTTAATTGCAACCGTGGTTGTTGGTAGTGCACTTGCTGTTGCTGGTGTTGTGATGCAAGGGCTATTTCGTAATCCTTTGGCGGATCCTGCCCTTTTAGGGATGACCAGTGGCGCGTCATTATTTGCTATTTTGTTTTTGCTACTTAGTGCAAGCTTAGTGCAGACAAGCTTCTTAATCACTTGGGGATTGGGTTTAAGTGCATTTGTTGGTAGTCTGGTGATTACCTTTTTAACGTATTTACTATCGATTACTAAGGGTCGCAGTAATTTAGGTATCTTGGTGTTAGCGGGGGTTGCGATTAATGCATTGTGTGGTGCGTTGATTGGTGTGATGACGTATCTATCAAATGATAGTATTTTAAGAAGTATTACTTTTTGGAGTATGGGCAGTTTTGCTAATATTACATGGGGTCAGGTGTTGTTTCTGTTGCCATGTATTTTCGTAGCATTTATGTTATTAATGAATACTGCAAAGTATCTTAATGCGATGATCGCCGGTGAGCAGTATGCACGCATGCTTGGTGTTAATATTCATCGGCAAAAGCTAAAAAGCATCATCGCCATTGCTTTGCTTGTTGGCGCCAGTACTGCCGTTGCCGGTCCTGTGGCTTTTATCGGCTTGGTTGTGCCACATATTATTCGTTTTCTTATAGGCAATGAACATCGTCATTTACTGCTTTTTTCATGTATCTTTGGCGGATTGTTACTGACTGTTGCTGATGTTGTGGCCAGAGTGGTCTTAGCACCTGCTGAATTACCCATCGGTTTAATGACGGCATTAATTGGTGCACCATATTTCGTTTATTTGTTGTTTAGTCAAAAATTACAGCGAGGTGTCTAAGATGTTAACGCTTGAAAATATTAGTTTAAAGTTATCACAAAAGACCCTGCTTGATAATGTTTCAATGACAGTTAGAAAAGGGCAAATAACCGGTATCTTAGGAGCAAATGGTGCAGGTAAATCGACGTTGATGAAAGTGATTTCAGGCGAGCATTTACATTATACTGGATGGGTGAAATTAGATGAAATGGATATAAAAGCGATCTGTCCCGTGACAAAAAGCATGCAAATGGCTTATGTCACCCAGCACGAAGAAATTTATACAGACATTAATGTTATTGATTATGTGCTCTTAGGGGCACTGTCTTATTGCAAAGGCAACTTTTCACAAAAAGAGTATCAAAAAGCCTTATGTGCTTTATCCTTATTAAAAGCTGAGCATTTTAGTCAAAAGAAATATCAGCAATTATCCGGTGGTGAGCGTCAGCGTGTGCAATTGGTGCGCGCATTACTGCAATTGAACCAACATGATGATAGTTATCAAGGGTATTTGCTATTAGATGAATATAGCGCACATATGGATGTTTATTATCAGCGTCAAACCTTACAAATATTAAGTGAGCTTGTCCAGCAACATGATTTGGCCGTGCTTGTGATTGGGCATGATTTAAATATCGCGCTTAGTTACTATCATCAAAGCCTTCTGTTAAAAAATGGTCAGATGTTAGACTTTGATCAAACGGAAAAGGTATTAACGCCCGAGCATATTTATACGGCATTTCAAGTTGAAGCGGATATTATTCATCGACCTCAAAATAATAAAAAAGTCATTGTACTTGCTTAATTTACTCGACTACTTGCGAGCAATCAGCAGATAGATAGTAGTGATCGATATAGGTATTAAGGTCACAACAATCGCCTTGTTCAAGCTGTGATTGTGCGGCAAGTGAAGCTTGTGCTTCATGCATAAACGCTTTGCGCTCTTTGTCATCTAATCTGAGTTCTTGCAAATGCTCTGTATTTGATGCGGATAGATTAAGTACCTCACTCAAATAGCCATTTTTAACGGCATCCATCAATTGACCGGAAAGCGTTGTTGTTGGATCAGTTAGTTTTTTGAGCTGCTTATTGATGGCTTGTTCATATTGCTCACCCATATTTTTTGCTGTGTGGGCAATGTACTCAAGAAGCTCCATGCCTAAAGTTTGCAATAATTGTGGTTTGTCCTGGCTGTTAATCAATTGCAACTGAGGATTACGTCCTTGTGTTACAACTTGTGAGAAGTTTAGTTTGTTGCGTGCGATATTATTTTTTGAATACTGCTTAGTTGGCAGCATCAAGCAGGTCATTAATAAGGCTTCAATAAAATGTGCTGTCTCTTTATCTATCCCAAGTGGTGAAAACGGATTAACATCCAATACACGAACCTCAAGATAAGCCACACCGCGATTAAGCAAAGCGCAAGCAGGGCGCTCGCCACGCTTAGCAATCTGTTTTGGGCGAATACTGCTGTAGTATTCATTCTCTATTTGTAGAATGCTGCCATTAAGCTGTTGACGCAACCCATTGTCATCAAATAAACCAATTTCCTCAAATACAGAATAAGGGGTTTTAGTGGCATTGACTAAGTCATAAACATAGCTTTGCAAGTTGTCATAGGAGATAAATAGATTCTCTTGTGCTGCACTTTGATAGCCTAAATTACTCATTCTCAAACTAGTGGCATACTCTCCAATATAAAACTCATCATCAAATGATGTTAGATAGTCAGGTTTTTGCTTCACAGAAGTTTTAGCGCAAATGGGGGAAGCACCAAATAAGTAGGGTATCAGCCACATAAACTCAAAATAATGATTGATCGCTGAGAAATACAGCGCATCACTGGTCATTTTGCGTGTTTGAGTGAGCTCATGCATAAGCTTAACATCATATGAGAAATTATAATGCACACCAGAAATCGCTTGCATGATTTTGCCATAACGTTTGGCCAAACCACGACGATAGACCTCTTTCATCTTACCTGAATTAGAGCTGCCAAAATCAGCGATTTTAATCTCTTGTTCTGTGGTTGTTAATGGCATACTAGTCGCCAAAATAAGCTCATTTTGAGGTAAGTTTTGTGTGGAAAAAGCCAAGATGTGCTCTAAACGTGTGAACGTCTTATCAATAGAGTCATATGGCTCGGTAATAAGCTCAAGCAAGCCTTCTGAAAAATCAACCGTGATATTGCTATTGGTAAGCTTTGAACCAAGGGCTTTAGGGTGATCTGAGGTGGCTGTTTTGCCTGAGCGTAATATACGTAAGGTTTCGCGCTCAATGCCGCGCTTATGCTGATATTGATTTAAGTTTGAAAATAAATTCATCGTGTCACTAGCTAAGTGGAAACTTCCTGCAGTTTACGGCAAAAGAGTGTCACTTGCTAGGTTATCTCAAGTAGATAGAATGATATTTTTTTGTTTGAGCTTAACCACGCTTCATAATATTAAAAAACTCTTCATTGGTTTGCGTTTTTTTCAAGCGTTCTGTTAAAAACTCCATTGCCTGCGTATCTTCCATTTCATGCAGAATCTTACGCAGAATCCATAGTTTTTGCAGCTCTTCTTGTGTGGTTAATAGCTCCTCACGACGTGTACCAGAACGTCCAAAACTAATCGCAGGATAAACACGTTTTTCAGCAATTTTACGATCCAAATGAAGTTCCATGTTACCGGTTCCTTTAAATTCTTCAAAGATAACTTCATCCATTTTAGAGCCTGTTTCAACAAGCGCTGTCGCAATAATTGTTAAGCTACCACCTTCAGCTGTGTTACGCGCTGCACCGAAGAAGCGCTTTGGTTTTTGTAAAGCATTGGCTTCAACACCGCCTGATAATACACGACCTGAAGCAGGGGATACGGTGTTGTAAGCACGCGCCAGACGCGTAATAGAATCTAATAAAATAACCACATCTTGCTTATGCTCAACCAGACGTTTTGCTTTTTCAATAACGATTTCAGCTAATTGCACGTGACGCGCTGCCGGTTCATCAAAGGTACTAGCAACCACCTCACCACGCACAGAGCGTTGCATTTCAGTTACCTCTTCAGGACGCTCATCAATCAATAGCACAATCAAGTAACACTCAGGATATTTCTTAGCAATCGATGAGGCGATATTTTGCATCATGATTGTTTTACCCGTTTTAGGAGGTGCGACGATCAAACCACGTTGTCCTTTACCAAAAGGTGCCGCTAAATCAATAATTCGTGCAGTAATATCTTCACTTGAGCCATTACCTAATTCCATTGACAAACGTTCTTTGGCGTATTCAGGGGTTAAGTTTTCAAACAACACCTTAGTGCGTGCAAGCTCAGGTGAGTCAAAGTTGACACTATCAATATGCTTTACTGCAAAATAACGCTCGTTGTCTTTAGGTGGGCGAATTTTACCGATAATGCTGTCGCCCGTGCGTAAATTTAATTTACGGATAAAGGTCGGTGAGACGTAAATATCATCAGGGGACGCAAAGTATGACGTATCAGAGGAGCGCAAGAAGCCATAGCCATCTTGTAACACCTCAAGCACACCTTCACCATAGATGTCTTCACCTTTGTCAGCATGCTCTTTTAAAATACCAAAAATGATCTCTTGCTTACGCGCGCGCCCTGTGGCTTCAAGACCAAGTGAGCGCGAAAGCTCCATTAATTCAGGGATGGATCGGTTTTTTAAGTCGGTTAAATTCATTGAAAATTCTCACGAATGTTGAAGAAGGGGAACCCCTTCGGGTTGAACGAAAAGTTTATTTTTTATTTTATAGTTGAAATTAAATATGTTTATCAAGGATTTGAATCAATTGTGATTTCTGTACTGCACCCACTTTGGTTTCGACGTTTTCACCATCTTTGAAAACCATTAGCGTAGGGATACCACGCACACCAAACTTAGCAGGGGTATCTTGATTGTCATCAACGTTGATCTTAACGATTTTAAGTTTCTCACCGTAATGTTCAGCAACTTGATCTAAAATTGGAGCAATCATCTTACAAGGTCCACACCATGGCGCCCAGAAATCAACTAAAACAGGCTGTTCGCTGTTAACAACAGCTGATTCAAATTCACTATCAGTAATATTTACGCATTGTGACATAATTAAATTCCTTTAATGTTTAAGTTTGTCAAAAAAGATTGTTTTGGATTCTAGCAGAAAAGGTGCTTCAGGTGAATGCACTTTCATGCCAATTTATAAAGCTTGAAGATAAGTAGATTATTCTTGCTCTGTTGGTGCCAAGTTAACCACATAATCACACTCGTCATTAGGGCAAACTTTTTGCTCGCCATCTTTTTTAGTGGTTTTATGCAAAAGGATTGGTGAGTGACATTTCGGGCATTCCTCGGCAATCGGTGGATACCAGAATGAGTTTTTGCACTTAGGGAAACCAGCACAAGCGTAGAATACTTTGCCTTTGCGGGATTTTTTCTCAACAAAGTTGTTTTTCTTACATTTTGGACATTCAATACCAGTATCTTTTGGTTTTTCTAATGGCTCCATATGTTTGCATTTTGGATAATTAGAACAACCAATAAATTTACCATAGCGACCTTGTTTGATTAAAAGATCTGACTCACATGCCGGGCACTTACGATCTGCGACCACCTCAGGCTCTATTTTTTCTTGAGGCTCTTCACCATCTTTGGCAATGGCGCGCGTATAAGTGCAAGCCGGATAATTCGTACAACCGATAAAGCGACCACTGCGTCCTAAACGAATAGAAAGCTTGTGTTCACATTCAGGGCAGTCTTCATCCATTTCCTCATGTGTCACATCACTTTTTTTGACCGTGGCATCAATCTCAGTAATTTGCTTGATAAATGGCTGCCAGAATTTCTCTAACACCGGCACCCACTCGATCTTACCATCGGCAATATTATCTAGCTCATCTTCAAGCTTCGCCGTGAACGTATATTCGACATAACGATGGAAATAATCGGTTAAAAAGCTATTAACAATACGACCAACATCGGTTGGTTTAAAACGCTTTTTCTCTAATAGCGCATAATCACGCTGTTGCAGGGTTGAGATGATTGTCGCATAAGTTGATGGACGCCCAATACCGTATTCTTCAAGCGCTTTTACAAGAGATGCTTCCGTGTAGCGTGGTGGAGGCTCAGTAAAGTGCTGTTTACCGATAATATCAACCACCGGCACTTTTTCACCTTCTTTGAACTCAGGCAGGATTAAGCCCTCACTGTCATCACTGGCAGCATCTTCATCCTTGGCTTCTTGATACACTGCTAAGAAACCAGGTTTAGCAACGACTGATCCCGTTGCTTTAAAAGTATGTGCTTTATTTTCAGTAATAAAGTCAATCGCAACAGTATCCATTAATGCATGAATCATCTGGCAGGCTACGGTACGCTTCCAAATCAGATCATATAGTTTAAATTGATCATTGGATAGAAATGCTCTGACATCTTCAGGTTTACGATAAGCTGAAGTAGGGCGGATTGCCTCATGTGCTTCTTGGGCATTTTGATTTTTGGTTTTATAAATTCGCGCACTTGTTGGCAGGTGATCCTGACCATATTCCTTGACAATAAAGTCACGTAATTCATTTAAAGCATCTTGTGAAAGGTTCGTTGAGTCAGTACGCATATAAGTAATCAAACCAACAGCGCCTTCGCTACCAATCTCAATACCTTCATATAGTTGCTGTGCTAACATCATCGTTTTCTTGGTGGTAAATCCAAGTTTACGCACGGCATCTTGCTGAAGTGTTGAGGTGATAAAAGGTGGCAGTGGATTGCGACGCTTTTGTTTCTTTTCAATGCTATGAACGATTAACTCGCCATTGGCATCTTTTTTGATGATATCAAGTGCATTTGTCGCATCGTTTTCATTGGTGAAGCTAAATTGCTCACACTTTTGATTATTAAAAATAGAGAGTTTTGCCATGAATTTTTTGCGCTTTTTAAGCTCAGCAGTGATGCTCCAATACTCTTTAGATTCAAATGCTTCAATCTCAAGCTCGCGCTCAACAATCATTCTAAGCGCTGGACTTTGCACGCGTCCGGCTGAAAGTCCTCGGCGAACTTTTTTCCAAAGTAAAGGGGATAGTTTAAAACCGACCAGAAAATCCAAAGCGCGTCGCGCCTGTTGGGCATTAACAAGATCCATCGCCAGCTCGCGCGGATTAGCAACAGCGGCATTCACCGCTGATTTGGTAATCTCATTAAATGCAATACGATGCACGGGTTTATCTTTGATGAGTTTAGCACTATTTAGAAGTTCATAAATGTGCCAAGAAATTGCTTCACCTTCACGATCTGGATCCGTTGCCAGATAGATTTCATCCGCCGATTTGGCAGCCTTTTTAATCGCATCGATATGACGCTTGTTGCGCTCAATCAGTTGATATTTCATTTTAAAATGATCTTCAACATCGACTGAAGACTCTTTCGGCTCAAGATCGCGCACATGTCCATAAGAGGCAAGAATTTCAAAATCATTGCCTAAGTATTTTTTAATTGTCTTTGACTTTGCAGGTGACTCAACAATTACAAGGTTTTTTGCCATAGTTTTTTCTTAATTTCTTAAATAATATTTTTAATTTGTTTTTATTTACTTTATTTATTTTTATTTTGTGTTGTTTAAGGGGCTGATGATCAACAAACAGAACCATAAGCTTAAAATTAATCTAACGAGTTAGCTGCGACTTGCCAACTATTTTGTGCGTAAAAGTGCAGCTGCTGCGGTAAAGCCAGAGCCAAACGCGCATAATGCGACAGTTTTATCAGTCGCTTGAGCGTCTAATGTTTCGCCCAAAGCAATTGGAATAGTGCACGATGAGGTATTACCAAAACGTGTAATATTGCTATAAAGCGTGCCTGAATGCATTTTCAAGCGCTTCTCAACCGCATTGGAAATACGTTGGTTTGCTTGATGTGGGATGACTAAATCAACCGTATTTAGAGCAATATTTGCTTGCTGGCAGCACTTATGCATAATCATTGACATGGTTTTAACTGCAAAGGTAAAAAGCTTTTTACCTTGTAGTTGTGTGAATTTTGACTCATCGGTTGGAATATTAAGTACATCACCATTCTCAGCAATCGCTGTTAATGAAATCTCATCAATAATAGCTTTAGAATCCGCTTGATGCTGATCACCATTAATAATCGTCGCAGTTGCTGCATCACCAAATAAAAATGCCGTATCAAAGTCTTTTTGATCCATGCGTTTGGTCATATACTCGGCACTAATTAATAACACACGTTTATTCGGACGTGTTTGCAAGTAATCACGCGCACTTTGCAAACCATATAAATAACCGCTACATGCCGCATTGATATCATAAGCAGGCACATTATGTTCACCATAAGTTTGATAAAGTCTCTCTAATATTAAGCAAGCCATAGAAGGCGAGATATATTGATCAGGCGTCGTAGTGGTACAAATCAGCATATCGATATCTGAGAGTTTAAGATTGCCACGAGTTAAAGCATCTTTGGCAACGTCTGTTGCTAGATCAACGATATTTTCATGATCAGCAAGCCAGAAACGTGATTCAATTCCGGTGCGATCAATAATATCGCGTGAGGTGTGCTCAGGGAAATTTTGTAAAAGCTCATCATTGGTTACCAGTCTTGAACCTGTTCTGAATGACGGCGTGCTAATGCCTACTGGATAAATGCTATGTTGCTTATTTTGCTTGGCAATTTCTTGTTGAATTTTGCGCGTTAAAATAGGGCGCTTTTGGATTTTTTGCTTATCTTGAGCCCCAGCTGGCAGGCGTAGTTTTAATAAGTTCTCGCCAACGGTTGCACGCTGTGATTCTTCGACATAAATCTCTTCAATCGTGCCATTACTTGGCGATAGAATTTCACCGGCTGATTTACTGGCCTCAAGATCAACTAATTTATCACCGACCTTAATTTCATCGCCGACTTTAACGTGTAACTCGGTAATAAGAACACTCTCGTCAGATGGGCTCGCACCAATGACTTCAACATTATAAAATCCTGCATCATTGTGGTTTTTGATCTCCCACTCAAGAGATAAGTCAAGTAACTCTGCAGCCCCTGTTAAAATACGCTCATAAGAAGGTAAAACCTCCATTTGATTGTCAAAATTGCAGGGCACATAAGTATCAGCGCGTGTTATACGCTTGACTTTAACAGCCCTTTTAGCATGTTCAACCACTGAGGCAATAAGATCACCGCCAACACCACAGGTATGATTATCTTCGTGTGTGACGATTAAGTGCCCAGTTTTTTCCACTGAGGCAAGTACCGTTGCAAGGTCATATGGTTTAATGGTGCGTAAATCGATAATTTCACTATCAATGCCAACCGTTTCTAAGGTTTCAGCGGCTTCTTGGCATAATGAAACGGTGTTACCCCAGCCAACAAAGGTAATATCAGAACCTGCTTTGACAATACGCGCTTTACCAACAGGTATGATTTGTTTTTCTACATCTGTTGATGTGGTATCAGCGATACTGGCATTATTAAGTAATTTTTTAGGGTATAAGAAAACACTAGGGCGATTAGACTCAAAAGCAGCATTAAGCATACCTGCAGCATCTGCGGCATTTGATGGCATGTAGACATCAATGCCAGGAATATGAGCAAAAGTGCCTTCATTGGTTTGTGCATGAAAGGGACCTAAGCCTGGGCGATAACCACCACAAGCAGCAAAGACAATAACTGGACATTCCCAGTCACCATTTGAGCGCCAATACATGGTAGCTAGTTCGGTAAACAGTAAGTTATACGCCGGTGGCATAAAATCAGCAAACTGAATAAAGGCAACAGGGCGTTTGCCAGTTAATGCCATGCCTATTGACACACCCATAATTGTTGCTTCAGCTAAAGGACTATTAACGACACGTCCTGGGAATTGGGTTGATAAGCCTTTGGTTACCCCAAAAACATCACCTTTGTCATCTTCAATATCTTCACCTAATAAACACACACGATCATCATTTAATAAACGCTGGCGAAATACCTCGCGCATAGCAGCCCCCATACCAAGGCGTGTTTCTTGTGAGAAGTCGCCACGATATTCAGGTGCAGTGGGTAATAAATGCTCCGGTAAGGGCGCTTCAGCATCAAAAGAAGCTTTAGGTGTCGTGCCTTTTAAGGCAAGCTCCATCGCTTCTCTAACGGCTTGTGATGTTTTTGCTTCAATCTCTTGTAGGAAGCTTTCTTTGACACCGGCATTTAATAAAAATTGACGACTTAACAAAACAGGATCATTGTGTGCAATGTTAGTTAACTCATCACGACTGCGATAGATTCTATGATCATCTGCATTACTATGACTATTTAAGCGCTCCACTTTAAAGACAATAATATGTGGTGCACGATTTTGACGCATATCACTAATAATTTTTCCAACTTTTTCATGCGAAGCAAATGGATTAGTGCCATCGATATAAGTAATTGGAATGTCATAAAACTCATTAGGTTGTGAGTGATCAGGTAATGAGAAAAAGGTATTACCCTTGGTTTGCGTGGAAATTGCATAATCATTATCCTGCACAACAAATAGCACAGGTAATGTGCGGCGTTTTGCTTCTGCAAAGGCTTCTAATACTTCACCTTGTTGTGTCGTACCATCGCCCATGCCACAATAAACAATCGGATTATCCGCATCATCTTTAACACTTTGCGCAATCCCAACAGCGGGCAAAGCCTGATTGCCAACAGGCGTGATAATGCTGACAATGTTGAGTTTGCGTTCACTGACACCAATCACCATTTGGCGACCATTGGAAGCGCCTTCAGCTTTACACAAAGAGCTGTAGAAAAACATTTTGGCTTCCATTCCGCGGGCGTGCATTAATGGCTTATCACGATAATGGCAGTGTAACCAATCTTGAGGTTTTAAGTATTCCGCAAAAATAGCCGCACCCTCATGACCCTTGGATGAGGCTAGGAAGTTGGCAGTGCCACTATTAACCATCTCAGCTTCGGTATTATCAATTTGACGAATGCTATACATTTTTTGATAGCAGTTAATTAGCATATCTAAGTTCGCAGTTGTTGCGTTCATTAAAGTTTGTTCCTTAAAAAAAGTATCCACAATATTGATGATCTGGATTTTAGTGTGGTAAATATTGGTAAAGTTCGCCCTTAATGTCAAATATAAATCACGCAAATGTCAAAAAAGCAGCGAGAAATAGGGCTGTGACCATATT
This sequence comes from Cysteiniphilum litorale, assembly GCF_003428165.1. Lineage (GTDB taxonomy): Bacteria > Pseudomonadota > Gammaproteobacteria > Francisellales > Francisellaceae > Caedibacter > Caedibacter litoralis. Next base: position 37,389 of record NZ_QLIQ01000015.1, on the reverse strand, counting down.
CCTGACCACTTTGATTGTGTAAGCGTTGGCTGAGCGTCAGTTGAAGCCTCTATGAAGTGTGATTTTCGCAAGATTACCCATTTCGACTGATGCTCAGTGCACCGCTTCGACTTGCGCTCAGGGTACGGTGAGCACTTGTGGATGAATAAAGCACTTGAACCACTATAAGCTATATTTTTTTAAGAGTGCTTGCATGACTTCTTTACAGACCTGACGTACCCAGCGATTTTTTTTGTCATGTTTCAAGCGTTCAGGATACGATAGCTTAAAGGGAAGCCCAGGCAAATCAAAAGGCAGTGGTAAATGTTTTTTGTCAAAGACGCGTGCCAATATCGTTGAAGCAGTCATGACATATTTATCTTGTAAGAGCTCGGTGGCTGCGCGCAGACTACTGATTTGTAAACATAGATTACGTGGGTCAGGATGCCCTAAAATATCCAAGAGTAATTGATTGCTACTACCTTGGGAAAAAACGATATGAGGAAGTTGTAAATACTCATCGTAAGAAATAGATTTTTTAGCATCATCAAAAAAATAATCAAACATCAAAACACCTGTCTCATAGCTATAAATTTCGTCATTAAATCCTTCAATATGCGTGGGAATGCCAATGACGGCATCGACATTTTTAAGGGTTTGATCGTGGGCTTGTAGTGAAGTATAAGACAGGGTGGTAATACTTATTTTATGTTGGTTATTATATTTTAAAAAAGCATCGATAAGTGCTTTGGTGCTTGTTTCAGAAACCGCTTCGGTGATCTGTAGTTGAATATGCGTCGGTGTCGTGTAGGGGTCAAAATCGTGAGCTGGCATTAAACTTAGCATTTCATCGGTGATTCTAATAATTGGATTCACCATATCCTCAGCTTTAGGCGTTAATTTCATCTTATTGCCGTCGCGGATTAAAATGTCATCTTTAAACATGCCTCTTAACTTGCCTAAGCGCATGGTAATTGCAGGTTGTGATACATTCATTAATTTAGCAGTTACACTAATATTCTTTTCAATGAGAAGATGCCGCAAAATCATTAAATCACTGCTATCCATTGTAATCACCTTAAACGTCTTTGTTACGCATTTTTTGTTCTATAAATAGACAATAGCAAAATAATTCTATAAGTCCATTTTATAACCTATTTATAATGAACATCTACGAAACGGTCGTTTCATCAAAGTTCACACCGATAGCGGCATATAATTAAAGCGTTATAAAACGCAGTGAAAGATCTAAAAAAGATATAAAAATTATATTGAGCATATAAACGATCTGTTTTAAGCTGAAACTCAAGGAACCAAGGAAAATATAAAGTTGGAAAAATAAAAAATGTCTGAGTATAAGCCAGCTAGATTTGCGATGTTGTTTGCACCGATTTTGAGTATGTGTATCCTAACGATCGGCAATACTTTCTATACGACCTATACCACACTTGAACTTGAGCGAATGGGGCAGAGTAATTTTGTTGTCGGTTTGATTTCAGCAGCTTATTTCACTGGGATGGTGTTAGGCTCATATTTTACCCAACGACTTATTTTGCGCATTGGTTACATTCGCGCCTATGCACTATTTGCGACATTAATGGCAGCAGGTGCAATGTCTCAAGGCATCTTTTATGATGTGAATGTCTGGGCGGCAGCGCGTTTTATCTGTGGCTATGCGCTAGCGGGATTATTTATCGTTGTTGAAGCATGGTGCTTGGAAGGAGCTGGCAGCAAACATAAGGGATTGGTGCTATCAATTTATCTGTTTGTTTACTACTTTGTGCAGGCATCAGGGCAGTTTTTATTGAATATCCCTTTTGAGACGGTGCTATTAGCATTTTGTGTTATTTCAATTCTGGCAACTTTATCGATTATTCCTGTTTGTTTGACACGCTTTGAAACGCCAAAACAAGAGCATGTTGAGCTCTTATCACCTTTTGTATTGTTTAGAAAAGCGCCACTTGGCATCTGGACAGCGATGACCGCAGGCATGATTTTAGGGAGTATTTACACAATTTATCCATTGTTTCTGAAACAAACTGATGTGCCTGTGCATACGATTTCTTATATGATGTTTGCCATTATTATTGGTGGCATGCTACTGCAACTACCCATTGGCAAAATATCGGATGTTATTGATCGGCGATTGGTATTATTAGTCATGCTCATAGGCTCTGTGGTGGTTTCAATCCTTATTTGTGTCTTGCATGGAAGTTTTTGGCAGTTAGCTATTTTCTCCTTTTTACTAGGGGGGCTTACCTTTACCTTTTATCCATTATCGATTAGTCACTCTAGTGATTATCTAGATGCCGATCAACTGGTGGGTATCGTTGGTATCTTGGCGCTATCCTATGGTATTGGCTCTATGGTCGGACCATTGCTAACAACGTGGTTTATGTCCATTTTTGGACCCTATGGCTTCTTTACTTTTGTCGGCTTTATCTGCTTCTTATTAGGTGTTTATACTTTATGGCGTTTGCGTGCGCGTGAGGCGCCTAAGGATGATGAAAAAGTGGCTTTCCAAACAGTGGTTGCCGAAGCATCTATTGCGACAGAAGCTGTGGTCGAGCAGCAGCTAATCGAAGAAAAGGAAAGTAACGACCATAGATAAAACGATTGAGTAATTGATGGTTTCTGTTACGGCATTTAAAGGCGATTTTATCCCATAACCGTTGTGCAAGCATGCCCTTTGTGATCTTGAATAATATCCTTACGGCTTAAGTGCTTGTGCTTATTTTTTCCAATCCAGTGTGTGATGAGTAACTTATGATCACTAAATACAAACTTAATCTGCTGCTTGGCAATCAATAAGTATAGAAATTCCTGATAGACATAAACCAAATGGAAATCCACTTGAATATCCTTAATGTCAAACTTAGTAAGCGCTTTTTGCCATTTGTGGGTATGAAACTCACCAAAAAGTGAGATATCGTCACCTGTTGTTAACAGAAGTGTGTGGGGAATAATAATGGGAATATGTATTTCCAATTTTAAACCATGATGTGAAGCATATGCTCTAAGCTGTGATAAAGTCTCCGCTTTTAATTTATGCTGCTTAGGTAGATAAATTAACTTATCCATAAGATCTCCTTATAAAACGTACTGTTGATGGCTGTTGATTATCTAAGTAACACAGTAGATAAATTTCCTTATTCTGGTCACTTAGTTTATTTCTAAATGAGAGCACAGTATATGTTGCAATGCCAAAAATGAGCAATGAATGTCTGGTATTGATTAGAGTCTATGCGCCTTGTATGACCGTCAACTGGCGATGACGATCATACGCTGCACTCCCTCGTGCAAGAAGATGGCAGAAATTTTGTTAAGTTCAAATTATGGTTAAAGATTAGAGAGAGGCTGATTTTGTTTTTAGCCATCTCACAAATAAATAAGATGGGCACATCAATATGAGTACAACAATAACTTTTGAAGTTAATGACACCATTATAAGTTCAATAATTTCACCAACGGATTTTATTCCCCAAAACCATATGAAGTAGCCAATAATGGTAAAAATAGTAAGACCAATAATTGTTGAAAGAAAGCTTCTTAATACATACCATTTACCATTAAATACTCGTTGCCACTTTGCCATAAGGAAGATGTTGATCAATGCGCTTATAAATAATGCTAACAACGCACCCCAATAAACCGTTGGCAATGTTCCTATTACTTGATTATAAGCTGGTTGTTGTAAGAACGAGATCGGTGAGGGTAAGTGAATAATCCATCCCAAACCAACATCTAACAAAAATTCTGAGAAAAGTGTTGTATACAGTAAGAATCGAGCTGTTTTTTTGCCGTATAATTCCGTCACAATGTCACTGAGCAAGTAGACAATTGGGAAGGTGAACAGTGAATCTGAACCAGTAAAACCATTGATCTCAAAGAGTTTATAGGTTAGTAGATCGCTAGCAATTACAATCATTGCAGACAGTGATGCGATAACGATAAGTATTTTTGTGTCAAACAGCAATTTTTTATTATCCATGTTGATTTCCTTAATGGTTAAAGTTATTTGTTTTCTGATTAATTTAAGGTCTTTACCCGACGTACTAAAATTTATCTTTCTGATATCATAAGCCTATAAGATTGACATTTATGCCACAACTCAATTTTATTATTTTTGAATGAATAATAATTCGTTTATTATTTTATTCAATCTATAGATGATATAGATTTTGATATAAAGTGGTTTACTTTCAATCTCATTGGAATAATAATAAGCCCAAAAAATGACATGGTGAATGATCTATTATGATTGATTTTGGCAATATCAGTATCAATAACCTTGTTGTTTTTAGAAAAATTATTGAAACAGGCTCTGTTACTGAAGCTGCAAATCAGCTAGGGAAAACCCAACCAACGATCAGTGCTGCCTTAAAGCAATTAAGAAGCTATTTTGGTGATGGAATATTATTAGTTGATGAATATGGCAGATACGTACCAAGCCAACATGGAATGAGAGTTTACCTTGCTATCAATAATTTGTTTGAACATATTGCGCCTGAAAATGCGAGTATAAAAAACACTACAACAAATCACTATCGATTGCTTGTAACCGATTATTTTGCAACACTTTATTTAACGAGTTTACTAGAGTACTTTAAGCAAATTAATATTGAAGTAAAAGTGAGTGTTATTTCCTCTAAAGAGAAATTTTTCAAAACCATTAGCGATAATAAAGAGCAATATGACATATATGTTGGCTCTGATGAAAATATTGTAGGTTATAATAATCAGCAACTTGATCATGATCAACGTATAGTTATTGCTAACATAGACATGCCAATCGATTCGTTGAGTTTAGATCAGTATTTATGTGCTCGCCATGTGAGTCTTACCGAGAGCGAGCCGCCATTTTTTACTGATATTGTTGCGCAATCGGTCAAAAGGAAAAAAGTGATTACTTGTAACCATACCTTGTCACTACTACATTATATTTCACAAATGCCTGATGTTTTAATGACAACAACACAGAAAACCTATGATAAGTTTCGTCAGTTGTATCCTATTAAGGCGCTGCTTACAGACTTTAAACTACCAAAGAAAGTTATATTTATTAATTATTTAAACAAGGCACACAATAACGCTTTTGTTAATTGGTTTATGTTGTGGTGGGAACAATCAAAACGTGAATCAGCGAATTAGCGAATTTAAGTGCTCAAACATTTTCAGATCTCAGTGCGGAAAATATCTAGCTTAAGAAAATACAAAGTTATTATATTTAAATTGCCCAGCCATGATTAAGTCTGTTTTTATGCTGGTTAAAAAATTATTAGGATCAAGCTCGCCTAAAAAGAGAACAAGTGTGTTGTTTGGTAAGTTCTTGAAGCGAGTATCGAAAAACCAAATATCCTACTGTTTCCTTTGCTAAGCGCTTCAGGTAGAATCTCATCCCATGATGGAAGGCTAAGACCTATAACAATGAAAAAATCATTCTACAACATTCCTGCCACACGGCTTCTGCCAAGTAAGTGGGATCTTTTCTCTTTATTTTTTGTACTTTCAATGGTGTTTGTTGTCGCTTGGGTGTGTAGCTCGTTAGGTGGTAGTGTTGATTATCGTAATCTTACTAGCGTGACGCAATATGAGCATATTTCGATGGATTTGTGGAATCTACCAAGATATGCAGCTGATACCACGGTGCGGATGTTTATAGCCCTTTTTTGCTCATTTATCTTTAGCTTTGTTATCGGTGCATGGGCAGCTAAGAGCAAACGTGCTGAGAGCGTGATTATCCCGATTATCGATATATTTCAATCGATTCCGATTTTGGGCTTTTTAGCTATAACTATCACGGGTTTTTTAGCTATTTTTCCGTATTCGTTATGGGGCGCACAGCTGGCAGTAATCTTTGGACTTTTTACTGCGCAAGCTTGGAATATGATGTTAAGTTTTTACCAGTCGCTTAAGACAATACCCAAGGAATTGCGTGAAGCGGCTGATATGTATCAATTATCAGGTTGGCAGCGTTTTTGGAAGCTTGAAGTACCTTTTTCAATGCCTGGGCTTATCTGGAATACGATGATGTCGATGTCAGCCAGCTGGTTTATGATTGTCGCATCTGAAAGCATTGTCGTTAATTTCTCAGCGACAACGTCAGCGGCTATTAATTTACCGGGGATAGGTACTTTTATCGATCAGGCAAATAATGAAAGAAATTTCACAGCAGTTATTGCTGCCATTGTTGTTATGCTGATTGTGATCGTGCTTTATGATCAACTTATCTTTCGTCCAATTGTTAAATGGTCTGAGAAGTTTGTCGTTAGTGATATGCAGCAAGAAACCGGTTCAAACTCATGGTTTTTAACGTTATTACAACGCTCAACGATTTTGCAAAGCTTTAGTCATTTTATGGCAGTGCAAGCCAATCGATTGGTGAATATTTCATACCTTAAAAAAGACCTAAGTAAAAACTATAATCAAATCGAGCATCAAAAAAATGAGCGTGAAAACTCTCGACTACAAGCCGCTATTTGGCAGCTGTGCGTTGCGTTAAGTGTTGCCTTGTTTTTATATTTATCTTGGCAATTTATCTATGGTAATAAAGAGGATCCCATCACCTTTGCCGAGACTGTTAAAGTCTTTGGCTATGGCGCATTAACCGCAGTGAGGGTTTTTGTGCTTATTATCTTAGCTTCAATTATCTGGGTGCCCATTGGGATTTGGATTGGTTTAAGACCAAAGGTTGCTGAGAAAGTGCAGCCTTACGCACAGATTTTTGCCGCTTTTCCTGTGAATGTGCTTTATGGATTATTTGGTACCGTTGTTATCGCGTTTAATTTAAATTTTAATATCTGGTGTATCTTGCTTATGGCACTAGGTACGCAGTGGTATATCTTATTTAATGTGATTGCCGGTGCCTCTGCCATACCTTATGAGCTAAAGATGGCAGCTAAAAACATGCAATTAAAAGGCATGGTTAAGTGGTTTAAGTTTTTATTTCCTGCTGTGATGCCGTTTTATGTTACAGGTGCGATTACTGCCGCAGGTGGTGCTTGGAATGCCAGTATTGTCTGTGAGTATATCAACTGGGGCAAAGACTCGGTGATTATGGCTTCAGGTATTGGTGCTTATATTTCTGAGCAGTATAACGCGCCAGGAGATCACACTGCCAATATTGCATTGGGTGTCGTTGTGATGTGTATTTTAGTCGTACTAACGAATAAGCTGTTTTGGCGCAGATTGTATAACTATGCTGAGAAACGTTTCAGCATGAATATGTAACTGTTAAATATTAGCAAGTTTCAGAATTTGAAAACGTAAAAATTTATAATTAAAAAAATAAAAAATGGTGGATCATTGTGATGACAACTGAAGCAATCAGTAAGGTAAAACCAACCACAAATAAAATTATATTGAATGTAGATAAAGTCTCTAAAGCATTTAGAAAGGCGGATCGTCAAGATTTGGTGGTGTTGGATCATGTTGATTTTTCGATGAAAGAGGGTGAGATTGTCGCACTCTTAGGTAAATCAGGTTCGGGTAAATCAACTCTACTTAGAATTATTGCCGGATTGACCGCACCGACAACAGGTGAAGTGATATATCGCGAGAAAAAAGTCTCAGGTCCTGTGCCGGATATTTCGATGGTCTTTCAAAGCTTTGCACTCATGCCGTGGCTTACTGTGTTACAAAATGTGGAACTAGGGCTTGAAGCGCGTAATATCAACGCCAAAGAGCGTAAGGAAAAAGCGCTCAAAGCGATTGATATGATTGGTTTGGATGGATTTGAGAATGCCTATCCTAAAGAGCTTTCAGGTGGAATGCGTCAACGTGTTGGTTTTGCGCGAGCTTTAGTTTTACAGCCGGATCTGTTGTTGATGGATGAACCATTTTCAGCGCTTGATGTGCTAACGGCTGAAAACTTACGTGAGGATTTGCTTGAGCTGTGGGAAAAAAATGATGCGATGAAGGGCATTTTATATGTTACACATAACATTGAAGAAGCCGTATTAACAGCGGATAGAATCATTATTTTTGGTAGTAACCCTGGCTTTATTCGTGGTGAGTTGAAGGTTGATTTAACACATCCTAGGAACTCAAATGACGAAGCGGTTGAGGATCTCATTGACGAAGTCTATCGCATGATGACAACGTCAGAAACGCGTGAGTTAACAGAGCGCATGAATAAACGCAAAGCACTGAATATCGGTTATCGCTTACCAGATGCTGAAGTCTCTGAGTTAACAGGTCTGTTAACCGAGATGGATGATCTTCAAGCCAAAGGATCGATTGACTTACCAGACTTGGCAGATCACGTGCGTTTGGATATCGATGATTTATTCCCGATTATTGAAACGTTGTCTGTACTGCATTTGGCGAGTGTTTCCGACGGGGATATCACGATGACGGCTTTAGGTAAGCAGTTTATGAATGCCGACATTGAAGAGCGTAAAGTGATATTCTCTAAATTATTAGTGCAGCATATTCCATTAGCGCGCCATGTGGTCAAAGTGCTAAAAGAGCGCCCAAATAAAAAAGCACCTGAATCACGTTTCTTATCAGAGCTTGAAGATCATTTGAGTGATGATGAAGCAGCACGCGTATTTAATACCTTTATTGGTTGGGCGCGTTATGCTGAGATTATTGAGTATGATGCGGCACTTGGTGTATTAAATCTGGATGAAACGAATACATAAACTAATGGCACTACCTTAAGCGCTGTCAATGCATAAAGACGCACTTTAAAGCATGAATTTTTTGAAGTCAGTAACCGCATGGGTGTACATATTTTTGCCTAAAAACTCAAAAACCAAATGGATATAATACCCCAAGAAATTTAAAGCAACGCTTTATTGAGGAATTAGAGAAGGTAAAAGTAGGGTTAAGCAAAAAAAGGTTGCACCAAGAAATATGATAAAGTCTGCGAAAAACTAGGGAGATTAAAAGAAAAATACAGCAAAGTAGCGAGTCATTTTGAGTTAGAGCTAAAAGCAGATGCCAACAAAGAAAATGCTTTATCCTTGACTTGGCATGACAAGGAAACTCGGGCGAATAAAAACAAGGGAATTTACTGCATTCGCACCAATCAAGCCCATTTAAATAATCAACAAATATGGCAAACCTATTGCATGCTCAATGATATTGAAGCTGCTTTTAGAGTATTAAAAAGTGACTTAGGGATGCGCCCTGTTTATCATCAAACCACAGAGCGCATAAGTGGTCATATTTTTATTAGTATACTTGCCTATCATATTTTGCATTGCATCCGTTTTCAGCTTAAGAAAGTTGACATACATGATAGCTGGAAGACTATTTTGTTAAAATTAAGCACGCATTATCGTGTCACGACCACGATGCAAACCAAAGAGGGGAAAACCTTACATATTCGTAAGTCAGCTAAACCCAATCACGAGCAGTCTAAGATTTATAAAGCCTGTAATGCGCCAGCTATTCCGCTAAAGCAGATCATCACAACGCTATAACGCGTCGATCACGTCTTCACAAAAAATCAAAAAATCAAAAAAACACAAAAAATCTGTAGTGCCTTAACTCACCTTCGCATATGGCGCAAAGCATTATGCTGTCTACGTTTCAGAAATTTTGCTTACCAAGTTGGATTACGTTCAGGGTACGGTGAGCACTTGTGGGTGAACATTTAGTCTTAGCCTAACTTTGTGGATTATAAGTCACTACTTCGGTCTTACATACTCCGTTATCACAGCGTGAGCTATTTTTATCCCCAGCATCTGACGGCGTTAAGCTAATATTGTTCTCATCACTTGTCAGTGTTAAGGTGTAAAGTCCCACTACATCACTATCATTTGTTTGAATTTTAGCTGCAGGTCTTAGTGTCATATAGTGAGTATGACCTGATGGATCAGTAACGCTGATATTCATAGATGCACTATTAATTGCAGAAGACTGAGAGTTAGTAATCAGATTTTGGCAATCATTATGTTGTGTTTTAAAGTATAGTGGGGTGCTGATACAGTGTGTGCCACTTTGATCTTTAGAGAAGTTTACTATCCCAAGGCTCGTGCTGGGAGAGATAGGCGTAATTTCGGTTTGATCATCAATGCTAGGATATAGCTTAGTATCTGCAGTCTCAATACTATTAAAATCATTTAATTTAAATTGATATTGTACAGCTTCAGATGCGCGAGTTGCCAAGCTTACACAAAAATTTACTTTTGCTTCTAGTATATTTGGATATAAATATAATGAGCCTATTTGATTTTTTTGATCGCTCCAGCTGCTTTTGTTTGTTTTGATAATGCATGCCAAATTTTTAAATTGTTTGTCATGATAATCATTCGCTGTAGAGCGTAATGTAACGTGCTGAGGATTATCAGGATTATCTGCAATCATATCAGAACCACTGATAGGATAATCGGGGTCAATGGAATAAATACTACTATATAATCTGAATTTACCTACTACTCCATCTTTCTCTTTCGCAGTCTGAGAATCCCCTGGCATGCCTGGATCTGTCTGGAATTTTTCCCCGCTTGCAGTATTTACATGAACAAAGTCATATCCAGGCTTGTAAGGTCCGCTATAATCACCAGAAAAACCATACATAGAAACTGTATACGCAGTATCATTGTAAATATAAAACTTATATTTAGGATAATCGCAGACATATTTATTGTCTCCTTGATCAATCCACATCCCTTTGCCATTATTACAGTTATAATCGGTCACATCCATCCTACAGACAACAGGGATATTGTCATGCCACGCTGTGCTAGTACCTGCCCCATGAAGATCACACGTAAAGCTTCCAGCGACATAATCACCATCTTCACAGTATTTAGTGAATCCAGTCCAGTGTTGACAATCATCCCATGGGTCTGCAGCAATAGCTACAGAACTAGATAGGCTCGAGACAATCATTGCGATGATTAACGTATTCTTCATTTTTTTCATTATTATACTCCTATGGTTGGGGTTGGTTGTGCTAAATTTAACCTTTCATTTGCGGACATTTATTATTTTTTAGTTTGTAATAACATCTGATCATGGATAGTTGGTTTTATGAAAACGCTTAAAAATAAAGGGGCATTCAGTGGCTATTGATCTGTAGTGTGCTTATATCTATTAATTTTTCTGCCAAAATAGAACGAATCTTTTGAATTGCGTCAAAGCATAACTCATGACCAGTTTCATAGGTGTGCCATGTGACATTATAACCATGCTGGATCAGCATATCTTTAGCTATGGTGCCAAGCTTTATCGGAATAATTGTATCTTGCATGCCATGCATACAGATGTAGTTAGTATGCTTGTGAGGTATTTGAATATTTCTCGCAAAGAGTGACCACTCAGGTAAATAACCCGATATTATCATACTTGCAGCAAGTGCATGTTTTGTGGTTAATGACGACAGTCCTGCAATAAGTGCGCCTTGAGAGAAGCCTATGAGTATGATGTTATGAGGTAAAATGCCAAGTTTTATTTGTTGATCAATAATGCTATGAATGTAAGCACATGAATACAAGGCTGATGTAATATCAATTTCTCTGACCATGGTAGTGTTGCAAACAGATTTAATATCATACCAAGAGTGTATGGACTCAGATTTATTAATCGTTAGCGAGTTTATTTCTGCAAATGGGAAAATAAAGCGAATACTATGATTAATAGGTAAGTCAAACTCAGGGACTAACTTTGAAAAATCACGTCTTGCACCAAGACCATGCAACCATATAACGCATGATCTAGCTTGAGTTATTGGCTCAATAATAATACTTTTTTTACGCATGAAATAAATTTAAACATAAGCTGTTGATGACCTTTGGCAGTATCCTCAGAGATAGATGCTTTGTAAATTAATTTATAGTTAAAAAGCCTTAAATATTAATTAATTTACAAATTAATTGAAAATTTATACATTTAAATTTCAGCGTGACTAATGCTTTTTTGTATTAACATCTGTTGATTATGTGGATATAACAATGAAAAATAAGGAATATATTAAGATGAGGAAAAAATTATTATCAGCATCAGTTTTAGCATTGCTGATAGGTAGTACAGCGTATCTAAATGCATATTGTCAGTTAGTTACTCAAAAAGAAATAGTGACAACGGCAAGTGCTAAATCTGTAGATGTAAATAATTTCAATCAGAGAGTAGCTAACAATGGCATGATTAAAATCATGCCTCAAGTAACCAATGGCTTTGGTGACAATCAAAGGCTAAGCTATAAATTACGAGATAAAGAAGGCGCATTAAAAAGCCAAGGAATGTTAGCGATTGGACAAATTACAACGATTACAAATCTTGAAATTGGGGCAAAAGGAGGTAGTTATCAGCTTGAGATTAGTCCGCAGTCAGTCAAAGACCACGGTGGAATACGTCGTTTAACAGGAGCGTATACTAAAAATATTGAGCTTACTGCCACCGCACCTGAAGCAGATGTTTCTTTGTTATATAAAAACACAAATGATACGGATCGCCATATTATGTTGGGATACTTCATGCCGCTTATTCCAAGTGTTAATTATTATGAGCTCGCTGCAGAGCATGGTTATAACGTGGCAATCAATGCATTTGTTAAAATACAGTGCGATACAGATAGTAGCTGTGTGCTTACAGATCAATATGGACAGCAAGCTGTGGATATTGCCCATAAAGTGGATGCTGCTAAAGAAAAATACCCCCAGTTTAAATACGCAATGCTTTCAGTTACCTGGCAAGGGCTAGATAATTTTAATGTCGGATCAGCTTCTGCTAATCATATTAAACTTTTGGCACAAACGATTGTTGATTATTTAAATCAAGCGCATTTAGATGGTATTGACTTTGACCTTGAGGCAGCACTTTCGCTAAAACATTGGGATGGAGTAGCATTAGATCATCTCATCAAACAAATACGGGCAGATAAACCTAATGTTATTGTTACGGCAGCACCTCAATTATTCAAAAACACAGATGGGAAGTATATTTTGGTAACTCAGGGGTTAAATCAAGATTATGATGTGGCAATAGAAAATGGTGATTTTGATTATGTGGTAATACAAGAAGCTTTGAGCCTGCCTGAAGAAGCTAATCCTAATATTATTTCTGAGAGCATTAAACAGCTTGAAGGCAGTGATTCTGCCGTGAAGATACCATCAAAAACCAAACTTTTGCCAGATGTTTTATCAGGACCTAATGTTAATCCAAGCAATCCTAATAGTGTGTGGTATGCATGTGCGAGCTCAAAAACGCCTGATTGTACGACCGTTTTTAAAGCATTAGCCGAGCAATATCAAAGCTTGATTGATAATCCACAATTTGGTGGCGCTGCGACTTGGAGCATTAATCAAGATCAAAGCAATACAGCAGCTAAATCAAATCCATGGCAGTGGGCAACGACTATTGGTAATGTTATTTAATTTTGATCATTGCCTGCCATTTGGCTGCTTTTGAGTAAATATTGGTTGATTTATAGTTATGTCTATTTTTTAATCCACTTTGGTATGAATTAAAGGATATGCGCTAGGGGTTTTGCGTCATTTGATAACTGGATATTAATCATTATGTATTAAGCGAATATAAACAGGAGAATAGGCATGCGCTTAAAAAAACACATTACATTTAATCCAAATAATTGATATTGAGGTTTTAGATGATTCATAAATTTAAGTTAAGTCTGATGGGCTGCCTTTTTTTGTCAGCTGTTAGCTATGGGACGAGTGTTGAAAGCGTATCAGCACCAGTTGCTGTTCATCATAATAAAGCATCACTTAAAAGCCCAAGGAATACATCATCTCAAGATGATGAGAAATCAAACTATAAAGGTTCGCAGGCAGACAATAAAACGATTAAAAGCTTAAGTGAGAGTGTCAATCCAGCAACTGGGGCTCTAAGTATTTCATTGCCGTTATTATCGGTTAAGGGCTTTATTCCTTTAGATGTCAGTGTGAGCTTCAGTGCAGGCAGTTCTGGAATGTTAGGACTTCCTAATGGTTGGCAATTTAACATTGATTATGTGGTGCCAGGAAAATCCATGACATTTAATGGTAAAACTTATGTGATTGATTTTAATTGGAGTGATAGCACAGGTTATCAATCAGGGCTTAAATATTTAAATCAACATGGTGTGTTGTTTAAAGATATGTTGACCGATACGCCATTACCTACAAGTTTCGCTGATTCAAGAGCTTATCGTTATTGTTTGAGTATGCCAGATGGTTCAGCGGATTACTTTGATGCAACGGGCAAGCTGATTGCCAAGGGGGATCGTTTTGGTAATCATATTCGATATGATTATAACGATCCAGAGATGGGTGTTCAGCATAACTATCTAAAATCAATTACCGATAGCTTGGGGCAAGTATTTAACTTTGGCTATAGTGCTAATGAACTAAGTATTAGTTATATCGATAGTCAAAATAGATCGCATACGCAGAGCTTAGCCTACAATCAAAATGGCATATTATCATATACCGATTCGTTAGGCTTTATAACTCAGTTAAATTATCAGACACGTAATGGCGTCCCAGTCGTTAATCAGATTCTTTATCCTAATGGATTGGAAACGGACATCAGTTATCAAGATCTACACTTTAAAACACCTGATAATAAGATAGGTGCTTTAAATGCGGTGGCAACAATTAATCATATTGATCATGCTAATGCTGATCAGGTCTTGGCAGAGGCAGACTATGAGTTTAGTCAGAACAATTTCACAGGATATCCAAATAATTATCCACTATCGGATGATAAAGACAGTTTAATGGAAAGTAATAATCCAGATTATCGCTATACGGTCACGGTCAAGGTTAACGAACACAGTAAAACAGCGAGTAATAGTATGGATATTCGTAAAACACAGACGATTTATAACGCGATGAGTGAGCCGGTTGAGCAAGATGTGTATTTAGCAGGGGAGAATACCCCGACGTATAGAACAAAAAATAAATATCAATTGATTAATAACAAGCATTTGCGAACGGTTAATTATAATAAGCCGATAGAAGAAACTAGTGCCATTTATGATGCTGCTACTCAAGGATATATAACGCTAGGCAAGAGCGACTACACGTACGATGCTTATGGTAATACATTAACAACCGATACGTATAAATATAATCCCTTGACACAAAAACTGGTTGAATCAACTAAGTCAATCAATAGCTATGATCAAAGCTTTAATCAACCTTTGACCAACATTAATATGGCATGGAATCCGTTAACCAATACATTCGATACAAAATCTGTGGAAAACACATTATCAAACGATCATAAAAATGTTCTTCAAAGTACACTGTATGATGGGGATATTAATGCTACTAACGCCTGGAAAAGTACCGATTATAGCTATGACAGTCATGGTCTTGTCATACAAAGTACGGTGAAGTGGAGCCAAGCAGGTCACACTGGGGTGCAATCTAGTACAGTCAAAGATAGCTTTAGTTATGATCTTAGTAAACGCTTGGAAACACTGACACATACCGATGCCTTAGGTAGTGTCACTACGCAAGTAATTGATAGCATAACAGGTGATCTATTGAGTAAGTGCTCAGCACTGGGTAATACCATAACATCTAGTTATGATTTAGATGGACGAGTTTTGAAAAAGACGCTGCCAGCAGGGCAAAGCATTACGTATCAATATGAGGATTACCAAAAAGATAAACAAAATGCCGTAACTGAAATTTCGCCATTGGGCGCTAAAACCACAACACAATATGATGCCTCAAATCACAAAATAGCAACATATAGCAACACCGATCCCAATAATATTAATGACATGGTACTGCAAGAAGCTGATCGCTATAATTCCTACGGTGAGCTAGTTCAGAAAAAGGATGCCTTGGGTAATGTAACAAGTTATAGCTATAACGCACTCTCCTTACCAACGGCTCAAACCGATAGCGATGGTAATGTAACGACAATGCAATATGATCTTGCGCACTTAAGTCAAACAAGTTTTGTCAATGGTATCAAAACTAAGACGGTTATCTATAACCCAGATAAAAAACCATTAAAGACAATAAGCTACCCAAATAGTCATAATCCACTGCAACCACATTATCATCTGGAAGAAATATCAACTTTAGATGGCAATAATCAAGTGCTGGAAACAACACATA
Source organism: Cysteiniphilum litorale (assembly GCF_003428165.1). Lineage (GTDB taxonomy): Bacteria > Pseudomonadota > Gammaproteobacteria > Francisellales > Francisellaceae > Caedibacter > Caedibacter litoralis. The sequence continues at coordinate 21,379 of NZ_QLIQ01000015.1, read as the reverse complement.
ATAAAATAGATGATAGCGGAGCGGTGACCGTTCTTAATACGTTAACTAGCAGTTATACACCTGATGGCAAAACCCAAAGCCAGATCTTACAAAGTGGGCAGTCCAAAGAAACGATAACAGCAGAGTATGATCTATTAGATGATGTGCTTGATAAAACAAAAACATTGGATTTTAGTGATATTACTGGTAGTCACCATTATATTACGCATCGCGACCATTTTAACTATGATGCGGCAGGAGAACTGATAGCTGAAACCAATCAAGCAGGTCAATCGATTACTTATAGCTATGATCAGGATGGTAATAAAATCACTGAGACACGCCTTGATGGCACGGTGGTGCACTTTGCTTATGATAAAAATGACAATCTGATCACTAAAACATATACCGATAACAGTGGCAAACATAGTTACAATTATAGTTATGATGCCGATGGCAATAAGGTCTTTGAAAGTCTCGATGGTCAAGGTATTAAGATAAGCTATACACTTTCAGGATTACAAACGGCGATTAGCTATCCAGATGGCAAAGTGGCAACGGCAACATATAATAAATATGGACAACTGCTATCAAGCACGGATGTCAATGCTCAACAAACAACAATGACCTATCTTAAAGATGGCAAACTCAATACGGTGAGTAACAATCAAGACAAAGTGACTTATTTGTATAGCACACAAGATAAGCCAAACGAGAATAATCAATATGGCGCACTTATTGCTAAGGACTATCAGGGGATTTATACACAGCAATTTACAGCAGATGCATTTGGTCAAGAGCATGAGTTAAAACAAATTGATAGCTTAGGCACGACACTTCTTGATATCGTTAATACCTTTGACGCAAAGGGTATGTTAACTGACGTTATCGCGACTTCGGATAAGGCGCCAAATGATCCCAATGTTAACTATATTAAACACTATACTTATGATGATTTTAATCAATTAATTAAAGAAGAGTCGGATAGTTTGCAAAAGCAACCAATAACAAGTACAAGCTTCGCTTATGATGGTAATGGTAACATTCTTCGCAAAACCAAAGATGGCAAAATAACGACGTATCAATATAATAATCTCGATCAATTGATCTCTTATACCGAGGATGGTAGTACATACACGCCTAAATATAATGCCAATGGTGATGAGGTTGATGATGGCAAGGGCACAAGCTATCAATTTAATGGCATAAGTCAGCTGATTGGTGTGCAAAATCAAGCGATGCATCTTGAATATAGTTATTATGCCAACGGCTTAAGATCAGATCGCACAGGATTAGATACCAACGGCATTTCTCAAGATCATTATCGTTATTACTATACGGGAGATACCATAAGTGCAGTTAATGACTTAACACACCCTGATAATGTGAGCTTTTTCCTTGATGGTAAGAATCGTATTCATGCTTATAGCGTAAGCTAAGTTTGATGTGTATTCACCATAAATTATTGTGCCATGGGTATAAACCAAGGATAGAAAATAAAAAAAGCAAATGATGGTAAGTCATGAGGGGTGAGCTAAATGAATAATAAACGATATCAACAAATTGTGGTAATAACTGGTTGTATGTTAGCACTGCTAACTGCTCAGATTAGTTTTGCACAAGAATCGTTAACAACAGGCGCAAATGATATTTATTATGTGAATAATGGCAAAAGTAATAGTTTAACCTTGGATAAGCCAATCAATAGCAATGCAGCAGTTGCCATTCAAAGCACGACAGATTATCAAGCCTATGGCGCGCATTCTGATACGCTTAACACCAATGTAGCAACGAATTTTAGCTACAATGGAGAATATCAAGACCCTAGCTCTGATTTGGTGTATTTAAGAGCACGTGACTATGATGCAGGAACACAACGATTTATCGCACAAGATAATGCTAATGTTTGGAATAAGTATAACTTTGCTGATAGCAATCCGATTATGAATATTGATCCAAGTGGGCATTTTTCTATAACCAATGTATGGAAACATTCATCAAGTGGACTCTTGATGACACTGATCATGTCTGGCGTTATATTTACTGGAGGATATCTGGGTATTGCTGAGCTTGCTGCCTTAGGTGCTGAGAGTGTTGCGACTTCCGAGGCAGCAGGAGTTGCCACAGAAGGGCTTGAAGCTGGTGCTACTGCTACTGCTACTGCAGAGTCAACTGATGTAGCGGAAGGATCATCTGCAGCATTAACGCAATCTGCAAATGATAGTGTTGCTGGTGAGGATGCTAATGGGATAGTTGATACTCAAGAAGCTGATATCGATGCACAAGAGCATTCTGTTGTTGGTACACAGGAGGGTGGGAGTGCCGAAGCTACTAACCCAAATGAAGCAAAGTTTTTTTCATGTGTATCACGCAAAACCGAGTTGCGTTTTGGTTTATTTAGTGAAGCATTAAGTGCGGTTGGCGTGATTGGCACCTATGGCAGTCATTTTTCGCCATTCTTAAAAAAATACGAAGGAGTGTGGGGTTTTTTAGACTATTTTGGTGGTGGTGCTGCATTTGGATTGATAAAAGGGTTGAAATTTGCAGACTATGTTGAAAATGCAAGTCAGACAACAAATTATTTGTTGCGTGCAGCAAACGGTGTTATGCGATTGTATAGAATGCCTTTTGGACGCTTTGCTCAAACGAATTTTATTCGTTCAGCTTCTGCAGGAATGGCGTATATGACCGTGAAAACACCATTTCTTATGGCGAGTTATGCAGGCGCTGATGCTGTTTATGATGCGACTAATCATGGGGAAGATTTGCCTGATTGGGTTTAGGAATCAATTTGCATAACGGTAAACAAGTTATTATTGAAAGCGTCAATAGAACTAACGGTTACGGATGAAACTTATGAATAAACTACCAATTATTTTGGTAACTATCGGTATCTATCTTATAGCATTAATAACAACACAAATAAGTTACGCTCATACAGCAAGACTTAGCATCAGTCTTTACTATGTGAATGATGGAAAAAGTAATAGCTTAATTTTGATTAAACCAATTAATGGCAATGCAAGTATTGCTATACAAGGTACGACGGATTATCAAGCCTATGGTATGCACCCTAATACGCTAAATACTAATGTAGCAACAAACTTTGGCTATAATAGTGAATATCAAGATCCTAGTTCTGATTTGTTGTATTTAAGAGCGCGTGATTATGATGCGGGAACGCAACGATTTATCACGCAAGATAATGCTAATGTCTGGAATAAATATAACTTTGCTGATAACAATCCGATTATGAACATTGATCCAAGTGGGCATATCAGTTTAAACACTATTGGGCTGTTAATGACAGTTGTTGTATCCTTAGCTAGCGTTCCTGTTACAAATGGAACTTCTTTGATGATGTTAGCTGAAACAGGAGCAAGTGTTTCTAATATTTTGTTTGGTATTGGTGACATAATTCATCATAGGTACTATGCTGCAGCTGGCGATTTTGCTATGGCTATAGGTGGTATGATCGGTGTCTATTCAGCCCAGGATAGTATATTTCCATTAGGGAGAAAAGCTTTGCTATCTAGACAAACTAGACAATTATCTGTCGATGAGGAAGCAGATATAAACATTGATAATATAGATATCCATAGTGAAGAGTTAAATGCGGCTAAAGTGACTAGAAGTAGTGCGGGATCAAATCTTTTATTAGGTGTTGGTTCAGGATTGAAAACATATCAAGACAACGATGGGAATCATTTTAACTTGAGTGACCTTGCAAGATTTACATTAATCAATGGTGCAACAGGATTTGCAGGTGGTCGAATCTACGGATGGGTGAGTGGTAGAATGGGCGAGGCTAATGGCATGGTTAAAAAAATTGTCTATGGGGCATTAAGAACAACGCTTAATGGTGCGGTTGGCATGACAGGCAATATGATTAATAGTGCAATTAGTCATGATATTAACTGGACAAATACAGCAGTTAATCTTGCTGCGGCACCACTTATGGGCGCATATTCTGGATTCTCACAAACTTACTTAGGTAATTATCCCAATAGTAGGTTAGCAAAAGCGATGAGATTTACTTATCTTAATTTAAAGACACCAATATTTGGTGCTTTGCTTAGTGGAGATATATCTGAGTTATGATTGAAATGAACATCTATTTTGCCTGTGGAAATTTAGATAGAAGCGGATAATCTCGTGCCTTGATTAGGTTGTATGTTTTGATATATGTGAAGCAAATTAAAAACGTCTTAAATTGAATAAGGAAGGTAGGTTATGAAATTTAGAATTCAGCTTATAAGAAAGAAGTCGATGATTAGCGGCGTTTTCTCAGTTTGGTTACCTTATCTTATTATTTTAGGTATTATTGTCAGTGTTGAAAGCTCATTTTCTAAAGAGGCTTGGATTAACAATAATAATGCAGTTAACTTATATTATGCCAATAATGGCAAAAGTAATAGCTTAACTTTGATTAAACCAATTAATGGCAATGCAAGTATTGCTATACAAGGTACGACGGATTATCAAGCCTATGGCGTGCATTCTGATACGCTCAACACAGCTGTAGCAACGAATTTTAGCTACAATGGAGAATATCAAGACCCTAGCTCTGATTTGGTGTATTTAAGAGCACGTGACTATGATGCAGGAACACAACGATTTATCACGCAAGATAATGCCAATGTCTGGAATAAGTATAATTTTGCTGATAGCAATCCAATTATGAATATTGATCCAAGTGGACATATGAGTAAAGAAGCAATCAATACCATATTGGGTATATCACTAATATTGGCGGGTATTGCCACTCCATGGCTGTTAGGCGCTTTTGCCCCAGCAGCTGAGGCAACAGTTGCATCAGTAGAAACTACAGAAGTTGCATCAGTAGAAACTACAGAAGTTGCATCAGTAGAAACTACAGATAGTTTTGTAACTGCAAATGAGTCTGCTGCAGATAGTTTTGTCACTGCCAATGAAGATGATTCGATTGCTTTAGCGAATAATAGTGTCAGTGATAGCTCAGATGAGTTATTTAAAGCGCAGTCAATGCGTTATGGACTAAAGTCTTACCCTGTTACTTTTGTCGGCAATGGGATACAGGCACTTATTCAGAGAAAGACAATGACGCCAATTGCATATCTAGAAATGGGGCTTGAGGATATTGGTGGTGCTTTTGGTACCTTAGGTATGATAAACCCTAGTTGGGCTAAATCTTTTGGTTTATTAGATAATGGACTTGAAGGAGTGGCAACGGCATTATCTGCTGAGACTGTTGGTGCTTCATCAATGCTTTCAGGAGTAGCTGGTGGATTTGGATCAGGGGGAGTAAGCGGGTGGATGGGAGGTTTTTTTGTTAAGAATATGTGGGAGCCTTTTTTAAAGTGTAATTTAAGAGCAGGTACAAAGTTTCTTGGCTCTGTTGGCATATTTGCGGCACGAGGCGCAACAATGGAGACAGCAAGAGAAGGGGTGATGTCGGCAGTGTCAGGGGAAAATGACATGTCTATTAAAAATATCTTAATGTCTTCTGGAGTTACCGCCGTTGAAGGTGGGATGTTTGCCGCGGCAGAATTAAAATTCTCCAACCCGCAAACTGTGCGTAGTTATGCGTTTACTTATAATGTGGGCGGGGCAGTTTTTCAGGTAGGTATTCCGTTTTTAATCTAATACAAAAGGAGATATGTCTCGTGATTGTCAGCACTTTCTTTGTGTCGTATTTCATTTGCCAACTTCCGGTTTTGCGCAAGATATTGTAATCTACAGCGTAAACTTTATTGGAGTGATTAATGTTTAGGAGAATTGTACTGAGTGCTTGCTTGAGCATCATAAGCACTTTGGCAGTGTATGCGCAAGAAAGTGATATTAACTCAAACAAAGTAACTAAAATAACCGAAAAATCAATGCGGCCATTAACGGTCGAGACATCATTATCACAACCTTGGTTTGGGTTTGTGTCACCTTCAGATGATGCTCATGAGGCAGTTTACATACAGAAGAAAGGTGAAGAAGACAAAAAAGCGGGTAAGTGGCAGTGGCGTTATCAGCTTTTTTACGTCAAACATATTGATGCTAATGCTATGACGGGCGCGCAAAAGCTTTTTAATTTTAATGTATTGAGTGTCTCTTGGTTCCCAGATGCACGTAAGTTATTGCTTATTAAAGAACAGCATGATCAATTAAGCCTGTGTGTTTACGATATCAAGCTTAACAAGTTATACCCACTACAAATGCCTGTGCAAGAATTAGCAAGCTATCAGATCTCACCTAATGGGCAAATGATCGCTGTGAGTGTTCATGAGGATAAACGTGATAATCTGTCGGTACTTGATCCAGCGACAATGTATGCGGGTAATAAACTTTATGTATTAATGCTGTCAAAAGATCAAACGCATGTTCAAAGCATTAAAGCGTTAAGCAAGTCAGATGATTATGTGATGAATGATCGTTTGACGTGGTTAAAGGATAGTAGTGGTATTGTCTTTGTTAGTGCGCATTCATTGGCGCCAGAGCGCTCAAGAAAGCGCACGATTAAACGCGTTGATTTAGCAGGACATGTGATGAATGTAACAAAAAATGAAGCTTATTATGATCAACCTATTTTGTCATATGATGGTCAAAGTCTTGCCTATTTCTACAATCGATTACCAAAAGGCTATCAATATGCAGATTACCTTCTAAGATACAGCAATCAGCTGTGTATTTTGAACTTAAACGACCATAAACAGCGATGTTTGAAGCCTTTGTTTGAGGGTGGCGCTCAGTTACTCTCATGGGATCAAAAAGATGAGAATCTGTTGATGGTGCAAGATGATCATTTAACAAAGCGTCTTGTCAAAGTTAATATCAAGACATCGGACATTGTGCCATTAACACATGATGTATCAGTTGTTAGTCCTGTTGTTAACAATCAAGCAACAGCAATTGGCTATATGCAAATGACTAGCAATAAAGCGCCTGAAGCAGTTGTTAGCCGTTTAGATGAGTTTTTACCAGAAGTGATTAATCCGCAAAGAAAACTGCCCTATGCACTAGGGCAAACAGAAATCATTCATTGGCTTGGTAGCAATAAAGAAAGTATCGAAGGCTTTGTAACGTATCCACCAAACTATAAGAAAGGGCAAAAATACCCGCTTATTGTTGCGGTGCATGGTGGACCTGCTAACCATTGGTGGGGAAGCTTTATTGGCTCCCCTCATACGCTAGATACGCCTTTTTGTGTGGGCTGTATGGCGGCAGAAGGTTATATAATCTTTAGACCGAATGTGCATGGTAGTACGGGCTATGGTGTGCCATTTATGGCATCTAACTATCAGAAAATTGGACAAATTGACTTGGAGGATATTACTCTTGGTGTTAGGCATTTAATTGCCGAGGGGATTGTTGATCCTAAACGTATTGGTATCTGGGGTTGGAGTTATGGTGGCTTTCTTGCAGCAGTAGCAATGGAGCGTGACAGTCTTTTCAAAACGGCAGTCGATGGCGCTGGAGTCAATGATTTGATGAGTCTTGAAGGCACTTCGGATTATCATACACTCACGTATCTTATGGGGGTGCCTTTTTGGCAAGATGCTAAGCCTTGGGTAAATATATCACCGGTTTTACATGTGGGTTCAGCTCACGGTAGCATATTGATTCAAGGAGGTGATAGAGATACTGAGGTGCCGCTTAGTCAATCGTTAGAATTATATTATGCTTTAAAACAAGCACATAAAAAGGTCTCACTAAAAATTTATCGTGATCAAGGACATGAGTTCTCAGATCCTAATCAGCTATTAGCAGGGATGAAAGATACGGCAAATTGGTTTAGGCAAAATCTCTAACTCGTGGCAGAATAATAAGCATTCTTTTAACATAAATAACTGGCATTACGCACTTTAGAAAAAACTATGATTTTATAAACACCCCGTCAGCCCATGGCTGCCACCCCTCTTGCAAAGAGGGGAATTGGGCAAGGGTGATTTTAATTCCCCTCTTTGCAAGAGGGGTGCCAAGCTTGCGAGGTGGGGTGTTGAAATAGCAAAAGTGCGTAGCTCCAGCAAATAATCTAAATGTTGCACAAACAACCATAGTTTAGCAACTTGAGAGTATAAGAGCTTATTATCTATGAACTTAAGTGATTACAAACGCATTGTGATTAAAATTGGTTCATCACTGTTGGTTGATGATCAGTACGAAATCAAAAAAAAGTGGCTTGAAAGTTTAATCGCTGATATTGATCAGTTATACAAACAAGGCATTGAAATCATTATTGTCTCATCGGGCGCTGTGGCATTGGGGCGCAAAGTGCTTAACTGTATGGGGCGTAAATGTACCTTGGCAGAAAAGCAAGCTGCTTCAGCAATTGGGCAAATTAAGTTATCACAAGTCTATCAATCACAATTTGCAGCCTTTGACATTCATAGCGCGCAAGTGCTATTGAATATCGATGATATTGAAACGCGTCAACGCTATGTCAATGCGCAAAACACCTTGGAAACGCTGCTTAGATTTCGCGTAATTCCGATTATCAATGAGAATGATACCGTAGCCACGACTGAGATTAGCTATGGGGATAATGATCGCTTAGCGGCACGTGTTGCGCAAACCATTAATGCTGATTTGCTGATTTTATTCTCCGATATCGATGGGCTGTATACCGCTAACCCAAATATGGATAAGACAGCACAGTTTATCAAAAGCGTTGATGTGATTACTGATAAGATTAAAGCGATGGCAGGAGAAAGTCATACCAAGATTAGCTCAGGTGGTATGATCACTAAAATTCTAGCTGCTGAGATTGCGGTTAATAATGGTTGTAATATGCTGATTTGTAATGGCAAGGCACTTAAGCCATTAACAAGCTTACAAAACGCGGGACGATTTACGTTGTTTAAGGCGCAAAAAATTGATCAAAGTGCTAAAAAGCGCTGGCTGGCGCATCATGTGAAACATAGTGGTGCGCTTACTATTAATGAGGGGGCACTGCGCGCACTACGTCTTGGTAAAAGTCTGTTAACTGTTGGTGTGATTGAGTGTGTCGGTAATTTTAAAGCAGATGATGTGCTTACGATAAAGGATGAGCAAGGCAACACAGTAGCAGTTGGTGTGGCAATGTTGCATGCCGAGGTATTAAAACAGGTGCTATTAGCTAAAAGTTATACGCCAGAGACAAAAGTGATTGTTCATCGCAATAATATGGTATTGGTTTGAGAGTGAATTCAGTTTTAGGAGTTAAGATAAGTGATGAATGAATATCAGGCAATAGAAACACTGTGTAAACAAGCCAAACAGGCAACATATCATTTGGCAGCAAGCACGAACGATATGCGTAATCAAGCGTTGTTATTAATCGCCGAGGAGATTGTGAATAATGCCGATAATATTCTAAAAGGAAATGCCAAGGATATTGAAAATGCAACGGCAAAAGGTTTAAGTAAAGCCATGCTTGATCGCTTATTGTTAACGCATGAGCGAATTGTCGTGATGAGTGATGGCCTGCGTGAGATTGCAAAACAACCTGACCCACTTAACTGTGTACTATCACATGTGCAAAGACCAACAGGACTTGATATCAAAGCAGTCAGTGTGCCACTAGGTGTCATTGCAGTCATTTACGAGTCACGTCCAAATGTCACCGTTGATGCAACTGGACTGTGTTTAAAATCAGGTAATGCCGCAATTTTAAGAGGTGGTAGCGAGAGCTTTTATTCAAATCAAGCGATTATGCGCGCAATACAGATGGGATTGGCAAAGTCAGAGATTGCCAGTGATGCCGTACAAATCCTGCCAACTCAGGAAAGAGCCGCCATCGAGTATCTGGTAGCTCAAGATCAATATATTGATGTGGTTGTGCCACGCGGTGGACGCGCGCTGATTGAATATCTGACAAAGCATAGTAAAGTGTCTTTGTTTAAGCATTTAGATGGGATATGTCACACCTATGTTCATCATGCAGTGGATTTACGCAAAGTGCTTAATGTGTGTGTTAATGCCAAAATGCGTCGCCCTGGCATTTGTGGTGCAACAGAGACGATTTTATTGGATCGACAGTTGCCAATAGAGGATATTGACGCGCTATTAACCGCATTGGATAAAGCAGGGTGTGCGCTGCGCCTTGATCAGGATTTATGGCAGCAATTTTCACAATATGAAAAAGCAACAGAGTCTGATTGGTCAACGGAGTATTTAGACAGTATCGTCTCAATCAAGTATGTTGATGATGTTGCTGCAGCGGTTGTACACATTAATCATTATGGCTCGCATCACACCGATGCGATTCTAACCGAAGATCAAACAGCTGCGCAATTTTTCATGCAGAATGTTGATAGTGCCGTCGTGATGCATAACACCTCAACGCAATTCTCAGATGGTGGAGAATTTGGCATGGGCGCTGAGATTGGAATTTCAACAGGCAAACTTCACGCCCGAGGACCTGTAGGCATCAAACAACTAACCACGTTTAAATATCAAGTAATGAGTAATGGCAGTGTACGTACTTAAGCAAACCACAAGGACACAGTGCCCTTAATGCGTTGCCATAATGAGCCAGTTCCATCATCTTTTAATGCAACCACTGGGAATGTCTCAATGGTTTTGCCTTTGTAAACCATATCTACACTTCCAGCATTAGTGCCTGCTGTAACTGGTGCAACAAGACCTTTAGGGTTCTTGTGTAATACAAACTGAATATCTTTGGCATCGATATAGCTTGGGAAGCTAATTGCTACGGGTTTTTGCACACCGATATCGACGGTGTCACTCTCGCCTTTGTAAATGCGGATATTGCCTAAGGCGTAATTAGCTGGATAGAACGTTTTCGTCTGGAAGTTAGAAAAACCATACTCTAGTAATGTCTGGCTATCACGAGCGCTTTGCAAAAGGCTGGTTGAACCAATAACTACAGAGATTAAGCGATCATGATCAGGCTTCACTGCTGAAGAAACCAGCGAGTAACCCGCAGAGTCTGTTGAGCCTGTCTTGATACCATCAGCATAAGGATAAATATCTAATAATTTGTTGTAATTACGGGTAACAAAACCATTCATGCTAACACTAGACATTTTGTAGTAATGATAGTATTGCGGGTAGTCATAAATAATATGTTGCGCAAGAACAGACAAGTCACGCGCTGTCGTGTATAAGTTAGGGGCTGGTAAACCCATAACATCACTAAAATGCGTGTTATTCATGCCTAGTTTCTTCGCTGTGAAGTTCATAATATTGACGAAACCTTCTTGTGTACCGGCAAGCGTCATTGCTAAGGTGACTGCAGCATCATTACCTGAGGCAACAATGGTGCCTTCTAGTAAGTCTTGGATAGTCACTTCTTGAGCTGCTTTTAAATGCATGCTTGATCCTGCGGTATGCCAAGCAATGGCAGGAACTTGTACTTTTTGATCAAGCTTAATACTTCCTGCAGCTAGCTTCTGCTCCACGATATAAAGGAGCATCATCTTGGTTAAAGAGGCAGGTGCAATACGCATGTTGGCATTTTTCTCAGCTAAGATATTACCTGTCTTAGCATCAATCAGTAGATAGCTTTTGACATTAAGCATAGGTGGTGTGACAACTTGATTGTGCCAGATCGCAGTTGCAGGTGTAATATTCGGTAGTACTAAATCCGCAGGTGCAGGTGGCACTTGCACTTCAAGTGGAACATTGGCGCTTGATGAAACAGCACCATAGGCATTAAGTGGCACACCCATATAATTAACTGATGTTGCGCCATAAGTATTAGGTTCATTTTGTGCCGCGGGTTGCACTACTTGTGTTGATTGTGTTTTTTCTGCTGTTTGTGCTTTTACTGCATCTTGAGCAAATGACAGTTGCGTGGCTAGTAAAGTGATAGAGGATGCTGCAATCAAAGAGATTTTTTTAATAGTAAACATGTTATTACCTATTATGTTGACGTTTGAATTTATAATGATATTTCAATGCAGTCATTATACTGATCTTAAAAGTCTTTTAAACATAAATACGGCGAAACTTAGCGATTGATTTTGATCCGATGGATAGACATTTTAGAAATTGCAAACAAAGCACGCTTCGGTATAATACATGCCAGTGAGTAAAAGATGAGTAAAAGAGTTGAACAATGCCTGGCATGTTGCATGCTGGGCGTTTTTTATTGTTTACATTTAAAAGTAAAGACTAAAAGATAAAAGAATTAAGGATAAAAATGGCAGTACGAATTCCAATGACTGTTGCCGGTGAAGCGGCGTTAAAAGCAGAGTTACAAGATTTAAAAAGTGTTCAGCGCCCAAAGGTGATTGCTGCAATCGCTGAAGCACGTGAGCACGGTGATTTAAAAGAAAATGCCGAGTATCATGCCGCACGTGAGCAGCAGAGCTTTATCGAAGGGCGCATTCAAGAGCTTGAAGGCAAACTTAGCAATGCGCAAGTGATTGATATTGCTAACATGACTAATAATGGCAAAGTGATCTTTGGTGCGACGGTTACCTTGATAAATATTAATAGTGATGAAGAAATAACCTATCAAATCGTCGGCGAAGATGAAGCGGATATCAAATACAATAAAATTTCATTAAGCTCACCATTAGCGCGTGGGCTCATTGGCAAAGAAGAGGGTGACGAAGCCAATATCGCAACGCCTTCAGGTGTGGTTGATTATGAAATTGTGACGGTTGAATATCGATAAGGTGTGATCGTTAGCAATGAATTATATTTTACTGTTATTTATCGGGGTTATCTGGGGTGGTCAGTTTGTTTTAATCGACTTCTCGTTAGCCAGTTACACGCCTGAGCAGCTTGCTTTATTACGAACATTTTATGCCGCAGTTTTTTTGATTGTCTTTTGTTTGGTTGCCAAAAGAAAGCGCTATAAAAGAGACCTTAAAACATGGTCTAAAGTTGCAGCAATTGGTATGCTTGAAGTGGTGATTCCATTTACTTTGGTGATGTGGGGGCAACAATCTGTTTCAGGCAGTATGGCATCGATTTTGATGGGCACGATTCCGTTTTTTACCATTATCTTAGTGTTATTAACGCGTGTTGAGCGCGCAACAAAGGCTAAGTTTGTCGGCATGCTCATTGGTTTTATTGGTTTATTGGTTTTATTTGCGCCTGATTTAATGACAACAGGGTTATCAAGCGCATTATTGCCACAATTAGCGATTATGCTTGGCGCGTTATCATTTGCCAGTGCGTTAATTATTATCAGAAGCTTACCCAATGAAGATGCGTTTTTGCTATCACGTGACGCGTTCATCATTGGTACGATAATTATGCTTGGTATAAACCTTGGCAATGGCTCGTTGCAAGGTATGCACTTCGCGTTACATCCTTTTATTGCATCGATTATCTTAGGTGTGTTTTGCTCTGGATTAGTTTATGTGCTGTATGTCAGTTTAATTAAACGTGCAGGCGCTGGGTTTTGCTCATTATCGAACTATCTTGTGCCGCTATTTGGCAGCTTGCTTGGTGTTATCATTATGGGCGACCATATTAGCATCAATATGATATTCGCTTGCTTGTTGATCTTATTATCTATTGCTGTTGAGCCAATATTAAGCCTGTTAAAGCGACAAAGTCGCGCAAATGCAAGCTGACATTACTCATCAGTAAGCTATACTTGGTCACATGGACACTGAAAATGAATTTCAGTTTATGAAAAAACACACCATTTCGTCATTATTAAAGGTACAAGAAGAAGACCTTGAAGCGATGCTCTATGATAGTGCCACTAATGCGGCGATTATCAGGCAAATTTTAGATATTATTTGTGAGGATACGATTAGTACCTTAACGTGGGTACGGCGTTTTGAGGCAAATCAATATGCGATGATCACAAGCTTTACTAAAGCGTTGATTAAGCCCTATCTTGAGCTTGGTTTATGGCGTTATGACCCCTCAATCATCCCTAAGCAAACCAATGTATTTAAAGTATTTAGCTATGATGAACTAACCTGTGATCAGATGAAACATAAGCTTATCACTCAAGATGCGCATAATATCGTGCTGTATATTGTGAGGTGTTATCACAATTATACGGATCATTTCTCCTTTGATATCAATGCCGATTATTTCAATCAGCTAACATTTGAGGATAAAACCAAGCTTTATCAGTGCTTGACAGACTGTATTGATCTATTGATGAGTGTGGTGCGATTTCACACCTTAATTGAGATTAAGGACTTTAGTGATGGTATGGTGATGCCTGATATCGTGCGTTTACCTCAAAATTTACAGCAGCGCTTGAAATTGACAGATTTGAATGTCGAGTATTTGCGCTTTATTGCAACCGGTGCCACGGCGAAAGAGATTGCGATGCATGCGGGGCGTTCCTATCGCTCAGTTCAGGGCAGTATTGCCAGTTTGTGTGAGAAACTGAATTGTCAGAATAAGAATCAACTGATTAGTCTAGCGCGGATTATTACCAGCTATATAGAGTAATGACTAATGCGTGCGCCTAATAATATATTCAGCCAGTTGGGCTAACGATGTTGTGTCATGCCCTTTGATTTGTTGCAGATGCGCCATGGATTGAGTAAATAACTTATCCAGTAATTGTTGCGTCTTTTCAACACCTAATAAAGAAGGGTAGGTTGACTTATTGAGCTTAAGATCACTCATATTGTTTTTGCCTAAAGTCGCCGTGTCAGAAGTTACTTCAAGCAAATCGTCTTTGACTTGAAAGGCTAAGCCAATACATTGACTAAATGCAATAAGGTGTTTTTCAACGGTTTGATCCGTGTAATAAGGTGAAGCAATAAAAGGCAATACAACTGCAGCGGTTAAAAGCTTACCTGTTTTTAAGCGGTGTATTGTCTCAATGCTCGTGATATCTTGAGTTTGACCCTCAGCATCAATATCTAATTGCTGACCATCGACCATACCTTGGCTGCCTGCATGTGTTGCCAACATAAAAAGCGCTTTTTGCAGTTGTTTAATATCAATAGCTTTTAATTCACTTAAAGCCTGAAATGCGAGTGTCTGCAACGCATCACCTGCTAAAATGGCAGTGGCTTCATCAAATTGAATATGACATGTCGGTTTGCCACGACGCAAATCATCATCATCCATTGCCGGTAGGTCGTCATGAATCAATGAGTAAGCGTGGATTGCCTCTAGTGCCAAAGCAATATGTTTGATGTTATGCGGATCACAGTTAAAACAGGCACCACTTAAGAAGCTCAATATGGCACGAATACGCTTGCCACCATTAAGAAAGCTATATGCCATCGCTTCTTTCAAACGTGGGCTTTGAATGGATTGCGCTAAGAAATAGTCCTTGGCAAAGTCTTCAAAATCATCCTTTATTTGTATGAATTTGCTTAGCATAAAAATCCTTTAATGATTGAGAACTGTTTATCAAGTGCGCCTTTGTTTTGTTGAAAAACCGTTAATGCCGCATTGCCTTGGGATGCTGCTAATTGCGGGTTGTTAAAGAGTCTCTGTAATTGCTTGGCTAATTCATCACTATTATTGACTAAAGTTAAAGCGTGCTGATTTTGTAATTTCTTGGCAACTAAAGCGAAATTAAATACCGATGGGCCCGATAAAACAGGCTTAGCAAGAGCAGCGGGCTCAAGCATATTATGCCCACCATTATTAACAAAACTGCCACCAACAAAAGCAATATCACTTGCGGCATATAACAGCATCATCTCACCCATGGTGTCTCCTAGATAGACATCATCGTTATGATGGTATTGATCTAGACTTCTATAGCTGTAATTAAACTTGTGTGTTTTAATTAATTCAGCGACTTGATTAAAGCGCTCAGGGTGTCTCGGCACTAAAATCAACAATGCATCAGGTGTTGTTTGTAATAACTTTCGATGCGTTTCAAGAATAATCTCATCTTCACCTTGATGCGTACTTGCGGCAATCCAGATATGCTGTTTTGCAAAACGTTGGCGTAAACTTTGGGCATTTTCAAGAAGATCATCCGCAATTGGAAAGTCATATTTGATATTGCCATCAACGCTTATTTTATCTTGGGGCATACCAAGTGCTATAAAACGAATCGCATCATCATCAGATTGTGCGCTGATATGACTAATTTGTTTAAGCATGTGACGCATAATAAAACCAATCTTGGCGTAACCTGTCGCTGATTTTTGTGATAAACGTGCATTGATTAAAATGCTTGGAATATGGTGTTTTTCGCATTGTGCAAGTAAGTTTGGCCAAATCTCTGTTTCCATGATAATACAGAGCTTAGGGTTAGTGCGTTTGATAAAGCGCTTTAATAAGCAGGGGATATCATAGGGGATATAACTGTGTTTGATATTGCCAAAGTCTTTATAAAGCTTTTGCACCTGCGCACTTCCTGTTGGCGTCATCGTTGTGATCACAAAGGTTTTATGTGGGTAGCTTAAGGCAAGTTTTTTTACCAAAGGCGCGATAGCAATACTCTCACCCATAGAGACTGAGTGAATCCAAATACTTTCGTCTGTCTTAAAGGGAGTAAAGCCAAAGCGCTCACGCACTCTTTGGCGATAGCCTTTGTTTTTGCGACTGCGAATTAATTTTTTGATACTGATAAAGGGTAAACCTAAACAAAATAATAGGCTGTAAGTTAGGCGAATGAGTGTATAGATCATATTTTATTATTTATTTATTTTATTTATTATGTTTTTCAAGCCATTGTAAGTAATCCGTAACACCTGTTTTGACATCTCTGAAATTAACATCGCAACCTGCTTCACGCAATTTGTCTAAGTTGGCTTCAGTGTAACTTTGATAGTGTCCCTTAAGATGCTCTGGAAACTCGATATACTCGATCTTGCCTTCTTTGTAAAAATCAATGACAGCATGAGCGATGTTGTTAAAAGGTTCAGCTTTGCCCGTGCCACAATTAAAGATACCAGAGACTTGCGGGTGATCCAAAAACCATAGATTAACCTTGGCAGCATCTTCGACATAAACGAAATCACGCATTTGCTGACCTGCGGCAAAACCATCATAGGCATCAAATAGTTTAACTTTTTTATGCGCTTTAAATTGATTGTAATGGTGATATGCAACACTTGCCATTGAGCCTTTGTGTGTCTCGTGTGGTCCATAGACATTGAAGTATTTTAAGCCAACGATTTGGCTTTGCGCATGCGGCAAAAACTTGCGAACGTATTGATCAAATAAGAATTTAGAGTAACCATAAACATTCACCGGTTTCTCATATTGGCGCTCTTCAATAAAGGTTGTGTTATTGCCATATGTAGCAGCACTAGAGGCATAAATAAATGGAATCTTGTGGCGCATCGCAAAATGCAAAAGGATCTTACTGTATTCGTAGTTGTTCTCCATCACATATTGACCATTCCATTCAGTTGTCGCTGAGCACGCTCCTTGGTGGATGATGGCAGTAATATCATTAGGATTAATCTTTAAGCCCGCGTTTGGTGTGTAATAAGCTAAATCAGACTCAATCGCTTGTAAAAAAGGTGTTTGATCACAATAATCTGCAATTTCATAATCAACTAAATTGATAAATTTATGCCCGTCTTTTAGGTTATCAACAACGAGAATATCTTCATGTCCGCGTAGGTTAAGCTGCTTAATAATATTTGCGCCAATGAATCCGGCGCCACCTGTAACAATAACCATTGATTTGCTCCATGTGTTAAAACGACGGCAATTCTAACAAAAAAAACGCAAGTTGGCTGTAATTTCTGTGATTAACTTTTATGGGCGCCAGATGCTGACTTGTAGTTATTCTCTTTAGCGCTACAATGAGGATATGTATAGATAGCAAAGCACATGGATATGACCGACATTTCACTTGATTTATTAAATCGTCGTAAACTCTTTACTGAGAATATTTACCCTTATCAGGAAAAAATGCCAAGAAAGGTCTACGAGCAGCAGAAAACACAATTACAAATTGAGCTTTTGAAGATGCAACAGTGGGTAAGATCAACAGGTCAGAAGGTGCTGATTATATTTGAAGGACGTGATGCAGCAGGCAAAGGGGGTACAATTAAGCGGATGATGGAGCATCTTAACCCGCGGGGTGCGCGCGTTGTGGCATTAGAGAAGCCATCTGAGCGTGAGCAGGGGCAGTGGTATTTTCAGCGTTATATCCGCCACTTGCCAACCTCTGGTGAGATCGTTCTTTTTGATAGATCGTGGTATAACCGCGCGGGTGTTGAAAAGGTGATGGGATTTTGTACCCCTGAGCAATATCAACTATTTCTAACACAAGCGCCAGATCTTGAAAAAATGTTGGTGCAAAGTGGGATTAAGCTGTTTAAATTCTGGTTTTCAGTTAGTCAAAAAGAGCAAAAAAGACGCTTCCAATCACGTGCCGTGCATCCACTAAAGCAATGGAAGCTAAGTCCGATTGATAAAGCAAGTATGGATAAATGGAATGATTACACCGAAGCCAAAGAAAGTATGTTTTTGCATACCGATACTGAGCTTGCTCCTTGGACGGTGATTAAATCAGATGACAAAAAACGTGCACGTATCAATGCGATGCGCTTTGTGCTATCACGTCTGGATTACAAAAATAAAGATATGAATATTGCGATTAAACCTGATCCACTGATTGTTGGCTTGGCGAGTGAGATTTATCCAGAGTAACCTAAGTTTCTGTTTAACAGTTCATAACTCCAGTTAATAACAGTAATGACGCTATCTTTAAGAACTGAGCTTTCCCGAATTTTGTAAGAATTTGCTGTTGATGAGCTGCTATATCACCACATAGAGCTATGGCAATGCCAGTCAAATGATTATAGGGGTTTAGGCTGAAGTATGTTATTAGAGCTTAGGACTGATGCAATATAGCTTAAACAAACAACTCACCATCCTTAATGGCCTATTGCTCCGGAACTTGCGCTGTGGGTCAGTCTGGGGTAATTTCATACAGGAAAGTCCCCAATAACATCATCATACTTCCCTTGTGCATCTGCTAATGATAGCTTTGAGTATATTTCTAAAGATTCACGTTTTGAGTGACCTGAATACGGTTGAATAAAGGCATCATCAATATTCTGTTTTTTTAACCACGTGAATAAAAAATGCCTAAGTTTATGTGGCGAGATTGAATGTGCTAATTTAGCTTCTTCTGTATAACGCATAAACATTCTTCTAATCCCTCGGTCAGAATAATGTCGATGAAATCCTGATTCAAAGAGATAGATACGATTTTCTTTTTTATATTGCTCCATATGAATTACAAGGGCTTCTTTAAACTTTTGGGGGAAAGGCACCATTCGATCTTTTTTGCCCTTGCCTTGATTTATTCTGATACGACATTGATTTAGATCGACGTCGGCTAATTTGATTTTCACAAGCTCGCTGACTCGAACGCCTGTATATAAAAAGACTTTAGTGATAAGAATATGTTTTGGATCCTTCGTATCCCATATCACTTGATATATTTTTTTAATTTCATCCTCTGTTGGGACATAAGGAAGCTGTTTAGTTTTAGTCGTGACTTCAATGTTTAAATCTTGGCGTACAAATTTAAAGACATCGCGCAAATAATCATAGTTGGGTTGTTGTGGCTTTAATAGTTTAGCAATTTTAACTGCCATTTTTTTAGCTGATATTTTCTCACTCATGCTGCTACCTCATATTGTATATATGGCAATCTCTTTTCTAAATCTAAAGGAAATAGTCCATAAGGATTAACATGCTCGTATATCAATGGTGTTAAGGCGCGTTTATCTTCTTCGGTTAATTTGCCTATTAAATTATATTCAACTAGAATTTGCTGAATCATTATCGTATTAATATAGACCATTGATAATTGTGTCAGGTGTAGTGATTTAACAGATAGGTTCTGAACCTTTTCATTATTTGAGGTAATTTCACCTGTTTTTCCATAAAAAATATATTTGCTGACACCATTCCAAAGCTCAACAACATTCAAGCCCTCTTGAATCTCCTGACGCATTGACTCATCCATGAGATATTCACATAAGAATATTGTTTTAATAACTCTACCTAACTCTGATAATGCTTTATACCCAAGTTGGTAAATTTTTGATTACAAAGCATTCAAATCAAACTTTTTTTGCAATTTGATGCCACTCAAACCCTTATTCCTACGTTCATTTTATGTCAAAATCACTTTTGTAGTGCCATAATGTCTGTATTTGCTATTGCTTATGCTTGCAAACTCTGATAGAGTCAGCTCAATACAAAATATCGCTGCATGATTTATGTACATACGCAAAACAAAAACACGCACCATCGCTGATGTCACCTACTACAGCTATCGTTTAGTTGAAACGATGCGCATGGCAAGCGGCAAGGTGCGCCAAATTACACTCTTAAATCTAGGCAGTAGCTATACTGCCATTGATGAGTCAGAATGGACATTGTTAACCGATCGCGTTAAAGACTTACTCCATGGCGCTGAGCATGCGCTATTGAATGTTGATGATCATATCGAAGCAGAAGCACGTCGCTTAAGCGCTCTTGTGATTAAAAAGCACGGTGAAGCGTTATTTAATACAACACCAACAGAGTTAAATTACCACCGGCAGAGCCGGGGGCTTATTTTTGTTAGCCCCACTAAGGGGCTGATAAAGATGAAGTGCTCAAAGCGCTATAGACCAAGTGTCAGTTGCTCATAGTGTTCATCCTCTTTTTCTTGATTTCGGATGTACTGCTTTACAACTTCCTCATCCAAACCAACTGTTGATACAAAATAGCCTCGTGCCCAAAAATTCTCGCCCGTGAAATTCCTCTTTTTGCCCATATACTGTCTTGCTATTTGAATGGCACTTTTCCCCTTCATAAAACCCACAACATTAGAGACTGAATATTTTGGCGGAATACTTAAACACATATGCACATGATCACGCATCAAATGACCCTCAACTATTTCAACACCTTTCATTTGAGCTAACTCATGCAGTAGTTTGCCCAAATATTTTCTTAATGACCCATAAATAACCTTCTTGCGTCGCTTCGGAATGAATACAACATGGTACTTGCAATCCCATTTTGTATGCGACAAACTTTTGTAGTCTCTCATTGGTTCTTTTTCCTTTTGTCTGTTGATCCAAACAAAAGGATATTACGACCGCCTCAACGGTCAAACCTTTGAGAGTCACCCCAGCATAGCTGGGGGTTTACCATATTTAATCACACTATGAGCAAGTAGATATTTCCTCTGTTGAATCCTTTGATATTAAAAGTATTGGTGCCGAAAGCCTTGTCCACAAAGCAGCGCAAGACCTACATTTGCCACAGATTCTAAGTACATGCGGTTTATCTAATAGCGAATGTCAAGATGCGCTAGCCACGATTTTAGCGCGCACATTGTACCCTGCCAGTGAGGTGAGGACGTGTGAAGTTTTAAAAACCAAAAGCGCACTAGATGAGGTGCTACAGACTGATTTTAGCACCTTACACAAGAATCGCCTGTATCGTATTTCGGATGTTCTGTTAAAGTCTAAAGATGCCATTGAAGAAGCCTTATACCAAAGAGAGAAAACATGGTTTGAATTTGAGGAAATTGTGACGCTTTATGATTTAACCA
>NZ_QLIQ01000014.1 GCF_003428165.1 Cysteiniphilum litorale | reverse complement strand
CTGTTATTTGAAGAGCAAATAGTAGAAGCAGGCAAGCACTTCAATTTAACATACGAATCATTCCTGCCTTCTTAACCGGATAAGAGACCTAAAAATAGCCAGAATCATCTCCGCATTCATCGTGGGATTATCGACGCCAAATAGTTGGAGACGCTACAATACCAAACTCAAAATATGTAGTGCCTTAACTGGTTCTCTTTATTCTAGAAAAGTCTTATGTCATCTACGTTTCAGAAATTTTGCTTACCAACTTGGGGATGCCAGAGGATTAGAGCATCGCTTAAGCTACTACCCGGATGCTAGCTATTATAAAGTTACAAGTCCTGATGGTTCAACATCAATCCTTTCTGTGAACAATGACGGCAATTTAAGCAATTACCAAGATGCTGAAGGTAAACGTACAAACATAGGCTATAACAGTCTTGGGTATCTTAATAGTATGACCTTACCAACAGGTGGACAAATAGAAATTGATTACAGTCAAAATCAAGATGGAATACCTGCATGTAATACCTCAAGCTGTACTTTGTCTACAGCAACTTATTTGCCAGTGGTGATTGCAGTAAAGCGTTACCTAAATGCTGGGAGTGTTCCTCAGGTTATAAACTATGATTACAGCACAAGTAAACAAACCAATTTCTCAGGTTTCCCGAACTATGGCTTAAATAACGCCAACCATAAGGACTTAACACTTGAAGATGGTGATAATACGTACACCTACAAATCAATCCAGCAAAGCGGTGCCAATGGAATTTATCAGCAGGATGTTACCACATACAACCACTTACACTTACCGATTGAAGTAAAGCATTATTATAAAGATCCAGCTACAAATAACTGGGTTTTGCAAAGCGCCGATAAAAGTTATTATGAGGGACTTAACGCATCCGCAAAGAGTGCCTCTGATGCTTTTAACGATCAAGAAAATGCCTATGATTTCCCGAGTTATCAACAGCTTCAAAGCTCAGGCAATTATGCAAAAGTGCGTAATCACTTTAGCTATTTTGTTGATAAGGGAAATACGCGCACTAGCTTTTTACATTCTGAATATAATGACTATGGTCTTCCAACACTACAAGTACGTTATGATCAATCCAAGGGTAGTTATCAACTCAAAGATAAAACTGCTTATTACTATAGCTATGATAAAGATGCCTCCAAGGGAGAAATCTTAATTATTCACTATGACCCATTACTATCTAATGCTCAACAATACCAATATCATCTAACACAGTCGGATCAGTATGGCAATAAAGTATATGAAGAGACGGGTTACAGTAATGATATTTCCGGTAGTCAGTTAACTGCTGAGCGTATTACACGCGAGTCATTTTATAATGTCGGGGAAAGTAAAGAGCTCAACATCAATGATAACTTCCCTACTTTAGTTAAATCAGAAATATCACAATGGGCAACCAAAGATCATTCTGGTATACAGTCGACTGAAGTAGATTATAGCTATAGCTACAATCAAGAGGATAAGACCTTAACAACCACGACAACGAGTCAAGCTGATGATCGTCGTATTTCATCCATTCAAACAACGGATTATAGAAATGGCTCAATCCTAAGCCAAAGCGAACCTTTTGATGCAGATGAAAAGCCAACAACAAGCTCTCTTAACCAATATGATATTTTGGGCAGATTGACAAAGTCGATTGATAATGCAGGTAATGAAGTAGATCATTTTTACGGATTTGGCAATGTCGATGAAGATAACTATGTTGAGTCTTGTACAAATCCATTGCATCTTAGTACTCAAGGTGATATTGAGGCTTCAGGAGTCTGTCAAAAGCAAGTTTTTGACGGCTTAGGAAATCCATGGAAATCCTATACAAACATAGGGGGTTACACAGATGGCGTCCATTGGCAGCTGCTCAATGAGATTATCTATGATGCCGCCTTAAGAAAGATTTCAGAAATTAATTATTCACAGCATTTTGATGGTCAAGCCGAAGCAGCAGATCAAGATGCTATAACAACGACATATGAATATAATCCCAAAGGGGAAATGGTCGCTACACGCCAATATTTTGGTATAAAGCGTAGTAATTTGTACGATGACACATCAAGTCAACTTGTGAATAAAAACACCCAAGAGAGTGATCAAATTAATCAAGTAATAGCAAGCGCATATAACAATCAGCTCATGCGTAAGTCTTATTTTACAGATAATGGAGATATAACTCGCAGTGATGCTTATACGTCAAACTATAACAAATCACTAACTTCAAATAACATAACTCTTAGCGCATTAGGTCAAACCCTTGCACAACAAAGCACCCTAAACGTTAATGACCAGACTCAATTACTATTCAGTGCTACGAATCAATATGATTTGCTCAATAAACTCACAGATCATATGGTGAATTTTTATCAAGAAGGTCAATTAAAAGTCAACGTCACATCGCATCAAGAATATGACTTATTAGGTAACCTTTTATCTAAACAAGTAATGGTTGGCAAGTACCAAGCAACTTCAGAGCTATCAAGTTTCAATAACTTTGGGCAATTAACAACTCTAAAGAATAATAATAATCAAATCAAAACCTATACTTACGATCCCAAGGGACAGGTCGCTCAAACAACAGATTATGCAGGTGTTATGACTGAATATCATTATAACGTGCAAGATAGTCTAACTGATAAAACGATTCATGGGAAACACACCATAAATTATCACTATGATTATTATGCGCCTGATTCTGCTGAAGGCTACCAAGTATCCGATGTAATAAAAGCAGTAGATGGCGAAGTATCAAGTCATATTCACTATGAATATTCGAATGTGCAACAGGGAAATCAATTAACTGCAATTACTTATTGTGATAGCGAAAACTGTCATTTGGGTGATGCTGGATCTCACTCGATTCGTTATACGTATGATCAATACAACCGCTTAAAAACACAAACGGATGTCGCAGGGAATACTGAAACCTATTATTATAGCGATACACCGTTAGCAACAGCTGATAACTTTCCGATTACGTCAATTGTCTATCAAGGTGCTAATGGTCAAAAACATCAGCTAAGCTTTAACTACGTAGGGGATAACAGTATTAATCCACTTAAAGCACAAGATCCAACGCAAGTGGGGAAAATCGCCAAAATCACTTTAGATGGAGATTTGACTGAAACTTATGTCTATTACCAAACTACTGATAACCCACATTTATCAGGAAAGTTGAAAACGCTCAGTATTTCAGATCATAATGGTTTACAGCAAGCTATTGAGTATAAATATGATCTTGAAACCGGTTTTGTGATTGAAAAAGATTATTACTACCGTGATAGCGACAACAATATTGTACAAAACTATACATTAGATGCGTTAGGGAAGATTCTTGAGTCACGCACAACTGATGCCAAAGGGATTCTCACAGAAGATACTTTGTATACTTATGATGATGCAAATATCAATATTCTGACAAAAGAAGATGGTTTAACAAAAGCAACCATTTACTACGGCTATGACAAAGACAATCGTTTAATTTGTGAGCGTGACTCACAAGGGGAATTAAGAACATGCTTGTCATCACCTCAATCCTCTCAGGATTATCAATATGACATCAATGGTGAGTTAATTTCAGATACTATTCATCACCAAACATTTGCCTATGACGATGAAAAGCAACTGGTTAGTTTTGCAGATAACTCTAAAAAAATAACTGCTACGTATGCCTATAATGCCAATGGTATGCGTAGTCAAAAAATCATTAATCAGCAAACGATCCATTATTACTATGATAACAGTCAGGTTCCACAACTTATTAACGAGGTATTGGTTACAAATACAGAAAAACCACAAACAGCTAGTTACCTTATCAATGGTGATCAACGCTATATTCGTATGTATGAAGATGATAATGCTCAATCACACGATCAGATCTTATTAGGCGATCACAAAGATATTAATGCAACACTAGAAAATGATAAATTATCTGTTAATTATTATGATAGCTATGGCATTCAATTATCTGATTTATCCGTCTTGCCTGTACTTACATCAAATCAAGATAATATATTAACCCTTTCTTATAATCCTTGGGGCTATGCTTCTGCTTATACTGATCAAGAAAGTATGCTTCAATATAATCGTGTGCGTTTTTATAACCCTGCTATTCAACGCTTTATTCAGCGAGATGAGGCATTAGCGCCGATGAACAAATATGCTTATGCTTTGGGTAATGGTGTCGCCTATGTTGATCCTACAGGCAATAACGCTGGTCTGGCTTTCTTGTCCGGTTTTTTAAACCCAATCATTGGAATTGCAGGAGGGAGTCTTGACACGAATATGAATTGGCATTGGGTTGATGGTGCCAGTGAATATTTCAAAGGCGTTGCGCATTCATCTATTGGTTTTGTTGGTAATCTTGCTTGGGGGCTAGGCGCTGGCAATAACGTCGGTTCTTTTGAATATGCCGTCGATAGAACAATGCTTGTTGGAAGTATTAAAAACTCAATACAATCAGGAATTAATGGTAATACTGACAATATGGCACAGTCCCTAGGTAGTCTAACAACCGAAACAGCTATGATACTTGCAGGATCATATCCTGGTGCTGAATTTGGCGAGCTTTCAACTGCTTCGTTTAAAGTTAAAATACGGAGTCTAGCTTATGCTAAATCTATAGCTAACAATACAGTATGGACTGTATTGGTAGGTCCTCTTGTTTTCCCATTAAAAGAAATTGCTAAAGGTTATATTCATTCAAAAGCCACGGGCATTGACTTTAAGTATAACAATGCTTATCAGGATAAAAGTATATGGGTAAAGCTTGATAGATGGTTATTTAAAAGAACAAATAAATATAATATCGGTACAAGTTCATTTAAAGGGACAGCGCTAAGACGGCTAGGAAATTTTGGATTATCTAAAGCTACGTTAGCGGATATCAACGAAGCGATTGGAGACTACCAACCTCAACCAAGCTCCAGTTCAGCTTCATTAACAGAAAGTTCAGAATCTAAAGTTGAATCAATTAAAGAAATATCTGAAACACAAGGGATGATGGATAATGACTCTAATTATTCTTTCCTAGATCAGTCATACAAAGGTGGCAATCTTAGTTTTTCAGATATTGATAATATTGAATAAACAATTTTCTTGAGAATTAATGATTGGTTGATAGTTTAGACAAAGCACTATGCCTTTAGCCAAATGTCCCCTCAACTAATAAGCGCTCATTTTCAGTTGGTTTAGTGCCAAGTAAGTTAGAAATACGCTTACCCTTCCCTTTAGTACAACTAACTTTTGCATCAGGAACACCCACCATCACATCAACAAATCCAGGGATCTCTTTATAAAATGCAGATGGGTCATGATATGCTTCAAAATATATATTATTTAGAACTTTAGATGTTGTCAGCAATCTGCCTCGATCTATGCTCTTTAGATCATTGGCTTCATTATTTCCAAAACCTTTGATCATTTGTCCGTAATTCATCATCACAATACGATCTGAATAACTTGGATTGTAATTTTTTTCAGGAAATTGAACGGTGCAATGAAAAGTCGTTGGATTTTGAGGTGTCGAGTTAATATCAAGCATCAATCGAGTTGCTTGTGGCATATCGTTGGCAAAAACACTAGCACCAATCAAGAAGATACTTAAGCCAGTGAGTTTTATTATTTTGCTCTTGATCATATTTAGTTCTCCTTGTCTGTTTAATCCTTAAAAGCTTATCTGAGGTTAGCGATAAAATATAAAAATGCAAGTCATATACCGTTCGTTAATCATTTTACAGAATTTCTATCTGAAATATTAATGCACAGCGTTGTGCGTCAACATTTGTACACAAAAAGAACGTATTTATTAAATAATAACGGTTAAAACATAACCATGCTGTATAACCATTTTTGAGGCAATTATGAAAAAGAAAACCTTACCCAAAATCATTTTGTTATTATCATTAACACTTGCCGGTTGCGGGGGAGGTGGAGGCGGTGGTTCCTCAGACACCCCTTCACCTTCACCAACGCCAACACCTATACCTATTACCAATCTAACCTATAGTGCTAGCGAAACGAATCCAAAAGAGAGTATCTTGGGACTTAGTGCAAGTTATATCTATGAGATCAAAAATATTGGCAATGAAGATCAGGTCATTAGCTCCTTTGATTTCTCTGACAACAATTATGTCTTGGATACGACAGAAATCAATAGCTGTCGCAGTGGTTTAGTACTGGCAGCGCGAACTGGACGTTGCTATGTATACTTACATGAGTTGCCATCTGTGAACGTAGAACAAAAAGCTTCTTTGCAATCTCTACAAAATAGTACTCCGGGGCTTAATATTCATTTTGCCTCAGGTGAAAAGCTCAGTATTGCGATTGATAGACAAAAAGTCGATAAACCGACGACAAATATGAGTACAATAGCACTTACTCAAGCAGTAAGTGCCATTATGCCAGAGGACATTCAGCTTGATATAAAAAATACTGGTAAGAACTATATAAACACCCCTCAGATCATTATCGATACCACTAAAACAATCGGTCAACTAGATGGTGCTGCTATCACCTTAGCGGATCTTATTGATATCAATAACTCAAGGCTGATTGATTACACCACCTTGGCACCAGATGAGACACTATCAACACCGCTATGGTTAAAACCAAAAGCGAATTTATCCAGTAAACAAATTGACCTGTTGATATCCGCGCTTAACAACAATCAATCATTAAATGCACTGCAAATTATGGGTAGCAACTCTCACAGTATTACGCCAAATATTGAGGTTAAACTTCCGCTTAATATTACTCGACAAGACTCGATTACACACTTGCCTTCCGCCGGTGATTATAAGCCTAGTATTAATTTGGGCACAATTAGCAATATCTCCGCTCATGCGTTTAATGTTGACTTTAGCGCATTTTTAGATAAACCTGAGCTTGCGTTTAATACTGTGGCAGAAAATAGCTGTTTTTATCATTTAACTGATAACATTAAAGCGCTAGCTGCGAATACAGCCTGCCAACTACTTTTTGATTCATCTATTAAGGTTAGTACTACTATTCCTTGGTATATCACCTATCATCAGCAAGGATTTTCGTATCAGCCAAACGATTACATCACACCCATCAATATTCTTGGTGGTAACCGTTTAATCACAGACAATAACATTCCCCATAACATCTTTGCAGGAAATAAGACACAGTTCGACATTCAAAACATTGGTATTGCTAAACTGCCCAATGGCAACTTTGTTGGCAATGCTTTGGCAAATATACATTTTCAAATTGTGGATGACCTAAAGCCCTATATTGACTCTGAAACGCCAAGCTTTTCACTTGATTTAGGTGGCACAAAAACACTTACCTTAACTTTTAAAGATGATAATGCGCTAACAGTATTTGCGGATGCGCTAAATAACAACTTACAAACTCAACTGATCCAAGTGGTCGCCAATGACACAAACACAGGTGATAGTATTAGTATTACCCCAGTGTTTCGCTATAGTAGTAGTCTTGAGATTGCCGGAGACACCACCCTTTTACCAAGCAAAAGCTATCAATACACGCTAACCAATAATGACCCCGATGACAGTTATAAAATCATCTCCATCAGTGAAGATCAACTGCCTCAAGGTGTAAAAATCACCAACAATAACTGTGATGTGCTAGCACCTCATCAGTCTTGCCAAATCAATATCGAAACTGATTCATTGCTTTCAGGTAATGGGCAATTTACGCTTAACTTTCGTAACAATAATAGCAGTACCGAAGTATCACACACCCTCACACTTGCACTTAAAACCAATGTCCAGC
Organism: Cysteiniphilum litorale; assembly: GCF_003428165.1. Classification (GTDB taxonomy): domain Bacteria; phylum Pseudomonadota; class Gammaproteobacteria; order Francisellales; family Francisellaceae; genus Caedibacter; species Caedibacter litoralis. The sequence continues at coordinate 58,539 of NZ_QLIQ01000014.1, read as the reverse complement.
TTATCGATGCACCTTATGCTGATATTTCAACAGCTGCTGTTTTAAGTGATCAATCAGCACCAAAAAGTATTACCATTCCGGTTACGCATAAAGGAAGTCAAGGCGATGTCAAAGATATTGCTCAACTGACACTTGTCGTTGCTGATACAGTTTTGCCATTAGTAGATATTGATAAATCAACCCTGAGCATCAATAAATTATTACCTGAGCAAACACAAACATTTGTAATTTCATTTAAAGCAGGTGCTTTGTTTACTGCTGATGATATTCGTCACTTAGAAAACACTGACACGCCTGCTATTTTAATTACGGCAGAGAATATTATTCCACAACCTGTTTATATCAATGTGAATGAAGGGACGAGTTTCATCATTGATAAACCAATTGATAAACCAGATGATTACACCTACACATTGACCAATAATGACGCTCAAGCTGTGACCGTCGAGCAGGTTGATACAACGCAACTACCTGATGGCGTTAACCTCAAGAGTGAGACCTGCCATTTATCGACCCTTTTGCATGATGAAAGCTGTCATGTAACCTTAGAAGTGAGCGCATCAGCCAAAGCATCAAGAATTACTACAAACACCCTATCTTTATCCTATTACTTTGGGAATAAAGAAGATGGCAATATGTTTACACTCAACCATGAGGTAACAATCCCAAATGCCTCATTATCCCTTGTCTTAAAAGATCTTGGTACAAATACACCAACGGATTACTTCCGTGAGAACACGCTACAAGATATCGATGTCCTTGTGACAAACACGAGTCCCTTTGATGCTGATATTACAAAAGCGCAGTATGGCTTTAGTGATACGACTGACCAAGCAGTCAGTGGTTTTTCTACTAAAAACGTCATTGACACGATTATTCCTGCTCACGGTGATAAAACATTTACCATCAATAAATCTCAAGCAGTACAATCTGGTGAGTATAAAATTAATATCACACCGGATATCACATCTAATATTGATAATGTGACCTCAAAAAGCTTTTATGTGGTCCCTCCATCAAGTATTACGATAAGTGAAGATACGCAATATAACGAAAATCATCCAAACACCATTAAGCTTAATGTGCATAATGATGATTCAAACAACGTTAGCTTAACGAACTCATTTACTGGTAATAATTATATCAAGGCGCGTGCGATGGCAGATAGCTGCGCAGATACCCTTTTATCAGGTCAATCCTGCTCATATTATTACTACACGCCTAAAAGCTTTGATGCCTCTCAACCCAAAACAACAAGTATTACAATTACGGCAACTGCCGATCAGAAACTGCCTATCACAGCTAATTATACGCTCATGGCAAAAACCTTTTTATATACCCCGCATTATTGGGATATCTTCCAGTATGGCTTTTTTGATAACACACAAGCATCCATTAAAAACATCTCTGATAAATCAGCCAATGAACCTTTAAGTGTTTTATTTTCAACACCAGAGTTTAGGCAAGAAGGAAGAATCTTAAATATGCGCAGCTTTGGTGATGGTCAAATTGCATTACTTAGATATGACAATAGCAGCCCTAGCCAACTGCTTTATACTTTTTACCCTCAAGATAACTATACAGGCGTTGATAGTAATGGCTTTAAATATTTATACAAAGTTCAGAATATGAACAATTTAACCTCAAATGAAGTAAGTAGTATTTCTGGAGCTCTCGGTAGCGGACTTGTTTTAAATTCACGCGCAGTACAGCAAAGCATCGACTTGGGTAAAAGTTGGTTTAAGTTAAAAGACAGTCTTAATACCAATTGGTTTAATAGTATTACCAAATCAGCAACAATTCCTAATAGCAATGATTATTTCATCTATCCACGTTGGAACGATAATGTCTATGGGGTCAACGCCAATAATGCGCAAGGCGTTATATTAGTGTGCAATACGAACCAAACCTGCAAAAAGCTAAACTTTAATTACCCATCTGGCTTTTGGATTAAAGATAACCCTTCGTACCTAACCTTAGTATCCGAGATGTTTAAAGTCACGCCAAATGGACAGTATTTAGTACTTCATGCAGACTCGTGGGAGTATGGTGTTACAAGCACATACCGTCGCGCATTTTTAACCTTTGATGTTAATACATTGTTAAGCGCTAATAATAACCAGACAGTATCCCCAAGCTACACAAGAACACTTTCTGGAAAAGTCTACTCGATTGATTTAACAGATAACTATATTTACGCACGAGTTGATAACACAATGTGGCGCTATAACCTATTGAACTCGAGTGCGACTACTATAAGTTTGCCCCCTTCTACACAAACCATTTCACATGATGATGAGAATAACTTATATGCGCTGGGTGCTGATCCTATTATTGGCGGTTCTTGCTTATACATACAAAAAAATGGCACTAATAGCTGGCAAAAATTAAGCAACTCTGGTTATACCGCAGAGTATAATCATGGCGGATTTGCTAATGCTTACACCTATGGAGATACACTGTTACTTGCAAGTCCATTGCTTTCAATTACACCATCTTCTTGAGCTTAAAGTTGCATTTAACATAAATCATTTAGAGCAAATTCAGTTTAATCAGCATGGCGACCCTGCCCTTCTTTATGAAGTGGAGGATATTTATGACTAGCGATATTTACATATATTTTACATTCACTTCACAGCTTATTTAACGATCACAAAACATACTACACAAGTGTTCAACCACATCATTAATCATATCGGAGAAACAATGAAAAATACAAATACAGACAAATCCATGGGCAAGTTTAAAAAAGGACTATTACCCTCTTTACTCTTAGGTTCGTTATTAACCCTTAGCGCTTGTGGCGGCGGGGGTGGAGGTGGTGACACACCGCCATCACCGATACCTGTAACGAAACTTGGTGTGCAAATTAGCATTCCTAATGCAACAGGTGGCAGCATTGAAGAAGGTAAAATTTCAGGCACAGGCATTGATGTTGTAATCAACAAACAGGCTCTAAAACGCGTTGCAGGCATTGGTGCTGCTAATGGTGGATTTGCCTTAGTGCTCAAAGAAGACTTAAACCCGCGTGATGGCGAAACAGCCTCACAAATGGGTACTAGCAATATTTTAGCAGGTGCGATTGATCAAGGTAATAACACGTATTTGATCAATGTTATGACAGACACTAATGGTTATGTACATATTCCTTTTGATGCGAGTAAGATTAAATCTAGTGGCAATATTTCAGGTATCCACCATTTTGAGGTGATTAGCATCGATGGCAAACAGGATTTTGAAGTCACTGAAGATAATATTCCACATGGTCTTAATATCAAAGTGCCCGTGAAGTTCTTTTTACGCGACATGAATAACAATACAATTGATACAAATCAAGAGATTGCCAGTGGATCACAACTGCAACTTTGTGCTGAAATCACCAGAGACTACAATGAGGGCGTCACTGTTTTTTATGCACAAAATGATATGAATCAGAACTTGCGTCAGGGTTTAAAACTTAATGATGATCCATTTAGTGTAACTATTGCCGCAGGTGATGACGATCAAACGGCTTGTAAAACTTATACCGTTGACAACAAAGTAGATAAAGGACAAGAGTCATTAGCCCAAGCTAAGAGCTACCAATATTTAGCAGACGATACTAAGAACACCTCAATCCAAGCGCAATATGATACTGCTCAACCAATTATTACCGTAGATACGGATGACTATATCAATTGGCTAAACGCAAACAGTTGGCCAAGTGATGCACAATTTGACGACAAAGGGCAATTTCAACTTGCCGATATCAACGTCCATTTCGGTCATATGAAATCAGGAAATGAATTTGTCAATGCACAAGATGATGATGTCAAAGCAAGCTGTGAGGCGTTTGTTGATGGACAGTTGGATCCTAATGTGAGTTGTAGCTTAAATAATGGCGTATTAGCATTTACAGCAACGGGTGATAGTATATTTAAAACACACACCATTAACCTGACGTTCACCCAACAAGGGACAAATGTTACCCGTAGTTATAATAATTTAACCATTATCGGGGCAAATGAACCCGGGCAGAATGTCATCCAATGGTCAGAGCAATCAGCTGGATTTGGCAATGCCAAAGGTAAAGATCAAGAAAAAGATAACTACCCTGTTGCAGGTGTATTCTCGCCAACAGCCGTAGTTGTTCATGAAGATGGCAGCACATCGGATCAAGTCGATTACAGTTGTGAGGTGTATGACGATCAAACTAATACTGTTGTCACAGGAAGTGATTGTCGTCTTGAGGTAAACACGAGAGACATATTTGCTTCGGTGACTGAGTACAAATACACCAATAAAGATGGCAAGATCAGTATGCCAAGCTTCAGTGTCAAGATTACCGCGCATGATGCCTCAACAACTGATCCTAAACTTCAGGCACATGATCTCACCACTAAAAATCAGCATCTTCCTTTCCCTGTGATTGATGAGCATGATGTCTCTCTTGATTTTATCGTAACAGATAACGATAACGATGCACATATAGCTAAATCGATTAAGCAGGTAAAATTCCCCCAAGTTTTTAATCGAGCTTCGGGTTTAAAAGCTGAAAGCTTTGCTGAAAACAATGGCAAACAAATCCAGTTAACCCAATTAAAAGATTCATCTACATGGCAAATACAAGATGATAATGCCCCCCTTAATGATCAAGTTTACACAGTGACTAAACTAGGTGAAGCATTCCCTGAATTTAACTGGTACGAACATCTGACAGTTTATCCAACTAATTACGCTTATATTGATGTCAGTGATTATGAAGGATTTAGAAATGAAGTGTTTTTTGAGTTTTGGGATGAAACTAAATTAAATGGCCAGACATGGGGTTTAAATGGACCATTAGATCTTAGCAAAGTCCCTGCCGTGAATGTGCCGCAAGAAGATCAAGCAATATTAAAAACTGGTATTACATGTGCAGTTGTTGATAAGAGTGGCAACAAACTAGATGGGGAGTGCGGCTGGTTCGATGGCATGAGTCAGTATGAGCTCTATGTGAAAAATCTTAACTCCGATCAAACAGGACGTCAGATTCAAGTTTATCTTCAAGATAACGATACATTAGTGGCACCTACAGCAGTATTTCCTAATGGTAAAGGAATTGAGATTCCTGATGCCACACCGCCAAAATCAAAGCCCAAGTTAATTGGTTATGTCACAAACTATGGTGTTTATGGTAATAACTCCTGTGTTGGCGGAGTGGGGGGACCAGGGCATGCCATTCCTTACACCTCATACCCTATTCCACGTAAAGATGCTTTCCCTGCCACTGGAGCACCTATCTATCAGGCAACAAGTGACACAACTTGTGACATGATTGATAAGGGTGATAAGCAAACTATCGCACTTCAAAATACCGACATGGCAGAAAAGGTAAAACAGTTAACAGGGGTTGCTTATGCATTCTTATTTGTCTATGACAACGAAGATCTTAAACCTAAAGGTGCGTCATTAGGAGCCATTCACTTTAGTGACTCTTGGAGTGACTTAAAAAGTGACAAACTGGGTGATGGCGGTAATAACGATTGGTGTAATGCTTCAGATATGAACTTTAGAATTTGTACAACAGACACACGTGTTAATACAGGTGATGATTTAGAGTGGTATATGAACTTTGGTAACTTCGATGCCTTTGCTAATCTTGATCAATACAATAAAGACCTTGATAAAATTGTTTCTATTGGTGGTTGGGATGCTATTAATTGGGGAGTTTATCGACATCCTGCAAACATTCAGAATTTAGTAGACTCTGTTCAAGCATTAGCTGATCACTTTAATATCACTGAGGTTGATTTAGATGTCGAAAACGATGGTAAAACAGATTACTTCTTTGACTTTATGAAGGGAGAATTAGCAAATGTCATTAATGCATTGCATGAGAACGTTAAAACCAAATCAGGCGCTCCATTAAAGGTGTCATTAACCATCCAAGGAGATCCTGATATTATTAATGCGCTTAAAGATTCAGTATTAAGTAAGACAAATATTGATAACCTAGAATCTCTTAACCTAATGACTTATGACTTAACTGTTGCTCAAGCATCTGGTGGTAAAACAGGTTTCAATCAATCATTGTTCCAACCTGAAGGAGGTTCGAAGGACGACTTTACGATTGCCAAAGCCGTCGATGCAGCTATAACAGCTATGCCAGACAATAAGCAAAAGATCAATATGGGGCTTGCTGCTTACTCGCGTGCAATCAATGGTCCAAGCACCTTAGCAAATAATCATGGCTTTGCTAATCATTACACTCCTGAGAATTCATATGTTTTAGCAGGTGACTTGGATCGCGCGGATTGTAGCACAAGTCTTACTGCTTCAAACCGTTGCGCCTCAAGCTTTAATAATCGCTACCTACTACAGTTTGCAAAACCAGAAGACACTTATGACTTCACGGTTGAGAAAGATGGTAAGACCTATCATGTTGGTTCAACAGCGGTTATCAATGGCTTGAAAGTACCGCAACCAACAGGGCTTTTTGGCATCACTCCAGCAACGATCTCGAGCTACTGGCAAGATATTTACGCAAACAAACTTGCCAAAAACACCAGTGTATTCTTCTATACATCCGGTGCTGATGCTAAAGATTACGGTCGCTATGCACAAGAACAAGGTATTGGTGGTGCGATCATGTGGACGATTGATGGTGATGTTCCTGTAGCTGATACCAAAAACTCATTGATTACTAACTTCATCAATGGTTTTACCGGCAACAACTAAATCTATTGGGCGTACGCCGTACGCCTCTCCTTTAAAAACTAAAATTTGCTATGGCAATCTTTCCAAACATGACTTTGATTGGCTGTCTTAATGCCCATTAAAGTTTTGCGCCGAATACCATGGATTATATTTTTGCATGTTTGAGTGTAACGAGTTTGCAAAAATCCCATGGAATTGGCGTTAACAAAACTTGTAGGGCGAGCTTTTTGGTGACTTTTTTGCGGGAAAAAAGTCACTGCCATAAGCCACGTCAGTGGTGGGCATATACACCCCTCACCCGCACAGCTTAGATGCAACTTACTCGACTTAAGCAAATTATTGCTCTTAAGGCTTTTTCTTTTACATTTTTATTACACTATTGCGCCTTTTTAGTTACATGCATTTTTTTACAATTCCCAGCAACTCAAGGTTTAAGCAAAAGGTAAAAACGATGACACGTTGTTTTAACGATTTATACACTTTCAATATCGTAGTACAGAAAACATCATTCTTAGAGGCTGCCAAGGCACTCTCAACAACACACACAACGATTTTGCGTCAAGTGACCAAGCTTGAAGACAGCTTAAAAACCAAGCTTTTTCATCGCAGCAATAAAGGGCTTGAGTTAACTTATGCCGGACAAGAGCTTTATCAACGCACCAAGAAGCTCTATAGCGATCTTTCGCATGTTGTTGATGATATTGCGCTATCTAACACGTTAAATGACAGCAAGAATCATACCGTAAAGGCATTGCTATCTGTTGGGATGAGTATGTTTTTTATTAATTATGTTTATCCTGAGCTATGTCAGAAGTTTCCAAACTATACGCTTGAAATTGATAGCTATACCTTACCAACACTGGATAGTAACGCACACACCATTAAGATGATGTCTCATCAATATGATATTATCCTCATGGAATCTTCGTATTATCATTTGATCCAAGAAGATGCATGGCAACTGGTGCAATCCTGTCATGACCATTTGGCATTATTTGCATCAGAAGAGTATATTGCCAAGCATGGCATGCCTCAGACATTAGAAGAGTTGGCTAATCACAACTGTCTATATCCCAACATGTGGGATAAGAATATTTGGACATTTTATGATAAATACAAAAATGAATATAAAGTATCGGTAAAGGGCAAGCTTACTGTCGATATCTTGTCATTAATCCCACAAATGATTATTGCTGGTCACGGTATTGGCTTGTGTCCTAAACGCTCCTTTAATATGCCACACTTACAAAATGCTAATATTGTACAAGTCCTACCACAATATCATTCTGTGCAATATGAATATAATATTCTGCAAAATATCCAAAGCAGTCATAGTGCAATCGCTCGCGTCATTGCTTCAAAAATCAAAGAAGTTGCAACACGTTTAACAATTGATTCAACGCATCAAGTTTATAGTCAGCATTAAGTGGTTTTATCTAGATCTTCTGTTATTGGGATAAAGCAAGCAAAACATGTTTTGGATCTTTTGATATCGCTTTTAGCAAGGCTTTAGCAGGGCCTGTAGGTTCTCTGCGCCCTTGCTCCCAATTTCTTAGCGTTGGTAACTTTACATTAATTAATCTGGAGAATTTTGCCTGAGATAGTCCCGTTTTATTGCGAATCTCTTTTACTTGCATTGCATTGATTGTGAATTCACGCGATGGGGCACGCTCTCCATCTATGATTTCATTCATTTGCTGCATACTTTCAATTAATCGATTAAATAGTTTATTTTCCATCACTGCCACCTTTCATTTAATTGCCTTAATATTTTCTTTTGCTCTGGTGTCAAATCATCTTGCTTACCTTTTTGGTAAATTAATAAAAGTCGGATCTGTGAGTCAGGCAATACATAATAGTATATAACTCTAACACCACCTCTTTTACCTTTACCCCTTACTGACCATCTAACTTTTCTTAATCCCCCAGTTTGCTGTATCAGATTACCAATTAAAGGATTCTCTGCCAAATAGACCTGAAACTCAGCATATTCATCATCGCTAAGTAATGACTTTACATCTTCAGTAAAAATATCTGTTTCAATAAAGATCAATTTCACACACCCAGTATGGCTCACTTACCGCTCAGTTTAGAGTACACTCAAAAGTAAGTCAATGGCGTATAATAATCTAGCCCATAAGAGCGTCTAGGATGATCCTACTTTCCTCGATAGGAATGATAAAAATAAACTGCTAAACCTGAAGTCTACAACGCCTTGCTGCAACGTATCGATATTTATGCTCATTTTCCGGATAGCATTTTGACTCCAAATAAGCGCTAAAACTCAACTTAATCGCATGCTCCCAACCCTTATCATGCTCCAAAGCTAAAACCTGTTTGAAAATTTCTTGCCAATCAGGTACGTCATTAAACTCTATGACTTCCTGTGCTAAGAAAGAAATCGTCACTGGCAAGGTTACTGCTGCTGCAATAATACCGCGCGTAAAATTATGGAGCACCAGCAATTCCCACTAACCTCTCAAGACTAGATAAATCAAGGTCTCCAGAAAATGATTTTCGTAATCTCTTTTCTAATAAACCTTTCAACCATAGGCTTTCAGAGAGTTTTTCAGCGGGAACTACTGATGGAGCACAATCTGTTGTTTCTCTTTATAAATATAAGGTAAAACAACTCTCAAGGCTTGCGTTCCTGTCAGCGCATGCAATGCCGTGAAATTATTAGTCCGCAAGTATAAATTCAAGGATAAGTCAGCTATTGCTGTAAGCGTCCAATGATCATTTGCCAGTGTATTGAACACACTATTAAACTCAGATAATCCATCAATATAGCGCATACGATCTGCAATTAAACCATTGATTTTATGCACTTTGATCACTTGTCCATTCTGTCTCAACGCCTCTAAGATTGCAAAAGCATCAAACGCTTTTTTCTCAGACGAAGTAGTATTAGTTACCAATTGTGGCGTAATCACTAAACAAGCATCTGCAAGATATGCCAAAGCAGCAACAATTTCACTTTGACTCTCAGCCTGAATAGCAAAAGCGAGTCTGATCAATGGGTGAAATGCTGCTGATGTTAGATTTTGACTGAGTCTTGGCAAATATTTATTTAATACTTTATCAACACCCTCTTTTTCAATTTCACTCGCAAAAAAGACTTCTAAATCAACAAAATGCTTTTCTTTAAAACAGTACGCTTGCCAATTATCTTGAGAGATCATCATGTTTCTAGCAGGCTTTATTTCCAACTTTGGCTTGTAATACTCGAAAAATTTCTGCATTTGACAATCATTCGCGCCCATTTCATTCAGCGCAATGAATGCCATTGGTAAATGTGTTGCTAACTTGCCGCGATAGTAGTTGTCATAAGGCTTTACTTTATCTAAATAATCCTTTATTGGCACATCAACCTCCTAAACACGTTTTTCTAAAAAGTCCCCTTTTAGGAAAGACGGTACATCTTGCACAAAATAATCAATCTCAGGGTGCGCAATAAAACGCGCATGCGCCATGTCATCAGCGTTAACAAGCACCGTTGCCATCCCCATCTGCTTAGCTGGGATTAAGTTATGCGATGAGTCTTCAAAAAATACTGCTTTTTTAGGATCTATATTCAAACGCTCAAAGCAAAATTGATACGCTTTAGGATCTGGCTTAGGCACAAGTCCCGTGCACTCTAATGTCACAACATCTTCAATCACTTGATTAAGGGACAGTTTCGACATCACCCGATCCGCATGATAAAGCGAACCATTCGTGAAAATAGATAAGTGTTTACCTTTTGCTTTCAAATCATTCAACATGCCTAAAAGCTCATCATCCAAGCGCAAACGCTCCAATGGCACATTATCAATCACTGCCAAGAACTCATATGGATCAATCGCATGATGATGCATTAAACCGTGCATTGTGGTGCCAAAGCTGTGATAGTATTCTTCACGCAAAAAATCGGCTTCTTTGCGGGTTACTTTTAATTTTTCAATAATAAAGTCCGACATATTGCGTAATTGCAAATCAAAAAATGCCGAACTTGCTGAATAAAGCGTGTTGTCTAAGTCAAAAACAAAATGTTTAAAATCTAAATGCATAAGATGTTGTAGCTATTTCCTATGGTGTCAGCTTATACCAGTTGCCAAGCATTTTACAGTGTTTCTTTTTAAGAACTTACAACTACTGATGACCAAGTCAAACGAGAGGAATGATTTACATTCAACACATTTTGACACGAAAAACTATCCAAACATTCCTTTAATCGTATCCTTGTGATCAACACTTAGCTTTTTCATTTCTAAACACATTAACTGCCCATATAAGCGCTCAAGCATTGGCATTTCTAGATCCTTTAAGCGCGCCATTTCCAGCACATTCTCATAAATACTACCAAGCTCCATCGGTTTATTTTCATTGTAGTCATACCACATACTAAAATAAGCGCCACTGTACTCAGGCTTGGCTAAAGCAACAAGTAGATTATCAATTGCTTCAACATTAAGCGCAACCTTATAAGCATGAGCTACCGCAATAACCTCAAGCGCAATCTGACGAATCATCTGCGCAATCTGTGGATTATTTGCCAAGGTATTCATATCTGCTTGAAACACAACCGATGCACCATTGCATGGCGCACTCACAAGTAACTTATGAAAGCGTAAGTCCAATACACTCTCTTTCTTATTCGCTTCAATAAAAGCCTTACTCAACAGACGATCAACGCTTATATTGTTTCTTGGCTGCATATAGGCATAATCGATATTACATAACTGATTATGCCACGTGATTTCACTACCTTTTTTACTCACTTTAATATGGCTTATTGCGCCAATGATTGTATTACTCTCATCCAAATATTGTCTGAGCTTATCCTCTTCATTAATTCCATTTTGCAGCAATACAATCCATTTGTTACGCACATTTTTCAACGATTCAAATAACACACTATTTGCAGTTGACTTGGTGCAAATAAAAATAAGATCACCATCAATATCTTCAACGCAATCAACGATATCCTTAAAACTTGCAGCAAGCGCCATACCACCAGTGATGGCAAGGTCAACTGCTTGTTGATTTTTTGGCTTTTGCTTTAAAACCAACTGCACTGCAATACCTGCATTTTGTAAGCGCACGCCGATAAATCCACCAATGGCACCAACACCAATAATACTTACCTTCATAATCATCCTTTTTATCCTAGCTTGGCTTGTGAATACCCAACACAAGCCATTTTATGGTGCTTGGTTGCAAAGCAATTTGTGAAGATTTTATCAGATTGGACTGCAGGCGATAGTTAATACTATAACCAAAGTTCAATCTGATAAAATCACGCAAAAGGAGAAGCAAGAAACTCTGGAAAATGGTTTGTGTTGGGTATATATTGCCTTTTATTCAATTAAAACAAAAGACTATTACCATGCCCGTTCGTTCATTTAATGGCAAAACACCAAGTATTGCTAAAGAGGCATTTATTGACCCAATGGCAACTGTCACCGGCGATGTCTCTATTGGCAAGATGTGCTCTGTGTGGCCTAATGTTAGCATTCGCGGTGATCTCTTAAATATCACCGTCGGTTATAAAACCAATATCCAAGATAACTCGATTTTGCATACCACACAATTTCTTGACAACCCCGGCACGGGTTACGATACACGCATAGGTGACGAGGTCACCATTGGGCACAGCACGGTTATCCATGGCTGCCATATCGGCAATCGTGTCTTAATCGGCATGGGTGCGATTATTTTGGATGGCGCGATTATCGAAGATGATGTCATTGTTGGCGCGGGCTCTCTGGTGCCACCAGGTAAAACTCTTGAATCAGGTTTTTTATATATTGGTTCACCCGCGACTCAATCTCGCCCATTAAAAGACAGTGAAAAGGCTTATATTAAAGCCAATGCCCAAAACTACGCTGAAGTCATGCAGATACATAAAAAAGAGCTTGGGGTCTAAGGCTAATGTTTAAAAGACATATTACCCCTACCATCGCTTTATATTCTTTGATTACCTTCTTTCTTTTATTAATAACAGGTTGTACTACAATAAGCACACCTAAAACACCACTTACTCTCATCGTCACAAATCAAGAAAATATAGCATACAAACAAAGTTTTCAACCGAATCAAAATACTGAGCTCAAGCTAGCCCAAGCTTGGCAGAGCTATCAGAAAAACCTACAGAAACTAACCCAATGGCAAGCATCTGGTGTGATTGGCATTATCATCAATCACAAAGGTGAATCTGCTAATTTCATCTGGAAGCAAAACAAGCAAGATTTCTGGATTCAGATTTATGGACCATTAGGCATAGGTGCTATGACTTTCTCAGGTGACAATCATCAAGTAGAGCTTAAGCGTAGTAATGGTGAAGTAATTAAATCACAAAGTCTTGAAGCGCTTATGCAATCACAACTTGGCTGGAGTTTACCGATTGAAGGCTTATATTATTGGGCGCGTGGTTTATATATACCACAAGTGCCTTATCGCAAAACGCTTAACAACTTTGGTCTAGTACAAAATCTTAAACAGCAAGGTTGGCAAATCCAATATAAAGACTATATGCTGTATGACACGCAATATCCGCTTGCTGAGAAAATCATATTTCGTTATGGTGATGATTTAAAAATTACCCTAGTGATTAAATCATGGCTTTTAAACCCGTAACTTATCCCTCTTATGCCAAAATAAATCTTTTTCTGCATATCACCAGCAAGCGTGATGATGGCTATCATAATCTGCAAACTTGGTTTCAGTTTATTGATCTTAAAGATTTTCTATATTTTTCATTTACAGAAGATCATCAAATCAATCTATCTAGCAACGTTAACATTAGCCAAAAGGAAGATAACCTAATCTACAAAGCAGCACTCGCTTTAAAGCCGTTTGCTAAAGCGCATACTGGCATCGATATTCATATTGATAAGAATATTCCAATGGGAGCTGGTCTAGGTGGTGGCAGTAGCAATGCAGCAACCACGTTAATTGCCCTTAACACATTATGGCAGTGTCATCTTGCTAATGAGCAGTTACATAAGATTGGTCGAAATCTTGGTGCCGATGTACCGATATTTTTACTGCAACAAGCAGCTTGGGCAGAGGGAATTGGTGAGATACTAACGCCTAAAGCTTATATCGAACAATATGCACTGATTATTAAGCCAGATTTTCATGCCAGCACTCAGGAGTTATTTAACCATCCCTTATTAAATAAGAATAAAGCGCTATTAAATCATCGAGAAATCACTAACCCACTAGCGCATGACAATGTCTTTCTTGAAGTCATTCAAAAGCTTTACCCAAAGGTATGGCAAAATTTACAAACACTACCCAATGCACAAGCGCTAAGATTAACTGGATCAGGTGCGTGCTTTTACCTCCTTAGCACGGATTACAATCAGCTTTTACAAAATCAGAAAAAGTTAGAAAAAGATGTTGACAGTTGGATAGTGAAAACATTAAACTTTGCACCTGTCGAGCGATGTCAACCCCTTAACTAAGCGGTTTTCACGATCAATATTGGGCTGTCGCCAAGCGGTAAGGCAACGGGTTTTGATCCCGTCATACCCAGGTTCGAATCCTGGCAGCCCAGCCATAAAACATCATCGTTTTTTTTAAGAATCCAAAAAAAACTTCAAGAATTATCCATTTTGATTTATTGAAGCATTATTATCATCATTCTTTTGATCTATTAAGCTCAAATCCGTTAATGCTACGCGTGTCTTGATCAAAGGAAATACCGATTTCATAGATAGGCAAATTGAGGCTTAAAAATTTCTGCTTATAGCCTCTATCAATGATTTGTTGCACAGCACGTTAAACCAAGATCTGCTCTAACTCCAGCTGCACTTGATAATGCATTAACACTTCCTGTTTAATATGCTCGACTAATTGCAGTATCTGTTGTCCTGTGGCATTACCGGTATTGATAATCACACCACCGTGCTTTGGTGATATCTGCGCGCCACCAATTTGAAAGCCTTTTAAGCCAATCTTTTCAACCATCTCACCAACAGTAATATGATAATTAGGGCGCTTAAACACGCTTCCTGCACTTGGCTCAGGGGGTAATTTTGCTTGGCGCTGTGACAGGATATTATCCATTTTATCTTTAATTTCTATCTGCGGTTTTGCCGATAAATCAAAACATGCCCCAAGAATAATCACCGGTCTTGTTTTAAACATCGAATAGCGATAGCCATAATCGATATTCGCTTTATCAATCCGCTGTTGTGTAAAGCTCTCACGATCCAAAACATCAACATAGCGCACATGATCATAGATTTCATCACCATAAGCGCCAGTATTCATAATCATCGCCCCACCAATACTTGCCGGCACATCAAAAAATGTCTCAACACCACTTAAACTATGATCATAAGCATACAAGGATAACTCTTTTAACAATACACCAGCTTCAGCATAAACACCGTCGCTCACGTGAGTGATCTTTTTAAACTGATCCTTAATCACGATAAATGCAACATCGTCATACATGCTCTGAGTCAAAATGATATTACTACCATTACCCAAGATGATCACCTTTGTGTGGCGCTTATATATTTCAATGATTTCATCTAGCGATTGCGGAAAATACACATGCTTGGCAAAGCTCTCAATATGGTATGTATTATAAGATTTCAAGGAAAACATAATCATTCTTCTTTATCAATGCTGATATGCATAAAGTGGGTAAGGTTCTCAAGTAGATTTTCATAGCCACGAAAAATCTGCTCAGCTGAAGTAATCGTACACACCTGATCGGATAACGATGCGCCCATCACGACTGCCATTCCAGCTCTTAGATCATAGCTTTTCATACTCGTGGCATGCAAAGGCTCAACAATACTGCCGAGCACTTTGATCTTATTATCTTGGTAATCTATCGGAAAGTTCAGCTTTTTAAGCTCATCAACATACTTGGTGCGCTCAGGATAAACGGTATCAGTAATTTCAGATACACCATCGGCTTTAGCACACATCACCGCAAAAATTGGCTGTAAATCCGTTGGGAATTCCGGATAAGGCATTGCTGTAATGTTCACTGGTATTAATACGCTTTTTTTACCATAAAAACAAATCCGGCTATGCTCAGCATCAAATTGCCATTTCGCCCCCATTTTTTTTAAAACATCCAGCGGTTTTGCAATATACTCTTTGGTATCAACCCCTTCAACGCAGACATTTAAACCATGCAAATAAGCTAAAGCCGCATAAGTCATCGTTTGGATACGATCGTACATTACACGGAAAGTCACACCAGAGAGCTTCTCGACACCATCGATCTGCATAATGCGTGCACTGTGATCAATTTTGATCTTAGCACCAGCATAATTGAGAAAACTTGCAACTTCAATCACCTCCGGCTCTAAAGCAATGTTATTAAGCTTCACTTGAGCAGTTCCTGTTGCTGCGTATAGCATCAAGTTGATGCTTGCGCCCACCGATGGATAACGCAATGTATGCTCAACCGATTGATCCGCCTGATGTTCAATCACAATATGATATTCATCATGTGTGACCTTTGCCCCTAGCGCTTCAAAACCTAATAAGTGAATATCAAAGGGTCTTTGCTCGCTAAAAGAGCATCCGCCAGGGTAGCCTATTTTTAACACACTGACCTTTTTAGCTAAAGCACCAAGCAGCATCAGTGACGTCCGTGTGCGTCGCGTGTAATTACTGGAAAGCTCTATTTTGTTGACTTTCTGCGGTGCAGCAATAGTCGCCATACCATCTTGGCTATCAACTTTACCTCCAATTGCCTGCAAGATATCACACACAGCATGGTAATCACGCAAACTGGATGGCACATTATTAAACGTCGTTGCTTCTTCAGTCAATAAACTAGCAAACAGCAAGTGCAACAAAGCATTCTTAGCGCCTGATAATTTAATATTAACATCCTGAAGATGGTGACGTTTACTGACTTTTAACTGCATAAAATAACTAATCTTTAGATTGCTTTAACGCACGTTTTTTCTGCATTTTCTCCTTCTGCGTCTGCTTATCCCTATAACGTTGCAATGGTGTTAATTTTCTCTGCTTCGTCGGTTCATAAGGGTTTTCAGATTGTTTAAATTCAAAACTAATCGGCGTGCCCACGAGATTAAAAGCTTCACGGAAAAACTTCTCTAGATAACGCTTATACGATCCAGGCAGGTTATTTACTTGATTACCATGAATCACGATCACTGGGGGATTGTGCCCTCCCATATGAGCATACTTTAGTTTGATCCTTGATTTACCTGACATCGGCGGTACATGATCTTGTGTCGCCATTTTTAAGACTTGTGTCAGCTCCGGTGTTGGTATTCTTTTGGTGGCACTTCTATAGGCATTTTTTAATGATGCAAACAAATGCCCAACATTAGTACCATGTAACGCTGAGATAAAATGAATATCAACATAGTCTTTTAAAAACACTAAGCGACGATTAATCTCTTCTTTGAGATTTTCTCTATCTGACGCACTCATGCCATCCCATTTATTGACTGCAATAACCATCGCTCGCCCCGCGTTTAAAGCAAACCCCATCAAATGCATATCTTGATCGGTCAGCCCCTCTTTGGCATCGATTAACACAATCACCACATTAGCATCTTTGATCGCTTGAAGCGTTTTAACCACCGAGAATTTCTCGAGCGTCTCTCTGACCTTGCCCTTACGGCGAATCCCTGCAGTATCAATAATGGTGTAATCTTCATCATTGCGTGAAAAAGGAATATAAACACTATCAATCGTGGTGCCTGGCATATCATAAACAACCACTCGATCTTCACCTAACATACGATTCGTTAGTGTAGATTTACCAACATTTGGACGACCTATCAAAGCAAAGCGAATTCCACGCTTGTTGGCTTCTCCTTCAGCATGCTCAGAGTCATTCAGCTCTCTATCACATAAAGGCAACAACGTATTTGATAATAGATTACCCACACCACGGCGGTGACTTGCGGCAATGGGAAATAATGCGTCAAAACCCAGTGAGTAAAAATCAGCTGCGGCAACCTCTTCCTGCATACCATCGGTTTTATTAATAACCAATACCGAAGGCTTACCACGTGTGCGCAGAAGCTCAGCAATATACAGATCTCCCGCTGTCAAGCCAGCTTGCGCATCAACAACGAAATAAACAAGATCCGCCTCCTCAATGGCAAGGATTGATTGATCAGCCATTGAACCATCAACACCGGCATCATTATCAGACAAGCCACCGGTATCAATGACGATAAAAGGTTGCTCTTCAAATTCCGCTTGACCATACTGGCGATCACGCGTCACCCCCGGCATATCGTAAACCAACGCATCACGCGTGCGTGTTAAGGCATTAAAAAGTGTCGATTTACCGACATTCGGACGACCGACTATAGCAATGACAGGAACCATAATTCTAGAACTTAAGTACTCTTGATATTTCTGCTTGGCACTATAGCTTATTTAGGTCTAAAGAACAAATGCTGATACGCGATCAACGCAACCTTTCGCGCAGTTCATCATGATCACCATCCTTGTGATCATTACTTTCATTTTGATTTTCTTCCTGTTGAATAAATTTCTCGTCTTCCTGACGAGCTTTCTCAATTAACGAATTCATTTTATTACCATAGGCTAATGATTCATCATAGAAAAAGCGCAAAGCCGGTGCGACACGCAAACGCAGCTCTTTGGCAAGTGCTGTACGGAAAAAGCCCTTGGCTGATTCTAGTGCTTTCAGCACCTGTGATGGATGCGTTTCCGTGCTTAATGATGAGAAAAACACCTTGGCATAAGATAAATCTTTGGAGACCTCAACACCAGTAATGGAAACCCATTGCAAGCGCGGGTCACGCACCTTAGTTGCTAGCAATGCGACGATGATCTTTTGAATCTCATCACCAACACGCTCAACGCGTGAATTACTTGCCATAATTATATCTCTCTCTTGATTTCAACCGTTTCAAAGACTTCGATCTGGTCACCGACTTTAACGTCATTATAGTTCTTAACGCCAATACCGCACTCTATGCCTTTCTTGACTTCAGCCGCATCATCTTTGAAGCGTTTTAACGACTCTAAAGAACCTTCATAAATCACCACTTGATCACGCAATACACGAATCGGGTTGTGACGTTTAATTACGCCATCAATAACCATACAACCAGCAATCGAACCAAACTTCGATGATCTAAAGACATCACGCACCTCAGCAACACCGATGATTTGCTCTCTTAACTCAGGTGATAACATCCCCGACATCGCTTGTTTCACATCATCGATTAAATCATAAATGATGCTGTAATAACGCAGTTCAATACCATCAGTTTCCGCTTGTTTTCTCGCCGTTGCATCCGCACGCACGTTAAAACCAAAAAGCACCGCTTGAGAAGCGACGGCAAGAGACACATCAGAGATGGTAATTCCACCAATACCTGAAGCAATCACATCAACCTTGATCTCATCATTACTTAGCTTAACTAATGATTCACGAATCGCTTCAACTGAGCCTTGAACATCTGCTTTAACAATGACATTCAAAGTTTGACGCTCACCCGTCGACTCACCCATGCGATCAAATAGGCTTGATAATTTACTGGCTTGCTGTTGCTTTAAACGCTCATCTTTTTTCTTTTGCGATCTATATTCAGCAACTTCACGCGCTGTTTTTTCATCTTTAACCGCAACCATCTCATCACCGGCATTTGGCACACCCGAAAGACCTAAGATTTCAACCGGTGTTGACGGACCTGCTGTGTCAATTTTTTGCCCAAGATCATTCATCATCATGCGTATACGTCCGTATTCCGTACTGCATAATACGATATCACCCTGATTTAACTCGCCACTTTGCACCAACACAGAAGCAACGGCACCACGTCCTTTATCTAAACGTGATTCAATAACGACACCTTTTGCTAAACCTTTATCAACCGCTTTAAGCTCTAATACTTCAGCTTGCAATAACACGGCATCTAGCAGCGTATCAATTCCAAGTCCTGATTTCGCTGAAACGTGAGCAAACATCACATCTCCGCCCCATTCCTCAGAAATAACATCAAGCTGTGAAAGTTCCGTTTTAACGCGATCTGGATCAGCATCTGGCTTATCCATCTTATTCACTGCAACGACAATCGGTACACCGGCAGCGCGCGCGTGTTGAATCGCTTCTTTTGTCTGCGGCATTACACCATCATCGGCCGCTACCACAAGAATAACAATATCAGTACTTCCCGCTCCACGAGCACGCATGGCAGTAAATGCTTCATGCCCTGGAGTATCCAAGAATGTAATTTGACCTTTTTGTGTTGTTACCGAATAAGCACCAATATGCTGTGTAATCCCACCGGCTTCACCCACAGCAACACGTGTTTTACGAATATAATCCAAAAGGGAGGTTTTACCATGGTCAACATGCCCCATAATTGTCACCACAGGTGCGCGTGATATTGCTTCTTGATTTGATGAGTCTACGACAACCGTTTCCTCTAATGTGTCATCACGATGCAATGTATATTCATGCCCCAACTCTTCAACGATCAAAATCGCAGTTTCCTGATCCAATGGTTGGTTAATCGTTGCCATCACACCCATTTTAAATAGCACTTTGATAAGCTCAGCTGCTTTTACTGCCATCTTTTGTGCCAGTTCATTAACTGTAATACCTTCAAAAAGTACTACTTGTTTCATCACTTTTTCAACTGGCTTAGTAAACTGCTGCGTTTTGACTTTGTTTAGTTGCAACTTCTTTGGCTTAGATGACTTGCGTGAGAATCCTGAACCATAATCATCCTCATCATCATACATGCCACGTGAACCTTTCTTCGCTGCTGCTGATTTTGATTTTTTTGCACCTTTGCGTGAATCATTATCTTCATCTTCATCCGCTCTACGCTTTGTTTTATCAAGCACTTTTTTATGCGTAGCTTTTGCCTCATTAATTGAGTTGTTATCAGCGACTTCTTTATCTTCAACAACTGCAGGTCTTGAAGTAATGTTAAAACCATTATTTTTTGGCTTTTCAGTCGGTTTTTCAGTAATCATAAACCCACTATTTGTTGCTTCATCTACAACTTCATCAACCACCGCTGACTTCTCAATTTTTGTTGGTTTTTCTAGCTTTTTAGGTTTAGGAATAGATTTACCCGCCTGCGCTTTCGCTTCTTTCGCTTCTTTCACTTCTTTTGTTTCTGAAGACACATCATCAACAGTCACTGCTTCTGCTTCTTGATCTGCTTGAGGCTGCTCAGACACCACTACTTCTTCTGTCACATCATCATTTTCTGTAATAGCCTCTTGTGTCGCCTCTAATTCAATCGCTGATTCATGATGCGTATCATCACTCACATGCTCACTATCAACTGACTCATGTTGTTTACCAATAAGCACTTCATCTTCGAGTTGCTCATCAGCAACATCAAGTACTTGCGTAACAAGCGTTTTCTTTTTACGCACTTCAATATTTACCTTGCGATTTCCAGCGACTTTCAACTGCTTAGTTGTCTTTCTTTGCAAAGTTACTGATGATTTTTTCTCTGTCGAACCACCTTGGATAAAACTAAGAAGCTGGTTTTTTTCGGCATCAGTTACCAAATCATTGATACTTTTTTTATGTACACCTGATTGTTCAAATTTCTCAAGTAGTACACTTTCATTAATTTTAATTAGTTTGGCTAGTTGCGCCACTGTCATCTCTGCCATCACATTTCTCCTACTTCTCGTTATCCTCTTCAAACCAAGGCGCGCGCGCAGTCATAATCAAAGCTGCTGCCTCATCTTCAGAGATCGAAATAATTTCGCGTAAATCATCAACCGCCAATTCAGCCAAATCTTCCATTGTAATCACATCTTTTTGCGCTAGCGCATCTGCCCACTCAGCGGTCATGCCTTCCATATTTAAAAGGTCATCAGCAGGTTTATTGGCAGCTAATGCCTGTGAAATAAGCGCTGTTTTGGCACGCTCTTGTAGCTCTTCACAGATTTCATTATCAAAACCTTCAATCTCAAGCATTTCTTCACGTGCCACATATGCCACTTCTTCAAGACTGGTAAAACCTTCCTCAATCAAAACTTCCGCAATATCTTGATCGATATCCAATGCTTCCATAAACAGTTGCATGGTTTTTTCTTCTTCTTCCTGCTGCGCTTTTTCAGCAACAGTGCTTGAGATAACATTGATATGCCAACCCGTTAAAGCAGTTGCCAAGCGCACATTCTGCCCGCTTTTACCAATCGCTTGTGATAACTGATCTTCTTTAACAGCCACCTGCATCGCTTGCTTATCTTCATCTTGCACGATAGAAGTTACCTCAGCGGGTGCTAACGAATTCATTACAAATTGCGCTGGATTATCATCCCATAATACAATATCGACACGCTCACCTTGTAATTCATTTGTGATCGCTTGAATACGTGAGCCACGCATCCCAACACATGCGCCCACAGGATCAATACGCTTGTCATTTGACTTCACAGCCACCTTAGCACGCGAACCTGGGTCACGCGCAATACTAACAATATCCATCAACTCTTCAGCAACTTCAGGCACTTCAAGAATCAATAAAGCATGCAACATTTTCTTGTTAGCACGTGACAAAATAATTTGTGGTCCTTTACCATCATCATCGATGCGTAAGATACAAGCGCGTAATTTATCATTTAAACGATAATTCTCTTTAGGTAATAGCTCTTTTCTAGGCAACACACCCTCAGCGTCTTCACCTAAATCAATAATTAAAAAATCACGCGTAGTGCGCTTAACTTCACCGTAAACAATCTTGCCAACTTTATCGCGAAACTTTGCCACCATTAAACGACGCTCTTCATCACGCACTTTTTGCATGATGATTTGCTTAGCAGTCATCGCGGCAATGCGTCCAAACTCAACTGATTCAACGGGTTCCATCAATACATCACCAACGACTACCTTATGCCCTTTCTCTTGAGCGACATCAACATATAGCTCGGCTGCATAATTCTCAATCTCATGATCTTCATCAACGATTTGCCATTGACGATATGTTTCATAATCACCCGTTTTACGATCAATTTTAACAACAATTTCGGCATCTTCTTCAAAACGCTTTTTAGTTGCCATCGCCAAGGCTTCTTCCATGGCTGAAAAAAGTAAATCTCTTGAGACTTCCTTCTCATTGGCAACGGTTTCAATAACCAGTAGTAACTCTTTACTCATAACTTTCACCTATATCCACATTATTAAAGATTAAAACTTTGGCACAACGCGCATTTTGTCAACATTGTGAAAATCAAAGCGAATTTCTTCGTCTTCTTCTGTTTTAACAAGCACATCATCATTGTCTACTGAAATAATCACACCTTTGAAACGGCGGCGATTATTCTCTGTTGCTTGATGCAATTGCACTTTAACCTCAAAACCCTCCAAGGCTTTTGCCTGTAACGCATTAAACACGCGACGATTCACCCCCGGAGAAGACACTTCCAACGAATAAGCACCACTAATTGGGTCTTCAACATCTAAAATTGCACCAACTGCACGACTGACTTCTTGACAGTCATCAATTGAAATGCCTTCTTCATGATCGATAAAAATACGCAAGGTCATGCTGCCAGTATCTGCAGAATACGCATCCATTTCAATCCCCCATAAAATAAATCCAAGGCTCTCTACTTCTGGCGCAATAAGCGCTTTTAACTGATCAACCAACATTCCAACACACTCCTTGGGATATAAAAAAAGGACTACTATGAGTCCTTTTTATCTACAAAACAAAAAGGCCCATAAGGGCCCGCAATTTCTTAAATTCTTTTTAGGTTGGTAGCGGGGGCTGGATTCGAACCAACGACCTTCGGGTTATGAGCCCGACGAGCTACCAGGCTGCTCCACCCCGCGTCAACTGTGGGACATATTAGCAAATCTTTTTTAAATTGCAAGACTTAAGTTTAAAATTTTCTTAATCACTTGGAAAACATTTTGATTAGACTCAAATGCATACAAAATAAAAAACATGCTTTTACAGTAAAATTTACTTACACTCTGAAATGAATTCAAAAGAGGAGAGATACAGTTGAAAGCACTAACAGCAAATCAACCACAAGGTTTATGGTACTTATTTGGCGTTGAGGTATGGGAGCGCTTTAGCTATTACGGGATGCGCGCATTACTGATTTTATATCTAACAAGCGAATACTGGGGCATGAGTGATACCGACGCTTATTTAACTTATGGTGCATATGTCGCCTTTGTTTATATGGCACCTGTGATTGGCGGCTATATCTCAGATGCTTACCTTGGACATACAACTAGTGTTAAATATGGCTGTGTACTGATCGTGATCGGTCACTTATTATTAACGGTTGAGGCAAGTTTCTTCGTTGGTCTTGCCTTTGTTGTAGCTGGAACGGGCTTTTTCAAATCATCAATGGCAGCAAGCATCGGCAGATTATATGATAAAGGTGATAAGCGTCGCGACGCGGGTTACACTTTGTTTTATATGGCAGTAAACTTCGGCTCATTCTTTGCCGTGCTTTTAGTGCCAATGCTCGCAAAATACTTTGGTTGGCATGTTGGCTTTGGTGCCGCCGCTGTTGGAATGGCACTAGGATTAGGTGTTTTTCTATTAGGTCAAAAGAAAGGTGTGCTACCCAAAGATCAATTTAGCGCTTCTAAATTAACGCGCATTTTAGCAATCGTTGGCGCATTGTTGTCCGTGATCGTCTTTACTTACTTTATTGCTCACCCAACAGATACTTCAAAGCTACTATATATCGTAGCAGGCTTCGTTGGCTTATATTTACTCTACAAAGCGATCAAAGGTGGTAAGGAATATATTCTGGCGATTTTAGCAGTTGTCAAAATGTCGTTTATCATTATGATTTTCTTTGCCCTTTTTGAGCAAAAGGCCACGAGTGTTCTACTCTTTACCGAACGTCTAGTTGATCTTAACCTATTTGGTTTTGAAATTTCATCGGCAAGCACGATGTCTTTAAATCCATTTTTCATTATTGTGCTTGCTCCTTTCTTTGCTGCACTTTGGTCAAAGTGGAACCCAACCGTGTTTGCCAAAATGGGTAGCGGGATCTTATTAACAAGTGCAGCAATGGGCGTCTTAACACTTGGCGCTTATGAAGCAATGCAAGGCTCACCTATTTCATTGCTATGGATTGTTGGTAGCTATCTGCTAATTACTATGGGCGAGTTGGCTTGCAGTCCAACAGGACTGGCTGCAATCAGCAAAGTCTCACCGGTTGATGTCGTCGCGGTATTATTTGGTGTATGGGGTATTAAATCATCTTTTAGTAACTACTTTGCCAGCTATATTGCAACATTTACCGATGTTGGCGGCAATGGCACCGAACAAGCTGCTGCTTATTTCAACGTATTCTACCATTTAGCACTTGTTGCTTTAGCTGTTGGCATTATCGTATTGATCTTGTCACCATTATTAAAACGTATTTATAAGATATAGTATCTTCATTTTTTTAACGCTTCTCTAAGCAAGGTTCTGCAGTTATGAGAAAACAATCAATAGCTGCAAACATTAATCAATACAATTCGCACCGCTTACAATATACCCACCATGAATCATTTTGCGATGCTTGGTCGCAAAGTAATGTGTGATGGGTATAAGCGTCAATCAGATGGCTCAATCTGTACGAAAATACTAATGGAATAATGCTCTGTATAAAAAATTGGGAATTTTTGAGATGCCTGACGATGTCTTACTTTCACATGGCGAATGCCACACTATCATCAGCGCTAAGCTGTTTCACTTCTGAGTTCGGAATGGAATCAGGTGGTGCCAACTTGCTATTATCGTCAGACGAAGGGCATTTTATATATTTTGAGATAAATGTCTAGAAGTTTTTTTGATTAAGCACGTTTTGCTTTGTAAATCGCTGTATATTTCTTAGTGATATACCACTGTTGCGCAATACTGATCACGTTGTTTGTCAACCAGTACAATACCAAGCCTGATGGGAATGACGCAAAGAACACCGTGAAAATCACCGGCATCAACATCATGATTTTTGCTTGTGTTGGATCGGCTGACGTCGGACTTATTTTTTGCTGCACAAACATCGAGATACCCATCAAAATCGGTAGGATAAAATACGGATCTTTAGATGCTAAGTCATGAATCCAGAAGATAAATGGCGCTTGACGCAGCTGCACACTTTCCAACAACACCCAGTAAAGCGCGATAAACACAGGAATCTGAATCAAGATCGGTAAACAGCCACTTGCAGGGTTCACCTTTTCTTCTTTGTACATCTCCATCATCTTGCGCCCAAGCTTCTGGCGATCACCTTTATAAAGCTCTTGCAACTTCTTCATTCGCGGTTGCAACATACGCATTTTTGCCATTGATTTATAGCTTTTGGCAGACAACGGGTAAAATAAAAGTTTAATTAGCACAGTAACTAGAATAATTGATAATCCCCAGTTAGCGACAACGCCATGAATAATCGTCATCAACCAAAAGATAATCACTGAGATAAATGACAACATGCCATAGTCTACGAGCTTATCTAAACCATCTGGCTTATTGGCACCGAAGTCTTTAACAATCGCTTCAAGATTCTTGGTAATTGTAGGGCCTGTATAGAGAATATTGGTATTCTCAACGCTTTGATCAGCATTTAATACAACAGGTTGTGTCTTAACCCCTGATTGATAGGTATTATCGGCAAGCTTATTGGCATAAACGCTAAAGCTTGTGCCTGGATTATTTGGCACCCAAAGGCTCACAAAATAATGCTGAATCATCGCCGCCCAACCTTTATTGGTCGAGACATCAACTTTTTCATTGGATTTAGCCAAATCTGCAAATGATTCTTTTTGGAAAGTGCGTTGCGATGAGGACAAACCAACACCTTGGAAAGAATAAGAATGCGCATCTAAAATACTAAAGCTATGACTCTCAGGCTTCACTTGACGCGTAATTTCATTGTCAAAACTAACGCTTAATGGCGCTTTAGTGGTGTTTTTAACACTTTGCTTAAGTGTGATTTCATAGGTGGTATCGTTAATAATATACTGACGTGTAACATCTAAGCCTTGAACAGTTGCCTTCAAAGTCACGATCGTTTGATCATCTTCCTTATCTGTATGCGCTTGACCAAAAACAATACTTTGTGGCTGACCATTAATGTAAATAACACTTTGCGCAATGTATTTGCTACCTGCTGTATTATTTAACATCGGCATCGGATTTTTATCCGTTAAACTCACGTTATAATCTTTCAATGCAGCATTAATAATCGCACCATTTAATGGGCTAATTTGCAGATCACTAAACACCGCTGTATTTAATGTAATAGGTTTTAGGTCTGTCTTATTAAAGTTTTGCTTAGTGACATCCGTCGTTGCACTTTGCTCAGCTGCATTATTTGCATCAACATCTTTGTTATCTTTTTGCACTGCTGTTGTTTGTGCTGGCGTATCAACTTTCGCTGGCTGCTTAGGCGCATACATCTCCTCCCAACGCGCCATCAACGACATAAAAATCACGACAATAAGCGCGATCAAGAATATTCTCACGTAGTTTGACTTCATTATACTTAACCTTTTTACCCTTTTTTAACCTTTTCTTTCGTTGGCACTGGATCGTAGCCGCCTTTGCAAGCTGGGTGGCATTTTAGCAGTCTTTTTGTCATTAGCCAAAGCCCAAACACTAAACCATGCAATTTAATTGCTTCTAGTGCATATTGTGAACAAGTCGGATAGAAACGACAGCGAGGTACAAGGTATGGACTAATCGCTACTTGATAGAAACGAATGAGAACAATAAAAGGCAACGCAATAATTAAGCGTATTTTGCGAGAAATTCGTTGATAGAGTGCCACAATTCCTCCTTTGTCGCGCGTGCGGCATTGTGATTTGTAACAACGATCAACATCGTCTTCTCAAACAACGCCTTATGCTGGCGAAACATCTCTTTATTTAAGCGGCGACACAGATTGCGTTGCACGGCTCTTTTAACTTTTTTTTTGCCGGTGATAACACCAACACCTGAGTGCAGATCTTCACCTTTAGCAATCAAATAAGAAAAATGTTTGGTATGAACTTTTTGACAGATACGCGAAAAGCCAAGTGAAAAACCCTTGGCATCTAAGATAAATTCTTTGGCTAAGCTATTAAGCTGCAAGCTTATGTCTGCCCTTAGCACGTCTGTTGCGAATCACTTTCTGACCGCTTAGCGTCTTCATGCGTGCGCGGAAACCGTGCGTTCTTTTTCTTTTTAAGTTACTTGGTTGAAACGTTCTTTTCATCGTATTATCCTCAGTTTGTATTTGTATTTATAAAATTTACTGCAAATCTGCCAAATTCATGCAAGGCGCCGATTCTACGCCAAAAATAAATTTCGGTCAATTAAAATGCCCCAGCAATTTCAACCGCGCATTCTAGCGCAAAATATAGGCGCTGTCGACAACTATCTAAATGACTTATGTGCGCGGTAGCGTCACACCCGTTTGACCTTGGTATTTACCACCACGATCTTTATAAGATGTTTCACATACTTCATCAGACTGATAAAACAGCATTTGTGCTACCCCTTCATTGGCATAAATCTTAGCAGGCAATGGCGTGGTGTTTGAAAACTCAAGCGTCACATGCCCTTCCCATTCTGGCTCTAAAGGGGTGACATTGACAATAATGCCGCAACGCGCGTACGTTGATTTACCTAAACACACAACCAATGTATCACGCGGAATTTTAAAGTATTCAACCGTGCGTGCTAACGCAAAGGAATTTGGCGGGATAATGCAAACATCACCGACAAAATCGATAAAATTGTTATGGTCAAAGTCTTTTGGGTCAACAATCGTTGAGTTGATATTGGTAAAGATCTTAAATTCATTAGCGCATCTAACATCATAGCCATAGCTTGATGTGCCAAATGATACGATTTTACCCTGCTCATTGTGACGTACTTGTCCAGCTTCAAATGGGGCAATCATCTCTTGCTCCATCGCCATTTTTTTAATCCACTTATCTGATTTGATGGACACTTCTTACTCCTTACTTATTTTCACTATGTTTTACTATTATCACTAAACTCAACTTTAACACCCGGCATATTGATCATCATTGCTTTTGGCAATGTCGCCATATTAGCCGCAAGCTTTAACACAATCCGCTCATAAACTTTGGCAATTTTATTGTCTTTATTTGCTGTTGGCTGCCCCTTATCGGCATCTTCTCTAATAGATATATCCAATGGCAAGGCACCTAAAAATGGCAAATCGAACTGTGACGCTAATGACTCAGCGCCATGCGCACCAAAGATTGCTGACTCGGTACCACAATTTTGGCAAATATGCACACTCATATTCTCAACAATACCTGCGACATGAATATCAAGCTTATTAAACATTGCAATCGCACGCTTGGCGTCAATTAAAGATAGATCTTGCGGTGTTGTTACTGTGACTGCCGCTGTTAATGGAATCTTCTTTGTCATCGTTAATTGAATATCACCTGTGCCTGGTGGCAAATCAATCAACAAATAATCAAGCTCGCCCCAGTTAGTATCATTTAACAGCTGCATTAAAGCACCTGATACCATAGGTCCTCGCCAAATAATTGCTGAATCCTGGTCGATTAAATTACCGACTGAGATCATCTTAACGCCATGGCGCAATAGTGGCTCAATTTTCTTTTTATCATTGGTTTTGGGATTATCAAAACTACCCATAATGAGCGGTTGACTTGGTCCATAAATATCCGCATCTAAAATACCAACCTTGGCACCCATTTTTTGCAATGAGATCGCAAGATTTGCCGTTGTTGTTGATTTGCCCACGCCACCTTTGCCTGAAGCAATTGCAATAATATTTTTGATACCCTTAATCGGCTTTAAACCAGGCTGTACTTTATGCGTAGTCACATCACATAACACCCTAAACTCAAAAGCTTGCGTAATATTCTGAGCATATAAATAATCACTTAACTGCGCAATCACACGATCTATTTGGCTAGCATTGAGAAAAAACCCAAGATGCAGCGAAATAGTAGCAACGCCATCTTGTTCAATGATGTGCAAGTTGCGTAGAAAATTCTCAGCGGGCAGGTCTAAAATGGTTTGACTATAAGCTTGTAGGCTTTGTTTTAACATAAAAAGTAATTGATGATTTCAAAGATCTAGACAGTCTAACGTTAAGACGATTTATAGTCTACATTCTTTCAGGCACTTCTATCCCAAGTAGCCCTAGAACAAAAACTAATTGCTTTAAAGTTAACTGACATAAAGCGATTCTTGCCTCTTTTAATGAATGATTATCTTCATTGGCGATCGGTGATTCAGCATAGAATTTATTAAACTGTACAGCAACTTGATAAGCGTATTCACACAAATGATGCGGCTCACATTTATCATATGTTTTTTGTAATACTTGCGGCAATTCAGTTAACTTCAATTGTAAATTACGCTCAGCATCATTGCTTGCCTTGCCAATATCAGTACTGACATTTTCCAAATTGCGACCAAGCTTGCGCAAAATCGATTTAATGCGCACGGCTGAATACAACAAGTAAGGACCTGTTTTGCCCTCATATTGCGAAAACTTGTCTAGATCAAAGATATAATCTGATGTATAAACATTCGCCAAGTCAGCAAACTTAACCGTAGCCAATGCTACTTTCTCAATGATATCTGCCTTTTCAGCTTCAGTTAAACCCTCTTGCTCACGCAAACTGGCACGTGATTTCGCTTCATCAATCAAAGTACTTAAACGCATCACTCCACCTGAGCGTGTTTTAAATGGTTTGCCATCCTTACCATTGAGCGTACCAAAACCAATATGTACAAGCTCAGTCTCTGGCGCAATGCTTAATTTTTTAGCTGCTGCAAATACTTGTTTAAAGTGCAGACTTTGACGCTTATCAACCACATAAATAATTTTTTGCGCCTGATAGTCTTCAACACGCTCTAAAATCGTTGCCAAATCCGTTGTGCCATACATTACCGCCCCATCGGACTTCACCAAAATCAATGGTGGGGTTTTGTCATCTTCATTTTCAGCCACAGGAATAATAATCGCACCTTGACTATTTTCAGCAACTTTTTGCTTTAAACAATCCGCAACCATTTGATCAATGATTGGTTGAACATCACTCTCACCTTTCCATAGATCAAAATAGATTCCAAGATCGCCATAATCTTTTTTAAGCTCAGCAATCGATACATCAACGAAGTGTTGCCACAGCGCGCGATAGCCGCGACGCCCTTTTTGCAGTTCAGCCGTTGCCAAACGTGCTTTTTCCATCTCATTGGCATCTTCTTTGCAACGCCCTGAAGCTCGTGGATAAATCTCAGATAATGCATCCACCGTCACCGGTGATTCTTTGGGGTATTCTCCAGTGTAATGCTCATTAAAATACGGCAAATTAGGATGCATTTTGCGAATTTCTTCGATCAACATCCCCATTTGCGTGCCCCAATCCCCTAAATGGACATCACTTAACACCTCGTCACCATAAAAGCGGTAAACGCGCTGTAAACAATCGCCAATTAGCGGTGAGCGAATATGTCCAACATGCAGTGGTTTAGCGACATTAGGACCACCAAAATCCATAATCACTTTTAGTGGATTGGTCGTTTTAGGGCAACCTAAACGTAAATCTTTAAGCATACGATTTGACCAGCCCGCCAAAAAATCATCACTTAAGGTGATATTAATAAATCCTGGCATCACTGCATTTACATCACTAAAAACCTTATCACTCTGGACTTGTGTCACAATATCATTAGCAATTTGAATCGGCGCTTTCTTAAGAGTTTTAGCCAAAGGCATCGCACCATTACATTGAAACTGCCCAAGCTCAGGACGTGCTGATAATTGCACTTTGGCAAAACGACTATCAAAACCTAAAACATCAAAGGCTTTTACAAATAAATCGGTTAAGTAATTCTCTAAAATAGCAGTGTGATTCGCCGTAGCTGTCATTATCTAAAACTCATTATGATAATTTTGAAAGCCTGATTATATACTCACAGCCAGTTATTTTACAGATTTTCTTGTACTGCTTTTTCAACTGTTGCCACAGGCAATATCAACTGCAACGACTGTCCTGTTAACTCAATAAAGCCATAATTTTTATAAAACGCCTTTGCTTCATCACTCTTAGCGTCGACGATAACAGAAAATACGCCCATAATTTGTGCTGCTGCCACAATTTTAAGCAGAGCGTCTTTTAGCAAATAAGCACCAATACCCGCGCCCTTATGCTGATTATTCACCGCTAAGCGGCATATTCTTGCGGCACTAACAGGATACCTTGGGTGATTGATATGCTTGGGCAGTGCTTTTTGAATAATCTCTGCCGCAGTGATTGTATAGTAACCCATGATCTCATCACTAGCCACAGCATGTGCAACATATGTTTTGCTGTACATCTTCTTTTGATTTTGCAGTGCGAATTTCTGTATAAATATATCAAGCTCAGAAACGCCACAATTAAAAAGGCTACGATTAAATGCTTTGCTCAGCGGACTAACCTTAAGCCCCATCATGATTTGAGCAAATCTTTTAATTTCTGATTTGGTTTAGGTGGGTTATCCAATAATGACAAGAACGCTTGTGCTGTTTTGCTATCCAAGCTAATTCTCTTTTCATTTTCAACGATTTTTCGCGCTCTAGGCAAACAATTACTAATAATAAATGCCGATACTGCCATACCAGAAAGTGCGGCAGCCTTCTCTATCGTTTGTTTGATATCATCCTTAGTATTTAATTCAATTCTTGCATGCGCCATAGCTTATACCTCAAATTCACCTGCTGATAAAATCTAAATACGACCCGTTATTTTAACGGCAAGTATAGTTGATTTCGCATAAGTTTCAAACACTTAAATATTAAAACAATTCGTCATTACTTTTAATACCTCATCGCCTTCATGCACGGTTGCCGAAGAAGTGCGTGTTAGCAGTAAAGCCTCATGCGGTACACTTAAAACCTGCGGCTTACTAATCCCTATAATACTATTTTTATCATAAATCGTTGCCAATGGTGTATTCGGCTTTTGTAGTGAACCCAATAAATTATCCTGATAATTAACCATGCCACCAATAGGGGCTCTAACACGTGAGAAATCCTGCTCATAACAAGCATATTTATTACTGGTATTTTTCACATTTGCTGGATTATTAATATACTCAAGAACACCTTCCAATAAGTGCTTAGCATTCTTAAGATCAAAACTTTCCTTATTGCCCATTTCATAGGTAAACGCATGTTTTGGTGGTGTTTTACTATCTCCTGTAATGCGATTCCAACAAT
Organism: Cysteiniphilum litorale; assembly: GCF_003428165.1. Classification (GTDB taxonomy): domain Bacteria; phylum Pseudomonadota; class Gammaproteobacteria; order Francisellales; family Francisellaceae; genus Caedibacter; species Caedibacter litoralis. The sequence goes on along the minus strand of NZ_QLIQ01000014.1, from coordinate 25,674 downwards.
CAGTTAATTGCCACCACGGATAAAATATAGCTTGGTTAAAGCAACCACTAGGCTCATTCGGTGTCAGAATAAATGCATTACTATTAAAGTGTTTTAGACGCCCTGAATGCAAATAACTTGGTGCATAAATATACGGTGCTGAGACTGAATCGCAATGTAAATCAAAACTAAAATCAGCAGCTAATGCCAAATCATGCAGGATATTGGCAAGCTTCTCATGAGGCGCTGTGTCATTTTGCAAACTCACCGCCAAGCGCGCTCTCAAAAGCTCTGAAAACCGCTGACATAGCGTATCAAAGCCTTGGTCTTGATACTTTTCAACAAACGCGTCAAGATCGATCTTCTCTAAACCGGCATGTGCCGTAAGCAAGTTTTTAAATCCACGATTCCAGTTCTCACCAGTTTTAGCATCAAAACGTCCATAGGTATACTCACCAATTTTAATATCCATGGCAAAAGGATTGGCAAACGGCACCAATGTCACATTGTATGGAAAATCATGCGTTTCTAGGTACTCACGCAATAAATAAATCAATGCAATGCCATTGCTCTCAGCGGCATGCAATGCCGCCTGCATATAGATATTCGCTTTAGCTTGTGGGTGTTTATATTCAATCACACTAATGCTATGTGTTAAGCCTGAGATCGTTGTTCTAAAAGGGATTTCTCTTATATTTATCATTATGCTACTTCTATTTGACCATTAAAAATCAATCTCACCACACCACTTAATCGTACTTCTTCCGGCGTGCATTCAACAGTTAAGTTACTGATGGCATTTTCCACTACAACTTTAGGCTTCAAAAGCCCCAATGAAACACCAGCATACACACTGGCAATACTGCCACTACCACAAGAAGGCGTTATTCCCGTGCCGCGCTCCCAATGATCTAAGTAAATACGATCTTTGGATAACTGCTTTAATGCATGTACATTAATACCGCCAGCGTATTGTGTTTGCAACACTCTACCCAGATCATCGAAATCTTTTAATTCAGTATGTTGCGAGCGAAACAATACCAAATGTGGATTACCCACATCAACCTCTAACGCATGATCAAAGCCCGAATCACCCATCAGTTTTTTTTGACTCTCATTGACTACAGGCAACGGAAAAGCCACCTCAATCCAATCATGCGCGACCAAGCGACAACGATGAACATAACCTCCAACCTCAATATTGACTTCTAAACTTCCTTTTTCCGTGAGCAGTAAACTTGCAACTGCACGCAAGCCATTACCACATTGCTTGGCTTTAGAACCATCTTGATTATAGATATGCATACTGGCATCAGCTTTGCCAGATTTCCTAATCAACAATAGCTGATCAGCACCGATACCAAAACGCCGATGGCAAATTTGCTGCACTTGACGCGCTTGCCAATTACGTGGTTTTTTGCGCTCATCAATAACGACAAAGTCATTGCCTAACGCACACATTTTGTTAAACAGCAATGGTTTACTCACTGTGATAATCCTTAAAAATCAACGAGGTATTAATACCACCAAAAGCAAAATTATTACTCATAACGATGTTTGTTTTAAGCTTTTTTGGATTCTCAATGATGTAATTAAGCTTGGCACAAGACGCATCGACTTTTTGCAAATTTGCCGTTGGCATAAATTCACCTTCTTTCATCATCATAATCGACAGCCATGACTCAAGTGCGCCACAGGCGCCTAATGTATGACCAAAATTGCCCTTTAATGAACTGACAGGCGTTTTATTGCCAAACAAGGTAAAAGTCGCCTCACTTTCAGCAATATCACCGCGATCAGTTGCCGTACCATGCGCGCAGATATAACCGATATCATCGGCATTGACATTGGCATCTGCCATCGCAAGCTTCAAGGCTTCAACCATTTTTTGTGCCGTGGGTTGTGTGATATGCCTGGCATCACAATTGGTACCAAAACCAATCACTTCGGCATAAATCTTAGCACCTCGCGCCTTGGCGTGCTCATACTCCTCTAAGATTAACGTACATGCGCCTTCACCAATCACTAAGCCATCACGTGCTTGATCAAAAGGTCTGGGTGTCATCTGCGGTTTATCATTTTGTTGACTTGTCGCAAATAAAGTATCAAAAATCGTCACTTGACTTGGGCATAACTCCTCCGCTCCCCCTGCCAACATGACTTTTTGATAACCATGCTTAATCGCTTCATAGGCATAGCCTACTGCTTGCGAGCTTGACGTGCATGCACTTGATGTTGGGATCACGCGTCCCGTTAAGCCAAAAATAAGCGCAATATTAACCGCACAAGTATGGCTCATTGATTTTACATAAGTCGTCGCACTGACATTTTGCACAGTTTTTTCAGTCTCAATTTTAATCAGATCACACAAAGCTTGTGTGCTACCCGAGCACGAGCCAAAAGCAATGCCAACATCGCCACTTTCAAGTAGTGCTTTATGCTCAAAAATTGCCGCATCTTTTAAGGCATTCTCACTGGCAACAGTTGCTAGTTGAGCAACACGCCCCATTGAGCGGGTTTGTTTGCGGGTATAGTGTGCCGGCATTTCAAAATCAATAATCGGCGCGCCTAAGTTGGTATGTAAACCTTTGATTTCTTGCCATGCGTTAATTTTCTTTGTCGCTGTTTTACCTTCAAGCAATGCCGATTTAATCGTATGCCAATCATTGCCTAATGCAGTAATACCAGCCATTCCAGTAATGACAACGCGCTTATTCATATCAAACCACCATTGACTGAGATTACTTGACGCGTGATATAACTAGCTGCATTGGAGCATAAGAAATTAATCACTGACGCAACTTCTTCAACCTTACCTGCCCGACGCATTGGAATATGCTTTTCAATCTCGTCTTTATACTCTAAATCTTTAATCATATCTGTTTCAATTAAGCCAGGGGCTACGCAATTAACGGTAATTTTACGTTTAGCAAGCTCAAGCGCCAAGGCTTTTGTCGCGCCAATAATACCTGATTTTGCCGCACTGTAATTGACTTGCCCTTTATTACCTGCAACCCCTGAAACAGAGGCTAATGTGACAATTCGCCCACCTTTTCTTAGCTGAATCATCGGCATCACACAAGGCTTAAGCACATTATAAAAGCCATCTAAATTGGTTTGGATCACGCGATCCCACATTTCATCTTCCATTGCTGGAAACGGCGCATCCTGGCAAATTCCTGCATTATTAACAACTGCATAAAATGCGCCATTTTGCGCAATTTCAGTGTTTAACTTTACATGACACGCCGCTCTATCTTGTAGATCAAATTGAATCAGTGATGCCTTGCCACCATTCTCTTCAATCACATGCTTTGTTTGATGAGCACCCTCAACATCGCTGTGATAATGCACAACCACCTCAAAGCCAGATTGTGCCAGCATAATTGCAGCCCCTTGCCCAATCCCTTTGCTTGCTCCTGTCACTAATGCTCTTTTACTCAAAATACTTTCCCCTGAATAATTTCTGTAAACTCTCTATCACTTGGCTGATAGGCACTAAACTTTGCTTGTGCAATGCATTGATCCTGATGATGAATCTCACACATAAACACCCCCAATGGATCACTTATAAACTCTTTATGCGCCACAACTGTTAACACATCACCTTTATCAAAGCTTGCACGTGTCGTTTTGAAATTGCGCACACTGATCATAAAGCCACGCCTTGGTGCGTGATCATTTTCATCTCCTTGAAAATAAGCTAACACAGCTGAAGCTTGTGCCATCATCTCAATGCCCACCCAAGCATATACACCATCAATCTCATCATCATAAAAAATATGCTTAGGCGTAATTCTGGCAAGACAAACCGCCTTTTCTTGATTAACCTCCTGCAAGGAATCAATCAACTGCATCGGTGGTGATTGTGGAATAATTTCATTTAAGTCATACATCACAAACTTAGCTTCCTTTGTTCGCTCTAGCAATAATCAAGCTGACATTATTACCACCAAATGCGAATGAGTTACTTAAAAAACAAGACTTTTGCCAAACACTCTCTTCATTGGTTAATTGAATTTTAGGTAATTCACAATCCAACTTAGCCGTGCTGATTTGCGCAGGCAACCTATGATTTGGGTTGTGCTCTTTAGATAACAATAATGCACAAAGTGCCAATTCCGTAGCACTTGCAGCACCTAATGTATGCCCAGTTAGCGGTTTTGTCGAACTACATAAGACCCTTTCACCAAACACCTCAAAAATAGCTTTACTCTCCATCTGATCATTCTTTGGTGTTGCCGTACCATGCGCATTGACATAGGCAATATCATCTGGATTAAGATTAGCATCTTTTAATGCATTTAACATTGCCTGTTTGGCGCCTTCCCCTTCAGGGTCTGGCGAGGTAATATGATAAGCATCTGAGGTTTCTCCACCGCCTAAAAGTGCTAAATCTGCTGGGGTTTTGCTTAACACAAATAACGCAGCCCCCTCACCGATATTAATCCCATCACGATCTTGCCCAAAGGGCTGGCAAATGCTTTTTGTCACTGAATCTAACGCATCAAAGCCATTAAGCGGCAATTCAGATAAACTATCTGCCCCGCCAACAATACAGATATCACAAATGCCTGAATTGATTAAACGCTTTGCAGAGAGAAAGGCTTTGCCACTTGACGAGCATGCTGTTGATATCACATAACAAGGACCTTTGGCCTCAGCAAGCTTTGCAATAAACTCTGCCATTGTGCCAAATTCTTGCTGGTGATAATGAAAATTAGCAAGCATTTCTCCTGTTTGCATATAATGCGTAAATGACTTCTCACCCTCTAAAATGCCCGAAGTACTTGTGCCTAAAATAACGCCTATTCTATGTCGATCCGTTTTCTTTGCTAACGCATCATACACAGGCTTAATTTCTTGAAATGCCTTAAACAACATCCGGTTATTATGGCAATCAATTGCCTGATACTGACTAGGCAATGCGTTTAATTGACAATTTATCTTGCCAACATAAGTTTGCCGCCCACTAAAAAGCTTATCATATGGCGTCAATGGCGAAACATTCGCCAACAGTGCTTTAGCAACTTCTTGTTTATTATTACCAAGCGCATTTAACACGGCAAAATCATTGATATAAATAGGATCCCGCATTTTATGAATCACACACCGTTGAATGAACTGTAAGAAACTGACGGATTACATCAAAGCTTACCTCTATATCACTATAGGCGTGCCCTTGACCAGATTTAAGATCGATCTGTGCACCGTTAAAGACTGCTAGCGCCAAATTTATCGGTGTCGTTTGATCATCTTCTTGTAACAATAACAGATAGTCTGATAATGAGGTCAACGTTTTTGGCATTGCATTAAATAATGCCATCGCTTCATCATGCATATGGTTATATGCAGGCATTTGTGCGATTAAATCTAAGCGTGCCGCTGGATTAATCAAAATCACCTTAGCAACATCATCACGCGTTTGCTTCAATAAGTGCGCCATATACCCGCCCAACGAACTACCAATAATCACTTTATTATCAGTCTTTGCGTCATCTAGAAGCTTATGAGTGAGATCAAGTGCGGCTTTTGTTTGCATTGGTAACTCAGGCGCATCGATCGATGCTTCTGGAAATTGATCACTTAGCCATGCTTTAAGCTTTTGTGCTTTGGGCGAGTTAGGTGAGCCTTGAAAGCCATGTAAGTAGAGAAAATAATTATTTGTCATCCATCCACCCTCTTTTTATCGCAACATATACTGCCAACAGTTAATCAAATGATAGCCTGTTGTTGATTTAACATCATCAAAGCCTACCGCACCTTCGCTATCAACATATTCAATCGGTAAATCATGCTTAAGAAATACCGTTGAGAAAATACTCAAGGCATTGTCTAAGTGCTCATAGCTTGCCGTCATTGCCAAATAACGCATATACTCCAACATTGGCCAAATGCGATATTGCATATCTTTTACATCATGGCTTAGATTCGGCTTAATAAATCCACAATCATTTATGCCAACTTTAGTCGCCGCTTGATATAAGCCAATATGATCACTCATTATATCAACATCAACGCCCAACGCTTGTGCCTCAACAATCAAACTACTCCATTCAAAACTATGTCCTGGTTCAAATAGTGCGCTTTTATCTTCTCTAGAATATTCGCGCATCAAGCTTCTTTCATGGTCAAAAAATAGTGCAATAATCTTCTGATATAACGCTTCAGCTTGGGTTTTAAAAATTGGATTTTGAGTGTGGCGGTAGGCGCCTAAATACGCTTCAAAGAGATGCATTAATGCATTTTGTCCAATGACACCATGTTGATCTTTAAGTGCTTTAAAATCATCTGCAATAAACTTTTGCGTGATTAGCTCATTAACATGCTCGATGTCCTCGCTAATCACGTGCTCTTTAAACGTGCCATATAGCACTGACAAGGTAAACAAGACAAAAGCATACTCATACAGATCATTGCCATCTTTTGAGCTTTGCGTTTTAATCCAAGCTTTGCTCTGCTCATCGAAATATTGCGATTTCATCACTTGATATAATTTATAGGCATATGCGTTGGCTGCTTGCGTATTTGTTAATCCAGCATAGGTCAATAGAAAGAATAAACTACGTGTTTGACATAATAAGCGTGTATTAGCTTGATCTATTTTTTGTGGGGCATTTAAAAACTCAGGCGCATACCCCAACTGATCAATCGCTTTTATTAATAGCTGATAATAGGCATCAATAGCAACTGTCATCTGTTTATTATTTCTTAGTTTAACTGCCGCATAAACCTTAGCAAAAACTCCATCAATATCCAACGAGCTCGTATCAATAATCAATGCATCTTCAGCAGGTCTCAATGGCGCCACTTCACGATTGCGATCCTGATGATCACGTGCTTCAAGTTGCGTTAATATCTCTGTAAAGTCGGCTTTTTGACCTTTAGCGATAAGCTCATCATAGCGCCTTTGGGCGCGAATTTGACTGCCCGCTTCTAAGAAGAATTTGTGTCTTGCGTTGGGAAAAACCACCGTCCCCATATCGCGACCATCGGCAACGAGACCTTTAACACCTTGAGCAAAAGCCTGCTGACAAGCCAGTAATGCATCGCGCACTATTGAGATCTTGGCAATTTTAGACGCCATCATCCCCGTTTGCTCTTGACGGATGCGCGTGGTGACATCCATGCCATCTAAAAACGCTTTTGTTTGATTGCCCTCAATGGCAAAGTGAATATTCAATTGGCTCAGTTCATCATACAGCAATTGCTCATGACTTATATCAATTACATGATCAAGCACATAAAGCGCTGCCAAGCGGTAAATCGCACCACTATCTAACAGCGCATAATCAAGCTTTTGCGCTAATAGGCGTGATAACGTCCCTTTGCCAACGCCACTTGGGCCATCAATGGTAATAATTTCAACTTTATTTGACATCTAAAATAAATCCTAAACACTATATACCGCCCGCAAAATGATTTACGAACGGTATACACACAAGTCTTTGCCCAATTCTACTATCTATTGTTTCAGAAACCAATCTATAATACCCCTTATGCGCACTTTCAACTTAACTAGGAATATAATAATGACAGATATTCGCTGGCTGCAACGCTTTGGCAACTATCAAAAAGCACTCTCGCAATTACAAAGTGCCGTCACGCTAGCACATCAAAGACCTTTGTCATTACTTGAAAAGCAAGGTCTTATTCAAGCCTTTGAATACACCCATGAACTTGCGTGGAAAACATTAAAAGACTTTCTTAAACATCGCGGCAGTACCGAAGATATTTTCGGATCAAAAGATGCGACAAGACAAGCATTTACCAATGGTTTAATTGACAATGGTGATGTTTGGATGCAAATGATTAAAAGTCGCAATTTAACCTCTCACACTTATGATGAAAGCACGGTCGAAGGAATTACCACATTGATCTTAAACGAATATATCAGCTGCTTTACTGAGCTTGCTGAAACATTAAAAAACGTGGCAGCAAAAGAGTAGCAATATGCCCTACGGATTGACGGATAAAACGCTTGCTGCGATTACCCTCGCGATAAGTCAGCAGCCAAAAATCACAAAAGCTATTTTGTATGGCTCACGTGCCAAGGGAAACTATCATACTGGTTCTGATATTGATTTGACACTTATCGGCGATGATCTAACAGTGAAGGATTTATTCCAACTTGAAGAAGCTATTGATGCGCTTTACTTGCCTTATTTGTTTGATCTATCAATTTACACACAATTAACCAACCCTGAACTTCAGTCACATATTGATCGCCATGGTATTACGCTATTTACGCGTTAAGCGTTTCAAACTCACGCATCACTGAAACAAGCTGCTCTACCGCTTTAAATTCAATTGCATTATATAAGCTGACACGCACACCACCGACACTGCGATGCCCTGCAATACCATAAACACCTTGGCTATCGGCAAAGTTTAGAAATTTAGCCGTTAATTCATCGCTTGGTAGTTGAAATACAATATTCATCGGTGAGCGATTATGCAGCGACACCTTGTTGCTAAATAGTTTTGATTGATCAATTGCTTCATAAAGTAGGGCAGCTTTACGAGCATTCTTCTCAGCAACAACATCTAACCCGCCTTGTTTGATCAAATCAGCAAGTACCAGCTCCATTGCTGCCCACGCAAACATATCCGGCGTATTATACAAAGAATCCGCCTGCTGCATTGCCTGATAGCTTAACACAGCCGGAATCGCCTTTTGCTTGATATTTTCAATCAATGCTTTTTTAATCAAAACAACCGTCACCCCTGGCAAGCCAATGTTTTTCTGGGCTCCAGCATAAATTAGATCAAACTTGGTCACATCGATGGGCTTTGATAAAAAACTTGAAGACATATCACAAACCAACGGCAGATTAGTCTCAGGAATCTTTTGCCATATCACGCCATCAATGGTCTCATTTTCTGTGTAATAAATATAATCATAGTCATCTACAATATGATCAATGACATTATCTACACCCTCAATCGTATCGACTTCAATAAACTTTTTTGCCTCTTTAATTGCTGCAGCTGCCCAGTAACCACTATTGATATATAGCGCCCTGCCATTTTGCTTAAGGTTTATTGGAACAGCGGCAAACTGTGCACTAGCTCCTGCTGGCATGAGCAGTATTTCATAACTCTCAGGCAACGCTAAAAGAGTACGCAAATGCTGCTTAATCTTGTTATTTATCTCAGCAAACAATTGATCGCGATGTGAAAAGGACAACAGTGACAAACCGGTATTATGGTAATTTAAAACCATTTGGCTCAACGCTTGATAAATAGACTCTGGTAAACTCGCGGGGCCCGCGCAAAAATTAAGTTGATACATTTTATGTGAATTGGTGCATTAAAATTGCTGAAAATTATATACTAGCCACAACCCATTTTGCAGTGTTTATTGAAGCATCTTTCTATTCCACTTACCAACCATTAAAGGTTATACTCACCTTTAGTAATTCACCAAAGGAGAGTATCTATGAAAAAAATATTAAGCTTCACGGCATTATGCCTATTATCAACATCCGTTTTTGCTCAGAGCGCCCAAACAGGTCTTGTTATTGGTGCATCAGCAGGCGCTGCTTCGACTGCAAGCTATGATTCAAGTGGCATTACCAGCAATACCACCAAAACAGAAGGCGGACCAATAAGCAGTGTCATGATCGGTTATGACCTTGCTTTGAACCAACATATTAGCGTAGGCTTGGAATCTGGCTTTGGTTATGGCTATGATCTAGCGTCACTCAAAGCCGACGGTTCAGACAAATCAATGCTCAATCAATGGTATATCCCGCTTCTTGTCGCTGGGAAATATACATTTACTAATGGCGTTAATGTTTTTGTTAAGGGTGGTGCGACGTACGTCCACCAAGATATCACCAATATGGGCGCCTATTTCGCACCTAATGTTGACAGGAGTAACTCTGACTTTCTACCAACCATTGTTGCAGGTGCTGGTTATAAATTCCAAAATGGAATTAATATTGGTGGACAGTTTAGTTATTTATTTGGATCCACCGCAAAAATTCGTGCCGGTGACTCGCTCCATAATAGCGATGTTAAAGTGATGGCAAGCGCGAGCTTAAGCGCCTATATCAGCTATACATTACCAATGTAATTGCTCAGCCCCAGATATAAAAAAAGCGACACTAGGTCGCTTTTAAGAATTGCCACTCTTTTCAAGCGGCTTAGATAATAGTCTTAGCTTAAGCTAATTTGCACATCAACACCAGCAGCAAGATCAAGCTTCATTAAAGCATCAACTGTTTTTTCAGTTGGCTCAACGATATCGATCAAACGCTTATGCGTTCTGATCTCATATTGATCACGCGCATCTTTGTTAACGTGTGGAGAAATCAATACAGTGAAGCGCTCTTTGCGTACCGGTAAAGGAATAGGACCTTTTACTTGTGCGCCAGTTCTTTTCGCTGTCTCAACGATCTCTTTTGTTGAAAGATCTATTAATTTATGGTCAAACGCTTTCAAGCGGATGCGAATGCGTTGGTTACTAATATTTGTTGCCATTTTATTCAAACCTTCTAATTATGAGTTACGCTTTTTAATGATGTCTTCTGCAATGTTGTTTGGTACTTCTGCATACTTCTCAAACTCCATAGAGAATGAAGCACGTCCTTGAGAAATTGAACGTACGTTAGTTGCATAACCAAACATTTCTGCCAATGGCACCAATGCATTCACTACTTTACCACTTGGGTTTTCATCCATACCAGAGATCATGCCACGACGACGGTTTAAGTCACCAATAACATCACCCATGTACTCTTCAGGCGTAACTACTTCAACCTTCATCAAAGGCTCAAGGATCACAGGAGATGCTTTTTGCGCACCTGACTTAACCGCCATAGAACCTGCGATTTTAAACGCCATCTCAGATGAATCGACATCATGGTAAGAACCATCATAAAGTGTCGCTTTAACGTCGATCATTGGGTAGCCAGCGATTACACCATTTTGCAATTGCTCTTCAATACCCTTACCAACTGCGTTGATATATTCTCTAGGAACAACACCACCGACAACTTCATCAACGAACTCAAAGCCTTTGCCCATTTCTTGCGGCTCAAGCTTAACCCACACATGACCATATTGACCACGACCACCTGATTGACGTACGAATTTACCTTCCGCATCAACCGTTTGTTTGATCGTCTCACGATAAGCTACTTGTGGATTACCAACGTTAGCTTCTACTTTAAACTCACGCTTCATACGATCAACAATAATCTCTAAGTGAAGCTCACCCATACCAGAGATGATCGTTTGACCTGATTCTTCATCCGTTTGTACGCGGAATGACGGATCTTCTGCCGCTAAACGACCCAATGCCAATGACATCTTTTCTTGGTCTGCTTTAGATTTTGGCTCAACCGCAACTGAGATAACTGGCTCTGGGAAGTCCATACGCTCAAGTGTGATAATTTGCTTTTCATCACATAAAGTGTCACCGGTTGTGACTTGCTTTAAGCCGATACATGCAGCGATATCGCCTGCACGAACTTCTTTTAGCTCTTCACGCTTGTTAGCATGCATCTGCACGATACGACCGATACGCTCTTTTTTCTCTTTAACTGGGTTATAAACTGCATCACCTGATTTTAATACACCAGAGTAAACACGGATAAACGTCAAGTTACCAATAAATGGATCTGCTGCCAATTTAAATGCTAATGCTGAGAAAGGCTCATCATCAGACGATTTACGTGAAGCTTCTGTGCCATCTTCTAATTCACCACGAATCGCTGGGACTTCATCAGGCGCTGGCAAATAACGCACAACACCATCAAGAACCGCTTGCACCCCTTTGTTCTTGAACGCAGAACCACAGAATGCCAATACGATTTCGTTGTTGATCACACGCTGACGTAAGGCTGCATGAATCTCATCATCGGTTAACTCTTCACCTTCAAGGTACTTATTCATCAACTCTTCATTCGCTTCAGCCGCTGCTTCAACCATTTCTTGACGAAGCTCTTCAGCGTGGTCGCGAAGCTCAGCTGGAATTTCTTCTAAGCTGTAAGTCAAACCTTTATCTTCTTCATTCCACATGATTGCTTTCATGCGTACAAGATCGATAACGCCTTTGAATTCTTCTTCAGCGCCGATATTAAGCTGCATAGGAACAACGGTCGCTTTTAAACGTGTTTTAATCTGCCCTAATACACGCTCAAAATTAGCACCCGCTCTATCCATTTTGTTAACAAAAACGATACGAGGTACGTGATATTTATTTGCTTGACGCCATACAGTTTCTGATTGTGGTTCAACACCTGACGAGCCACAGAATACAACCACAGCACCATCAAGTACACGCAAAGAACGCTCTACTTCAATGGTGAAGTCAACGTGTCCTGGAGTATCGATGATGTTAATGCGATGCTTGTCAAACTGTTGATCCATGCCTTGCCAAAAAACGGTGGTCGCAGCAGACGTGATCGTGATGCCACGCTCTTGCTCTTGCTCCATCCAGTCCATTGTTGCGGCACCATCATGCACCTCACCAATTTTGTGAGAAACACCTGTATAGAACAACACACGCTCAGTTGTTGTTGTCTTGCCCGCATCTACGTGGGCACAAATTCCAATATTTCTATATTTTCTAAGTTCAGTCGCACGTGACATGAGTTCTCTCCAATCTTACCAACGGAAATGAGCAAAGGCTTTGTTCGCTTCTGCCATTTTGTGTGTATCTTCACGCTTCTTAACAGCAGAACCACGTCCTTCTACAGCTTCCATTAACTCAGCTGCAACACGATATGCCATGCTTTTTTCTTTACGCTTACGTGAAGCATCAATGATCCAACGCATTGCCATGGTCATTTGACGCTCTGGACGAACTTCAACAGGAACTTGGTAAGTTGCACCACCGACACGGCGTGACTTAACTTCAACCATAGGAGCAACAGCTTCTAAAGCTTTTTCAAAAACTTCAGTCGCTTTTTCGCCTGATTTTTTAGTTTCGATTTGGTCAAAAGCACCATAGACGATTCTCTCGGCTACAGACTTTTTACCTGATAACATGATGTGATTGATAAATTTTGCAACGATCTCGCTTTTAAACTTCGGATCTGGCAACACTTCGCGCTTTGGTGCTCGATTTCTTCTAGACATTTTATATTTCCTTTAAATACAAATTAAACTTATGCTTTAGGACGCTTAGTACCGTACTTAGAGCGTGCCTGCTTACGGTCTTTAACACCTGAAGTATCAAGCGCACCGCGAACTGTGTGATAACGCACACCTGGTAAGTCTTTTACACGACCACCGCGAATCAAAATAACGCTATGCTCTTGTAGGTTGTGACCTTCACCACCAATATAAGTCGTTACTTCAAAACCGCTTGTTAATCTCACACGCGCTACTTTTCTTAACGCTGAGTTTGGTTTCTTAGGGGTTGTTGTATAAACACGCGTACATACACCACGTCTTTGCGGACATGCTTTCAACGCTGGCACGTTTGTTTTTACAACCTTTTTTTTGCGCGGATTGCGCACCAACTGGTTAATAGTTGCCATTATTTACTCCGTAGTTTTTTAAACATCTAATCTTTGCATAAATATAAAAAGACGCGGCATTATATACAAAAGCCATGCTGTTTTGCAAGAAATGGATTTAGGTTTTTAATTCAATACGTCAATACGTCCACACTTACCCTTCGACTTACGCTCAGGGGACGGCTAACGTTGGCTGAGCGTAAGTCGAAGCCTTCATAAGTTTATTATCTGTATATTCACCCTGTGACTTACACTCAGGGCACAACAGCAAATAGCAATCGCAAAGGATCTAGAAAATATTCTTTACAATCACATTCTGATTGCGCTCAGGACCCGTTGAAATAATATCAATCGGCACATTTAAAGTTTGCTCAACAAAGCGCACATAATCGCGCGCCGCTTGAGGCAATTTGTTATAGTCTGTTTGCTTAAACGTCTCTTCAGACCAGCCTTTTAATGTTTTATAAATCGGCTTGCAACGCAGATAGTCGGCATTATCATACGGCGGATAGGAAACCTCTTTACCATCTAATTCATATGCCACACAAACCTTTATCTCTGTTAAGCCATCTAATACATCAAGCTTTGTCAAACAAATAGATGTAATACTATTGATTTCAATCGCACGACGCAGTGCCACTAAGTCCAACCAACCCGTGCGGCGCTTGCGCCCTGTTACTGTACCAAACTCACAGCCTTTGACACCCAAGTGCTCACCAATTTCATCAAACAACTCGGTGGGATAAGCGCCACTGCCTACACGCGTAGAATAGGCTTTTGTGATACCAATAACCGCATCGATGTAACATGGACCAAAGCCCGCTCCTGAGGCTACCGTACCCGAGATCGTATTTGATGAGGTTACAAAGGGGTAAGTACCATGATCGATATCAAGCAAGGTGCCTTGAGCGCCTTCAAAGATAATTTTGCCTTTATTGACACGAATAGCATTTAATTCCGCAGATACATCGGTAATCATTGGCAAAATCGTTTTTGCATAATGTAATAATGATGCATAGGTTTCTTCTAAATCAAAATGGACATCTACTTTGTAATAGTTTTGCAAAGTAAAATTATGTAGATCTAATAGATTCGTAAGTTTTGCTTTTAACTTCTCAGGATGCGCCAAATCGCCAATACGAATGGCACGACGCGCAATCTTATCTTCATACGCTGGACCTATGCCACGTTTTGTTGTGCCGATCTTGTGCTCGCCTAATGCCGCTTCACGCGCTTCATCCAAGGCAACATGCACAGGCAACACCAAAGGACATGCTTCACTGATACGTAAACGCTCAAACACCGGCACATTGCGCGCCAACAGTTCATCCATCTCAGCATGTAAAGCCTCTAATGACACCACGACACCATTACCAATAAAGCTCTTAACACCTTCGTGTAAAATACCTGATGGAATAAGACGAAGCTTAGTTACCTCGCCATTGATCACCAAGGTGTGACCAGCATTATGCCCACCTTGAAAACGTACCACGGCATCGGCTTTATCTGTCAAAAAGTCCACGACTTTACCCTTACCTTCATCACCCCACTGGCTACCTAAGATAACAATGTTATGGTTCACTGAAATTCCTCACTTTGCTAATTACAGTAGCATGTTAAAGATTTTTGTTCAGCTTGACAAACAAAATGCTTGAGTTTTATATATCTTGTTTAAAATTGCTAGGGTAATTATTGACCTAGATGCTTTTTGCTTTTCATACTTCAATTGAGATCATGTCTGATAATGCCTTGCCAGTCCAGTAAGACTCTACTCTAACCCATCTTGAGTAGTTTGTGTCATAGTGCCACACAGCCACAATTTGTCGTGGCGCTATACGACGTGCGACATTTATTTCTTTAAGTTCAGGGCAATTACTCAAGTAAAAAGCCATATTTCTATACTCAAGAATAATTTCTAATACAACACCATCTTTCCCTGCATAATTCTTAGCTATTGTTATATCGGTCGTTGTAGACATTCCCATTGAATAAGATGCTCCAAACCGTCCAAAAAACAAGCTCAAATACCCCATTCTATCATGATGAAAAAGATTATAAGGGTTAAAGCTTTCCCCTTTTCTATACTTTTCATCATTGTGCCACAGCCCCCCTTGCTCTGTGATCTTTTCCAATATACTCTTTGAATCCATACCTCGATAAACTCGAGTTGGCTTGATAACACGATCTTCTTCCGCACTCTCTAGCCATTTTCTATGATTAGCAGCCAAGGCCTCTATCGTTTCATACTGTCCATGATACTTACTATCTGGGTTATTAATAACTTTTAACTCACCATAATCTTTAAAATCGACCTCTGATATAACTGAATCTGAGCGTACATGTTGTTTATTACTATGATCAAAAACAAGCTCAACCTTAGAACTCATTGAAGCCAAAGGTACATGCTTATTTTTTACAAATTTAGGGTAATTCGATGTAAAGAAATCAACAACACTTTGCCTATGCTCCAATCCAGAAATACCTCTATTATTTCTCTGCATCATCAGCCTTTGTATGTATCTTGACATTTTACTTACATTCATGCCTTTAATATCAACAATCAAAAATAAAGCCTCTTGAACGGTTATCGAATGCATGCGATACAGACTGGTTATACTATTAATAAACAATCTAATAAACGACTTTTCCTTTTCTGTAATCTGTTTAAATACCGTGCCAAACTTACAATAAACAATCTGTTCATACATACTCACAAAACATTCACAGCCAAACTTTCTCTTCTCTTGCCGTTTTTGTTTTCTACTGGGTCCAAAGCCCAAGGAAAACGAGTTATGAATATATAGCACCTGCTTTTTTTCATCAGATCTAAGATGTCTATCATAATATTTTGAGTAATTAACTTTCAATGACATTTCTAAGGTTCGATAATCGCTAGAAACAATAACTCCTTGCATAGCACTCCAAAATTTATTCAGTTACCGCGTGAAAAATATACGTCAGAGATCAACACAGTGTATTCAAGCTTGCCAGATAATCAGTCGTTGTATCACGATTATGCTTGTCTAGTGTTTTCCTTATCTTAGAAATAACCTCTCTATCATTAGACGCTTCATCCAGATCCACATAATCAGCATGGTAATCACTATCAGCATATCGTGATAATTTTTCCATAAATTGACCAATATATTGATAATCTTCATTAATTGAAACTTGTACCTCATCGCTATTATTATGGAAAAACTCACGCACTTTGGCTATGGTAATATCTTCCCCTTGATTAGCAAATTGCTTACGCACTTTAGTCTGAAAAGCAATTTCTTGCGATATCCGCCCATAACGATTTAGTCCTCTTTCAAATGACTTAGCGATCTCATACCCCTGGTTAGTTGATGATAATAGCTTATCGCCATCATTACGGATAAGCCCAACATCCTCACCCAAAACAAGCATTCTCTTTGAAGCATCCTCCATCAGCTTTTTTATCCGTGTATCCAACTCAGAAAAGCAACTCTCTATTTTCTTGAGATTTAGATTTTGATCAGAGCCAATATTTATTGCTTTAGCAAAAATCCTATCACCATACTCTTGAATAATTAACAGCATAAAGTTTAACAATGGAACCTGCAACAGCAATTCAATTTGTTTCGTTATCACAATCAAGTAATTAGCTAAAAGCTCTAGATGTAACCGTCCATCACTGGTAATAATGTTAGAACCGAAGCGAAATGAAACTTCTGAGTCTGAATATATTTTTTTCTTCTGCTTAGCATCTAAAAATTTATTTAAAACATTCGCCATCAACACATCAAAGTTTGCACCTTTTTTAAAATGGGTTGTATTATTTGGCGTGTAGTTATAAATATATGCTTTTAGATCTGTTTCTATTTGATTGACCGCATCTTTTACTATGACATCTGTTTCATTATAAAGCTTCAATAGCTTTTTGAGCCTGTCCTCTAAACTTTCACCTCCTTCGTTATCTGCAACGGGTTTTAACAAAGTTGACAAGGATGAGAACTTCGTTCTAATCTTCTCTTCATGTGTCTCTTTAAGCCAGTAGAACCTAGAGAAATACCTTGACAAATTCTCTTTGACCAGATTTAGCTCTTTTAGATCGTTTGAAATAGTCTTGTTGAGTTCATTCTTCGATTCAGTAATTTGCTTTTCTACAGCCTGAGATCCAACATCATTATTATTAGTACGGTCAATTTTTGAAATCGCATATTTAATAGTAATTGTTTTTTCTTTTACGTAGGATTCAGTATCATGCAAGATATCCCAATTTATATTCTCTCTATTTGGGTAAACCTGATTGTATACACGCTCAATTGCATAAGCCACATATTCATTTTTCTCTGTGAAAATTTTTTGAAGCTTCTTCTTTGACACATTAGCATTACCCCTTGATATCTGGGTATGTTTACTGGGAGCATAATTATCCACTATATTCAGAGCTTCTAGTTGTTGGCTTGCTTGACCATCTGAAAAAAAGGTTGAAGCCTCCTTTAAAAAGGCTGTATTGTCAACTTTAGTCGCCCCTCCTTTAGACATTCCATCATATAAATATAATAATTTTCGGTAAGGTGATATACCATCATCAAAGTTATCTACTTGATCCTCTGTGTTGTTTACAGCATATAAATATAACAAGTCTTCATTTCTTACAATTGATTTAAGATCAGTAAGTTTGGCCTTTACCCTATCGACTTTATCAGCAGAAGTTTTATAGGTTGAAACATGGCACATTTGATCAAATTGATTAATAAATTTGTCCGCTAAAAATGTACTTGAGAGTGTAAAGCTCTCTGCCAGTCTTGCCACTGACGTAACCACATTTTTGGCTGCTTCAAACTTTGAATAATAGCTACGCGTTAGAAGGTGAGTGTTTAACTTAGCAAATACTCTAACCCCTTTATCATATAGCTCAACAAACGCCTTATAACAGTCACCTTTACCTCCCCCAAGAGGTGACGTTCCGGTAACATTACTCCTAACTGTTAGACGCTTCCATAGTTTCAGTCGGTTGAGAAAGCTTAAAAGCGTATTATAGTCAAAATTCTTACTTGCAAGATCCATCATCCATCCATAATTCTCCATAGCCACCCACATCCGCTGTGGTGCAGCGCCTTTAACGTAGTTATTAGCGCGCTTAGCAACGATACGTAGATAGCGCTCCAATGGCTCCGCTAGATATACACAGTATTTACAATAAACACTTGATGATACCGGTGTTTGCGCTGCCAAATAACGCCCAGACACGGAGTACATATTTTTTTTATTAAAAACATCATTAACCAGATCAATTTTTAGTTTTCTCCACCATAAATAGCCTGTTTGTTTAGGGTCACTAATCTCAAAGCCAGCCGTAATCGGCACGGTTGACTCTGAGTCACGCCCACGATAACAATCCAAGATAGGTAAGAAGTCTTTCTCATTAATAGTTAAACCTTGTGACCTATTCAGCCCCGAACTAATTGACGACAACATGTTTTTTCTCCAAAAAGTTAAATTATTTTCTAGCAAGCTGTTGTTGTTTCAGTAAATCTAATTTTTCTTTAAATTGATTTATTGAGTCACGCTCGCTCTTAAAGAATGACTGCTGAAAATTCTGTGAATTAATGTCATCCTGATAACCCATGCCATTAATTGCCACTTCCTCCTCGTGTGCTAATACCGTTCGTATACTTCCTATTGCTGCTTTTGCATCTGCTGCCATCTCCGAACTGCTTAAAATTTTAAGCAGCCCTCCTTTTGTTAACTTCCCAGATACCAACTCATAATAATTGACAATACCTTGCTTAATATGATCAAGCACCATCGTATTATCGAGGTTTAGGTTGCTCATTGCTGAAAGTGCTTTGTTTTGCTCATTAGTAATACCGAGGGTAGTTTGCAAGCCGTGAACCTCTCCTCCTGCAGCGGAATTAGATAAAATAGCTGCACGAATTGAGCTCATAGTAACACCTGTTTGTTCATAAAGTCCAAGCTGTATCATAACTTCCTTATTACGTGTTTTGAGCTCTACAATCAACTTCTTAGACATATCGGTAATCGACTGAAGCTCACTTTTAAAGGCACCTCGTTGAATGCCTCTTAGATCTTTTGACTCATAACCATCAGAAATTCGTGTCATCAATTGTGTCGCCGTTTGCAATTCTGCTGTTGCTCTTTTAATAATGTCAATACATTGCTTACCAATTAGTGAAATAGTACTATCACCAAACTCTTGGGCATAATCTCGATAAAAGCGAATTAACGCAGTATAAAGACCAAAACGAACATAGCTAAAAATAAGCTCATACGCCTTATCATGCAATTTATTCCTCTCTGCATGCTCCTGAAATGATTTACGCACACTTCCCGTACGAGATCCCCCATTAATCCTTTTACCATGATCTAATTTTAACCGATCTGCATTATTCACATCAGGAACCAGCTTCTTCCAATCTGTCTGTAACTCGCTCGATTCTCCAATCACGCATTTCTTAATAATTGCATAATAGACATCTCGATGAGCCATATTTGTAATTGCTACTGTTTGTAATGATTGAATAATGCTATGTGCACGTGCTATTGCATATTTATAACCAACCTGACTTTCATCACTATAGTTTGCACCGCTTTGCATTGCCACATGCGGCAATACCCAAGTTAGCTGTTCAATAAGCTGCTTAACAGCAAGCGAATCAGATCTTTCCGATAGGATATTCTCATCAATTTTAATCCCCCTCACATTTTGATTAGCTGTAATTGCTTCAGTCCTTTTGGATTTACACCTTGAACCTCTAATATTAGTAGGTATATAGCGTAAATTAGCTTCAATTACTGGTAGACTTTGTTTGATTTCATCTCGAATAATATCAGGTGAAGATAGAAACTTATAGATTCCCTCCAATGCAGCTTCATTCATAAATAAGCTTTCATCAAGCTTAGACACCAAAGATCGAGTGCAATAATATGTACATAGGCTTTGCACCTGATAATAAGCAACTGCGAATAGATTCTGAAATAACTGCTTTACAACACCTTGTAGCAAATGTTTCGCCTCACCATCTACGAAAGTATCTTCATAAACGAGCTTATGCCAAAGTATTACCCTTTTGCAAAAAACACTGAATGCATAGTGATCTAAATTCCACTCAGAAAGCTTCGTTATAAAATCAATATTCTCATTTAACAACCATAAATAATCTTTCTGTGAAAAGAGATTGGTCTTATCTGCTTGCTTTGGATATTTTCCAATTTGATCACTCTCATGACCTGAGTAATACTTGGAAAAGATCTGCATTAACTCAATAGCACAAGCTGAAAAATTACTTTCATGACCAACATTTTGATACATAAACACACTCTGCCTTTGCAGGATTTGCTCTAAGTTTCGCCGTGTCATATAGCTATTTAAACGAATTTTTAACGTTCCAATTAAAGGAGCCGTTTTATATGTATCGCTTGGATCAAAATACATTTGAGGGTTAGGTAAGACGTCTGCTTTTTGATAGAGTTCAAAGATAAGTTCCATACCTTGTTTTTGACTCACTTCTCTTTTCTTCAAGCCACCATTTTTTAAGCCTGCCCAGTAATATTTTTTATCTGACACTCCTGTTCTTGAAACATCTTGCACTAAATCTTGGTGCAGCTTATTAACTGAATTATTTTGACTTGGCGACACATCAGGAGATAAGGACTCTAGCACAACTTTAGTTGCCGCATTAGTTACCGCACGCTGAGCACCTTGTTGAACACTAGTCTGAATGCTATCACTAAGGTTTGAAAGCGTTGAACTTCCTGAAATTAAAGAACTAAATAACCCCATAACTTGTTATCCTTTTATTGCTTTCCTTCTTCTAAAGTAGCAAATTTTCAGCCTCAGTTTATGGGGGAGGTCTACCTATTTTGTTGTTTTTTAATACATTTTCTTTAGCAAAATATGCTCTTTAACTTTAGACTTGTAAAACATTTGCAAGAAAACATCTAGCTGTTGACGGTTATCAAATCTAAATTTATACCTAATTGCATCAACGGATTTTTCAACGGTTTTAAGTGAACGATTTAATGTATTCGCAATCTGGCTTGCACTCATGCCAAGCGCAATTAGTTTGATATAATCGATGTTTTTGTTTGTTAGGCAATACTCTTCTTTAAGTTCATCATAAGGAGAAAATGTACTACTTAAATCATAGTATCTATGCTCTTTGGACATTTTTTCTGTTGAAAAATAATGTACTCTTTGATGTTTAAAATTACCTTCCCTAAACTGACGATAGAAATATAAAACAGTATCAAATAGTTGATTAAATAGTTCCTGATAACGATACTTGCCATCGTTAACTCCAAGCAAAAAGCAATGACAATCTTTACAAACACCAAGATCATACTCAATGACAATTGGTAAGAAACCATTCTCACGATGAATAATCCGCTCATAAGCTATTTTATTTTCTTGACAAAAACTCTCTAAACGATTGTAAATGGGTTCAACACTATTGATCGAATAAACTTTATCTTCTTTCCATAATTGCTTTAGCACGTACGAACGAACAATCTTTAAATCTGACGATAGCATAAATATCGAAAAGTCTGACCATACACGCAAAAAAGTATAGTTTCTGACATTTAACTCTGGTGCAGTCATATTTATAATTCGCTTGATAGGCTCAGTATTAGCGATTGAAACACTACGCAACTTTGCATATTCTTTGGTATTGATAATCAATTTAATGATATCGTTATTTAAAATCAACGTGTTACACTCTTGTTGCTCCTCAATATCAATTATCATAGCATATAATCACTTATTCACTCATTGGTCGTCTTGAACAAATCAATATTTAGAGTTTAAAAATCATTTAAATCATCAAAGTCATGATCAACATCTTCAGCTGAAGCCAGATTATAACTCTCGGATGTTTGCTGATTTTTCTGAGTATCTTGCATTTTATTATTGTTAGTAAGTATGGTTTTAGAATTTACTTTCCCTGCCGTGAGTAACAGCTCTGGCGCCATTTGATATTGCTGAGATAAAAGCATCCATTCAACGGTGTTTTGCTGCTCCTGAGTGAAGTTCAATATTTGTGCAAGCGTTTCCACATTAAGTATTTGATAAAGTGCTAAGAAGGCCTCAGGGAAATACTCTCTAGGATCAAAATGCTGTAGTATATGACTAACATCTGCATAAACCACTGCTGCAGCAAAGTGATTTTTCTTTTCAATCAGCTCTGTGAGTAACTTAATTTTTTGTTTGAGTATTTGCCACTTTTGACTGCCGTGACCCATCGCATCACTACTTAAATGATTTAAGGATGAACTTTGATTAATATCTCGTTGCTCAATATCATTATGTTGTACATCAACTGCCAAGTTCTCCTCTTTCAGCTTAATCTTATTAATTTTACGCAATAAGATTGAGCAGTCCTCTTCAAAGTTTAATTGTGTTTCAGCAAAGCATGTTTTCAACATTTCCATGAAATGACTAAACGCATTGGATAATGCTTCTTGATCCATCTTTGTAATTGCGATAGAGCTTGCTTTTTGCAGCATTTCATCGATCGTCTGAAAACTCCATTTATAGACACCTTTAAATAACTTCATATAGTTTTCTTGAGGAGAAACCATCGCTAATTGATCAACAAAAAACACTGTAAAGTCATCAAGTACAATAGATACCTCAGCAATATCAATAGTTCTTAATTTACTCACTAGCCAGTAAAAAATAACACGTATATCTAAAATTTGCTCTTCTTTCAGCACCTCAAATGCTGAGGTTAAAAGACGCTGATAATCTAGTGACTCAATATGTGCTTGTAAGTCAGAAAGTTCTGCCAAACCAAGTCGTCCTTGGATAAAATCTATCTCTTGTATATTGTTCATGTTTATTTTTTCTCCTTTAATCTTGAGTTACTTGATTTGCCATCTGACGAATTCTTGAAGCTTTCATGGTGATGTTACTCGAAACCTGTGCCTCAATGTTAGATCCATCAATCGTAAATGAACTACCACCAATATTAATTTCTAGTTCGCCATCCTTGAAAGTGAGCTTACTGCTACCTATCTGAATAGTTAATGAATCAAGCTCCATTGTCATATCACTACCACTTAAAAAAATCTTCCCCTCTTGGTCCATGCTCATCGTCGCAACAGCGCTTCCTGAAGGTTTTACTTCACTAATAATTTGCTCTGTTGCCGTATGTTTGATATTTGCCGCTGAGCTTGTAATCATCTCCTCTGACAAATCAAGCACTTGCGACACTGAAGCCGCGGAAGAGCTTAATGACAAACTAATATTATCGATCTTTTGAGCGATGGATGAATTGTTATCTCCTGACATAACGACCTCTTAGCTATAAATGGATTTTAACGGTTTCTTGATTCGGATTTTCCACCGTTACATCGACATTACATAATACACACTTCAATGTACTACTACTGGTAACAACATCCTGACCATCAGCATCTATATTGCTAGAAGCATTTTCAAATGGCATAAAGCTCATCATACAAAACGTTGGCAGAATACCTTGAGTTGCCGAAATATAAGGGTTTGAACTATTATTGCAACACTGACTAGGAATAAAATTAACAAATGCAGCATTATCCATTTGTGTGACCATTGTTTTACCCGGCCCATAATTAATACCTGTTGGCGGTTTGTTAATAATAAAAGGCTGCAATGAGGATGGGCATTTTAAGGTTGCTCCTGCTGCAACACCAAGTTCCGCTTGAGCTGGTAGCTCTTGATAGACGCCTAGCGCATATTCAACACATGCTAATGCGATAGCTAATGGCGCAATACTTGGCCAGGGAATGCTTGGAAGTGCGATAAGATTTGGAATTAAACTTTCTAACATTCCCAATAAATCGGGTAACTGAGGTAAAGATGGAATGGTTGGTAAGTTAATGTTTGGCAATGACAAATCAGGTAAGTTCAATGAAAATGGAAAAGGAAAATTCACAGCCGACATACCAAATCCGGACCAGGTCGGCAATAGTGATGATAATTGATTTACCAAGGAGTTAATTTCATTTAGAAGTGCACCCTGGCAATCTTTAACCGAATTTAAGATTTGTAATAAGCTAGCAATAATCTGATTAAGTAGATCAGACAATCCACTAAAGTCAGGCAAACTTGGAAAGCTCACATTAGGAAGCGATGGTAAATCAAGATTAATTGCGGGCATTACAATATTGGGAATTTGTGGCAATGATAATGAGATATCAGGAAAAGGAATATTAAATGCCATTATTGGTAGATCACAAAGTGATTGATCAATACCACCGATTATAAAAGCCAGACTCATGAGTGAAGATAAGTCAGCACCACTTGGGATGTCTGGCATTTTATCCGTTATTTGTGCGCTAAGTTCACTTGTACCAAAACCTGAACTTAAGGTAGCAAGTTTCTGATTCATATCATCTAATTGCCCTGAAACATTAGGCGCTGTTGGCATCTCAGCCAAGGCCTCACCTAGTAATGCATCGGTATCTGGTATTTGTGGTCCATTACTGATATTTGCCAACGGCAAAAGCTGGGCATTGAAGCCAGAAAATGCATTCTCAAGATCTGAACCTGAGGAAGAAATAACATTATGGTAATCAGGCAATACCAAGCCGTTGCTAAAGTTAGCAAGATTGGCTTGATTAAACTGCAATGGCTGAAATCCACCCTCAAGTTGAGAAACTGCATTTTGATAGGTTTGATCTACCAAGCCATCGTAGGGATTGGCTAAATTTACTTGCGTATAATTCTCAGGATTAAGCGTACTTAATTGTTGATTTAAATTTGCTTGTTGCATAGCAAGCGTCTGCTTTGTTTGCGCTTCTAATGCATCATAACTATATTGTGATTGTAATGCGCTTAAAGTGGTGTTTAAGCCCATCAATTGCGTATAGGTAGATGAATATTCTCCCTCTATATCGGCCAAGCTCATTCCGTTGACCATTAAGCTATTGATATTAACCGGCATGACAGAATCTATCTGTGGTAGACCTTCATTCAAGCTGGCTAAATCAGGTAATGATATAGCAGGTGGTGCTAAAACTCCATCTAGACTTATTTGAGATAAGTCTGCTGCCATTTGATCAAATGGTGAGCTTGTTGGCATAGCAGGAAATGGCATAGATATCGCAGGCATCTCATTATTCTACCCCAAAGTGTCAATACAGTTTTTTAAAAATTCTTATTCCTATACATGTCATGCAACCTGCAATGTTTTTTGCGCCTGACTTTTAAAGTCAATAGCACCTTCTTTGTACACGTTCATTG
>NZ_QLIQ01000013.1 GCF_003428165.1 Cysteiniphilum litorale | reverse complement strand
ACATTGAGCTGTTGGTGGTCGTGTTATTGCTCTTGTCATGCTTGGTTAAAGCCTATCAACATCCATTTTTGGTAAGTATACAGGGGAACTAGCACATAATCACGCTGTCATCAATGCGTAAGTCCTAGCTCTTTTTAAATAAACGCTCTTTTTCACGTTTCCAATCATGCTCTTTAGAGGCTTGACGTTTATCATGTAGTTGTTTGCCTTTGGCAATCGCGATCTCAATTTTAACGCGTGAGCCTTTCCAGTACATTGCTAATGGCACGATCGTATAGCCTTTGATATCAACTTTGCCTAAGAGCTTATTGATTTCTCTACGGTGCAATAATAGTTTACGCGTGCCTGCAGGAACAGGGACAACATGCGTTGATGCAGAGTGCAAAGGTGTAATCAATGCATTAAAAAGCCAAGCTTCATTGTTTTTAACATGAATGTGGCTATCTGTTAATTGCACACGACCTGCGCGGATGCTTTTGATTTCCCAACCTTGAAGCACAATACCTGCTTCAAAGCGCTCTTCAATTAGGTACTCATGAAAAGCTTTTTTATTTTTGGCAATCATACTACTGGTTGCCGTTGATTTTGGTTTTATCTTTGCCATTGTTTTGCAAAATAGTGCATAAGCGTTACAATAGCCAAGATTCTAACATGAACTTATGACATAAGAGAAACACTATGACAACAATTCATCGAACGGCATTGGTTGAATACAGTGCTAAAGAGATGTATGACCTTGTAAATGATATTGATAAATATCCTCAGTTCTTACCCATGTGCCAAGCAGTAGAAGTGCACATGCATACCGAAACCGAAGCTGAGGCGACACTCAAAATTGCCAAAGGTGGCGTTAAGATTGATTTTGGCACGCATAATGACATGATTCCAAACAAAGAGATTAAGATACGGTTAATTAAAGGACCTTTTAAACGATTGTTAGGCGTGTGGCATTTTATTCCTTTAAATGACAAAGCCTGTAAAGTAACACTTGATTTAGAGTTTGAATTCTCCTCCAAAGTCATGGCATTAGCATTAGGTGTTGTTTTTAATACGCTGGCTAATACGATGCTTGATGCTTTCTGTAAGCGTGCTAAAACAGTGTATGGAGCGGAAGCTGTATGAAGGTAGAAGTGATTTATGCTAACCCACAAGAGCAAAAGCTATATCAACTTGAGTGTGATAAAAATACAACTGTCAGAGATGTGATTACACAAAGTGGGGTATTAAGTGATTTTCCTGAGATTGATCTAATGACGCAATCAATAGGCATTTATAGTGAAGTTGTGACACTTGATCATATTGTAAAACCTGATGATCGTATTGAAATTTATAGAAAACTCATCATTGATCCCAAAGATGCCAGAAGAATTCGCGCTGAAGAAAAGCGCAAAAAAGATGGATTAAAACTGTTTGGGGCTTAAAAGAGAGTAAAGATGGTAATTAAAAAATCTCAGTTATATTCATCACTACGGGCAATTTGTGATGAGCTACAGTTAAGCATTAACTATTATTTTGTGGGATTCATGCAAACAAAGGCTGTTGTTATCGATATTGAGAGGACAGATAGATGAGCTTTCCTAAAGATACTCAATTTATGAGCCTAATTAATGATATTGCCATTATTATTGAAAGCAGTAGGCAACAAATACGTCAAACTGTCAACCATGCGATGGTTCAAAGCTATTGGGAAATTGGTCGACTAATAGTAGAGCATGAGCAAAAAGGCGAAACTCGAGCAGCTTATGGTAAGCAGCAGTTACAGTTACTTTCAAAAGAACTTACCGAGCGCTTAGGAAAGGGCTTTGATGCAGGTAACTTACGTAATATGCGCCAATTTTATATTACTTTTCCAATTCGCTACGCGGTGCGTAGTGAATTGAGTTGGACACATTATCGTATTCTTATGCGAATAGATAGTTTGACTGCACGCGAGTGGTATTTGCAAGAAGCAATTACGCACGACTGGAGCGCCAGAGCATTGGAACGTCAGATCAGTAAATTATATTATGAGCGATTGCTATCAAGTAAAGACAAAGAGCTCGTGGAGTCAGAGGCGGCACAAGCAACAAAATCTTTGGCAGAAGGCGCTAAAGACTTTTTACGAGATCCTTATATTCTAGACTTTCTTAATCTTCAAGATAAGACCTACCAAGAAAGTGATCTTGAAGAGGCTATTATTAGTAATTTGCAACAATTCTTATTGGAGCTAGGTAAAGGTTTTGCATTTGTAGAACGTCAGCAACGTATTCGCTTTGAAGATGAAGATTTTTATATAGATTTGGTGTTTTACAACTTTAAGCTTAAGTGTTTTTTATTGGTTGAT
Organism: Cysteiniphilum litorale; assembly: GCF_003428165.1. GTDB lineage: Bacteria > Pseudomonadota > Gammaproteobacteria > Francisellales > Francisellaceae > Caedibacter > Caedibacter litoralis. The sequence goes on along the minus strand of NZ_QLIQ01000013.1, from coordinate 64,218 downwards.
TTAAAGCTAGGTAAACTTAAGCATCAAGATATTGGACAAATGGATACTTATGTGCGTTTGTATGATGAACAGAAAAAAGGCAAAGATGATAATCCAACCATCGGCTTAGTGTTATGCAGTGAGAAAAGTGAAGCAGTTGTTAAATACTCGATATTATCAGATCAAAAGCAGCTGTTTGCCGCAAAATATCTGCCTTACTTGCCGACAGAGGAAGAGCTGATAAGAGAGCTTGAGCGCGAACGGGTACAAGCGCTGATAAAGCTGAGTCAAAAAAGCTGAGCCAAATAAGAGGAAACACCAGTGAATAAAGAATTATTGCAAAAGACTGCTTAAAAAGCTTTTCACTAAATATTTTTGAGAGAAAATTAACAATTAAACGTTGGAGAAAAACATGAGCATTTGGAAAACACCTGTAACACTAGAGCAAATGAATGAGCGAGGAGCTGGTTTGTTCTCGGATACTTTAGGTATTCGTTTTACTGAGTTAGGTGATGATTATTTGTTGGCAGAAATGCTATTGCAAAAAAAACACAAGCAGCCAATTGGGATAATGAATGGCGGGGTTTCTTGTGGGATTGCTGAAACTGTTGGTAGTACTGCCGCGAATTATGCCGTTGATTTGACAAAGCAATATTGTGTTGGGTTAGATATCAATACCAACCATATTCGTCCGGCAACAGAAGGTGTATTAACGGCTAAAGCCTATCCACATCATATAGGGCGAACAACACATGTATGGGCAATTGAAATTATCGATGAAAAGGGGCGTTTGATATCGATCAATCGTTTAACGATGGCTGTCAAGGATCGCTAAATTGCAAAATGCAAAACTCAAATGGCAAGAGACAGGTGAACCATTCTCAGATGAATTTGCTGATGTTTATTTCTCAAAACAGAATGGGCTTGCCGAGAGTGAATATGTTTTTTTAGATGGGAATCAGCTGAAAAAAAGATTTGAAAATCTTGATCAAAATGCGCATTTTGTGATTGCTGAGACAGGTTTTGGTACGGGGTTGAACTTCCTTGCGACGCTAAATCTTTGGGATAAATGCACACCTAAAACGGCTAAATTAAGCTTTATAAGTTGTGAGAAATATCCGTTAACTTATGGTGATTTAGAGAAAGCATTATCGATATGGCACGAGCTTAAACCTCAAGCTGATCAATTACTTCAGGCTTATCCAAATAGCTTTTATATTGGTGCAACATCTTTAAATATCACTGAAAATATCAATTTAACGTTATTAATCGATGATGCAGCAAATGCGTTGGCAGCAATTGATCTAAGCATTGATGCTTGGTTTTTAGATGGCTTTGCTCCGGCTAAGAATCCTGATATGTGGTCGGATGATTTATTTAAAGAGATTTATCGCTTAAGCCATGGCAAAACAAGCTTGTCTACCTTTACTGCAGCGGGTTTTGTTAAACGGGCGCTCGAAGCTCAAGGTTTTGAAGTGAAAAAACAAAAAGGTTTTGCTCATAAACGTGAAATGATTTGTGCTGTTGTTAAAGACACAAAAAAATTGGCACAAACCAAGATTAAACCGTATTTTGCCAAACCGCAATTAACACTAAGCAAAAAGCAGAAAGTTGCAATTATTGGTGCCGGAATGGCAGGGTGCGCGCTAGCCTATGAGCTAAGCCAATTAGGCTTTGAAATTGATCTATTTGATCAATATGATGATATTGCGCAAGGTGCCTCAGGTAATCCTTATGGCATATTAAAACCTTATATTACAGCCGATGCTAATATCTCTGATAACTTTCATACCCAAGGCTTTGTGCATACCAGAGATTATATTTTGAAGCATAAAAGCGAGATTGATTTTAATGAATGTGGTGCTTTGGAGTTATTAAGTGATAAAAAAACACAGTTACGTTTTGACAATATTATCAAAAAGCGTGCCTATCTTCATGGTTTGCTGCAAATCGTTGATGCAGCAACAGCTTCTGAAATTGCAGGCTGTGATATTTCAAAAGCTTGTGCTTATTATCCAACGGCAATGATGGTTAATCCTTACTCGTTATGTCAGAGCCTCATTCGTAATAGCAAAAATGTGAATTTGTTTTTATCGCATCGCTTAGATGAATTTGTCAGATCAGATAATACATGGCAGCTGAGATTCACTGATAACAAAAAAAATCATAGAGGATCGTTAGTATACGATGCGGTGGTTTTTGCTGGCAATGCCTTGCTTATAAAAGACCTTGAGGCATTTAAACATATAGAGGTTTATCCATCATATGGACAAATCACTCAGGTGCAAACTTTGTTAAATAATAAAACAATCATACTTGATCAAGGCTATATTTTGCCAAGTGTTAATGGCAAACAGCTTATTGGTGCGACATTTCGTGATAATAATGATTTAATGGCTGAAGTGCGTCAGAGTGATCATAATGTTAACTTGGCTCAATTAAGCCATGTTATTGATCCGTCAGTAGATATGAAAATCATCTTGGGACGTGTATCATTACGCTGTGTCACTGCGGATCATGTGCCGATGATAGGTGCCATTGCTGATAACGTGAAGTTCATTGAGCAGTATTATCAACGGTTACAAAAGGGTGTTATTTTAAAGGCGCTGCCTCATGCAGAATATCTATCAGGGCTTTATTTATTGACTGGTTTTGGTTCAAAGGGATTATGCTCAATGATGTATGGCGCTAAGATATTAGCTCAATTGATGAGCAATGGATGCCAAGCGTCAATGCTAAATTATCTTATAGAGGGATTGCATCCCTTAAGGTTTAATATAAGAACTTTTAAAAAGGGATGAGCTTTTATTGCATTTTAATCTATAATAATGACTGATAATGTAAGAACAAAAAATGGATGTTAAAAGATCATGGGAATAGAAAAACTGTCAATGATAAACAGATCAAAAAAAATAACATTAGTTATTCTATTTATTGCCGCAGGCTTTGTCTTAGCCTACCCTCAAGCAATGATGGATATCTATTTGCCAGTGTTGCCATATTTGGATAAAGCATTAAATACATCAAAAGAAATGGTGCAGTATACGGTAGCATTTTTCCTGTTGGGTAGTGCAATTTCACAACTTATTTCAGGTGTGCTATCTGATCGCTTTGGGCGTGTGCGCATACTAATTTTAGGGTTACTTATTACGATGTTAGGTAGTGCTTTGTGCCACGTTGAGCACACTATCGAGTGGATGCTTGTTGGACGGATTTTACAAGGGATTGGCGCTGGTATGGCGGCTGTGTTAGCACGTGTCATCGTTGCGGACTCTTTTCAAGGCAAAGCTTTTTCAAAAGTCTATGCGCTTCTTATTGCATTTTCAGTATTTACTGTATCAATTTCTCCGGTGATCTCAGGCTACTTAATGCAATACCAAGGATGGCATAGTGTCGTTAGCTTTATGTTTTGGTATGCTTTGATCATTGCGTTAATCGTAGGTTTTGGATTGATTATTGGTAGAAATGCCATTCAATCAACTACTTCACATATAAAAATAAATATCGCACAAGTAATAAAAATTATGTTTAATCTACGTTTTCTAAGTGCTACGTTAGTGATGTTTTTTGTTTATGGTGTTGTTGCTAGTGTGCTTTTAACCTACCCTTATATTTTTGTTCAAGTTTACCATATGCCGGTTGCAGCATTTGGTTGGGTTATTGCATTGGTTATTTTATGTATGCTCATTGGTGCATGGTTGAATAGTATACTCCTTAAAAAATATACGATGATGACGTTGGTTAAAGTGGCACTCATTGTCATGTTTATTAGCATGATTGGTGTGACCTTATCATCAAATACCAGTACTTATATTACTGATATTATCTGTCTATCTGTGTTTTGGCTTGTCTATCTTTGGGTTTATCCCAATATGATTGCCATTGCAACATCGGTTTATCCTGAATATAAAGGCACAACAATCGCGATCTTTAGCTTCATTCAGATTATTGGTGGCTTTGTATTTACCGCGCTAGGTGCTTGGCATGTCTTAGATACGGTTTATGAGCTTGGCGTTACTGGCATGAGCGGATTACTGTTAGCGTTAATCTCTTTTTTCATTTTGCAACGCACAAGTCTAAAAGGGGAATAGTGATAAATTTAATTTACCCTTTTAAGCCACAACATATAAATAATTAAAACCACAATACTTAGACTGGAGAGGAAAGTGAAAGCAATCGGCATCGACAGTATATCGCTAAAGGGTAATACCGTCACAATTGCTGTGATAAGTGAAGCCGCACCCATTTGAAAAAAGCCCATCATTGCTGACGCAGATCCTGCTGTTAAGGTAAAAGGAGCAAGTGCCTTGGCGGTGGCAATTGGAATAACAAACGATATCCCAGTAAAAAGAATGATTACAGGTGTTAATAAGCTGTATAAATGAACGATGTCAAGTGACATAAAACACAAGAGCATAATTGCACCGATAAGGCTAATAATCATGCCAATGAGTAAAATCCCGTTTTGACTAATCTTATGTACCAAGTAAGTGCATAATACCGAGCCAATCATAAATGCCAGTACAATCCCTGCAGCAATGAGGATAAACCAGATTTTGTCTAAGTGTAGTATGTTAATGACAATGCCTGGAGCTTCAACCAAGCAGGCATACACCATGCCGATATTAAGCCCCAATAAGCATAGATAAACAAAATAACCGCGCGCCTGATATAACTTAAAATAGTTAATAACTAGCTTCTTGGGACGTGTTGCACCATAGTTCTTTTGGCGTAGTGTTTCAGGGAAGAGAAAAATCACTGCAATCAGCAATATAATGGCTAAGACAAATAACACAATAAAATTTGTCTGCCATGAGATAAAGGTGCCGACAATGGCTCCTGCCCCTGGAGCAATTGCAAAAGCGGCATTCATCTTGGCAAATACTTTGCCTTGATCTTTTAAGGAAAATGCATCGCGTACGGCAGCACTTGAGATAACAGCGCCAGCACAGGCGCCAAACCCTTGTAGGAAACGAGCAAAAATCAATAGGGTGATATTTGGACTGATGAGGCACACAATTGAGCCGATAAGGAAAATAGCTGCACCAATAATCATAATCGGTTTACGCCCAAATCGGTCAGAAAAAGGACCATACAGTATCTGACTGATAGAGTAACCTAAAAGATAAAAGGTAATGGTTAATTGAACATTATGGTAAGGTGTATTAAAGGCTTCGGCAATGCTTGGCAAAGAGGGTGCATAGATCGTATCGCCAAAGGGACCAACTGAAATCATCAGCACCAGAATAAATAAAGAAGGAGCAATAAATGCCGCAATTTTCTGCGAAGTGTTTGTGCTAGACATTTACAAGATGTTTTTATAGTTGGATAGCAGCAAGTGTGCCACTGTTGGTTTGAACAATGATCGATGTGCCCGCAGCAATAGGTGTAGCACTAATACCATCACCACCAATTTCAACACGTGTGAGATATTTACCTGTTTTGGCATTAAAGATATGCACATAGCCTTCGTAATCACCCACGGCAATCATGTTATTAATATATAAAGGCGCTGATGGCTTACGTCCTTCAAGCTCAGTGGCTTGCCAGAGCTTATCACCTGTTTTGAGATTATAAGCGGTAATGTCACCTTTAGTATCAGTTGTAAAAATAGCCTTTTGTCCCAATGCTATATTGCGATAAATAGACGCTTTTTTCTGCCAGTTCATGCTACCTAATTTTGTGTTAAAACTAATTAAATTGCCTTGGAATGTTGCGACATAAAGTGTGTCATTATGAATGATAGGTGTGGCAGTAATATCAACCATCTGTTGCGCGGGTGAGCCTGATTGAGGTAAAGCAATCGGGTTATCCCATTGTTTTTCACCAGTGGCTGTTTTTAAGCCCCATAAACTCCCAGAAGAAGTGCCAGCAATTACTAAGCCTTGGTAAATAATAGGTGAGCTGTTGCCAACTAACATTAAATCAGGCGTGGCAATGCTTTGTGTCCATAGTTGCTTACCATCTTTAAGATTATATGCTGAGATGCTACCGTCATGTGTTTGTGTGTAGATGACATTGTCAATAATAGTCGGTGCTGAGAATAAGCTGCTTGGTAATGCGCTTTGCCATAGTACTTTGCCAGAGCTAGTATCTACTGCCACTAATGTACCACGCAAGCTACCGGCAACGGCAACATTACCACTAACCGCAACCGCTGAGCTTAACTGCAATTTAGTATCAGTTGACCATAAACGTTTGCCTGTTGTTGCATTTACCGCTGAGATATATCCGTCATAGCTTGATGTGTAGATCACGCCATTTTCAATAGCAGGTGTTAACGTTAAATCGATTTGCCCATCATTGCCATTGCCGATATTGGTATCCCAGACGTATTTAGCATCTAAGCTTGATTTAAATTCAACAAGTGGCTTAGGTGGCGTGTCATTACTTTTATTACCACAAGCAACTAAAGCGCCACCAAATACAGCAATCAGTGCAGTGCTTAGAATAATTTTTTTAGTATTTTTGATTGTTAACTTTGTCATATGTTTATCCGTTATCATTTGCTTAATGCAGCAAGATTATCGATTTTCATTTGTAATAAACTTTTAATACTTGCTAACTCTGGCTTGTCGGCTTGAGATAGTGCGCTTTGCCAGTATGTTTTCGCTTTGGCATAATCTTTGTTAGCAAAATAAGCATCACCTAATAGCATATTGCTTGAGAGAGCGAAGCCCGCCAATGTGATGCTGTTAAGTGTTGCGATGGCATCAGTTGTTTTGTTTTGTGCTAATTCAACGCGAGCAAGGCGAAGCTTGGCAATCGCTTGTAGATTTGGGTTAAGCGTATTATCAGCGACCTGCTTAAGACTCGCTGCTGCTTGATCTAATTGATTTTTCAAAACCGATTGCTTAGCAATTTCCAAACGCGCAAAATCAGCATAAATTGATTTAGGATAAAGTGAAATCAAGTTTTGTGCTTGATTTAAAATCGCCTCTGAATTACTTGATGCATTATCAGCAATAAGGGCTAAGTTTTGGTAAAGCTCAGCTGCTTGCACATTGTTTTCAAGCTTTCTTTTTTGCCAATATTGCCAGGCGATGATAAGTATTAAAATAACGCAAATTAGTGTCACTAGCTTCGAGCCATATTTTTTCCATAAAAGCTTTACTTTATCTAACTCATTATTATCCAATTGTTCAGCCATATTTATTGTTCGTCTTGATCAAAACATTGTGTGGCAATATATCATAAAGCGTGGTGTCACTGTAGTATATTATTGGCTTTTGCTAGATAAAAACGGCAAAATGTTTGGGGTAAGGGATATCGGTTGTTTTAAATAATCTGTTGTGCATTTTGTGCCAGTATTCGATGTATTTGATCTTTAGAAAGATTAAAAATGTCAACCAACAGATCGCGTGTTTGCAATAGTGATAATGGTGTGTTTATTTCATTAGCACTATTTGGTATCGACATATCAGGGGAATCGGTTTCCAGTAAGATGTTTTCAATGCCTATACGTTTTAAAACATTGGGCAATTTGCTATTAGGGTAATGCAAAATGCTGCCAATACCCAGTTTAAAACCCAAATCACAATAAGATCTTGCAATATTAAAGCTACCAGAGAATGCGTGAATAATACCACCATGCATAAAGTGATGATGTTTTAATGTGGCAATCACTTCATGATGTGCTTTAACACTGTGAATGATCACAGGCATTTGTAAATCTTGGGCAATCGCTAATTGTTCATTAAAAAAGAATACTTGCTGATCGAAACTCTCGATAAAGCGCTTATCTAAACCAATTTCACCAACCAGTGGAATGTGATGCGCTAAAAGCCACGGTTTCAGTGCGTTAAGGTGCTCTTTCTGATGTTGTTCAACAAAACATGGATGTAAGCCCAATGCCGGTGTGATTGAGGGGTATTGTAAGCTTAAATCAATGACTCTTTGCCAGTTACTAAACGCTACAGCCGGATTAATAAAGTGAGTAATATCTTGCTCAACACACTGATCTAAAAGATTGTTGCGCATGCGATTAAAACAAGGAAAATCAAGATGGCAGTGGCTGTCTGTAAGCATAAAAGTAAGTGTTATTTATACATCATGCACAATATTGTAATGCAAATACATGTTTTATTGCTATAGTCAATAAGGGTTTGATGTTCAATGGAGGAAAAATAATGGAGTTTATTCATAATATAGTCGCGTCAATCAATGGTTATGTATGGGGTCCATACATGTTAGTGCTTATCTTAGGCGTTGGTTTGTTTTTGATGTTAGGCTTAGCGTTTTTGCCGTTAAGGAAACTAGGGTTTGGTTTTAAGTTATTATTTAGACGTCACTCAAATGACACTAAAGAAAAAGCAGGGGAAATCTCGCCTTTTCAAGCATTGATGACGGCACTCTCGGCAACGATTGGAACAGGGAATATTGCAGGGGTCGCAACGGCCATTGCCATCGGTGGACCAGGCGCGATATTCTGGATGTGGTGCACGGCATTAGTTGGCATGGCAACGAAATATTCCGAAGCGGTATTAGCGTTAAACTTTCGCGAAGTTGATCAAAAAGGGGCTTATGTTGGTGGTCCTATGTATTACATCAAAAATGGCTTAGGCAAACGTTTTGTTTGTCTTGGTATACTTTTTGCTATATTTGGTTCTATTGCTGGCTTTGGTATTGGTAATATGGTGCAGATTAACTCAATGGCAGATGTCATGAGTCAAAACTTATATATTCCCAGTTATGTTACCGGCACATTTGTTGCATTATTAGTTGCCTTAGTCTTGCTTGGAGGTATTAAGCGAATTGCCGAGGTTGCCAGTAAGATTGTTCCTTTTATGGCAGTAGTCTATTTTGTTAGTTGCTTTATCGCAATTGTTTTAAATATTAGCGCTTTGCCAGCAGCTTTTGCTTTGATTTTTAACTATGCATTTAGTCCAATTGCTGCCACTGGTGGTTTTGCCGGTGCTGGTGTGATGCTTGCCATTCAGATGGGTGTCGCACGCGGCGTGTTTTCCAATGAGGCGGGTTTGGGATCTGCTCCTATTGCACATGCTGCAGCTAAAACCAATAGCCCCGTGAAACAAGGTACAATTGCTATGCTTGGGACATTTATCGATACAATTGTTATTTGCACGATGACAGGTCTTGTCATTATCCTATCTGGGCAGTGGAGTAGTGGCTTAAATGGTGCAAGTCTCTCATCAGAAGCAATGAATACCTTAATGCCAAATTTTGGCGCTTGGGTGATTACCTTTGGTTTAATTTTGTTTGCATTTACGACAATTCTAGGCTGGAGTTATTATGGTGAGCGTTGTGTTGAATTTTTGTTTGGTGTGAAAGCCATTATTCCTTTTCGGATAATTTGGGTTATTGCAATCCCAATTGGCGCGGTGTTAAAGCTTGATTTTGTGTGGTTATTAGCAGATACCCTAAATGGCTTAATGGCGCTACCCAACTTGATTGCATTGTTATTATTAAGCCCGGTAGTATTTAAGTTATCTTATGCCTATTTTCGTAAAAAATAAGTCGGCTATGACCATATTCCCACCCACTTTGATTGCGTAAACGTTGGCTGAGCGTAAGTCGAAGCCGCTATGAAGTGTGATTTTCCTAAGCTTACACACTTCGACTAATGCTCAGTGCATCGCTTTTACTTATACTCAGGGTACGGTGAGCACTTGTGGGTGAATATTTAGCTTTTATCGATTTGAATCGATAGTGCATGAATCTGGGTTTGCATGAGCTCACCTAAACAAGTATAGATTGCTTGATGTGCCTTTAATGTGCTAAGTGAACTAAGCTGTTCACTGGCAATGCGTAATTTAAAGTGCGATTTCCCCGCTTGAAACTGTTTATGCTTTTGATGTTTATGCGTCTCGTCAATAAGCTCTAATGTAGAAGGTGAAAACGCTTTTTCAAGTTTATCAATAATTTCTTTCTCTAATGTGTTCATATAATCAGCGGATGATGCGTGTTGGTGTAATAATGGTGTCCATTTTAATATCCCAATCATTCATTGCAATCGACTTATGTTGGAATTTGTCAAATTGTTGCTCGTCAAAAGCAATGCCAACAAATTCAGTTTGATTAAAGGTTTTGCATAATGCTAATGAGCTATCATAAAATCCTCCACCCATACCAATGCGATTTTTATGTGAATCAAAGCCAACCAATGGCACGATAATCATATCAAGCTCCCATGGGGCTAAAATGTCTTTGGCAATAAATAAGGGTTCTTTTAGGTGATATTTGTTAAGTCGTTTATTCTCTGTTTCTTTAGCAAAAAAAAGTTGGCGCTTTTTAAATGGGTGTAATACCGGATAGTAAAGCGCGTGAGTTTCACTTAAAATCTCATCAATCCATCGTGGTGAGATTTCCTCATCAGATGCATAGTAGCTTGCTATTTTTTTCGGACTTGAAGTTAATAAATAATCATAATAGTCAAAAAAAAACCTTTGCAGTTCTTTAGCATATGTTGTTTTTTGTATCTTAGGAATTGCTTGCCGTTGTTGGCGTAAAGCTTGGCGAATACTTTGTTGCATAGCAAATATCAATATCAGAAATAAAGCTCATTGTATGAGAAAAAATACAAATAAGTCGATGCAAAATTGTAGATTGTAAAAATAAATCTAGCCGCGTGTATAAAATCTAATTAAAAATGTTTTCAATATCAGCAAAACGGCATATGCTGTTTTTTATCTTTTTATTAAATACTGAGTGTCAATGACCGTCCATCTACATAGCTGTGATAAAAAGACTTAAGTAAAAAACGAGGGAAGTATGTAGAACAGGTAATACAGGAGGAAAATATGACAATTCAACGTCTACAGGATCAATCAAAAGCTTTGACAGAAGTGATTACACTTTTTTCAAAAGAGGCTAAAGTCTACGCACAAGATATTGATAACTTGGCAAGTCAATATTGTTTTAGGATGACGCTGGAGGAAAAACGCCAACATCGCTTTGATGGCGTAATAGATGTGGTAATGGGCATGACAACGGTGGCTGCGACGTTTTTTGGCGGTTCATTTGGTCGTGCGATTACTACCAGTGTTAACAATATTTATAAGGCACCACTGGTTGACGGAAGCTTAAAAGAGCGTGTTGCCAATACGTTACGTGTTGCTGTGACATCGGATCTGACGAATTATATTGCAGCCAAAACCATTAGTGCGGATATTCGTGGCTTTAGTATGACTGATCCGATGACTGGCAAAAAAAACTATGATCCGACAAATGAGCTTTATACTGCAAAGTATAAGGCTCAGAACTGTATTAATGAATTTCTAAACACTATGGTCAAATCTGGTGATCGTGGGGCAATTGACAGCAAAACAGTTGAAGAAAAGATTGACTATTTGCAGCGCAATCAAGATAGATATGCTGAATACGCGTTAAACCAAGCTATTTTAATGGTGACCTTGCGCTTGTATCATCTTAAATCAATTACAAAGGGAATTAATTATAAGACCAACTTGTTATACATTAGTCTTGCTAATCTTGTTGCAGCTGTTCAACCAGCAGAGCGTCATCTAGGAACCAAAGCGCGAGAGGTCTACAATCGCTTTTATGCCGACAAGGACAAACTAGGTGATATGACACCCGAAGAAGTTAAACAAGTGCGTCAAGAACTGCTTAAGAAAGTTATTCATTCTGAAGTGATGGCATCTGATTCAAGCTATAATCGCAAATATAAAAAACTCAGTTTCACAAATAATGGACTTCAAAGTGAGTCGCTTGAAAGCTATCCTGTTTATGAATTAAGGCAAGTTGGTCAAGTTAGACAAGCCGAATATAGCATAACGCGAGAGCAGTTTTTTAAAGTGATTGACACCAAAGTCACTTTATGGGCTTATTTTGATGATTACAATAGCTACTTCAATAAAAAGCTAGGTGCTGAAGTGAAACGAGAGATCTCTAAAATCATTCCTGATCATTATCAAAAGCACTGGAAAGAAACTTTTGGCAATGATTTGCGTGTACGCGACTTAGCAATGGTTTATTTAATCAAGGTTATTCCAGAGTTTATTTTAAATGAGCCGATATTTAGCTCATCGCTAACAGGTGAGAACTTAAGTGATGCGATGAATCAATATTTGAGTGCTTTATATAATGGCATGAGTAGTGCTTGTTATTTTTATTTAGAATTTTATTCATTGCGCAATCGAGTGGCTGGCAGATATACTATTAGACAAAGAGATATTGATGATGCCGTTACTTTGAGTTTTTGCTTGGCAGAAAAAATAAAAGGAATTCTGTGCGCGCCTTTATATCGTGTTAAGGTTGATGCTGCCGTATCACCGCTTGGCAAAGAAAAGCTTAAAATCTATGGCCTTGATGAAGAGCATTTAAACGAACATAATCAAAAGTTAAATAGCAATGCTTTTTTAACGCTAGTTAATGCTTTTGATCTAAGCAAAGTCAAAGGTTTTGCCGAAGATAGCACTCCCATAGATAAAGGGATATTACCTACGCAGCGTAATGAGCTTGCCACAAAAGTTTTTGATCGACTGAAAACGTTTATTTTATCTTGGGATACAGTAGTTCCATATGTTGCCAATCATGCTAACGATTACCAAATACACGCAGAGATTAATCAAGCATTTGCGGATGTGTTGCCAAAGCCAACAGCTATTTTGAGTTTAACAAAAACAGAGATCACTCATGCGCAGATTACGCATGCGGGGGAAGACTTTAAAAACATCAGTGAATTTTATCAGGATCGTGGTAATCAGCGCTATGTATCAGGCGGTATTGCGGTCAAAACAGGGATGGTTGAAGCTGGTAACGAGCGAACAGAGTATGGGAATTACGGTGAGAAATATTTACAGCATTCGCTCACAAGCCTGAATACAAAGGTTGGGGCAACAAGTCAAAAGCCTGAGCTTAATAAGGCATCACGCTATTTTGCATTACAAAAGAGCTTTCTAAAACAGCGTTTGAGTTTACAAGCCTATCATCATAAAAAAGCGAGTATTGAAGATGTGCTTGAGAATATGGAAGAAACAATGCTTCTAATCACTGCTGAGTTGTTTGCAGATGAAGAAGAGGTAATTGAAAATATAAAAAATAGTCAGCAAAAGGAAATTCAAGAACAAAAAGAAAGAGCTTGACTCTTAGCGCAGTTGCCAGACTATGTTGATTAGCTATGAAAAAGCTATTTTATACTATAATTTAGTGCTGTGTCTGCTCACCTGATTGCTGTTGCGCAAGTCGTTGCATATAAAGTGCATCAAAGTTAATAGGTGCTAGATTAATCTGTGGGAAACCGCCACGATTGATTAGGCTATCAATGGTTTCTTTGGCATATGGGAATAGTGTGGTTGGGCAAAAAGCGCCTAGCATTGGTGCAATTTGATCTTCCGGCATGTTTTGTAACGTGAAAATACCCGCTTGAGAAACTTCGATCAAATAAGCATTTTTATCATTGTTTTTAACAGTAACAGTTAAGCTTAGTTCAACTTCATATACATCATTATCAAGCTTTGAAGATGTTGTATCCACATTAACATTAGCCTCAGGTTGCCATTGTGCTTTAAAAACATCAGGCGTGCTTGGTGCTTCAAATGAAATATCTTTGGTATAAATTTTTTGAACAACAAAGTTAGGCTGACTATTTTGTGTGTTTTCCATGTTTAATCCTATTATTTTCTGTCAAATTTGAGACGTTATTATGCCCGATCAAAGCCTAAATACCAATAGCTTTACTGGCAAACAAAGCTCAATGGTTTGAATTTAAGGAAAGATTAAGGAAAGAGCATTTTGCCCCAATGAAGTTTTGAACGTAATGAGTGAAAATAGTCATAATCCAGTGGATGCAGGATCGTTACTGATTTTGGGCAGCGACTAAGTTTTATAGTATCCCCTGGCGTGAGTTGTAGCTTCATGTGTCCGTCAAAACTTAAGCTTGGTTCTGGATTGTTATACTCGCCAATAGTGATTTGAATATCACAGTTGGCATTTAGAACAATCGGGCGGCTATTTAGCGAGTGTGAGAACATCGGCACCATAACAATGGCGTCAAGTCCAGGATGCATGATAGGCCCCCCTGCGGAGAGTGCGTGCGCAGTTGAACCTGTAGGGGTTGCAACAATCATACCATCAGCACGTTGATCAAAAGCGTAACGGCCATCGATATGGACATGCATCTGAAATAAACGGCTATGCTGACCTGCGGCAATGACAATATCATTTAATGCCACGGTTTTTTCAGGCGGGCAGATGTCGCTTTTGATTGATGCTTGTAGCATAAAGCGTTGTTCCTGTTGATAATTCCCTTCAAGCACATCAAACAAGCGCGTGCTTAATTCATCGGGGTTAATATCTGTTAGAAAGCCAAGCTTGCCACGGTTAATCCCGACAATGGGGATACTACTTAGCAGAGATAAGCTTCTTGCCGCATTTAAGAAATTACCATCCCCGCCAACAACGACAGCAACATCACAGTGTTTTGCAATTGCTTTTAAATCATAACCTTCACCAAAGCGATGATCTAAACTCTCTGCCGTTTCAGCTTCAAGATAAATGCGTGCTGAGTGCTCAATCAATGTATGCGCAAGATACTCAACGGTTTCAGCAACTGCTGGGTTATCGTGCGTGCCGATGATGGCAATCTTCTTAAAAATAAAACCCATGTTGTATAGATTGTCCTTAATTTTTTAAACCACAAAATGATACTCAAGCACTACAAACTAAAGCGCATGGTCATTGTTAACTGGTTGGTTTCTTGTCACTAAAAGATGTCCATTATCATATATCAGTTAAGTATTCTTTACCAAATGCTTTTGTTTAAAATTGCATGGATAATTTAGGTTAAGCACTAAATAAATGCATATCAAAACGGTACTGCTGCCTCGAAGGTTTGTTTTGTCACGAAACTCAATTAAAGCCGATGAGTCAAGTCATATCATGAAAATATTCAAGGAAAAAAATACCGCCATTCATAAAAAATAGCGCTAGAATAGCACGAGTATTTTTTGGTTTTTAAGTTATGAGGAGCCCCCATGTCGTTGACAGAAGCAACAGCTACAATAGATTTTCAAGCAGCATCCTTGGATATTTGGGATAGTAAATACCGTTTGAAAACACGTTTAGGTGAACCGGTTGATCAAGATATTGATGCGACATATCAGCGTGTTGCGAAAGCATTATCAGAGGTTGAAAAAACCAAAGCATTGCAACAACAACATTATGAAGAATTCTTGTGGGCATTAAGAAATGGTGCCATTCCCGCTGGAAGAATCGTCTCTAATGCTGGCGCACTTGAGCATAAACCTGCCACCTCTACAATCAACTGTACGGTGTCAGGTACAATTCATGATTCAATGGATGATATTTTGCAAAAAGTGCATGAGTCAGGATTGACACTTAAAGCCGGATGCGGGATAGGTTATGAGTTCTCGACATTACGTCCAAAGGGTGCGTTTGTCGCAGGCGCTGGCGCGCATACCTCAGGTCCCATGTCATTTATGGATATCTATGACAAAATGTGCTTTACCGTGGCGTCAGCAGGTGGCAGACGTGGTGCGCAAATGGGCACATTTGATGTTGGACATCCTGATGTATTTGATTTTATCCGTGCCAAGCGTGAGGATGGGCGCTTGCGCCAATTTAACTTATCACTACTTATCACTAAAGACTTCATGGATGCGGTTGAGCATGATGGGCAGTGGCATTTGGCTTTTCCAATGACTGAAGCTGAGCAAAAAGCGCATAACATTGATTTACAGGATAAGTCACAAGTATTATGGCGCGACTGGGCAGTGAAAGAGGGGTATATCAGTGATGAGTCAGGACTTGTTGCGTGCAAGATTTATAGCACGATCAAGGCGCGTCGCTTATGGGATATGATCATGTCATCAACCTATGATTATGCTGAACCTGGATTTATCTTAATCGATAAGGTTAATGAGGATAATAACAATTGGTTTTGCGAGACCATTCGTGCAACAAACCCATGCGGTGAGCAACCATTACCACCTTATGGCTCTTGTTTGTTAGGTTCAGTTAATTTAACTAAGTTTATTGAAGCACCATTTACTAAAGAAGCACGTTTTGATTGGGATAAATATCGTAAAGTCGTGCGTATTTTCACGCGTATGCTTGATAATGTCGTTGAAATCAATGGCTTACCATTAAAAGAGCAACGTCATGAGATCGAATCCAAACGCCGCCATGGCATGGGCTTTTTAGGTTTGGGCTCTGCAATTACCATGCTTAAGATGAAATATGGCAGTAAAGACTCGGTAGCGTTTACCGAAGAAGTTGCCAAACAAATGGCATTAGAAGGTTGGCGTGAAGGCGTTAAACTTGCCCAAGAAAAGGGTAGTGCGCCGGTGCTTGAAAAAGACTATACCGTCACTGAAGAGTTTTTGCGCTTGCGTCCTGAGATGGCAGCAGATGGGATTAAAGTTGGCGATGTAATCAAAGGGCGGATGTTGCACGCTAAATATAGCCGCTATATGCAGCGCATCTCTCAAGAGGATATCTCTATCATTGATGCCATTGGTGAGCAGGGTTGTCGCTTTACCCATCACACATCGATCGCTCCCACTGGCACGATATCGTTATCACTAGCAAATAATGTCAGTAACGGTATTGAACCAAGCTTTGCCCATCACTACGCACGTAATGTCATTCGTGCAGGTAAAAAATCCAAAGAAAAGGTTGATGTGTTTTCTTATGAGTTATTAGCATATCGTCAGTTAGTCAATAAAGAAGCCATGCCATTTACCAAGGATCCAACGCAAAAATTACCAGAGTATTTCATCAGTGCCGATAATGTCAAACCAAAAGAGCATGTTGATATTCAGGCAGCCGCACAAAAATGGGTTGATTCCAGTATTTCAAAAACAGCTAACGTGCCAACGGATTTCCCATTTGCTGATTTTAAAGACATTTATCTTTATGCCTATCATCAAGGCCTAAAGGGTTGTACGACCTTTAGGTTTAATCCTGAAGTTTTCCAAGGCGTGTTGGTTAAAGATGAAGATCTTGAGAAAACCAAATATCGTTTCACGCTTGATGATGGCTCAGTGCTTGAGCTAAAGGGTAATGAAATGATCGAGTATGATGGCGAAGAGCATACAGCAGCGAATCTTTATGATGCTTTAAAAGAAGGGTATTACGGCAAGTTTTAATCCTTAAAAATAAAACTTTGGCTGTTTTAGATTGGATAAATAGCCAAGACTATCCGATAATATACATCAGGCAATTAATCCATAAGGAAAAATTATGTGGGCAATTATCGGTAGCAGTGGATTTGAAGAATTTGATGAGTTTGAAGTATTAGAAACCTTGCCGCGCGAGACACCATTTGGGCTATGTTCAAATGGCTTTTATCGTATTAAGGTTGGCGATGCTGAAATGTTATTTTTGTGTCGCACAGGACAATCTGAAAATATCTTACCAAGTAAAATCAATTATCGCGCGAACATTTATGCCCTTAAAAAATATGGTGCAACCGCTATTTTAGCCTTGTCATCTGTGCGTAGCTTGCAAACGGTATTAAAACCCGGCGATATGGCGATACCTTACCAGTATATTGATCGCACTAAGGGGTTGCGTGAATCGACGTTTTGTGATGATGGCATCTTAGCCTATGTATCCTTAACCCATCCAATCAGTGAAAAAGCTGCAGATATTATCAAAAAACAAAAAGCGCATTTTGATTTTCCAATTCATTTCGGGCAAATCTGTGTATGTATTGATGGACCACAATTTCCAACGATGATTGATGCTAAATGTTATCAGGCAATGGGTGGTGGAGTTATTGGGATGACTGCCTTTCCTGAGTTTGCCTTAGCACGCGAGGCGGGGCTTCATTATTTACCTTGTAATTTTATCGTTGATTATGTGCCATGGTCAGATGATATCGCCAATAATGATTGTATATTACAAACGCGCTTTGACAACCATGCTAAGGCTGTGATGTTAATTCACTGGGTTGGTGAAAACTTAACTGAATTCTCACAAAGTGATTGTAGTGATCAAGGTATTGCAAGCTCAATCAGTGGCATGGGGGACAGAATGACACCACGCCAGCAAAGCTGGTTTAACGTGTTAGCGAAATCTCATAGTGAAACGATTGTTTCTACATCAACTGCTGAAAGTATTCGTGAAGTAACCCTTTATCACGGGCAAAAAGCGGTGCCAGAAAAACTACAAAACTTATTAGATTTCGTCAATAAGTATAGAAAGGATGAGGTTTTATCCATTGCAGGTGTGCGCAAATCAGCAGCATCGCTTATGCTATATGCTGGCAACAAAGTCGATATTGCCTCTGTGCGTGATTTTGCGGTGAAGGTAGATGGGCGTGAGATTAATGTGCGCTTATATCATCCAAATCCTAAAGAACATCTACCTATTGTGATTTACACTCACGGTGGCGGATTTGTGTCTGGAACGCTTGATTCATTTGATGCGCCATGTAGGCATTTGGCACATACGACAAATCGTGTGGTGTTAGCTATTGACTATCGTTTGGCACCTGAGAACCCGTATCCAGCAGGCTTTAATGATGTCTATCAAGTCGCTAAATGGGCATATGAGCATGCTGTGGATATTAAGGCTGATCATAATGACCTCACCATGATTGGTGATAGCTCAGGAGGCAACTACACGGCACTTTGTGTTGAGAAATCCATTCAAACAGGCGAGTTTACGGTAAGCAATCAAGTGCTTATTTATCCGACAACTGATTTAACACATAACACCGAGTCAATGCGTGAATTTAGCCAAGGCTATTTGTTAGAGTCACGTCAAGTCAATTGGTATAACGCACAGTATCGACCTGAAAATATGGATGGTACTGAGCCAGAGATATCGCCACTATACATTAAAGATCTTGAAAAAATGCCACGCACAATGGTGTTTACCGCAGGCTTTGACCCATTAAGAGATGAAGGTTTACTCTTTGCGCAAAGCTTGATGGAAAAAGGAGTTGACACACACCATTATCATTTTGATAACATGATTCACGGCTTTATTAATTTTGGTAAATTAGTGCCGCAGGAATGCGAAGTATTGTATCAGCGGATTGAACGTTTCTTAGCTGCTAAATAACGCTATGGCTTTTTTGAGCTTTTTAGATTATCCCAAGACTTTTGCCAACGATTAATATTGTCTCTTGCAGTGGTGTTGAAGTAATCGCTTGGCGACATTGCAGTATTTGATTTTTTGGTAATTGCTTCCGTGGCGTGCTTTTGTCCTAGATATAAATCTAGCGTTTTGTTAAAACACATCACCAACGTGTTTTGCATATCTGTGCCATAAGATTTAATAATGTGTGCCAAAAATTCATTACTAAACATCTGTCGAGGGCTTGTTTCTTCAAGATCGTTAATAATCTGCATGAGTACACTACGGGTAATATCTTTGCCACTTTTATTCTCAACAACAACGACATTTTCATGCTCAATAATCAGTTTATGCACACCTTCTGCGGTAATGTAACAACTGTCTTGAGTGTCATACAAACGCCGATTAGGGTACTTCTTAATGAGTCTAACTTCGTTTTTATCGTATTGCTTCTCCATGAAAAAATTCCCATCATCTAGAAAACTTACTTGAACTGCAGTGTAACATAAATCATTCATTATCAATATATGAGAAAAGCAAATACACGGTGCAAAAAATAATTTATGCTAAATTTCTTTTATTTACGAAAGATTTTTGCATGAAAGCGCAGAAATATCGTTATTTTAGCGTATTTACGTATATACTATAAGCGTTTTTAGTTAAGGGAAAAGTTTTAGGAGAAACGATGGCAAGTTTAGAGCAAGAACAACATTCAAGTGGTTTTGAACATGGTCGTATTAAAGTAATCGGTGTTGGTGGTGGTGGCGGCAATGCTGTCAGCTACATGGTCGAGAAAGGCTTACAAGGTGCGCAAATTTATGCGATGAATACTGATAAGCAAGCGCTTGATAAAAATTTAGCACCACATAAAGTGCAAATTGGTGAGTTTATTTCCAAAGGGCTAGGTGCCGGAGCCAATCCTGAGGTCGGTCTTAAAGCAGCACAAGAGAGCATGCATCACATTGAAGAAGCTATTGCTAATTGTGATATGTTATTCATTACTGCAGGCATGGGCGGTGGTACTGGTACGGGGGCTGCTGGTGTTATTGCCGAGGTTGCAAAACGCAAAGGTATTGTGACAGTGGGCGTGGTGACGACACCTTTTTCATTTGAAGGGCGACGTCGCGAGGTTGTTGCTAGACAAGGTATCTCAGCACTTCAAGAGCATGTCAATTCCTTGATCGTTATTCCTAATGATAAATTACGTAAATCATTGGGAGACAGAACAACGCTAATGGAAGCTTTCCACGCTGCCAATGATGTACTTTTTAATGCGATGTCATCAATGACTGGGATTATTCGTACCCCTGGTCACATTAACGTTGACTTTGCGGATGTGAAGACAGTTATGGCATCTCCTGGTTTGGCAGTAATCGGTACAGGGCACGCCGGTGGTGAAGATCGTATTTTAAAAGCGGTTGACAAGGCGGTTTCTTGTGACTTGTTGGAAGATATTGAACTAAAAGATGCCAAAGGTTTATTGGTATGTGTTACCTCTAGTAATGATATTTCTTTAGGAGAATTCACCGAGTTAGGTGATCGTGTGGCAGAGATTGCATCTCCTGACGCGCCAGTTATTATCGGCACCTCCATCAAAGAAGATATGGGTGATCATGTCGATATCACGATTATTGCAACTGGCTTTGATGTTGATGTCACCACTGAACGCTACAACACGATTCGTCAGGTAAAAACACAGACTCAATCTAACCAAAATAGCTTAACCGAAGGGCAAACCTTGGCGCGTAAAGTAAATCCAGATAGTAATTAAGTGCCGAAACAATAGTTCCTTGATAATAATGGATATTCGGGTCAAGCCCGAATATGACAACTCGCGTCCATTCTCGGACTTGATCCGATAATCTAAAACAACACCTGATAAATTTTACTCAGCAACACGGACTATTTTGACAATATTGCGCATAATGCGCTTTTAATTCCCGATGCATTATTTTGTTACTTGCCGTTCTTGGCAATTTTTCAATTAAAATAACATCGCTTATTTTAAATAATGGATTTAAATGCTCTTTAAGCAATGTTTGCATTTGTGATTTCAACTGACAAAGATCCATTTGTGCTGTTGGTACAACATAAATAACGAGTTTAGATATTCCTTCAATCTCGTCATTAACTGCCACGGCAGCAAGTTCATAAATATGCGCTAAATTTAAAATCACTTGCTCAATCTCAGCACTTGAGGTTTTAATTCCACCTAAATTCATGGTGTTATCAGCGCGTCCTAATGAGCGGTAATAGCCATTGACAGAGCGCTTTAATAAGTCGCCATGTCGGCGTAATGGCATATTATTGTAAGATGGCATATCACGATAATAGACATCGCTGTTATCAGCATTTAATAATCGGTTGGACAAACCTAATGCACAAGAACTTAATGCAGCTTCACCAATACATACAGTGTTTTGTGGCAAAATATGATGCTTATCATCCAAAAGTTTAAGCTCAATACCAAAACATACTTGCGAGAATTGGGAAGGGACATTTTCCTGCAACAGTGTTGAGCTAATATAAGCGCCACCAATCTCAGTGCCACCACAGTATTCTATAATTGGTTTATAGCCGGCATGTAATGACAGATAAAATATATCTTCAACATTAGAGGATTCACCAGTGCTGGCAAAGAGCTTAATATGCTGCCAGTTAACGTTCTCAAGCACGGCATGAGTGCGCCATGCGTTAACAATACTTGGAATAACACCTAATTTAGTGACTTGAGTTTTTTCAATAAACTGGGCGAATTCAAGTGAAGTTGGCAAATCTTCAGTTAATACCATCGTTGCCCGATTTAAAAAGACAGCAAATACAAGCCATGGACCCATCATCCAGCCAAGATTGGTTGGCCACGCCCAGATATCTTCTTTATTAGTATCCATATAAAGCTTGGCATCGGTTGCTGCTTTAAGTGCCGTGCTTTGCTCCCAAATAATGGCTTTTGGCGTGCCTGTTGTGCCTGATGAGAATAAAATGTTAATAACACCTTGCGCATTATGTAGATAAGGATCAAGCATTATATTGGTGTTATTTGAAGTTAACAAATCATCAAAGGACATGTCATGAGCACGTAAGTTAATGCTTTGATTCTTAGTGTTTAAGCAGATAATTGATGAAACCTGACAACTCATAATCTTTTGATAAAGTTCAAGCGTTTTATTGCCACGAGTAATTACATCTTGTGTTACTACGAGTTTGCAGTTGCTAATACTAAGCCGTTTATTGATTTCACTCTCGGAAAAGCTATCGGCAATTGAAACAATACTCGCACCAAGATAGATAACAGCCAAGTAAGTTGCCACTGCCTCGATATTCATCGGCATAATAATGGCAACGGTATCCTTTGGGCTTAATTGATAATGATGTTTAAATCCTAGAGCGATCGTAAGTACCAAGTCTTTGAGCTCGGCATAATTTATTGTTTGATCGGTATATTTACCATAACGAATCCCTTTATAAATAATTGCTGACTTCATCGCAAGATCATCTTCAACATTAATACAGCAATTGGCAATATTAAACGAAGCACCCGGTAACCACGTAGGTGTATAAGGAAATATTGACGTATCAAAGCTTGCTAGTGGTTTTTTGCTAAAGGGTAAATTTAAATCAGCAATTGCTTGTCCCCAGAAAGCTTGAGGGGCTTCAATGCTATACTGATAAAACTGAGAAACATTAGAAAAATTAAGCTCATTAAGCCATTTGCCTAAGTAGCTACTTTTCATTGTTTCACTATCGGGTAACCAAATGGGTTTAAATTCAGTTTCAGCGTAACAAAGGTGATATAACTTATAATGACTATCAAAAGGAATATCGGGCGTTAAATAGTGCCTTGTTAGTTGTTGCCATTTTTCCTGAGGTGATAATTTGCTTACAAGCAATTGCTTGATGGCATTTATATCAGCTATTAATGGTGTATTGCATAAAAAATCTAAATCCTTATCCATGGCTTTTCCTTTTTTAATTTTTTAAATTGATTTAAAGCACAAAACAGGGATATTGTAGCTAAAATTAAATTGAAGTAAAAAGGTTCATTCCTGCAAAGTATTCGCTTGACCTTAATCCCAAGGTCGCAATAGAGTATAGGTGAGCGGTATATATCATTTCAATGCAACTAAAAGGAGATATGAATGTTTGAATACCAAAATATTATTTATGCAATCGATGTTAATGACGATGTGGCAAAAGTATTGGATCATTTGGTTGATTATGCTAAAGCCAAAAAAGCGAACTTATATGTTATCAGTGTCCATAAAACGGTTTTCGACTATGGCTATGGCGCAGGTATTTCAGAGAAAACACCTAACCAGTTAATTAAGGATCGTTTGACACAGAAATTCACTGAGGTTACTGCAGATATTGCCAAACATGATCATGTGATCTGCAAAGTGATTGATGCAGATTCTGTGGCAGATGGCATTATTGAATATATTG
Source organism: Cysteiniphilum litorale (assembly GCF_003428165.1). GTDB lineage: Bacteria > Pseudomonadota > Gammaproteobacteria > Francisellales > Francisellaceae > Caedibacter > Caedibacter litoralis. The sequence goes on along the minus strand of NZ_QLIQ01000013.1, from coordinate 40,767 downwards.
AAAAACAAAACATTGATCTTTTGATTCTCAACGGACATCACCATGGCGTTTTTGGGCGCATGGGCTCAGTCGCTAGTAAGATTTCTAATAATGCACCGTGCGATGTGGTTATTCTAAAAAATGCTTGATGCATACAAACAATTAAATGATGATCAAGGCATCAGTCATTATCTTGGGTTATTAAATCAAATTGATGACAAAACAATCGTCATCACCGCCAATACGCGTTTAAAAGATCATTTAACGGCAATGTATTTAGACTATGCGCGTAATGAGCAGCAGTATGTCGTATTGCGTGATTTTTGTATGAGCTTTGATGGGTGGACTGATGCTTTATATACTCATGCACAAATGATTGATAGTGCTTTACCTAATTTAATTAGCGATGATGAGGCACGTTTTTTATTGTTGAGCTTTCTTAAGGATGATGCGGATGTTTTTATGCCCAATGCGCAGCAGGCAAAGCTCGTACTGGGTGCATGGCAACTATTACAACAATGGAATCTGGATATAAAAGTACTTGAGAGTGAAACAGCAAATAAGAATGTTCGTTTGTTTTTGCGTTGGATAGAGCGCTATCAAAACACCTTGATTGAACATAATTGGATAGATAAATCACGCCTCATCACAGCGCTGTTGGCGAAGCATGAGGTATTAGCTAAGACCTTTGCGCATTTGGATTATCAGAAAATCATCTTAGTTGGCTTTGATACCTTGACACCGCAAATGGAGGCATTTTTTGCGCACTGTGTATCGAAGCTTAATATTACGATAGCTAATTGGACTTTAGTCAATACAAAAAGCAAGCTGCAAATAACTGAATATCTTGAAGATCAACTGGAGATTCAAAAAGTTGCCAAAGCCGTCTTTGAATTAAGCCAAAGCAAACCACAAGCAACCATTGGCGTGATTGTGCCAGATTTACAGACGCAATTTAGTACTTTGATTGATGCCTTTGACCAGTACTTTATTGCGGCTGAAATTAAGCAAAATCCTTTGTTAGATAACAGTTCTCGTGAATATACCATATCAGGTGGCGAAAGCTTATTGTATCAAGGCATTGTTTATCAGCTGATGCTATGGCTTAAGATGAGTAAAACCCTAAGCTATGATGATATCAAATTAATGCTAAGCTCAAACTATCTTAAAGGGCACGCTGATTACAAAGCACAAAGATATCAAAAGCTGCAATCTCTTAAATCAAAAGTCCCTGAATCCATTGAATTTGCTAAGTTGGTTAAACTTAAGTTATTTACTGATGATTGTGATCCGATCTTATTGGAAGTAATCACGCAAATGTTACGTTTCCATAATTCACAAAAGCAAGAGGGTAAAATCACAGCCTTTGCTTTTATTGAAAAGCTAAAAGAAGCACTTGTAATACTTGGGTATCTTGATCATTGCAAGCTTACCAGTATAGAACATCAGGCGTTGGCACAGTTTTATAAGCTACTTAATAAGCTTATTATGTTAACGCGCTTAGAGATTAAGCTTGAGTTTAATCAGTGGTTGATAGAGTTACAAACCTTAGCCAGTAACACACTTTTTCAAACTGAAACGACGACGAATCCACGCGTGCATATCCTAGGGATGCTTGAGGCAACCGAAGTTTACTTTGATCATCTGTTTGTGATACGCATGAATGATAGTAATTGGCCAAGTCTTGCCAATATGAATCCTTATTTGCCTTTGTCATTGCAAAGATCACACTCGATGCCACATTCCAGTGTTGAGCGAGAGCTTCAATTTGCCAAAACCATTACCAAGCGCTTAACCAAACAGGCGCAACATATTCATTTTAGCTATGCATTATTAAATAATGCAAAAATACAAATGTGCTCACCTTTAGTGATGAGCTTAGCTGCAATTGATTATGATCATACAAAGCTTGATTATAAAAGGAATGATGAAGTTCACTTTGATGTATTTGAAGACAGTTCACTGCAAGCCATGACAATTGAAGCTTGTCAAACACTCAAAGGTGGCTCGCAAGTGTTTAAAAACTTTGCTGAATGTCCGTATCGCGCGGCATTGATTCACCGGTTGCATCTGGATGCCGATAAGGCGCATAAGCCAATATTATCGGCACTCGAGAAAGGTGTGATTATCCATCACGTACTAGAGCAGATTTGGCGCGAGTTAAGAACATCTGGCAACTTAAGCAATATGCCAAAAGATGTATTGATTCAAAAAGTAGCTCAACATGTCCAATCAGCGTTAAATATGCATGTCGCATTAATCAATATGCTGCCGCAACTTATCAAAGAAGTTGAGATCTTGCGTCTGCAAGAGGTGATCATACAATGGCTTGATTATGAGAGATCACGCCAAGAGCCGTTTGAGGTCTTAGCCCTTGAGAAAGAGCTCAAATGTGTGATTGCAGGTGTGACACTTAAGTTACGTTTAGATCGAATTGATCTACTTAAAGACAATCATACCGTAGTCATTGATTATAAAACTTCTAAAAGTTATCAAATTAGTGATTTACTGAAATCACCGATTACTGAGTCGCAATTGCCATTATATGCCATCTATGAAAATGCTGATGCCGTGGCAGTTGCGACGGTAAATGGTGCTAAGATTGGCTTACAAAGTATCTCAAGCATTAATGATTGGATACAAGAAGGCGAACCAAAAGCTTATCCTGCTAAAAAAATATCTGAAGATGCGCCACAAAATTACACGGCATTAAAACACTATTGGCAAAGACAATTGGATGAGCAAATGTCAGGTTTTGTTGCAGGCGAGTCGATGCTAACACCCTCAGCGGCGAGTTGTCAGTACTGTGAGTTTGCGATTGTTTGTCGTATGAGTTACTTCTAGTCATCATTAGTCATTTTTAGTCATCAAAAAAACACCTGTGATTCTTTATTCCATTTGTATACTAAATGTGCACACATTCTTTTGACTTTAAGAGGAGCATATTATGAATACCAATAAGTTGTTATCACCTGCTAAGTTTTTTAAAGTGTCACGTCTATCTCGTTATTTAGGCTTTGGCTCATTGTTTTGTTTTTCGCCAACATTTGCCGATATCTTACTGCTTGAAAAGGGTAGCTATACCGATAGCTTGCATAATAGAGTGGATATAATCAGTGGCAAACCATTTACTGCATTAAATGCAGCACCTAAAGTCTCCTCACGATTGAGCTCACCTTATCCAACAACCGATTGGTGGTCATCGCTTATTTGGAGTTTTAATAATCAAAACATGTTTTCAGAGGCGATGTTTCCGCATCCATTAAGTGTCAAAACAAATGCCAAAGGTTTAGAGATTGGCTATCCACAGGAGGCGCGTGTTTATTCGCATGAATGGCAGGGCAAAATTTTGCAACGCAATTCAGGCTATCAATACCCGCATTTTGCTGATATGACGGTTGGCTTAGATGGTTTTAACGTTGATAAAACGGTTGTTGATGCTTATTCTGATTGGACTGTGACAAGCTTATGGCAACAAGGGCAAAATGAATTAAGAGCGACTTTTGGTCATGGATTATCTTTTACCTATTTTGAAAAAAAGGGCAACAAAGATGCGGTGATTGAATTTGCTGAGCTTAAACAAAATCATCATTTCTCACCGTTTAATGCACAAGTATTCACATTAGATCATATCAATGGTCAATATCTTGGAAGTGCTACAGAGTTTGCCATATTTATTAATGCCAACGCACCAGGCTTGGCGGTTAAAGCGCGTATATCCTATGATTTCAACGGTGATGGTGAGTATGACAAAGTCGAGCTTTATAGTAATTTTGCCACGGATGCAGATGAGCAAAGTGTTGAGCGATATACGCAGAATGATCGCGGTGGCTTAGATCAAGATCGATCGTATGGGCAGTATCAACATTTTAATAATGGCAAGGTGCGTGTTGAGATTTGGCAAACGGAAGGGCAAGGAAGCTTGCTACTGGATTTAACACAAACAAATGTCAAATTACCTTTCCAACTAGAGGCGCAAAGTTACTATCTTGATGCATCAAATCATCACCTAGCAGCACATATGCCTGTTGTTAATACTGTAAATATCGGTAGCAGTGACGAGCCGCGTGCCGCAGGGGATATTGCCAAGGTGTGGTTTCAGTCAAATAATAGTGTTGGTGTTACCATTAACAATCACCATTATGGGATTTTTGCACCACATGGTAGCCAATGGCAGCGATTGCAGCATGGCAATAATGACTGGGTTTATGGCTTACGCTCTAATTTATCCGGCAAAGATTACTTCTCAGTGGCAGTTTTGCCAGACAATACACCAGAAACGCTTAGCTTTTATCAGAAACATGCCTTTGCCTTTGTGCGTGATACGCAGATTAGTTTTGAGTATCAAAAAGAGCAGAGTCGTGTGTTGAGCACTTTTAATGTGCAAACAGAATTAAAAGAATCTCATCCTGATTATATCAACACGCCATTGGCTGCACTGTATCGCCATCAATGGCTTAATAGTAGTGATGAGTTAAGCACATATAGCTATCAAAGCGCGCGCGGCGAAATGCGTGTTGTCGCGAATAATCACTTTAATACGTCAATACGATTTCATGGGGTGTTGCCAATATTACCTAAGTTTGATGACAGCACATTATTACGTCAAAAGTTTATGGCAGATTTCCAAAAACTACAGGCAAACCCAACACTCTTTAGTGCCAAAGATACTTATTGGCGTGGTAAGGAATATGCCAAAGTTGCCGATCTTATTCAGGTCGCAGATCAATTAGGGTTATCAACAGAGCGCGATTACTTATTATCACACTTAAAAGAGGATATTGCTGCATGGTTAACGGTTGATGCTAATAACGATCAAGCATTTTATTACTATGAGCCAATATGGGGAACACTGATTGGCTATCCGGCGTCTTTTGGCAGTAATGATCAGTTAAATGATCACCATTTCCATTATGGTTATTTGGTCAAAGCGGCAACGGTTGTTGCGCTGTACGATAGTGCGTGGGCTCAAGATTATAAAGACATGATTAATTTGGTCATTAAAGATGTGGCGAATATTGAACGTAATGACATGCGCTTCCCATGGTTAAGACAATATGATCTATATGCTGGACACGCTTGGGCATCAGGGCATGCCAGTTTTGCCTCAGGTAATAACCAAGAGTCATCGTCAGAGTCGATGCATTTCTCAAGTGCGGTGATTTTATGGGCAGAAGCAACGCAGCAGGATAACTTAAGAGACTTGGGTGTGCTATTATATAGCTTAGAAAATCAAGCGATTAATCAATATTGGTTTGATGTGGATAACGCAGTTTTCCCAAGTGATTTTGGTCATTCTAATAATGCGATTGTTTGGTCTGATGGTGGTGTTTATGGCACGTGGTGGACAGCAAATCCTGAGGAAATCCATGGCATTAATTTCTTACCGATTCATGGTGGTTCGCTATATTTGGGGCAATATCCTCAGTATGTTGCTAAAAACATCGCGGATTTAAATGCCAGTAATGCCTTCTTTGAAACTGCCAATGGCAACAATAATCTACAGTGGAATAACTGGCAGGGGATTTTGTTGCAGTATATGGCGCTGCAGGACCCGCAAGGGGCGATGACAGCTTACCAAAATATGCAATACACGCCAGAATATGGCACGACAGATACCTTGATATATCATTGGTTGCACAATCTGACATTACGCGGTCAAGTGGTTAAAGATATTTATGCAAATACGCCAAGCTATGCGGTTTTTAATAACAATGGTCAATATAGTTATGTTGCTTTTAATGCCGATACTATGGCGAAAGAAGTGCGCTTTAGTGATGGTGTGAATTTTGTCGTGAATCCTCTAAGTTTTGCACTTTTGGATAATGGAATTGTTAAACATATCCCCTTATCTGCTCAAGAGAATGCCACTGAAGATCCGCATGATAATACAAACACAAATAATAATACGAATGATGAAACAAACAATGCCTCTGAGGATACAACAGATAATAATTCATCGACAAATAATTCAAATAATAGTAATGACAGTAATAGTAGTGACCAGAATAATCAAAGTGGTGACAATAATAATGAGCAATCATCAACCACAGAGAATAACTCACAAGATACAACCACAAATAATGATGTCGTTTTCGCAATAACTGATCCTGAAGGGCGCTTTGATGGTGTATTACGTGTTAATGATAATGTGGTTACCGTTCAGATAAATAGCGAAGTGACGCGTAACTATATTATTCTGCACTTTATCGATCATAATGGCGTGCAGCAAAATGTTCAACTGATACTAAATGGTGTGATCAATGGTAAGTCGCAGTGGACTTATAGCACACAATACTTTGATTTGAGTAAACCGTTTAAATTTACCTTGCAGGATTCAAAATTTGGGCAGTTTGAAAGTATAGCGTATTTAGCAGCTGACTTAGACGTAAATACCGACAATACAGCGGCAAATAATAGTAATAGCACAAGTGATGCAAATACTTCAACTGATCCAAATAATACAAACGAAGAAGCTCCGGTTAATTCAAATAGTATCTTGCTCAGTGATTCAGAGGGGCGTTTTAGTGCCAAGATGACACGCAATAATGATGAGCTACAATTGACGTTTGATGCAAAACAGCAGCGTCATTATGTGATTTTCCACTATATGGATCAGCAGGGTCTTAAACAAAATGTGCATCTATTACCTACAGATGGTTATCAATGGACTTGGCAGGGCAATAATATTGACTTGATGAAACCAGTGCAGTTTACCGTACACGATATGCATGTTGGGCAGTTTAACTCATCGGAATATTTATTAGCGGCATTGCAAGTGGGCTCAGTAACTGAGACAACAGAATCTGCGAGTGACTCCTCTAACAATAGCAATCATAACGACGATCAACGTATTGAAGTGAATGAAGAACGCTTTAGCTTATTGGCAGTTATCAACCAGTCGAATGGAGTGTTTAATATCACGTTCAATGACAAACAAGAGCGTGCTTATGTGATTATTCATTACGTAGATAAACAAGGCATTCCGCAGAATAGACACCTTATTCGACAAGAAAATAATCAGTGGCAATTAGATGCTGATAGTTTTGATCAACATAAAGGTTTCTCTTTAACGATTGACGACCCTCGTGGGCAATTTTCAACAGAGAGGTATTTTTTCTAAGCATATTGCCCAACTCGCCAACGACGAGAGAGGAAATTATCGATATTGAGCTTCTTTTTAAGGAAATTTTGATTTTGTGCCAACATCGGTGTCGGCTCGGGGTGGTGAAAATGAAAGTTATATTTGCGCGCGATACGACGCAAGTTGCTGACACTACAATCGAGTAATTTTGCAATATCATGGGTTTCCATTTTACGGTGCATGCACTGTTGAAAAAACTCTAAAATTGAGCAGTGGTAAAGGTTAGTAATTTTTTCTTCAACGGTGATTTTCTTCATTAACTTTCTCCCTATGTATTTGTCCTTATATTTGTTTTGTCATTGAGACTTAACAAAATATTACCATTCACATCTCCTAATTAAGCATCCTGCTTTGGCAAATAAGCTAAAATTCAACATGGTGCTTATTAGTTGCGACTTACTTTATATAAAGCCTTAGCGATTGGCTAGCATAAAATGTAAAAAAATTGCAAATTTAGCAATTTAGTGCTTAACTCGCCAAGGTTACATGTTGATACAAACTATAACAAAGGAGATAGTTTATGGATAATGATAGAAAACTACCAAAATCTCAGGCTGAAAAAGTTAAGTCATTGGATTTAAAAGGTCGCATTACACCTGTTGTATTGAGTTTATTTCTCGTGCTTGGGATTGCTGCTATGCAAAAAGCAAATGCAGCAGCGACATCAACAGCAACGGACAGTAAAGCATTAACAACACTCACAAAAAGCACCAACAGTGTTACGGTAGCCGAGGTTGAAAAAGCACAATCACAATGGGCAGCAGGAATTGTGGCAATAGGCGATGCTTATACAAATAAAGGAAATTATAAAAAAGTTGCTAAAGATCTTATTAATACACTCTATGCGTATAATTATGAAAAAGGTGTGGTGATGTTTAAACCAACTAAAGCCAAGGATATTCCATTTAGACCAACGAAGGAATCAGCACTTTCTTACTTTGTCGGTGGCAATAAAAAATTCAAAGAAGATAAGGGTTTTGCTCTTCAACCATGGACTAAAGTGGTGTTCCATAATGATGAGATGTATTTCCATGGTGATATGGCAATTGCAATGGGTACGTATGACTTTACCGACACTAAAGGCAAAGTAACCACCGTTGAATATACCTTTGCTTATGTCAAAATGCCAAATGGGCAGTTAAAGATTGTCTTACATCATTCTTCCGCACCATTTTCAGATTGATTTATCCTATAATAAACTCTCAAATTGTCTATATTCACTTACATGTCAGCGTGGTGCGGTATATAATGCCGCCATTGTTTCAGATCGATTTATTTCACCTTTATGCAAGCAAATACAGCTTCAGAACGTAAGTCAGCACGGATCTGGTTAAAGTCGCGTGCTCATCCTGCTAAAAAATGGGTACAACTCACCATACTAGTGAGTTTTTTAAGTGGCTTATTACTCATAGGACAACTTTATCTGTTGGCATATATTTGTTATGCCGCTTATATCGAAAAACTCTCAAACATTGAACTTATTAGCTACTTTGTGGCGATTATTGCTATTGTGTTCATGCGAGCAGGTCTGTCGTGGCTTAAGGAAGTTGTGAGCTTTAAGGCTGCGGCTAAAGTAAAAGAGCAATTAAGAGACGATGTTATTGCGCATATTAATCAATTAGGTCCTGTGAAATCAGGCGAGCTAAGTAGTGGCGATTTGATCAGTGCGGCAATGGAGCAAGTGGAAGGCTTAAATAATTTCTTAATGTACTTCTTGCCACAAATGACCTTAGCAGGTCTTATGCCGTTGGCGATTTTAATCTTTATTTTTCCTCAAAGTATTGTTTGTGGCATTATTTTACTGGTATGCGCACCTTTAATTCCACTTTTTATGATGCTGGTTGGTTGGGGCGCTGAAAGTGAAAACCAAAAGCATTTTCAAACCTTGGCACGAATGAGTAGTGTCTTTTTAGACACACTGCATGGCTTAGCTACTTTACGACTGTTTAATCGTGCTGAAAGCCATGCGCAGAAAATCTTTGAATATTCTGATGATTATCGTGTTAAAACCATGAAAGTATTACGCATTGCGTTTTTATCATCCGCGGTACTTGAAGTATTTTCAGCAGCCTCTATTGCACTGGTTGCGATTTATCTAGGCATGGGCTTTATCAATAGCGCTAATGTTGATACTGTTTGGTGGTCTTTTGAAAATATGACCTTGCAAGGTGGACTGTTTATTTTGCTGTTAGCGCCTGAGTTTTTCCTGCCTCTTCGTGAGTTAAGCACGCATTATCATGCAAAAACCGAAGCAATGGGGGCAGCTCTTGAGTTACAAAAAATATTTGCCTTATCAAAACATGATGACGCAAAAGGTGAAAAAGGTGAAAAAGATGAAAAAGGTGAGAAGATTAATCAAGTCAGCTTGATACAAGACTTACCAATGATTGATTCAATTCAATTTAATCATTTAAGTTTTTGTTATGCCAATAAATCTAAAAATGCACTGACTAATATTTGCTTTGAGGTCAAACATAAACAGAAAATTGCGATTGTTGGTGCCAGTGGTGCTGGTAAAACGACTATTTTAAATTTGCTTATGCAGTTTATGCATGCAAAAGATGAAGCAATTACCATTAATCATAATTTGCCACTTAATTGCATTGATGAGAGGCTTTGGCTTAGTAGGATCAGTTGGCTTGGACAAAGTGCCGGTCTCTTTAAAGGCAGTATTCGCTATAATTTACAGCTTGCAGATGCTGATGCTCAAGATGATGCATTGTGGCATGCGTTAAAACTGGCGCAATTAGATCAAGAAGTGAATACGTTTCCCGATAAATTAGCAACTGAAATCGGGGAGCAAAGTATAGGCTTATCCGGGGGGCAGGCACAGCGTTTGGCATTAGCGCGCGCCTATCTTAAGCCTTGTGAATTACTTTTGTTAGATGAACCTACGGCAAGCTTGGATAAAGAAAGTGAGAACTTGATTATGCAAAGCTTATTAAACAATTGGCAAAATAAAACGGTGATTATGTTGACGCATCGCTTACAGTTCCTGAGCGAGATGGATCATATTATCGTGATGGCTGAAGGTGAAATTGTACAACAAGGGTGCTTGGAGGAATTGTTGCAAGATCAATCAAGTTACTTTTATGCACTATACCGTCACCAAGTCTTAGAGGGAGAAGTTGCATGCGCGCATTAATTCCTTTTTTAAGCATTTTTAAACATCAAGCAAAATGGATGTTTATTGGTACCTTTCTGGCATTTCTAGCAATTTTGGCCAGTATTGGTTTATTATCTTTATCTGGTTGGTTTATCTCATCAACTGGGTTTGTGGCTATTTCAAGTTACGCAATTGCCAGTCAATTTAATTATTTTTACCCATCAGCTGGCGTGCGTGCTTTTTCATTGATGCGTATTCTAACGCGCTATGGTGAGCGTGTTGTCACACATGAGGCAACGTTTAAGTTATTAACTGATATTCGAGTATGGGTTTATAACAAGCTTGTGCCTTTAGCACCTGCACATTTAGCACAATATAAAAGTGGTGATTTACTCAATCGCTTAGTCACTGATGTTAATAGTTTGGATAACCTATATATTCGGATTATTTCACCAAGTTGTGTGCTTTTTTTGTCGATTTTGCTGATTGGGGTATTTTTTAGCTTTTTAAGTATTCCTTTAGCGTTAATGACCATGGGCTTTGCTTTTGTTGCAGGGTTTTGTATTCCTGTTGTTGGTGGCAAATTATCTGCTCATACCGCAAAAACGCTAGCGGAAGAGTCCGCAGATTTAAAAACATCAATTACTGAGCATGTGCAATATTTAGCAGAGCTTAAGGTCTTTGCTGCAGAAGATAAGCATGCAGAAATGATTAATATGCAAAATAAAGCGCTTATTACAACGCAACAAAAAATGAGTCATTATACGGGGCTTAATGCAGCCCTTATGACCCTGTTTTTAGGTGCGACACTGTGGTGTGGTATGTGGCTAATGGTCGGGCTTGTCCATCAAGGTGTAATAAGTGGTGCTTTTATTGCCTTGGTTGCGTTAGGCATTATGGGCTTGTTTGAGGCGATTATGCCTTTACCTGTGGCTTATCAGTATTTAGGACGTACGGTATCTTCAGCTAAAAGATTATTAAATATTATTGAGCAAAAACCAGCAAAATTATTTGTTGATGATGACAACAGTGAGCAACTAAACGCATCAAAAAAACCAAAACACAATGTTATTTCTTTTGAGGATATTTCGTTTAGCTACCCTGGGCGTAATAAGCTGATCTATGAGCATTTTAATCTTGAGATTACAGCCAATGAAAAGCTTGCTATTGTCGGTGCTACTGGTTGTGGTAAGTCAACGATTGTTTCGTTGTTAGCAAGATTTTATGCGCCATCAGCAGGCAAGATATCAATAGGTGGCATCGATATTGCACAATTTACCGAATCACAACTGCGTCAGCAAATAACGATTATCAGTCAGCATGCGCATATTTTCAATGGCAGTATCCGCGATAACTTGTTAATAGCAAATCCTAACGCGACTGATGAGATGTTATGGCATGCTTTACATGTTGTAGATTTAAAAAACTTTGCATTAGAGTTGCCACGTCAGTTAGATAGCTGGACAGGGGAGCATGGAAGGCATCTCTCAAAAGGGCAGCAAAAGCGTTTGTCATTAGCGCGTGCGGTATTGTCGCAAACACCTATTTTGATTTTGGATGAACCAACAGAAGGTTTAGATAAGGTCATTGAAAGAAAGGTGATTGATAATTTACAGGCGGTATTTAAAGATAAAACGGTGATCATCATTACGCATAACGACACATTGCTAAGCAGCGTTGATAGGGTATTGCGCATAACACAATAAAAAATGAAGTATTGCATTGCAATATAAACGCGTGATTTTATTCGACAATGGGCATTGTGCTAACTACAATGACTACAATTTCATAAGGAAACAGTAAGACGATCATAAGATGAAAAAATGTGGATTTGTCGCCATTATTGGGCGACCAAATGTTGGAAAATCAACGCTTTTAAATCATATTCTAAAATACAAAATCAGTATCACAAGTCGCAAACCACAGACAACACGCCATCAAATTACCGGTATCAAAACCATTGAAAACACACAGTTTATCTATGTTGACACCCCTGGACTTCACCAGGATGAACCGCGTGCTATTAATCGGATGATGAACAAACAAGCAAGTAGCGTGATCAATGACGTTGATGTCATTTTATTTGTTGTTGAAGTGGGTAAGTGGACAACGGCTGAAGAATGGATATTGCAAAAAATCGAGTCGGTCAAAGTGCCTGTGATCTTAGTGATTAACAAGGTGGATCAATTAAATAATCGCCATGAAGCAGTCGAATTTACCGATGAGATCAAGCAAAAATACCCCTTTGCTGCCAGCTTTCTTGTTTCTGCTAAGCAAGGGCATTTAATCAATGACTTAGAAAGCAAAATTGAAAGTTATCTGCCTGAAAGTGAGCACTTTTTTTATGCCGAGGATCAGGTCACTGATCGCACTGAGCGCTTTATGATGGCGGAAATTATTCGTGAGAAATTAATGCGCACGTTAGGGCAAGAGGTGCCATATCAATTAACCGTTGAGATTAATAAAAGTAAATTTGATGAAGCACGTCAAATTATGGAAGTTTATGCCACCATTTTGGTTGAACGTGCCGGACAAAAAGCAATGGTAATTGGTGCTAAAGGACAGAAACTCAAAAAGATCGGTAGTGAAGCACGTCAAGATATGGAATTTATGCTTGGAAAAAAAGTGTTCTTACAACTATGGGTCAAGGTTAAAGAAGGTTGGTCAGATGATGATCGCGCACTTAAATCATTGGGTTATGATTTTTAGAATTTTTAGGTTTTTTAGGGCTGGAGCTATTGTCAATGACTGAACAAACGACAGAAATTTCAAATAAAACAGAAACAGATAATCAAAATAAAGTGCCAATAGCAAAAAATGCTGGGGCAAAAGCATGGAAGAAATATGCCATTTTAGGCATTGTGATTTTGCTTTGCGTGATTGGTTTTTATGCTTATGTAAAATATACCGAAATTTATCCATCAACCGATGATGCTTATGTTAATGCCGATGTTATTCATATGTCAGCTCAAGTCACGGGTAAGCTTGACAAGTTATATATCAGTAATAACCAAGAGGTTAAAAAAGGCGAGCTGTTATTTACGATTGAGCCGCAAAGCTTTGAGTATGAGCTTGCTAAAGCCAAAGCAGATTTGACATTAGCACAAGAGGAAGTTGCTGCGATTAAAGACTCGATTAATCTACAAGAAGCAAAGCTTAAACAGGCACAAGCACAGAAATTTGTCGCAGAACAAAAAGAGGCGCGTATTGCTAAACTAGTTGCTCAGGGAATGGTTTCAAAAGAAGATGCTGATGAAGCCAAAGGCGATCTTGAAGTGGCTAATGCCAATGTCAATGCTGCATTTGCCAGTATTGCTCAAGAGCAAAAACAATTAACATTGCAACAATCAAAAATTGCGGCTGCCAAAGCAGATGTATCAACGGCAGCATTAAACTTAAGTTATACCAAGATTTATGCGTCAACATCTGGATTTGTGACTAACTTTACGTTGCGTCCTGGTTCATTGATTACACAAAACCAGAATCTATTTGTGTTGGTGAGCAATGAAGCCTATTGGTTAGATGCAAACTTTAAAGAAACGCAAATGTCACGGATGAAAGTCGGACAAAAAGCATCTGTAATTCTTGATATGTACCCTAATGTGACATTGCATGGCACGGTTCAAAGTATTAGTGAAGGAAGTGGCAGTGTGTTTTCTTTATTGCCTCCTGAAAATGCATCAGGCAACTGGGTCAAAGTAGTACAGCGCTTTCCTGTGAAAGTTGTTCTTGATCAAAGTGAAGTGAACAAGGTGCCGCGTCTGCGCGTTGGCGCATCAGCAACTGTTGAGGTTGATACTAACTCTTAAATTATTCTAATTCGCTTTGTAAAACTGGTTGTATTTTATTGGCATTAAGCATGCTGTTTAGCTTTTTCATCATCAGTGAGAAGATAATAGCAACAACAAAAGCAACTGCTGTCATGACTAGGAATATCTTGGCATACATTGGGTTTGTTGCTGCCGCAGTAATGTTTTGAGCATGCTCAGCGCCACTTAACGCAAAGTTTGACACAGGACCTGCCAAATTAATGCCAAAGGCGATATTGATAAATAAATAGCCTGTGAATAAGCCTTGATGTTTTGGCTCAATCATCTCTCCTGCCATAGCGTAATTCACCGCATTTACATGAATTTCACCGGCTGAAACGATTAAAAGTAGCAAAATAGGAAAGAGTACATTAACCAAGTGTGCCTTATCTGCAAGGAATATGCCTAAAGGAATCATTAAAAAAGCAACAACATACATGCTTAAGCCACGCGCGACTAATGAACCGGGTTGGTAAGGGTTATTTGCTTGCTGACGTCTTTTCATCATTCCGGCTAAAATAAAGCCAAAGATGATAACACCTAGACTTTCAAAAAGGTTGACTGTTGCAGGTTGCATCGGGATGCCAAAAAGAGATTTTGACGTGTTGAATTCAACAAAGTTTTCTAAGGCGGTTGATTGTAAGCCTTGAACAAAGGCAAATGCCATACTTGCTGAGCTTAAGATAAGGTAGGCGTAAATTTTTGTGCGATAACTGCTTTGCTGTTTTAGTGCAAAATAGATCATGTAAATCAATGCGGCAATAAAAGCGATATAAATAAGTGCAGAGCCAAGATCAGGGTGATGCATTAAGTAGTAAGCAAATAACAAGCAAGCAATAACAATTAAAGGCGCAACATAGAAGCGTTTTGTATTAAAGGCAAACGAGGTGACATAATATGTTTGTTTGTCATTAACATGTTTCCAGTTCACAAGGTGTATTATAAATGCAATAAATAAACACACTGCAGCAAAGATAAAAGCGGCACTATAAAGATTGTTTCCTTGCAAGATCCCAGCGACAAAAAAGCTTAAAACAAAGCCTATATTCATACAGCTATAGTTAATTGAAAAAGCAATACGGCGACGTTTATCGTCTTGACTAAATAATTGCGTGAGCATCATATTAATACAACTAACATTAAGACCTGAGCCGGTGATAAAAACTGCCATGCCGATTAAAATAATCATATGCACATGCACTGCAATTAGAAATAACCCAACAAACTGCAACACTAAGCTTGCACAGAATAAGGCTCTGAAGCTTAAATAGCGTCCACCGACGGTACCACCTAGAAAGTGAAATAGAAAGTTTAGAGCAAAAAAGCTGGCAGTTAGTGTGTTTGCTTCGATCTTACTCATGCCTGCTTCGCGACTAAGATAGAAATTTAATAAACCCATGAGCACGGCATAACCAACCGTTGAGAAGATTTGAATAAGATTGATATTTAAGACACCCTTGGGCATGTCCTTATAACTTAACATGTAGTTTCCTTTTTATTATCTTTTTTATTAATAAGCTCGAGCATACTAATACGCCATAATTTAAATGTCATGCAGAGAGTTTGATTTTTTAAAACGCACTGAATTTGGTCTGATAAACATCAGAAAACACGTGAGAAATTCAATGGCGGAAATTCTGTAAAATGATTCGCGAGCGGTATATACTAAGCCAAGTTTCTAAATAGAGTTTATATCAGATAAATGGTTAGTTCGGATTTAAAAGAGAAAATAGCAAATATTCAGTTATTGATACTAGATGTTGATGGTGTCTTAAGTGACGGCAAAATTATTCTAAGTAATGATGGTAACTTAACTAAAAACTTTGACGTTAAAGATGGCTTAGGCATGCTGTTGCTGCAGAAGTTTGGCGTTAAATTGGCCGTGATTACGGGGAAGACCTCGCAAGTTGTTCAGGATCGCTTAAGTTCACTTGGTGTGAATGATGTTTACCAAGGGCAAAAAAATAAAATTAAAGCCTATGAGGATTTGTTAAAAAAGCACCAGATAAATCAGGAAAATATCGCCTATATGGGTGATGATTTACCCGATCTGACCTTAATGATGAAATCAGCGGTTTCCTTTGCACCAGCTGATGCCTTAAGGGCTGTTAAAACACGCGTTGATTATGTAACAGCACAAAAAGGTGGATATGGTGCGGTGCGCGAAGTCTGTGATCTTATATTAGAAAGCAAGGGGCTATTAGATAAAATTGTTGATGACTATATCACCTTTGGTGAGGCACGCCTTTAATGTTTTTTAGTAAACGTGTTTTTTTTACAACGATTGGATTAGTTGTTGTCATTGGCACCAGTGGTTGGCTAGTGGTTAAATCAGCACAAGAGCAGATTAGTCATGGTGATCTGCCGGCACATTTTGTTGAGAACACGGCAAAAGCGATTACCTATGAAAAATATGACACGAAAGGTTGGTTAGAGTATACGGCAACCGCAGTTGACGCCACACGTTTTTATAATCAAGATGCAAAGCTTATAACGGTTAATGCCACGCTGTATTCAAAAGATAAAAAAGACAAGCCGTGGAATATCACTGCCAATTACGCTGATATTACCAATAGCAACAATAATATGCATTTATATGGCAATGTGGTGATGTTGCGTAACGCCAATGGCAAAAACTCACCTGCGATTAAAATTGCGACTGATTCGGTAAATTATGATGATGACAAAGACTATCTGGATACGGATAAAAAAGTCACGATAAGTCAACCAGGTACACCCAACAATACGGTTGGCACAGGCATGAATGGTACACCTAAAAAAGGTGATTTTAAGCTATTGAAGGATGTAAGAAGTTATTATGCAGGACAGTAAAAGAAGTAAAAGAGATAAAAAAAGCAAAATAAATAAGAATGGGATAAAGCATAGCTTGCTAAAGTATGCATTATATAGTGCGACTTCTTTGCTTATGCTGCAATGTGCCTTTGCTGCTGAACAAAGCGGTTCGATGGATGCCGCTGGCATGTTTGGTAAAAATGCCAGTAGTGATGGTCAAATTACCATTTGTAGTGACAGTCTATCTTATAGTCAGGATGCACATAAAATCATTTATCAAGGCAATGTGCTTGTCATGCAAACCAAAGATGCAAATATTCAATGTAGTGGTTATAGCGTTCCGAATGAAAATAGCAAGTGGCCGGTATATCAATTCCCCGATCCAAAGGAAGCCAATGGCAAAGTGGATTATACCAATGTGCAAAAAGAGGCATTAGACTATGCTAAGGACGTTTGTAAAAAGCAAAATGGCTGTCGTTTTTTAACAGGGCAAACGCTGACGATTCTATTTGATGATCAAAATAAGCAAGTCAAAGATGTCGTATTAACGGCTAATACACCTTATATTGCTAAGTTCTATTCCTTACCATTTCCAAAGCAAGATAAAAATAATCAAAACAAAAATAAGAGTGATAGTTCGGACCAGCAAACGGTATATGCTGAAGGTAGACAAATGAACTTTAACTTGCTCAATAGTACGCTAACGATACAAGATAAAGCCTATGTTGATCGCGCAGGAAATCGCTTCTCCGGAGATAAAGTGCTTTATGACACCAAAAATGGTCTAGTGACGGTGCCAAATACGGGGCAACGAGCAACGGTTATTTTAAATAACTTAAATAGTGAAAATAGTAAGTAGGTTGTTAGCATGAGTATTGGCGTAGTAAGTGCCGTTATTATCATTGTCATCGCGATCTTGATCTGGCGTAATTCAATGAAAGCAAGAGAGCATGCGGTTTATATGGCAGTTAAAACAGCTAAGCAATGGGATGTTCAGCTATTAGATGATACCGTGTGCCTCACAAAAATGCGTTTATCGCGCCAAAGTAACATAGGTAGCATGTGTTTGTTTCGCGAATATGCGTTTGAGTATAGCTATGATGGTGTGGATCGCTATAAGGCTTTTTTGCAGTTTAATGGTAACCAATTCTTGCAGGTGATTGCTAATGATCAAAAAATCACGGTTGAAGAAATGAAAGCAGCCAAAATGCCTGAAGATACAGAGGGTGGTAATATCATTGATCTAAGTGAATATCGCATGCAGCAAGCAAAAAAATCAAAGCATGAGGATGATAAGGAATAGTTATGATTGAATTACATCAATTTCCTAAATTAGGGGATGTGCCAAACTCCAGTCCTTTTTGTATGAAATTAGAAAGCTATTTGATTGCACAAAAAGTGCCTTATCAAAATTTTTATAGTGCGGATTTACGTCGCTCACCAACGGGCAAAATGCCATATATTAAAAAGCAAGATAAGTTTTATAGCGACAGTAGTTTTATTATTGATTTATTGGAGAAAGAAAGTAGTACACCAATGCAGCAAGGCTTAACTGCTTTAGAAAAATCGCAAACCTTGGCGTATCAAAGACTATGTGAGGAGCATTTATATTGGGCGTTGGTTTATAGTCGTTGGGTTGATGTTTCTACTGATAATAACTGGCGCAGCATAGTACAAGAAGGAACAAAACTGCCTAAATTATTGTTTGGCATGATTTTTAAAGTCATGAGCAAAAATGCGTCCAGGCAAACCTATGAACAAGGGTTAGGGCGCTTAACCAAAGCGCAAATCTATCAAAAAGCAGATGAAGATTTATGTGCATTGTCTGAGTTTTTAGGTCAAAAAAACTATTTTTTTAATGAATCACCAAGTTTGTTGGATCATGTTGTTTACGCTGTCATCGCTAATATTGAACATACCCCTTGGCAAAGCCAGTTAAAACAACAACTAACCAAGTACCCCAACCTACAAGCGCATAGTGCGCGTATGCTTAAGGAGATTTTTAGCAAATGAAACCATTGATAACTAGAGTTACATATTTTTGAAAAAAACTATAATTCTAAGAACACCCCGTCAGCCTACGGCTGCCACCCCTCTTGCAAAGAGGGGAATTAGGCAACGGTTTTATATTTCCCTCTTTGCAAGAGGGGTGCCAAGCTTGCGAGGCGGGGTGTTGAAATAGAAAAAGCTCGTAATCTTAGTTAGTAAATAAAAGAAAAACACAAAAAATAGGTAAAAACAAAACCATGTCACACGATATCAAAACCTTATTGCAACAGCCGAAAGCTGAGTTACATATGCATCTTGAGGGGAGTCTTGAACCTGAGATGATGCTGAATTTGGCGCAAAAAAATGGTGTTAATCTAAAGTACAAAAATTTAGCAGTGGTCAAAAAAGCATATAATTTTAATAATCTGCAAGAGTTTCTGGATCTATATTATCAAGGCATGTCCGTACTTCAGACCGCTGATGATTTTTATGATTTAACCTATGCTTATTTACTTAAATCACAACAAGATCATGTGACACATGCTGAGATTTTTATCGACCCACAAGCACATTTATCGCGGGGTATTTCACTTGCGACCCTTTTTGATGGTGTTAATCGTGCCGTCAAAAAAGCGCAAGCTGAGCTAAATATAGATACACAATTAATTATGTGTTTTTTGCGTCATTTATCAGAAAAAGATGCTTTAAACACCTTTGATCAACTGATGGAATATCGTGATAACTTTATTGGTATTGGTTTAGATAGCTCAGAGCTTGGCAATCCACCAGAGAAATTTAAAAATCTCTTTGAATTAGCACGTAAAGAGAGGCTTCATTTGGTTGCTCATGCTGGTGAAGAGGGACCTGATGAATATGTTTGGCAAGCATTGGATATTTTAGGGGTTGAGCGCATTGATCATGGTAATGCGATCTTAACTGATGAAGAATTAATGAAACGCATTGCAAAAGATAATATCGCACTCACGATGTGCCCATTATCAAATAAAGCTTTAAAAGTAGTGCCAAACTTGGCTGATCATCCGGCGCGAATTTTGTTAGATAAAGGCATTAAAGTAACGATTAACTCTGATGATCCAGCGTATTTTGGTGGTTATGTTAATCAAAACTATATTGAGCTGATTGACGGTTTAAAGTTAGGTACTGCAGAAATTCAACAGTTAATTGATAACAGCCTGAATGCTCGGTTTGTTTAAGCATTATTATAAAGGGGGTTAATATGAGTTTAGTGATATCTTTCCAAGGAGAAAAGGGGGCTTATTCAGAACAGGCAATTCATAAGTTTTATCAAGCGCAAAATAAACAAAATAAGAAAAATGAGCAAAGTGCGATTGAAACTTTAGCCTGTGGCTCATTTGCTGAAGCACTCGAGATGGTTGCTGAGAAAAAAGCTGATTTTGCGATGATACCAGTGGAAAACTCAATTGCCGGTAGTGTCATTCCTGCCTATGATGAGCTCATTAAATACAATCTACGCATTCAGCATGAAGTCATTCTAAAGGTTGAGCATTGTTTGATGATTCACCCCAAAGCAGATATTGATAATATTGAGTTGGTGCGTTCACATCCACAAGCCTTGGCACAGTGTCAGAATAATATTGCACGCATGCATTTATCCCCTAAGAGCTTTGTTGATACCGCGGGGGCTGCTAAATACATTGCTGAAAAAGAGATTCTAACGCAGGCGGCGATTGCTAGTAAGTTAGCCGCACAAACCTATTCGTTAAAGGTCATTAAAGAGCATTTTGAAGATGAGCCGTTTAACTTCACGCGATTTTTCTTATTGGGGCGTGATGCGTTAAATATGCCTTATGCAGAGAATGAGCTCTATAAATCATCAATTATCTTTACGACATTGCATAAACCCAATGCATTAGTGCAAGTGCTTGCCTGTTTATCAGAGCATAATATCAATATGTGTAAGATTGAATCCAGACCATCACGCTCGCGCGCTTGGGATTATAGCTTTTTTGTCGACTTTGAAGGGCATGAAGAACAGCAAAATGTACAAGCTGCCTTATTAGCGATTTTAAAGAAGACTTCGTTTTTGAAGAACTTAGGATGCTATCAATCGATCACACTGTAAATCTTAAAAATTCACGCGTATTTGCAATCATGAAACACTATAAAAAACACGATAATTTGTATACAATCTTTTGTCATTGAATCTTACAAATAGGTAACTCCTTTGATTAAGTATTTAAGGCAGTGGTATCAGAAAAAATTTGATAGCAATGAACCTGCCGTCTTTATAGTTGTAACGGTTATTGCGGTACTCATTATTAACTTTTTTGGTGATCTTTTAGCGCCAATTTTAGCCGGCGTGATCATTGCTTATTTATTAGAAGCAGTTGTGGCATTCTTATCTAAAGTATTAAAGCTTAATCGTAATATCGCGGTTTACATTGTGTTTTTAATTTTTATTGCGTTAGTGATTATGTTATTACTATTTGTGCTTCCAGCATTAATGCACCAAGCAGGGCAGTTTGTGCAGAGCATTCCGCAACAGATTAATAATCTGCATGCGAGTTTGTTGGAGCTTTCTAAAAAATATCCAACGATTATTACCCCTGAACAAATCAAAGATGCGGTTAGCACGATCTCAAATATTAAGATGGATAAAATTGCCGGTATTGGTCAATATCTACTTAAATTTTCTCTAGCTTCTCTATCAAGTATATTTACCTGGCTGGTGTACTTATTTATCGTGCCATTGTTAGCATTTTTCTTTTTGAAAGACAAAAACCGCATTGGTAAATGGTTTGTCAATATGCTACCTAAAGAGCGCGGTGCTCTTGAAGAAGTATGGGCAGATGTGCGTCCACAATTGGGTAATTATGTCAAAGGCAAAACAATTGAGTGTTTGATTGTTACCGTCGTTACCTATATTGGCTTTATCGTTTTTGGTTTGAATTACTCACTACTATTAGCCATTTGTGTGGGGCTTTCGGTATTTATTCCTTATATCGGGATGGTGATTGTTACCATTCCTGTGGTGCTTATTGGAATCAGTCAATTTGGCTTTAGCTCTGAGCTTTTCTATATGCTACTAGTTTATTTGATCATTCAAGGTTTGGATGGCAACTTATTGGTGCCGTTATTATATTCTGAGGCATTAAGCCTTCATCCCGTGGCAGTCATTGCTGCTGTTCTTATCTTCGGTGGCATATGGGGCTTTTGGGGCTTGTTCTTTGCGATTCCACTAGCAGCACTTATCAATTCAGGTGTTAAGATGTGGACCCGACGCAATATCAATAATAAAAAACCCAAGGAAGCCTAATGGCTGAAGTAAGGCTCAAAGAGAGGTTAAAGCGTCCAGAGGTTATTATTCAACTGCGTCCTTTCCATCGCAAAGTGCATCAAGTGTTACTGGAAAATAAGATCGATAGTTTTATTGCGAGCATTATCGCGCGACGCATTGATGATCCTGAGCATGCTTTAAAATTTGCTCACTTAAAGCTTAAATTTCTAACTTCGCCACATTTATTAAAAGACGCAACAAAAGCGGCAAAGCGTATTATTCAAGCACTAGAACGTGGTGAAGTCATTGGGCTTGAAACCGACCATGACTGTGATGGGCAAACATCACATGCAATTTTACATGTTGCATTGACTAATATTTTTAATCATCCAGCGGATAAGATTCGTTCATATATCGGGCATAGAATGGCAGAGGGATACGGCTTATCTGATAAGCTTGCACAACGTATTTTAGATGATGATACGCGTCCGACATTAGTGATCACCGCTGATAATGGCTCAACCGATGAAGCGCGTATTGCATTATTAAAGTCACAAAATATCGATGTGATTGTTACTGATCATCATGCAATTCCTGAAGAAGGCGTGCCGCAAAGCGCTTATGCCGTATTGAACCCAACACAGAGGGGTTGTGAATATAATGACCCCTTTATTGCTGGATGCATGGTGGCTTGGTTGTTGATGGCAGAGGTCAGAAGACTATTATTGCTTGAAGGAAAAACGATCAACAATGATTGCCAGTTAACGGATTTACTTGATTTTGTTGCTGTTGGCACAGTTGCTGACTGTGTTTCTATGGCAAAGAGTATCAATAATCGTGTTGTGGCTTACTATGGTATGCACAAAATTTCACAGTTAACACGTAGCTGTTGGAGTAGTTTTAGTGATCATTTTCATCACAAGGTCGATAGTGAGTTTTTAGGGTTTGTTATAGCGCCTTTACTCAATAGTGATGGACGCATGTCTGATGCTTTAAGTTCGGTGAGTTTCTTATTAAACGAAGATCATCAAAAAACCAAACAATGGGTTGAGTTCTTGCAGCAGCAGAATAATCATCGCAAAGCCATTCAAAAAGAAATGACTGCCAAAGCGATGAGTGAAGCTTCAAAGCAATATGCAAAGGGTGCCTCAAGTATTTGTGTATATCTTGATGATGGGCATGCTGGGGTGCATGGCATTTCAGCCAGTCGCATTAAAGACAGCTTTGGACTGCCGACGATTTTATTCTCACCTAAGCAAGGGGAAGATGATATTATCACGGGATCAGCGCGCAGCATTGATGGCTTAAACATTAAAGCCGTTCTAGACCTTATTTATCAAAACACGACAGATATTCTGATCAAATATGGTGGACATACCGGAGCTGCTGGATTAACCATTTACAAAGATAAATTTGTAGAATTTTCTCAAAACTTTAATGATTACTGTCAAAAAGCGATTGCTGAGCATAATATTACTGCCACGCCAATTATTTATTGTGATGGTGAGCTAACTGCTGAGGAGTTTACGCTTAAACATGTTGAAAAATTTGCTTTGCTTGAGCCTTATGGTCGCGAGTTTGAAGCACCTGTTTTTTGTAACAAAGCAAGTATTTATAGTTTTAAATGGGTGGGTAAAGAAAGCCAACATCTGCAATTAATGCTCACCATTCATGGTAAAAACCTTAAAAGCATTTGGTTTTTTGCTGATGAGTATTTAGATGATGCTGATATTCAAATCGGTGAAGAGGTTCAAGTGGCGTATCGTTTGTCGAAAGAACATTTTAATGGTCAGACTTATGTTAGCTTGAAGGTCGTGCACTTGGCTAAATTGATGCATCAAAGGTAAATATTATGACTACTCAAAGTGTTGGACATATAGAGCTTAATATCAAAAAGCTGTTTGAAGAAGCCGGCTTATATGTGCGTGATGCGCAGCTGACAATGATTGAAGCAGTTAAAGAAACATTGATCAATAATGAAAAAATTGTTATTGAAGCACCAACGGCAACCGGTAAAAGCTTTGCTTATTTACTCGGTGCGCTTTTAGCAAATGAAGTACGAGCTAAACAAGGGCAAGAGAAGTTATCAATTGTTGTATCAACGGCAACGGTAGCATTGCAAGAACAGCTGATTGATAAAGATTTACCGTTTATTCATGAGCTTATGCAACACCATAAAATTGAGTTTGGTTATCAATTGGCAAAAGGGCGCTCGCGCTATTTATGCCCGCGTAAACTGCATCACTTTGACAGTGATGATAGTGACTTGCAGAAAGAAGCAGAAATGCTCGATCAGCGCTTGAGCAAAGATTGGGATGGCGATTTTGATCTGTTGGAGAAACCGGTTTCTAAAGCACTGATGAGTGAGATTTATAACACCAGCAGCTCGTGTTCGTTTAGCCGCTGTGAGTGTTATCGTGAATGTCCTTTTTTTAACGCGCGCCAAGGCTTACGCAAAGTGGATATTATCGTTGTCAATCATAGTTTGTTATTGTCACACCTTGATCTTGGTGATGGTGCGATTTTACCTAAATTTGAAGATAGCCTGTACATTATCGATGAGTGTCATCATTTACCGGATCGGGCATTAAGATCACTTTCTGGTTTTGCCTCACTATTAGGTTCGCAAACATGGATTAATGATGTTGATAAACTCTTAAATGGTTTACCTTCTGAGCTTGCTGATCGTGCTATGCGTGAGAATTGGAAAGAGGTGCGTAAAAACCTGATTCAGCAGTTAACCCAAATGCAGCAGTTAATTGATCCTATGTATGCTCATGCAATGAAAGAAGAAAATGTTTGGCGCATAACCCATATTACGGATGAGATGCTTCAGCTTGCGACATCGATCAAAGAAGGTGCGGCTTTTTATATGAATCAGTGTGATAAGCTTAAGACGAAGCTTGATGATTTTGCTGAGAAAAGTCAAATTCATTCAGCCAGTAGTTTAGAGAAACAATTCACACAAATTGGCTTTTTGTTAGAGCGCTCAAAAAATCTCTACAATGTCTGGTCATTGATGATTAATCAAGCGACGATGCCACCGATTGCCAAATGGGTTGTCCCACATGAAAAGAAAGTGAGACATGAAGAAGTAAAAGAAGCAAAAGAAGTGCAAACGGATATGTTGGCAACTCATTTTCAAGATTATGATATTCATGCCTCACCGATTGAAGCAGCTTCATTATTAAAACAAGTCTTTTGGCAAAATGTACAACATGGTGTAGTGATGTGTTCAGCTACTGTGCGTTCATTAGGTAAGTTTGATCGCTTCTTAAATGCCACATCCCTTAAAAAAGAAGCCAAAACCTTGCTTTTATCTTCACCGTTAAATTATTCCAAATCAAAGCTTGTTATTGCTGATATGCAATATGAGCCAGCACAACAAGACAAACATATTGAAGAGACAGCCAAGCTCCTCAATGAAGTCTATTTTAAAGACTTACATGAAGGCGCTTTAATGCTCTTTACTAGTATTCATGCAATGGAAAAGGTCTATATGCGCTTAAATAGTGCCCTTAAGAAAATAACGCTTATTCAGGGCGATCGCTCAAAACAGGCAATGATTGCCATTCATAAAAAGCGTGTCGATCAATTTAAACCATCGATTATTTTTGGTGTCGATAGCTTTTCTGAAGGGGTTGATTTGCCAGGTGCTTATTTAACACGGTTGATTATTCACAAATTACCATTTTCTGTGCCAACCAATCCGATTGATAAAACACGCTCTGAATGGTTAGAGTCGATTAAGCGTAAACCCTTCATGGATATATCACTGCCGCAAGCTTCCTTGAAATTAACACAAATGGTAGGGCGTCTCGTGCGCACAGAGGCGGATATTGGTGAGGTAATTATTCTAGATAAGCGTTTAAAAACCAAGTTTTATGGTAAAGCACTTTTGGAGAATTTGCCTGATTTCGAAATTGTAAAATGATAAAATTGTGACATAGTAATGATGTATGAATAGGTTGCATCAGCTAGTACCTCTCCCCTTGAGGGATTGCTCATGCAGCATAAGCTGCACGGGTGAGGGAATATTAAAGCTCAACTTATTCTTGATTCATTACATAGTAAAACGAAAGGGAAAACCATGAAAAGAATTCAGAAATTTTTCAAACTTCTACCTGATCAAACCGTCTATGATAGGCTGAATTCACCCATTGGCGAGCTTATTTTATTTGCATCAAATAAAGGACTTCATCATGTCTTTTGGGAACATGAAGCACAGTTAGAAGCTTTTCAGATGGGTATTCAATCATTTAAGCAAGATGTTAATCATCCGATAATTGTTAAAGCAAAAACTCAATTGTCTGAATACTTCAAAGGTAAGCGTCAAGTATTTGATATCCCATTATGCCCACATGGCACGGACTTTCAGCTAAGTGTCTGGCAAGAGCTTCGTAATATCCCTTATGGCAAAACCATCAGCTATGGTGAGCAAGCAAGCCGTTTAGGTAATAAAAACAAAGCACGCGCTGTTGGACTTGCCAATGGTTTAAACCCGATTTCAATTATTGTTCCATGCCACCGAGTCATCGGCAGCAATGGCAGTTTAATCGGCTTTGGTGGGGGATTGGATAATAAGGCGAAGTTGTTGGAGCTTGAGCGGGGTGGTGCTAACTCTTGATTAGGTAAACCACTGGTTTGACCAGTGAGTCAATAACACTTCTTTATACACCTTCATTGGTGATTATAAAAATTGGTTCACAAAACCTAATAACAGTTATTTTCATCATATTTGTTTGTTAGAATATTGGCACTTTATATAGATGATCTAGATTATGCTGCCATCAAATAGCGCACTGATTCAGCGTGCTGAATATATTACAAAAATCCGCAAGTTTTTTGCCAAAAGAGATGTATTAGAAGTCGATACTCCTTTGTCTTACCCATATCCTGTGAGTGATCCCTATATCGATGCTTTTGCTATTGATACCCAGTCAGGCATACGCTTTTTGCAAACCTCACCGGAATATGCGATGAAGCGATTATTAGCACAGGGTTCAGGCAGTATTTATCAGATCTGTAAAGCATTTCGTGATGATCCTAAAGCGCAATATCACAACCATGAATTTACGATGCTTGAATGGTATCGTGTGGGATTGGATGATATGGCATTGCGTGAGGAAATTGCACAAATGTTACTTATATTGAAGCCTCAAGCATCCATTGAGTATTTTAGCTATAAAGCGTTATTTGAGCAGTTGATAGGCATAAATCCACATACGGCAGACTTGAGCTCTTTGCAAAAAGCGCTTTCTCGGCATGTGGGCAATATTCAAGGTTTAGCCAGTCCAAATATCATTGAGTGCTTAGATGTATTATTCACCCATGTCATTGAGCCTAAACTGAAAGCGCATCAATTTGTGTTTGTCTATGATTACCCACAAGTGCAAGCTGCCTTGGCGCGCGTGATGCCAGATAGTAGTGGGCAAATGGTTGCCAAGCGTTTTGAGCTTTTTTATCAAGGCGTTGAGTTAGCCAATGGTTATTATGAGTTAACAAGTGCCATTGAACAAGCCAAGCGTTTTCAGCATGATTTACATTTGCGTCAAAGCCTTGGTAAAGCAGCAGTTCCTATTGATCAAGGCTTATTAGCTTGTCTTGATCACATACCAGAGTGCTCAGGCGTTGCTTTAGGCTTGGATCGCCTTTTAATGTGTCTTGAGGGCTATGCGGATATACAAGAAGTGTTATATTGCTAGATTGCTGGGCGTAAAGCTTGAGCGTGAAGCTAATCAACTATATGCTATGGCACAGTCAAATAGATAAAAGAAAAAAATGAAAGTGGAAAACAAGATGAATAAATTAGAACAGTTAAAACAAATGACCAAAGTGGTTGCCGATACCGGTGATTTCGCGCAAATCGAAGCCTACCAACCCGTTGATGCGACAACTAACCCAAGCTTGTTATTAAATGCAGCTAAAATGCCTGCATACAATTATGTGATTGATCAAGCGCTAGCAAAAAGTGCACACTTAAGTGGTAAATCACGCGTTGATGAGGCAATGCTTGATATGGCAGTAAGTTTCGGTGTTGAGATTTTAAAGGTGATTCCTGGACGTGTTTCCACTGAAGTTGATGCGCGTTTATCGTTTGATACAGAGGCGACGATTGATTACGCGCGTCGTTTAATTCATAAATACCAAGAAGCCGGTGTTGATAAATCGCGTGTGCTTATCAAGATTGCATCAACTTGGGAAGGGATTAAAGCCGCTGAAGTGCTTGAAAAAGAGGGGGTGAACTGTAATTTAACTTTGATGTTTAGTATTGCCCAAGCCATCGCCTGTGCTCAGGCTAAAGTCTTTTTGATTTCACCTTTTGTTGGGCGCATTACTGACTGGTATATGAAAGAGCAAGGTGCAACAAACTTCCCTGATGTCAGTGAAGATAACGGCGTGTTATCGGTTAAAGAAATTTATCAGCATTACAAGCGTTATGGTTATCAAACAATTGTGATGGGGGCAAGTTTCCGCCATGTGGGACAAGTGGAAGCCTTAGCAGGATGTGATGCATTGACGATTGCGCCAAACTTATTACAGCAGTTACAGCAGGATGATAATACGTTAAATAGGCAGTTAGTTGAGATTGAGAAAACCAGTCAGCCAGATCGTAAATTAACAGAAGGTGATTTTAGATGGGCAATGAATGAAAGCCCAATGGCAACAGAGAAATTAGCCGAAGGTATTCGTAAGTTTGCCATTGATACGGTGAAACTTGAGAAATTAATCGAACACAAATTAGGACTATAGCCATACTATGCATAAGTCTATTGCGGTAAAAGTAGGGAATATCACAATCGGTGGCGGTGCTCCAGTTGTCGTGCAATCGATGACGGATACAGCGACTGCCGATATTGAAAAAACAGTGTCACAAGTTTTAGCACTTCATCGCGCGGGTAGTGAGCTTGTGCGCATTACGGTGAATGATGAAGAAGCAGCTAAAGCCGTCCCTGAGATTAAAAAGCGCTTATTACAAAAGGACTGTGATGTGCCTTTAGTTGGCGACTTTCACTACAATGGTCACAGATTATTAGCAGACTTTCCAGAATGTGCTAAAGCACTGGATAAATATCGTATTAATCCAGGCAATGTTGGCTTTGGTCGCAAAAAGGACACACAATTTGCTGAGATTGTGCAAAAGGCGATTGAATATGATAAACCAGTGCGTATTGGTGTCAATTGGGGTAGCTTAGATCAAGCGCTACTGGCAAAGCTAATGGATGAGAATAGTCAGCTGACGGTACCGTTATCCGCGCGTGAGATTATGCATAAAGCGCTGATTGAGTCGGCTTTATCAAGTGCAGAATACGCTGAGCGTCTGGGACTTAAGGCTGATAAAATCATTGTATCATGCAAGGTCAGTGATGTTCAGGATTTGATTGAAGTTTACCAAAAGCTTGCACGTGAATGCCCGTATCCTTTGCATTTAGGGTTAACTGAAGCAGGGATGGGGATTAAAGGCATTGTTGCCAGTAGCGTGAGTCTTGGCTATCTATTACAGCAAGGCATAGGTGATACGATTCGCGTATCCTTAACACCAGAGCCAGGTGCGCCACGCACCAATGAGGTGAAAGTCTGTCGTGAGATCTTGCAAACGATGGGCTTAAGAGCGTTCACGCCAACGGTTTCCTCATGCCCTGGATGTGGGCGGACAACCAGTAGTTTTTTCCGTGAGCTTGCCAATGATATTCAAAACTATCTCAGTGAGCAAATGCCCATGTGGAAACATCAATATATCGGTGTTGAAAACATGAAAGTTGCGGTAATGGGTTGTGTGGTAAATGGTCCTGGTGAGAGTAAGCATGCCAATATCGGTATTAGCCTGCCAGGCACAGGTGAGGCACCTGTTGCCCCGGTGTTTATCGACGGACAGAAAAAGCATACATTAAGAGGCGAGCATATTGCTAAAGAATTTATGGTGATCGTTGATCAGTATGTTAAAGCAAAGTATCACAGAGATTAACCATGGACTTTAGCAAATATACTTTAATGAAGCAAAAGCTTGATGCATATCGTCCTTTGCCAAAAGAGGTTGTTCATAATTTACATGAAAATCTTATTCTAAACTGGACGTATCACTCTAACGCAATTGAAGGAAATACGCTGACGCTTAAGGAAACAAAAGTCGCACTTGAAGGGATTACTGTTGGTGGTAAAACGTTAAGAGAGCACTTTGAGGCAATCAATCATAAAGGAGTTTAATTATTATGACGGATCAAAAAAATCCTTACCCATTATTATCAGAACCTTTGGATTTAGGCTTTACGATGTTAAAAAATCGCGAGGTAATGGGGTCGATGCACACCGGTCTTGAAGAACAAAAAGGTGGGTTTGAGCGTTTGGCTTATTTCTATCAAAAACTTGTGAAGCCGTGAATAAGTTCAACTTAGACAAGATGAAAAAGTCGCTCAAAACACGGGTGGTAGCTATTCACTTGTAATGAGAGCTATTAAAAACGATGAGGTACTGCATGAGGTTAATACAACCAAAGATAGTAAGCAGTTTGCAACAAGGCGTTGTTATTTCAAGTTGTACATGCTACTAATGCACGATATTAAGGCATATGCATTTGATTATGTGGTGCCAGAGTTTAAGAATGTAGAACATTAGGATTTAAAGCAATGAGTGATGCAGTAGAAATAAGATATAATTTTGAAATTCAAGATGAGTGGTACTCATCTCAGACAATCAAAGATATAGACAGTTGGAGCGACTATTATCTAGATGAGTTTCTGGTAAAGAAGCCAGACGAGTTATCTGAGTTAGATAATGATGACATAAGAATTTTAGTAAGGGATTCTTTTTGGTGGATGTATAGACTATATCTTAATAAACCAAACTTTTGGGATGAAAAGAAATTAAAATATTTCCTATGTAGTCATGTCCCAAGATATTGGATTGTTGAAAATGACCTGAAATTAGAATGCCTTACCAATGTATTGGTAGTATTTATAAAATGGTTAGATGCCCAACGTGTAACCACCAATCAAGATAATATATTAAGAGTGATTATTGATTCTCAGGATGAATTTCAAAAGAATTTGAATAATAAAAAACTCTGGAGCGATAGAAAAACACTTAAAAATGGTCTTAGATTACCTAATTTATTAGGCTCTGCTAGTAGAGGGAAATATAAGGCAAACAGACCTGCCGATGAGGAGGAAATATCAGAAATAATGTCTTCATTCATCAAAAAATCAGGGATAGATGTCGAGAAAAACAAACTTGAATCAAAAAAAATCAGGAGTAAAAAACTAAGAGCGGCAACAGCAGATGATTTAAACAATTACCCAAATGCAGCTACAGTGTATAAAAAGCTTAATGAAATTGGATATACCTATTTCCCTGAAACAGAGTTAGCTGCTGCAATTCATTATAAAGATGACATCTCACCAATGTTGCTTGGTTGTCTTGATGACTTAATTGCTAATAAAGGTATAGATAAATACGACACCACCT
Organism: Cysteiniphilum litorale; assembly: GCF_003428165.1. GTDB lineage: Bacteria > Pseudomonadota > Gammaproteobacteria > Francisellales > Francisellaceae > Caedibacter > Caedibacter litoralis. The sequence continues at coordinate 9,226 of NZ_QLIQ01000013.1, read as the reverse complement.
TGTTTATGTATGCATTTTATTTGCTTAGCATTTTTAGGGATCAGCGAGCGTATCCAAAAATTATTAAGATAATGCAATTAGATAGAGATAATGAATTATTGGGTGATTTGATAACAAGTTATGATCTTAAAAATATAATAGCTTCAACTTATAATGGTGACCTTTCAATACTAGATAAATTAATCAAAGATAGTGATGCTTATTTTTATGCACGTAGTGCTGCGATACATTCTATTGTCACCTTAAAAGTTATGGGCAAAATTGAGCAATCAACTTTTGAGAATAAACTAGATTACTATTTGAATTACAAATATAGCAATATAGCAAAAGAGCAAAAAGAGATGGTAACATCCGTAGGTAGCTGTATTTTAGAAAGTGATTCACTTCATTTGTTAAATAAGCTGCAAGAGTTAATTATACAAAACAAAATTGATATTGATCATTATGGTCTTGAATCTATTAGAAGCTCCGTGGATAAAATTAAAAATAAGGCAGATGATTGTAGAACCTCACCCTATCATTTTATTGATGACATAAAATCAACTTTTGGTACATGGGCGATGTTTCATGAATCGAGTGTTTCTAATCATTCTAATGACCAATTATTATTCTCAAATAAAGAAAGAAGCAAAAAGAAAGCAGGCAGAAATGACCCTTGCCCTTGTGGGAGTGGTAAAAAATATAAGAAATGCTGTTTACTGAATTCATAATTCTTTTCTAACCTTAGAGAAAAGTAAAAGAGGAGTTTATATTGTTATGACGGATCAAAAAAATCCTTATCCATTATTATCAGAACCTTTGGACTTGGGCTTTACGACGTTAAAAAATCGCGTGGTAATGGGGTCGATGCACACTGGTCTTGAGGAGCAAAAAGGTGGGTTTGAGCGTTTGGCTTATTTCTATCAAAAGCGCGCTGAAGGTGGTGTTGGTTTAATTGTCACAGGAGGTGTGGCACCTAATATCTCAGGGTGGCTTTACCCCTTTGCGATTAAGTTAACCAATCAAAAGGAAGTTAGAAAACATCGGTTAGTGACTGAGGCGGTTCACAAAGCAGATGGCAAGATTTTGATGCAGATTTTACACGCTGGACGCTATGGATATCATCCTTTGTGTGTCAGTGCTTCAAAACTTAAAGCGCCGATGAATAAATTTAAACCCAGAGCATTAAGTAACTGTGGTATTAAGCGCACGATTAAACACTTCGCTCGTGCGGCTAAACTTGCTAAAGAGGCAGGTTATGATGGTGTTGAGATCATGGGATCTGAGGGGTATTTAATCAATCAATTTCTCGTTGAGCATACCAATAAACGTAAAGATAAATGGGGGGGGCAACTTTGAGAATAGAATGCGTTTGCCGCTTGAAATCATTAAAGCAACACGCCAGAAAGTCGGTGAAGACTTTATTATTATGTTTCGTTTATCGATGCTTGATCTGGTTGAAAAGGGTAGCAGTTTTGATGAGGTTGTCACTTTAGCTAAAGCCTTGGAAAAGGCGGGTGTCACGATTATCAACTCAGGTATTGGCTGGCATGAAGCGCGTATCCCAACGATTAGCACGCAAGTGCCACGTGCCGCTTTTGTGCCGATTACCGAGGAAATCCGTAAGCATGTTAATATCCCTATCGTTTGCGTTAACCGTATTAACACACCTGAAGTGGCTGAGGATATTTTACAAAAGCAAAAGGCAGATCTTATTTCGATGGCGCGTCCATTATTGGCTGACCCTGATTTTGTCAAAAAAGCACAAAATAACCAATCCCAAGCGATTAATACCTGTATCGCGTGTAATCAAGCTTGTTTAGATCATGTCTTTGTTGGCAAACAAGCTTCTTGCTTGGTCAATCCTTATGCCTGTAATGAAAGTGTCATGCAACCAAAGCTTGCAACAGACAAAAAGAGCATTGCTGTGATTGGCGCGGGACCCGCTGGATGTACGGCGGCAATTGAGCTTGCCAAACGTGGGCATCAAGTTGATCTCTATGAAGCATCTGCTAAGGTCGGAGGCCAATTTAAATTAAGTGCAAAAACGCCGGGTAAAGAGGAGTTCTCTGAAGCGTTGCGTTATTTTGAGTATCAGTTAAATGCGAATGAGGTCAATGTTAAGCTTAATACCAAGGTCAATGCAGCGGATTTAAAATCACTAAACTATGATGAGATTGTGATTGCGTCAGGTGTTATGCCTCGGATTCCTAAGATCGATGGAATTGATCATCCAATGGTTATTAACTATATGCAGCTGTTAAATGGTGAAGTGGCAGCTGGTAAAAAGGTCGCAGTTATTGGTGCCGGTGGCATTGGCTTTGATGTCTCTGTTTTTCTGGTGTTTGCCGGTAAAAAAATTGGTGAGAATACGGAAGACTATTATCACGAATGGGGAGTTGATGTGACGTTGGCGCATCGCGGTGGTTTGACCAAACCGCATGAGCCTGTGCCGGAAGCGGAAGTTTATCTATTGCAACGCAAAGATGAAAGACTCGGCAAGCGTCTAGGTAAAACAACTGGTTGGATTCATCGCACCACCTTGAAGCATCAAAAGGTTAAGATGTTAAGTGGCGTGAGCTATGACAAAATTGATGATGCTGGTTTGCATATCACACTTAAAGGTGAGAAGAAGCTACTTGATGTTGATCAAGTGGTGATTTGTGCCGGACAAGAATCAGATAGATCGTTATACAATAGCTTAATAGATCAAGGCATTAAAAATGTGCATATCATTGGTGGTGCACATGTTGCTGCAGAGGTTGATGCGAAGCGTGCAATTAAAGAGGCAACTGAGCTAGCATTAACGCTTTAGTTAAATCCTAAATTTTTGGCATCATTTAATCCTGGAATATCATTAATGGATAATACCCCTGAAATCTGACCCACGGGGGTGATCTTTAGTCCTGAATTTAATTGCTCTGGTGTATGTGCCGTAAAATCCATCTTTGTTAGATCATACTCAACAAAACCATTGTTTAAGGTGTTTTGTTTTATGCGATCACGATCGTAATACAGTAAATCACGATAGTAGATACATTTATTATCAAGATCTTTAATTGATTGCCATAAGGTTGCCGTTGCCTCATAGTAGGGTACGGTCACACTTGAGAGAATTGTCTTGGCTTGATAAAGCGCTTGATCTGTGTTTTGTGGCGTTGGCGATTCACGTGTCAAAATGCTTGCGCGTACAAAGCGTGAGACGGATGTGTAATCTCCAGGCATACCAAGAAGACCGGCATCCTCAGGTTGCGCATATTTAATAACCGTTTTATAGTCAGGAATAAAAGGAGCAAATGGCAGGCTTGCTTTGGCGTCTTTATCATTTAAAGTGTTATAGTGTGTCAGATTTTTAATCTGCCATTCATAATCAGGTGCGTTAGTGAGTACATCTTTGGCGTGATCATAAATAATGGTTTTGCCATCGATAAACTCAATGACGGCACTATGTCCTGTTTTGTCACGAATGACAATATGCAATGGTATGTCCTTGATATATAAACCACTGGTGGCATACATGGCTGATTCAACGAGTTGATATTGCATAATAAGTTTTAATGCGTCACGGGTTGAATATGCCATGCCCAAGATGAAGTTGGATAAATCATAAATGCCAAGCGCTGGACGCGGGTCATGAGGATTGTATTTGGGATAAACGCTGCCTGGTAAATAAAGCGCTGCGATACTTACACCTTGTGTATTTATGCCATCGGTTAAGGTATAACCAATAAAACCTAAGCGTCCGAAAAAACCATATTTGTTTTGCCAATGAGCAAGTTTACCTTCGGGGACTTTATCGCGATTGGCAATGAGATTAGTTGTATTCTCAACATCAAGATATCCAGTATAAAAGCTAAAAGCACGAGAAGTGATGTGGGTGAGATTAATATCTGTTTGAAATATCTTTTGATACCAACTATAAGTTTCAAAGCTTTGAGTATATAGCTTTAATGGAAAATCAAGTGTGCGTGCCGTGATATGAAAAGGGGTTTTATTGATAAAAATATCAGTACAGCTAAAACCAAACTGAACATATCCTAAAAGTAGAATGCTTAAATAGCGCATGTAAAATCCTTTTTGTGCATTGAATGTATAAAGTATAGCTACTGCATCAAAATTGCCAATAGAATAACAAGACCAACCCAATGATTATCTGAAAATGCCTTAATGCATTGGGCAATGCCACCTTTTTTCCACGTCTTATGCTGATAGAAGAATAACACGGTAATGATGACTAAGGCTAAGAAAAAGACAGTATTATAATGTTGCAGCATGCCAAAGACTGCAAGACAAATAATGGTTAGTATCTGGAAAATACTCATGATCAAAAGATTATGTTTGCCAAAGGTAATCGCAGAGGAGTGTAAGTTAAGTGTTAGATCGTAGTCTTTGTCAGCTAACGCATACATCGTGTCATAAGAGATTGTCCAAAAAATGGTGGCAAGATAGAGCATCCAAGCAGATAAAGGAATGTGATTAATCTGGGCTGCATAAGCCATGATAATACCAAAATTAAAGGCGAAGCCTAACACTAGTTGTGGGACGGCAAAAAAGCGTTTAAAAAGCGGATAGCTAAGCGCTAATATAACAGCAATGAGCGATAGCAAAATAGTCATAAGATTAAGCTGTAACACAAGAATAAAAGCAATAACAAGTAATAACACACCAACGAAAACAGCTTGTTTAACGGTGATGTCTCCTGTTGCTATGGGGCGCGTGGCAGTGCGCTTGACTTGACCGTCAAAATCGCGATCAGCAATGTCATTAAAAATGCATCCAGCGGTACGCATGATAATCACACCAAGCACAAAGATAATAAACACTTTGAAACTAGGCAGCGCAGGGGTTGCTGCAAAAAGCCCCCATAAAGTGGGATAAAGAATGATTAAGATAGGAATTGGGCGATGCAGGCGCATCAAGTAAAAATATGCTTTCATATATAGTGGTATTAGTATTATTTATAGTAAGAGGTTAAGTATACTTGTTTTATACCCATCATAAACCATTTTACAGAATTTTTTGCTTTGTATTTTGCGTGCTTTTGGCAAGTTGAATTTTGATAATAGTCCTAGCTATTACCTGCAATCCGACTTGCCAAAATCTTCACAAACTACTTTACAAGTAAACACCGCAAAATGATTTACGATGGGTATTGCTTAAGTTTAAACAGGTGGTATATGCACAAAAAACTCTTCAATTAATAACTGATGCTCAGCATCCAGTGTGAAAATGGATGCGCGTACCCATAATGGATTGGCGGGAAAGGTATCATTTAAGTTAAGTTTGTGCTTCAAGAGATCAAATGAACAGTGTTTGACATAGAACTCACTACGTGTGATATGCGTGTTTTTAAATAAAAAGTGCTCACCAATGGAATTATTACCTAATGAATCAAAACAATCTTGATAACGTTTATAAGTGCTTTGTGGGATAATCGTCCGCCCAAACACATAAGTGTTATCTTGATGATGGTGTTTAATCAAGCGAATACGACTTGCACGCTCATTTAAGTTCAAAAGCTCAGCTTCATCATCATCCATCGGCGCATGATATTCATCGATGCACTTTAAGCCAATATTAGGGATGGACTGCGCCAAAGTGACACCCAAGCGTTTGACATCAAATAGCCAGTGCTCAAGCTCGGCAGGTAGTGTAATCGTTTCTTTCGTATTCCAGTGATCAGTCATAGAGCAAAATAAGTTGCCAAAAAAATTTGGCTAAGGGTATCATAGAACATTGATTGTGACCAATAGTTGTGGCGTACATTTTTGAGTTACGTAAGCGTCTTAAAAGATCTGATGTTATTTTAACCAAATTAACTTTAAATAGTTCTGTACCTTTTTGTTTATTCAGGTACAATGGCGCCTTGAATTTATCAACAACATACTCGTCGCGTATCGTTTGTAGTCGTTTAAAACGCAGAAGGGGCAGTGATGGGTATCATAACTTTTGGGTTTTAAATCACTATGAGTACCGAGAATAATGAATCTCAAGAATTAAGCTTTCATAATTTGGGCTTAAACGGCAAGATATTGTCAGCTATTGAAGCAATGGGTTACCAAACACCCACACCGATCCAAGCAAATACGATTCCTTTTGTATTGCAAGGTCGTGATGTATTAGGGCAAGCGCAAACTGGAACCGGTAAAACCGCAGCATTTGCATTGCCACTTTTAAATAACATGGATCTATCTGGCAACGAACGTATGCCGCAAGTATTGGTGTTAACCCCAACACGTGAGCTTGCGATCCAGGTGGCTGAAGCATTTGAATCTTTTTCTAAGAATATTGCCAAGCTTGAAGTTGCTTCTATTTATGGTGGTCAAGAATATGGTCGTCAAATTCAGGCATTACGTCGTGGCGTGCAGGTTGTCGTTGGAACTGCAGGTCGTGTAATGGATCATATGCGTAAAGGCACATTAAAGCTAGACGCATTAAAAGCATTAGTGTTAGACGAAGCGGATGAAATGTTACGTATGGGCTTTATTGATGATGTTAAATGGGTGTTGTCACACACGCCGGAAGCATGTCAGCGTTTGCTATTCTCAGCAACTATGCCGCGTGATGTGTTGGATATTGTTAATGAATATCTACGTGAACCATGCAAAGTACAGATCAAAACAAAAGCAGCAACTGCTAAGACAATTCATCAACGCTTTTTAGTGGTCAAAGGTTTATCTAAATTAGATGCGCTTGATCGCGTATTAGAAGTTGAAGATACCGATGGTGTAATGGTGTTTGTTAAAACCAAAACATCAACCATCGAAGTAGCTGATGGCTTAAAAGCGCGTGGTCACTTAGCTGCAGCGATTAATGGTGATATGCAACAAAACCAACGTGAGTATATAATTGACCAGTTAAAAGCGTCTAAAATTAATATTCTTGTGGCAACAGATGTTGTGGCACGTGGTTTGGATGTCGAGCGTATTAGTCACGTCATTAACTATGATTTACCACAAGACAATGAAGCCTATGTACACCGTATTGGCCGCACGGGGCGTGCTGGACGTGAGGGTGATGCAATTTCATTGATTTACACCAGAGATTTGCGTCAATTACGCATGCTTGAGCGTGTTATTCGTCATACTTTGGAAGAGATGCAATTACCAAGTGCTAAAGAAATTACTGAAAAGCGTGTTGCTCGCTTTAAGCATGAAACTGCTGAGATTATCCGTCATAAAGACTTAAGTAAATTTAAAGAATTAATGCAAGAATTTGCGACTGAGTATGGTGCCGAAGCTGATGATATGGTGGCAGCACTTGCCTTTTTAGCACAAGGCGATAAAAAACTTTTTGTAAAAGAAATTCAGGTTCAAGAGTCAAGAAGGTCAGAAAGATCTGATCGTTTTGATCGCTCAGAGCGTGGCGGACGTGGTGATCGTGATGGTCGCAGAAATGATCGCGATAGCAGATTCTCACAACGTCGTGACGAGCGTGGCGGACGTGGTGATCGTGATAGAGGATCGCGTCGCTCACCAGATATGGATATGACGACTTATCGCATCGAGGTGGGTCGTAGTGATGGTGTTGAGCCGCGCAATATCGTTGGTGCAATTGCCAATGAAGCGGGTATTAATAGCCGTAATATAGGACATATCAAATTATTTGATCAATTCAGTACCGTTGATTTACCGAGCGATACACCAAAGAATGTTATTGAGCATTTAAAGAAAGTGTGGGTAGCGGGTAAGAAGCTTGAAATCAAAGAAGATAAAAGATAAGAGTTAAGACATAGGGCGTATGCGATACGACCCTACTGCAGTGTTGGCTGAGCGTTAGTCGAAGCCACATTGCAATTGATCTTGAACTCACCCTTCGACCCTGCTCAGGGTACGTTTATAGTTGGCATTGGCTGAGCGTTAGTCGAAGCCGCAGTATATGGCCTATTGCTCCGGAACTTGCGCTGTGGGTCAGTCTGGGTAAATTTCAACCTTTTAAATTAAAGTCACTATAGGGATCAATCCATGGTTCTTCAAAGATTTGTTGGCATGCTCTTTTTTCGTGTAGACATAATAATAAGTCTTGAATTTGCTCTGCACCATCAAAAACAGCTAAACACTGAAGTTTATGTTCAATAATATATTCTTTAGTGGTCGGAATATCTTTATCCGGCCAATTATAAATACGATATTTTCCTGTTAAAGCGTCATGTATATAACGTGGTTTTAATGTTGTATCAATATTATAATCTTCTACATTAACGTTCTCTACGATTTTAAAATAACTTTTAGTTACTAAAAACCGTGATATGCAAAACTTATAGATCAGCGGTGAGTTTAATAAATCATCTAGTTTATATTTATCTGGTGAGTCAATAAAATAATCAAAGAATGCTACATATCCTTTGTCATTGATTTCAATCCCATAGCTATATAAGTCATCTTTAACTTTAATTTCTAATACATTGCCAATTTTACGTCGCTGTCTTTTCATTACACGTCTCCAAACTCATTTCTAGCAGCATCTACATAACTTTGCTTGCGTGGATTAAAGCGACTAATTCCGTTAATCGCATTACCAGAAGTCCCTCCCATGCTTTTAGCACCACCATAGTGTTCAATCATCATCTGTTCACGTCCACGAATAGCGGCTTTATTGGTCGATGTGACGTCTACTCGTGCTCTTTGAAATCCCTTCGCATTCATATGATGGTAAGCATCTCGGCGTTCAATAATGCTTTCGATATCGCCATAACCACTGGTACGCCCAACATAAGTCTCGCCAGTGGCAGGATTAACTTTAGTGTAGGTGGTAAAAACTTTACTGCCGCGCGTTGCATTAACTTGTCCTGCAACGTTCTTTTCTTTCATAACTGCAGTAATGGCACTTTTAATTAAGCCTCCTGCTTCAGTCGCTATGCGGGCTTCAGTAGTCCCGATGCCCATACCGACAACCATGCCCAAGGTTTCACCAGCCATATGCGTAAATTGATGATCACGATTATATTTTTGATCAACCAATCCACCACTAATGCCCTTATTCATGCCTGAGGAAAAACTATTGGCGTGATCAGCTATGTCATGTCCCGTGTCACCACTAAACATGCCACTGATTGACCAAAGCCCTGTCGGATCAATATATCTAAGTGGATTGTTATTCGCATAGGCATAACGATTAAAGCTAAAGATATTATCAACCTCAGGAGGCGCTGGATCATACGCCATAAACCTGCCAAGACTTGGCGCATAGTATCTTGCATTCATATTAACAAGATTCATATCTTTAACGGTCTCTTTGCCTGTAAAGC
>NZ_QLIQ01000012.1 GCF_003428165.1 Cysteiniphilum litorale | reverse complement strand
ATATGCTAAATAATACAAAGGGGAAATTTAAGAACGTTGGCATCAAAGGATTACGTAAGAAAGCAGCCTGGGGAAATCAGACTTTAAGCACTATTTTGACTCAAGGTTTTTAGATGGGACAGCCGTGAAGATATAGGTGGTTGTCGATGTGTCTTAGCAAATAAAGAACAAGTATTAGTGCTTGCTAATGAACTTACAAAAAAAGTAATGAAAATTGAGAAAAACTACTTCGACTCGCCAAAGAAATCAGGTTATAGAAGTCTGCACTTAAGCTATAAATATAACCCAACAAAAGAAGAAAATGCTAAATATCAAGGTTTGACGGTAGAGGTTCAATTAAGAACAAAGGTGCAGCATGCTTGGGCAACTGCTGTGGAAATTGTAGGACTTTTTAATCGAGAGATGTTAAAAGCAAGTACAGGTAATGAAAAATGGTTAGAGTTTTTTGCCCGAGTATCGGATGAGTTTGCCAAGATGGAACAATTGCCAACGACAGGACTGTTTGGTGATAATAATGTTGATCAAATAATTAAACTTGACAATGAACTTAATGCACTAGCTACTTTATCAAAATATAGAGTAACGACACAATTTATAGACAAAAAAGCACCAAGTATTGGCGAGTATTATTTACTTATTTTGCAGGATCAAGAAATTAAAATTCAGCCTTTTACAAAAAATGGTTATCAAAGGGCGGTTGAAACTTATTTAGCTCTTGAGAAACAATTTAATGATGATCGAAACACAGATATTGTTTTAATTAATGCGCAACCTCTGAAGGAGCTTAAGAAAGCTTATCCAAATTACTTTGCCGATAGCCATGAATTTATTAGGCTGGCAAAGCAAACCATCAAAAGGTGAAGGTTGTTGGGCTAAATCTTATAAGGAAGTTTGCTTGTCATTTTTGACGAATCTTACATTATTCATAATAATAAAACCTCAAACGGTCAGTTGAGGATAAAACAATGACAACACAATGGGATGTTAAGCGCTATACAACACAACATAATTTTGTCACCAATTATGGGTATGAGGTGGTTGAGTTATTGGCGCCTCAACAAAATGACGTCATATTAGATTTAGGTTGTGGCAATGGTGAGTTAAGTTACGAAATTTCCAAAAGAAGTCATAAGGTTTATGGCATTGATTTTGCGCAGTCAATGGTTGAGCAGGCAAATAAAGATTATCCACATATTGAGTTTATACAGCACAATGCTGAGTTAGCTTTTCCTTTTGCTAAGGAAAGTTTTGATGCCGTTTTTTCTAATGCCGCCCTTCATTGGATGCACAATGCCGATGCGGTGATTAAAAATATCAAAGAAGTGCTAAAACCAAATGGACGCTTTGTTTTTGAAATGGGTGGTAAAGGTAATGTTAATAATGTGCTGACTGCGATTGAAAAAGCTGCTAAGTCATATGGTGTAACAAAGTTTAGTGCTTTTAATTTTTATCCATCAATCGCTGAATATGCGACATTACTTGAAAATAACGGTTTTCGTGTGAGTTTCGCTGTTCATTTTGATCGCCCAACCTTATTGCAAACAGCTGAGGGCTTACGCAATTGGGTAAAGATGTTTCGCAATGATGTCTTAAGCCAGATTCCAAATGACAGTCATGAAGATTATTTAAGCGAGGTTGAGTCGTTGGCAAAAGGCACGCAATATCAAAATGGGCAGTGGTATGCTGATTATGTGCGTTTACGCATGGTCGCAATCAAGCTTAAGTAATTAAAGTCCAAAAACACCGTAAAAACTACTGCTGCACTGAGTTAAATCCAGTAAACTGTGCATGGATAAATTATTTTGATTTTGGTAGTGGCTGTTATGGTAAAAGCAGAGATTTTAATGAATATAGCAGCACACGAAAAACGGGTTGCCGTGATCGAAAACGGTGTGTTGCAGGAAGTGCATTTTGAGCGTGAGAATCAGCGCGGTATTGTTGGCAATATTTATAAAGGGAAAATCACGCGGGTTTTACCTGGAATGCAGGCTGCGTTTGTTGATATAGGGCTTGAGCGCTCGGGTTTTTTACATGTTTCTGATGTCATGCCGATTGCTTCAGATGAAAGTGCCGGCATTGACTTAAACAGCAAAGAAGCTGATGTGCGTCATTGGCTGAGAGAAGGGCAAAGTATCTTGGTGCAAGTGCTTAAAGACCCATTAGGTAGTAAAGGTGCACGTTTAAGTGCGCATTTGTCATTAGCATCGCGCTATTTAGTGCATATGCCAGATTTAGATCATATCGGTATTTCTTTGCGCATCGAAGCCGAGGAAGAGCGTGAGCGTTTGCAGCAAGTCATGAAAGAGGCGATTGGCTCTGATTATCCACGCGGATTTATCATTCGCACGGTTGCGGAAGGCTTATCTTCGGAGGAGCTTAGAAAAGATATTAATTTCTTGCAAAACCTATGGCAGGACGTCGTCGATTCAGCCAGTACTGTGACAAAGCCTGGTGTTGTTTATCAAGACTTAAGCCTGCTTATGCGTGCTTTAAGAGACTTTGCCAATGATAAGGTTGAGCGCATTCGCATTGATAATATCGATATGTATAGTGAGCTATGCCGCTTTAGTGATAAATTTGTGCCTGGAGTACGTGAGAAACTGGAGTTATATAGCTCAAATACGCCAATCTTTGATATGTATGGTGTTGAAGAAGAGTTATCACGTGCGCTTGAGCGTAAAGTACCATTAAAATCTGGTGGGCATATTGTTATTGATCAAACTGAAGCTATGACAACGATTGATGTCAATACCGGTGGTTATGTCGGTATGGTCAATCTTGAAGAGACAATTTTTAAAACTAATTTAGAGGCGGTACGTGTTCTAACAAGACAGTTAAGACTAAGAAATCTTGGCGGTATTATCATTGTTGATTTTATTGATATGTCTGAGGAAGAGCATAAAGCTCAAGTATTAGAAGCACTTGAAAAGGCGTTGGAGCTTGACTATGCACGTACGACATTTTCACCTTTATCAGAGCTTGGCTTGGTTGAGATGACGCGTAAGCGCACACAGGAAAGTCTGGCACAGTTTTTATGCGAGCCTTGCCCAATGTGCCAAGGAAAAGGTCGCATTAAATCAGTACAAAGCATTTGTTATGAGATTTTTCGCGAGATTAATCGCGAGGCAAATGCCTATCAAAGCAATGGCTTTTTAATTGTTGCTGCAAACTCGGTAATTGATGCTTTGCAAAATGATGAATCGTTTGGTTTGGGTGAGTTAGAGATTATTATTGGTAAACCCATTAAACTTCAGCCAGAATTAAGCTATGCTCAAGAAATGTATGATATCGTGCTAATGTAATTATGGATCTAATGAGCAGCAATTTATGAAAAGAAGAATATTTATATTATGGTTAAGTTCAGTATTTGCTACTTTTCTTATTGTTGCGTGTATTGTTGGCTATGGTGTTTTAAGACTTTTACCTGCTTATCAAAGCTCGATTGAAGATGTGTTGTCAAAGGTAACGGGCTCTAGTGTTTCTTTAAAGGTAGAGTATGCCAGTTGGCATGGGATCAATCCTGTGATTGAAGTCAGAGATGTCAAGGTTAAAGATAGAGGGTTTTCTCTTAATATTCCCAGAATGACTGTGCATATTAATGCGTGGCAGTCGTTAATGAGTTGGCGCTTTGTGACCAAAGACGTCACTGTGGCAGCACCCAAGCTTGTCTTTTATTCCAGTGACAAAGGCTTCGATTATCGAATGTTGCAATCTTTATCAGTCGCGGAGATTGATGAAGTAGGCACTCGCTTGTCAAGTATCTTGGATTATCTATTACAGCAAAATAATCTTGAATTGCAGAATATGCGCGTTGATGTTTTTAAGAACGATAAGTCATTAGCAGAGCTTATTGTTAATGCAAATTATCAGCAGAGAACGCAAGCAAAGGGTGTTTTACGTTTGACACTACAACCGCAAAAAAAGCGTGATGAAAATAGTCAGCCTAGTCAGATTGATATTGTTTCTGTTGTTGAAGAAAAAGACGGAAAATACTATTTCGATAGTACCTTAAATGATAAGCATAATGTCTTGGCAACCTTAATTGATAACGTGACACAACAAGTAAAAATATCTCAGCTAATCGATCATCAGTTGGCATTGTCAGTGGTCAGCTCAGTTAAAGGATTAGATTCAGTGATGATCATGGGTGAATTATCAAAAGCTGAGTTTAAAACCAGTCAATTAGATGAGTCAATATACAGTAATATCGTATTTAATCTTAGATTATTTCGTTATCAAAATCGTTTTGTATTGGGTGCTAATCCGTTGTCTTTTGTGACGAATCATAAGCGATATACCTTCAGATCAGCTCTTTTTTCATTAGATCAACACCGTTTAGTGATGAATATTCCACGGCTTGATTTAGCGGATTTCTCGTCATTAGTACAGATGGAAAGCAGTGATTGGCGTAAAAACATAGTGCTCTCTGGCGTACTAAGCGATGTGAGCTTTAGTTTTGATCTTCAGGACTTTAGTTTAAGTGGTATGCAATTAAAGGCGCATTTTAATGATCTAGGTATCGCTAATAGCGATCATAATGTTGACTTTAAAGGTTTAAGTGGCAACGTTTGGTGGCGTAAGAATCATGTAAAACTAAGCATAGACTCGCCAAATTTTGATATGGCAGAGAATCATATATTTAGTCGTGATTGGCCTGAGCTTGCAGTTAAAGGAAATGTAGATATTATCAAAGAGTCTTCAAAAATCCGCTTTGTGATTGATAATTTAGCATTAACAAATGCGAATATTCATTTTACGACTAAAGGTTCCGTTGACGTGCCATTGACTGATCCTAAAGACTTTAATCTTGACCTTAAGGGTGAGGTAAATGGACAAAACCTCACAACTGAATATCAAGCCTTTTTGCCGCAAAAAGGAATCCCTAAACCGTTGTATGATTGGTTAATGCAGTGTTTATATGGTGCTAAAAAACTAGATGCAAGCTTTGCAATAAATGGCATTGCACGCAAAATTCCATATCCCAACAATGATGGCATATTTAAGATTGATGCGACGATTCAAGAGGGTAGTTTGTCGCCTTATTTTGGTTTAGGTGTCGCTCATCAAGTTATGGGGGCTTTGCATTTTGATAATGAGGTATTTACTGCTAAGGTTAATGGGGGATTTTTAGCTGGCATTCCGATCAATAATGTTGATTTGCAGATTGATAATATTGCGCCTGATGTGCCAGCGACTTTTGATATCAATGCAGATATTGCCACCAATAGCCAACATGCCTATGCCTATTTAGCACAAACGAAATATGGAGCTTTGGCACAACAAATTAATCAATATGCTGAGTATCAAGGGGACATTAATGCCAAGCTTAATATTGATATTGCTCTGGGTGATCATACAAAAAAGGATCGCTTTGCAGGTAAAGTTGAGCTTAAAGTTGGTGTCATTGATATTAAAAAACCGTTATCTAAATCCCTTTATGATGTTAATGCTGAAGTACTGATTAATAATCAGACGCTCAAAATTCAAAATCTTTCAGGATTTTTGAATAGGAATATACCTTTTAATGTCAAGGGGATGGTAGATGTTGCGGATATTGACAATCCGAGTATTAACCTTGAAGGTGGAGCATCTATCGCATTTTTACCTAGATTCAGTAGTGAGCGATTAGATTATGGGATATATCATGTGATGCAAGGTGTGTTGCCATTTGACTATGCCATTAAAGGCAATATCAATGAAGGTATTTTGCAAGTGAGCTCTAATTTATTGGGTTGGCAAAATAACTTGGGTGAGCCACTAACGAAAAAAAGTTTTGAATATACGCCATTGTTATTAAAAAGCACATGGCAAAAAAATCAATCAGCAAAGAAGACAGCCTCATGGCATATCAGTAGCAAATTGGATATCAAACATCAAGACAAACTAAGTGCAAGCTTGAATGTCAATGATAAGGGTGTTGTGTCTGATGTTGGCTTATATGGGCAGCTATCAACAATAAGTAGCCAGCTAATAGTCAATGCAATGCAAAGTATCAGTAGCGCTGATATTCTAAATGTAGCAAATAAAGAACAATGGCAGCAGGTTTTGCACTTAGATGTGCCGGTGGTTGATAAAGAGCTCAGTCAAACAGGATGTTTTGTGATTGCAAATTATAATGACTGTGTTTATCGACAGCTTAATCAGTTACTGCGCCCAAAAGTGAGGTTCAGCATTGATCAGTTAAACCTTTTTGGGAGTAATTACCAAAATGTCACTTTGCAGACCAATAGGGCACATAACTACACAAACTATATTGCACATGGAAAGCCGCAAAAATCATTGATTATCAGTGTGCCTGATGCGTTAAGTGAACCGATTGAAGTCAGTGCAGATAATTTGTTTTTTGCCTTGCCACAGAAGGAAAAAGAAACTGAAAATAAAAATAATAAAAATAATAAAAGAAATGTAAATAATACGAACGACTTTATGATGATGTTAAACACCTTATTAACATCTGATGTGCTACGTAAAACGCCCGATATGAATGTCAAGCTGACCAATCTGCAAGTAGGTGGTTATTCAATCCCAAATTTTCTAATGGCAACAACGGTTAGAGGAGGAGTGTTATCGATTCCGGTATTATCCGCCTATGATCCAAATGCTAAGTTATTAGCGACAGCGAAGCTTTCCTCGTATGGTAGTTATATACATGCAAATGTCTTTTCATTAAATTGGGGTAATATGCTGCATAATTTTGGCTATGATGCCTTCTTAAAAGGCGGATCTGGCAATGTCCAAGTGCAATTAAGCTGGTCAGATCTTATGCCAAACGTTTCGACTATTTCAGGTAAGGCAACGGCTGATTTACTTAATGGCGTCGTGTTGTCGGTTGATTCAGGGATTGCTAAATATATTGGTTTATTAAGTCTTGATTCATATTTCAAACGTTTATTTATGCCTTATGATGATTTTGAGCATCGTGGGATGGCGTTTAATAGTGTGATTGGTGCTTATACGCTTGATAATGGTTTAGCAAAAAGTAACCCTTCAGTGATTATTGATACCCCTAGCTTTGCGTTGGTGGTGACAGGTGATGTTGATATAACTAATAAACAGTTAAATCAGCGTATTAAATATCAGCCGCATTTCTCGGGAACAACCGCGGCAGTGGCAGGTGCTATTGGTGGTCCTGTTGTGGCTTTTGCGACTTACTTAGGCACAAAGCTTTTAGGCAATACGGTCTTTAAAAATATTGGCTTAGTGAGTTTTGATGTGACGGGTAGTTGGGATAAACCAAGTCTTAAACAGGTTCAGTAATCACCCCATAAAGCTTGTAATATGGCAATAATTGCCAAAGGTGCAGTTTCCGTGCGTAGTATTCTTTTACCAAGTCGTATGCTGTGGCAGTTGTTTTTTAGTGCAAGCGCCTCTTCATCATCGCTAAAACCACCCTCAGGGCCGATATAAATAGCAAAACGTTTAGCATTTGATTGCTGTTGATAGCGATGGCTAATTGTCTCATTGCTATAAGGCGATAGGAATAACTTAATATCCGCATCGATCGTTAATGCATCAACTAAAGTTTGAGGCGTGTTAACTGTAGGCACAAATACACGAGCTGATTGCTCACTGGCACTTATGGCAATTTTCTGCCAATGATCTAGTTTATGCGCTATCCGATCCTGATTAAGCTTATAATCAACGCGTTCAGTCAGCATTGGCGTAAGTTCATTAACACCAAGCTCGGTGGCTTTCTGAATGACTGTTTCTAACTTATCGCCTTTAGACAGAGCCTGAAAAAGATGGATATGAATGGGTGATTCATTGTGCTTTTCAGTTTTAGATAATATCTGAAGTATCGCTTTTTTAGGATCTGCATGACTGATTTCAGCAAGATACTCAAGCCCATCAGTATTATTAAATAAAATAACTTGATGCCCCTGTTTATGCCTTAATACACGAATAAGATAATGACTTGTTTCAGTGGAAAGGGTGACCGTCGCCGATTGCGCCGAAATTTCAGGATAAAATACACGAGAAACTCTCATATAATAACTCGCTTACGGTTAGGCAGAAAAATGAATCACAATGATGGCAATACCAGCAATAAATGAGATAAGCCACAATAGCGAGAACTGACTGATTTTATAATGAAAAACATGTCCTGATTTATTAAGTTTATAGGCAATAACAGCAGGCATCATTAAGAGTAAAACAGCAATACACACACCAACATAACCAATGGCACTAATAAATAGATTAGGGTCAAGCAAATTAACCAATAGCGGAATAATAAAGGTAAGAATAATTGCAATAAGAATCTTAAATTGAGCAGGCAGACGGTTTAAACGATAGCTATCAACATTAAAGTGATAAAGTGCCAAGCTGACACCTAAGTAGGATGTCATCACTGAGATATCAGTAAAGACATTCATGCTGATATTAGCAGTTGTTGTTGTGATTTTTTCTTTTAACGCATGCAGGATATTACCGACATTCGCCTGATCAATGCTCATATGATCAAAAATAGAGCTCATAAAGCTGATCGGTCCATGCAAAGGTAATACGCCAAGTACTGCAATGAGCCACAAGAAATAAAGTATTAGCGGGATTAAGCTGCCGATAAAAATCACGCGGAATAATGCTTTAGCATCTTGATTAAGATAATCACTTAAAGTTGGCACAATAATGTGTGATGTGAATGAAGTAATAATAACGGGGATCGCAATTAATAATGTTGGTACTAAATCTACTGGGGAAACGGCTAAATTGCTAAAGTCAACGAAGTGCAAGAAAATCAAACAAACGAGTACTAGAAAAATAAGCTTAGCTGAGAGCAGTATGCGATTGATAACATCTACAGCGGATGTGCCAACGACAACGATTGCACCAAAAACAACGACGAAGATTAATGACCATGCGCTAGAGGAAATACTAGGTAGTAATGAATTAAAAGCAGAAGCAGCGCCTGAGATATACGCCACACTGATGCAGTACATCAAAAGTAAAAACGAAATCCAAGTGATGATAACACCAGGCAAACCTAATGTGCGCTTAGCAATAGAGGCAAAGCTCGCGCCTTTTGGCATCGATAGTGAGATATCAGCAATCAAAAGTGCGGTATAGGTCATAATGCACCACGCAATAAGCATGACAATACTACTGATAAAAAAGCCAAGCTTGGCGGTGATTATGGGGAGCGCTAAAATACCAGCACCGATCTCAGTACCGGTGACAATCATCATGCAGCCAAGCTGCTTTGCCAATGAGTTATTTGCCATGAAAAAGTTTCCAGAAATTGAAGGTTTTGATTACTAAAACGTTACAGTACCTGATTTTCCTGCTGCATAAAAGTGAAAATAGTAGATAATTTATTTTTGAAGTTGATCAAATGAAGTTGATCAAATGAAGTTGAGTCAAACAAGCAATTTAGAATAGCTTGCCACCTTTGCCACCAGGAGGCATCATGCCTGGCATGTTTTTCATTTGCTTCATTTGGCGCATAGCCCCCATCATTTTGCCCATGCCGCCTTTGCCACTGATTTTCTTCATCATTTTTTGCATTTGTGTGAACTGCTTTAATAGACGATTAATATCTTGCACTTGTGTGCCAGAGCCTTTGGCAATACGCAGTTTACGCGATGACTTGATAAACTCAGGTTTGCGACGTTCAAAAGGCGTCATTGAGTTGATGATTGCTTCCATTTGTACAAACATCTTATCGTTGACTTTATCCTGAAGATTAGCAGACATGTTACCCATGCCTGGCAGTTTATCGAGCATTGAGCCGACGCCACCCATTTTCTTCATTTGTTGCAATTGACTTTTAAAGTCTTCTAAGGTGAATGATTTACCTTTTTTAAGTTTTGTTGCGAGCTCTTTAGCTTCTTTTTGATCGACTTTATGCTCAACTTCTTCAATCAAAGAAAGCACATCACCCATACCTAAAATGCGTGAAGCGATACGATCTGGGTGAAACGGCTCTAACGCATCGGTTTTTTCACCCATCCCGATAAATTTAATCGGTTTGCCAGTAATCTCACGAATAGAAAGAGCAGCTCCTCCTCTGGCATCACCATCGGCTTTAGTTAACACAACACCGGTTAACGGCAATGCATCATTAAATGCTTTGGCTGTATTTGCCGCATCTTGACCGGTCATGCTATCAACGACAAAGAGCGTCTCAGTTGGTTTCATCGCATGATGTAGTGCTTTGACCTCATCCATCATTTCATTATCAATATGCAAACGCCCAGCAGTATCGAGTATTAAGACGTCACATACTTGTTGCTTGGCAAGTTGTAAGGCTCTTTGTGCAATATCAATCGGCTTTTCATCAGCTGACGATGGACAAAAACTGATATCTAAAGACTCGGCTAAAGTTTGTAGCTGCTTAATCGCTGCTGGTCGGTAAACGTCGGCACTGACCACCATGACTTTTTTGTTTTGGCGTTCTTTCAAGAACTTTGCAAGCTTTGCCGTAGTCGTTGTTTTACCAGAGCCCTGTAAACCTGCCATTAAGATAACAACAGGTGGTTGAGCGCTTAGATTAAGCGTTTCATTTTTCTCACCTAATGTGCGTTCAAGCTCTTTTTTGACCATTGCAATAAAGGTCTGACCAGGCGTGAGACTTGTGCGAATTTTCTCACCCAATGCTTCTTCTTGAATGCGACTGATAAACTCTTTGACGACGGGGAGGGCAACATCAGCCTCAAGTAATGCCATACGCACATCGCGTAAGGCACTTTTGATATTGTCTTCGGTTAGGCGACCCTGACCTTTGAGTTTGTCAAGTGAGCCACCTAAGCGTTCGGATAAACTTTTAAACATATGTTTTACCTGTTTATTGTGCTTTAAGCACCTTTTTGTAATTCATGTTGATAAATGAGTTTCATGGCAGCAATGTTGCCATAGTTGGCAGCCTTATTAAGCCAGATAAAGGCTTGGTGAAGATCGGTTTTTGTATAATACGGTTGGTCTTTGCCAATATATGATCGACCTAATAAGTACATCGCCTCAGTATTACCTAGCTTGGCGGAGTCAATAAGATAACTATGGGCTTTTGCTGGTTGATTTTTAGCGTTGTAAATCAGCGCCAAGGCACGATAGGCGTTGGCGCGATAGTCCCTGGGTTGTGCCAGATTTTTCTTATCAAGGAACTTATCAAAATACTTGATCGCCGTATCATAATTAGGTTTAACGGCAATGCCATAGGTGTAATAAGTCCCTAGAAAGTAAGGAGAAGTAGGGCAGCCATTATTGTAGAGCTTGGTAAATACAGGCACCGATTGACTATATTGACCATGCTTAAACAATGCATATGCATCGTTATAGGCTTTGGAAAGACAAGCATTTGCTGTTTGAATGCTGAAACTTGCTAATAAAATACCACCAATAAAAAGTGCTTTAGATCTAAACTTAATCATCATTTGTCCTCACTTGTTTAACTTTATCGCAATCTAAAAAGAAAGTAATTATTTTAAGCATTCATGTTGCTTAATTTGCTCATTTCAACACCCCGCCTCGCAAGCTTGGCACCCCTCTTGCAAAGAGGGGAATAATACCAGTCCTTACTCAATTCCCCTCTTTGCAAGAGGGGTGGCAGCCGTAGGCTGACGGGGTGTTTTAATTTCTAAAGCACATAACTCCAATGAATTAGGTTTTAGTGATATAGCCTTGAGCGTTAACATCAACCGCAGGAGAGTATTCCATGTGCGCCGATTTACGCGCTGATTTGCGAGGGCGCGGTTTTCTTTCTTGCTTGTTGTTATCATCATGATTATTTGCTTCAACTGTTTCAAGCTCGCGATCATCAGTAGTGCTATCATCACTTTGCAGTGTGGTTTCACCGATGATAATTCCAATCTCTTCAGCTTCTGTTGTTGATTCCTGCGCTTCTTTAGCCTGTTTGGCAAGCTCTTTTTGCTTAAGCTTTTCTTCTTTGGCAATCTCAGCAGTTAATGCTTGCGTATCCACCACTTCAAAGTTTAAGTATTTAACTTTGCGAGTTTGTGAAGCATGTGTTTCAACCTGAACAGCCTGATCACTGGTCAGTGTCGTAACTTCGGCTAAGACCTCTTTAACCATCACTGAAATTTTCTCTTCAGGTGTGGTTGAAATTGTCTTCATAATCGCTTTTTCTTTCGCCGCTTTTTGTGCTTCAGGTGAATCCTTCTTCAGTGCAGCAATATCAACCATCTCTTCGCTTTGGTGAACTTGTAGGCGTTGATTATTGCGGTTATTACCACGGTTGCCCTTATTACCTCTATCACGATCGTTTCTATCATTTCTATCGTTTCTATCATTACGATTGTTGCGGTCATTACGATCATTCTTATTGCCACGATCATTGCGATTGTCGTTGTTATCGCGTGCGTCAGTAGATTTGTTGTGATGATCGTTACGCTCATCACTTTGTTGCTGATGACGTGGCTTATTCTCGTGCTGATTTCTATTGTTATTGCGATTATCGCGACGATTGTTATCACGGTCATTATTGCGTCCATCACGAGATTGAGACTTATCGCGTTGATTATTGCGCTCATTATTTTTGTTATCAGCTCTATCTTGCTGACCTTTTTTAGGTTGCGTAGATTTCTGTGATGGTTTTTGATCACGTGCATCACGCTCAGTGCTGGCTTCTTTATCGCTGAAGAAAAAAGCGCTTAATTTTGCCCAGAAACCCTTGGTTTTAGTCTTGTTATGCTTGGTTTCTTTGCTCAACTCTTTGTTAGCTTGTGGCTTATCTTCGGTTTTTTTGCGGTCACTATTGTTAGATGTGTTGTTAGAAGGCTGATTATAATCAGCTGATTTTAACGCAGGTTGTTTTGATTTATCTTGTTTTGGTGCTTTATAAAGTTCAACATCTTTTTTATCTTCAATCAAATCATAGCTTGGGCGACTTGCCGTATAAGCATCACCCCAAATGCGTTGCACACTGTAATGTGGCGACTGCAAGTTAGCATTAGGGATTAAGGTAACCTTCGTGCTTGTACCTTCTTCAATCTGAGATAACTCATCGCGCTTCTCATTCAAAAGGAATGTCGCAACATCGATTGGTAATTGTACGCGTAACTCATTGGTTTTTTCACGTACTGCCTCAGCATGGACATTGCGTAAAATAGATAAAGCAAGTGATGGGATTGAGCGAATAAAACCGTGTCCTGCGCAACGTGGGCATGAGTGCATCACTGATTCACCAAGAGATGCTTGTAAACGCTGACGTGAGATTTCCACTAAGCCAAACTTAGAAATACGCGTCATTTGAATGCGCGCACGATCATGGAACAACGCGTCAACCAACTTTTGCTCAACGGCTTTTTGATTCGGGAAAAATGCCATATCAATAAAGTCAACAACGATCAAACCACCAAGATCACGTAGACGTAATTGTCGCGCGATTTCCTCAGCAGCTTCCAAATTCGTCGCAAAAGCGGTCTCTTCGATATTATCACCTTTGGTAGAGCGTGCTGAGTTAATATCGATTGCAGTTAATGCTTCTGTGGTATCAATCACGATTGAACCACCCGATGGCAATTGCACTTCACGTTTAAACGCGCTTTCAATTTGCTTTTCAATTTGGAAGGCGTTAAATAATGGCAGATCTTTTTTATAAAGTTGTAAACGCTCAACAAAGCTAGGACGTAGCATACTTAATTGGCGCTTAAGATCTTCGTAAGATTCCTCATCATCGATAATGATTTCTTTGATATCTTCTTTTAAATGATCACGAATGGCGCGAATAGTAATGTCACTTTCTTTATGAATTAAAAAAGGCGCTTTACGCTGATATGAAACACGCTTAATGGCATCCCAAAGTGTTGTCAAAGTGTCAAGATCTGCTTGGATTTCATCAGCAGAGCGATCAACACCTGCGGTGCGGATAATAACACCCATATTGGCAGGGATGGTTAGTGAATCAAAAAGTGCTTTGAGTTTTTGACGCTCATCACCTTCGATGCGGCGAGAGATACCGCCGGCACTTGGATTATTTGGCATCAATACCATATAGCAGCCGGCAAGTGTGATAAATGTTGTTAAAGCCGCACCTTTTGAACCACGCTCTTCTTTAGCGATTTGCACAATCAACTCTTGACCGACATCAAGCAACTCGTTTAAAGATGTATCTTGGTCTTTAGCCGTTTTCTTGAAGTATTCAGGGGAGATTTCTTTAAACGGTAAAAAACCATTCTTATCTTCGCCATAGTTAACGAAAACAGCATTTAAGCTTGGCTCAATGCGTGAAATTTTTGCTTTGTAGATATTGGCTTTTTTCTGTTCTCTGTCAACACTCTCGATGTCTAAATCCATCAGTTGCACGTTGTCGACGATTGCAATACGCGTTTCTTCTGCTTGACGCGCATTGATTAACATTTTTTTCATGTGTTGTTATCCTTTTAAATTCAGGTTGTTTAAAAGGTACAAAGGATGAAGTTAAGTGTGTAGATGATGTGTTTGCATGAAATAAAGCGCATGCTTGGCTAGTTAAAGCCCAATAAAAGCACGCTGTTATTGTTATTATTGTTATAAAAACAATCATCTTTTTTGTGATTCCTATAGTTTTCTTATCTTGCGTTTGCGCCTATATGACCAAAAACGCAAATATTCTGCTATGGTCACTTATGCTCTTTGTCATAAGTGCTTACACAAATTAAGGACACTTAAACCTTGTCCTAATACCTTTGTGTGATTTAACGTTTAATGTGTGCAACTCTTGTGAGCAGACGCTCCAAGATCGCTTGCAGTTGTTTTAGGTAACCGCAGTTATTAATCATCTAAATCTGTTTTGCATATTTTATGCTTTCTCTTAAAAACACATAACAAAGACCCAAAGGTCAATACGCTATGTGTAGCTGGACTTCAAAGCGTCATGTAGATGAATGAGTCATTGGCTAATTGCGCTAACGCAATTGACTTCTCCCAGTCGATGTACAATCGTCAAAATCCATATCAAATTGTCGTTTGTTATTGCGCTATAAAATTATCGAGCAAAAACAGCGGTATTTTAGCAAAAGGTCACTGTGAATGAAAGTTAAATTGTCGAATGCTTGTAATAATCTTAAAGAGTTTCTATGCTAACGCCTAGGATATAGAAAAATGAAATCATTTTAAGGACGAGGATGAATAAAGTTCATTACCCAAAGGATGTATTACGATCAACCGTTTATGGCGGCATTGTCGGTGTGTTAGTGGGAAGTCTTGGCGCACTTTTTCAGTTATGTATCCATTGGATATTGGCAGGGCAGCAAGCAGCTTTTACTGCGCTACAAGACAATCTGTTTTTGCTGTGCCTATTTAGCATGTTCTTCTCCAGTGTGTTTTTGATCTTATCATTAGTTATTGTCAGACACATGGTGCCTGAGGCTTCAGGTAGTGGTGTTCAGGAAATTGAAGGGGCACTTGAAGGTGTGCGCGAGCTTCGATGGTGGCGTGTGTTGCCAGCGAAGTTTATCGGTGGGGTGATGTCTTTATCAAGTGGTCTTGTTTTAGGGAGAGAAGGTCCCACCATTCAAATGGGTGGTGCGATTGGTCAGTTGGTTAAAAGTGTCTTTAGATTGAATAATGATTATGCGCATGTGCTTATCGCAGCAGGTGCAGGCGCTGGTCTGGCAACAGCATTTAATGCCCCTTTAGCAGGGATCTTGTTTGTAATTGAAGAAATGCGTCGGCAATTCAAATACAGCTTTCAATCTTTGCAAACGGTGATTGTTGCCTGTGTTGTTGCCGATATTTTGCTTGAAGCATTGTTGCAAACTGGAGGGTATAATATTCGCCAAATGATGGACATCGATATGACGGCATACAATGCGCCACCGTTGTCAAGTTTATGGCTTTTTGTCGTTTTTGGTGCAATTTTTGGCGCGTTGGGTGTGTTGTTTAATAAATATCTAGTGCATTCATTGAATTTTTTTGCTAAGCGTTCAGGCTTTGATTTTTGGAAGTGGATCATTCTCATTGGTACGGCAACGGGTTTGCTCATTGTCTTTTTGCCGCATGTGGTTGGCGGTGGTTATAAAGTGATGCCCGATGCATTGCACGGTGAGATTGCTTTGTCAGCCTTAATTGCTTTATTTATTTTGCGCTTTGTCACAACCTTGGTTAGCTATGGCACGGGTGTGCCTGGTGGGATATTTGCTCCAATGTTGGCATTGGGAACGATTTTTGGTATGTTTTTCGGCATTGTCGCGCATGCGCTTTTTCCGGATCTTATAACCAATCCACAAGTTTTTGCTGTTGCTGGCATGAGTGCACTTTTCACCGCGACGGTTAGCGCGCCATTGACAGGGATCGTACTTGTTGTTGAGATGACGATGAATTATGCGTTGATTTTGCCATTGATTGTTACGTGTTTTAGTGCAACGATTGCTGCAATTTTTATGGGGGGAAGCCCTATTTATACTACGCTGTTAAGTCGAACGCTTGTATTGGCAAAACGTAAAAGATTTTATCTGTCATTTAAAAAGGACAAAAAGCGTAAAAACAGAAGTTTGTAGGGGCGTATTGCATACGCCCATAAAGATATACTATCATGCACAGCATGACGTGACGGGTATATATGCTATAGGAGATATGATGCGTTTGTTGGGATACATAATCTTAGTGATTATATTTGTTTTAGTTGCGGCATTGGCAGTATTGAATGCACAGGAAGTGACCTTTAATTATTTGATTGGGACGTTTCATTTGCCGTTGATATTGCTACTGTTGGTGGTTTTTGTCTTGGGGCTTGTTATCGGTATGGTTTTGATGTTACTGTCACGCAAAAGAAAACTGCGTGATAAGGCAATCAAGGAATGATTGTCCTTGGCATTGAAACATCATGTGATGAAACGGGCATTGCCATTTATGATGGCTTGAAACACAAACTTCTTGCCAATGCATTGTTCAGCCAGATTGATTTGCATGCGCAATATGGTGGGGTGGTACCTGAGCTTGCTTCGCGTGATCATGTAGCTAAACTCATTCCACTAACTAAAGAAGCATTAGCGCATGCAGGACTGACACTTGAGGATATCGATACCATTGCTTACACGGCAATGCCAGGGCTAGTTGGTGCGCTAATGGTTGGCGCAACGTTTGCTAAAACACTAAGCTATATGCTTGATATTCCTGCAATTGCGATTCATCACTTGGAAGGGCACTTGTTGGCACCGTTATTGAGTGAAGAGGCTAAGCCTGAGTACCCTTATGTGGCATTATTGGTTTCAGGTGGGCACACCCAGTTAATAGCGGTTAAAAGCTTTGGGCAATATGAACTATTAGGTGAATCGATTGATGATGCTGCAGGTGAAGCCTTTGATAAAACGGCTAAATTATTGGGATTGCCTTATCCTGGTGGCCCACATTTGGCAAGCCTTGCTGAACAAGGGCGAGCAGGTGTTTTTACTTTCCCGCGTCCGATGTGTGATCGTCCTGGGTTTGATTTTAGTTTTAGTGGCTTGAAAACAGCTGTGTTAAATACTTGGCAGGCGCAAGAGGATCAAAGCGGGCAAATTAAAGCGGACATTGCTTACGCTTTTCAAGAGGCGTTGATTGATACGATTGTGATTAAATGCAAGCGTGTATTAAAACATACCGGCATGAAGAATTTAGTCGTTTCAGGTGGTGTTAGTGCCAACAAAGGATTGCGATCAGCACTTAGTGAGTTAGCACTCAAAAATCGCTGGCAAGTTTACTATCCGCCTTTGGCGTATTGCACAGACAATGGTGCAATGATTGCCATAGCGGGTGCTTATCGCTTGGCAAATGGCTTTGTTGATCAGGATATGGTAATCAATGTGAAGCCAAGAGCACCCCTTAATCTATAGAGAATTACGAAACTATACAAGAAAACTAGTTGTCAGTTTGAATGGTGATGATAAGATGAAGCTTCGCTAATTTTTTGATTCAAACATATGTTGGAAAATCATACACCGCACACGGTTTCAAGGATGAAAAAACTTGGGGGTATTTTATTAATTGCCGGTACATCGATTGGTGCGGGAATGCTCGGTATTCCGTACGCTGTTGCTGCAGTTGGTTTTAAAAGCGCGTTGATCTTGCTGTTTATCAACTGGATTATTATGTTAGCAACAGCCTTGTTGATCGTTGAAGTCAATGTGCGCCAGCCATTAACGGCAGATCTAAATACCATGGCGTTTGCTACTTTGGGACGTTTTGGGCAAGTTGTCAATTGGTTGGCTTATCTATTACTACTATATGCATTAACAACGGCCTATATTGCCATGGGTGGTGGGTTGCTCGATCAATATGTACTAGGTGTGAGTAATTCCGGCGGTTACGGGGCGCTGTTATTTACCGTGATATTGGGAGCGGTTATATATTTTGGCACCTCAGCAGTTGATCACTTAAATAAACTGTTTTTCACCCTTAAAGCACTTTGTTTTGTTGGGATTATTGTGGTCGTCGTGCCATATGTGCAAACCAGTTTATTAAGCACGCAAAGCATGGGTTTTGGCTATGCGTGGTATGCTTTCCCTATCTTGATTACCTCTTTTGGGTTTCATATTGTGATCCCAACGATCCGTAATTATTTTAAAAATGACCATGAGTTAAAGCGCATTGTTGTCATTGGTGCGAGTGTGCCATTTGTCGTCTATGTGGTATGGGTTATTGTTACTTTAGGTGTTGTCCCTGTTTTGGGTGAGTATGGGTTTAAATATCTGATGACACATGGTGTTGATTTAGGTAAGGCGTATCATCATCTACTGAATGTGCATGCAGCCAGTGGCTTTATTGTTGGATTTTCTAATATTGCAGTCACAACATCTTTTCTTGGCGTGACGTTAGCACTTTTTCACTTTAATCAAGATGCTTATCGCTTGAAGAAATCGATTAAAGCAAAGCTTTTAAACTTTGTGATCACCTATGTGCCACCATTGATATTTGCTGTTTTTTTCGTTAATGGCTTCTTGGCTGCATTAGGCTACGCCAGCATCTTTGTTTGTATTTTGCTGATTATACTGCCGGCGTGCATGGCATGGTCATTAAGAAATAGTGAGGGGCGCAATACACTACTTAGTAAAGCATATTTATCATTATTGATCCTATTGGGCGCATTTATTATTGTGCTGCAAATATTAAGTAGTCTTGGTCTTTTAGCAGTATTAGCATGATTTCTCTTGAGCTTAAGCATATTTTTAGTCATAATTCAGCCGTTTTCATTTACCTTTAAAATGATTTTCTGCTAAAACTAAATTGTACGTATTCGATGGGCGTACATTTTTCATTTGCTATTAGGTGACTCGTTTAGGGATTGTTTCTATTTATTGGAATATCGAAACCTTTGGTGAGATTGAGTTAAGCTTAAAAGTAAATGCTAAGTAAGAAGAAATAAAAAAATTTTAAAAAATTAAAAAACAAAAAAACAAAAATATGAAATATCTTAATTAAGGGAATTCATGTCGGAAGATAACCAGATAACTTATGATGAACTTGCTGCAGTTGCCGAACGCCTAAGTCGTGAGGGGCGCAAAGTCACACTTGAATATGTGCGTCGCGAGTTAGGTAAGGGCACGCATGCACAGATCGCGGTCCTTCTTGGTAAGTGGCAAAAAGAAAATGCGCAATTAATGCATGAAAATAAAAATGCAAGACCTAAATTTTCACAATCAAGATCTGATGATATGAGAAATGCAAGCACTTCTTCGTTGCGTAGACCGGATATGAATGGCTTTAAATCAAAAAAATCTGTGCGTCAACAGCAATCTGCTCATGGGCAAAGCGAATACAGAAAATCTTACTCAAGAACGCAGTTTATCGGTAATGGTAATTCTGATGAGTCTTATGAGGCAATCGCACCGCGCGAGTCATTGACTTCGGAGCGTTTAAAGGCGGAGCCTGCGATTATCCAGAAGCTTTTTCAGGCGTTAGCCATTATTAGAAGTACACGTTTGTTGGCACAAGAGCATTATCAAACAGCACAAAATGAGTTACTTAATACGCGCATGACCTGTGATCAAGAAGTGCGTGACTTTCAAAAAACGGCGAATGAGCAATTACTAGCATTGCAAACCGAGTTTAGTCGCTTGAAAACAACTTATGATCAAGAGATTATTGCCATTCGTCGTCAGTTAAGTATATAATTCTGCCCGCTAAGTTGATCAGACAGTCGCGTCTTACCACTTTTGGCAAATCAGAGTTTTTATAAAGAAAAAGCCTAGAGTTGCCAAAAGTGGTAGGACGAGGAAAGTCCGGGCTTCAAAGAGCAAGATGCCAGGTAACGCCTGGGAGGCGTAAGCTTACGGAAAGTGCAACAGAGAATAGACCGCCTGTATTGTTATATAGGTAAGGGTGAAACGGTGTGGTAAGAGCGCACCGCGCTTTTGGTAACAAAAGTGGCATGGTAAACCCCATCTGAAGCAAGGCCAAATAGGGTTGTAATAGTGTGGCTCGCGCTGCAACCGGGTAGGCTGCTTGAGCATTATGGTGACATAATGCCTAGATAAATGACTGTCCACGACAGAACCCGGCTTATCGATTGACTTAGTATTTTTCACCTGTTTTTGCATTTTTTGCTTTTTTTACCTAATGCAAGATGTTTGATATTTATCATACTTTCACTAGGGTTTTTCACTGATTTTCGTTATCCTTAAATACAGATTTTATTGATTGTGCATGCTTGAATTCTAAGTGTGGACTTTAGATTTTTTAAGATGATTTTTGGATAGATAACAATGGTGCAAGTAACGGACAAATATGCCTTAACCGATGAAGGGTTGATTGATTTTCAAAAATGGTTACCTTTATTAGAAGACTTTTATCCAAAACAACGATTAGCAACGATTGCCGGTGCAATTGATATTTTAGCGCAATACGGTGTTGACGAGCCTTCGGTGCATGGTGGCACTTGTTTTGGTTATGGTGTTGAAATGGCGGCAGTGCTTTTTGATTTGCAGGCGGATGAGGAATCCGTCGCTGCCGCATTGCTGTTTGAGCTTCATTATAATCAAAAAATCCAGCCTGAGCTTGTACTTGAAGCTTGTGGTGAAGCGGTGTTGAAGATTCTTGATGGTGCAACAGCCATGTCGGCAGTCAGAGCATTGCAAAATGATAAACCTAATCAGGCGCAAATTGATACCTTTCGTAAGATGCTATTAACCATCGTTGAAGATGTACGCATCGTGTTGGTTAAGTTGGCAGATCGAGTATGCACGATGCGTGCGGTTAAGAACTGGACGGAAAGTTATAAGCAGACAATTGCTAAGGAAATCCTTGAGATATACGCACCATTGGCAAATCGTTTGGGCTTGTCAAAGACAAAATGGGAGCTTGAGGATCGTGCTTTTGCCTGTTTATATCCTGTTGAATATAAGAAAATCGCCAGAGGATTAAAAAAGAAACGCTTGCAGCGTGAGGCTTATATTCATGATGCGATGGAGATGCTTGCGACTGAGCTTAAGAAAGAAAATATCCATTTTGAGCTATCTGGTCGGGTCAAGCACATTTATAGCATATGGCGCAAGCTACGCAAAAAAGAGCGTAATCTTGATGAGCTATATGATATTCGAGCGATGCGTGTTTTGGTTGATTCGGTTGATGAATGTTATCGTGCTTTGAGTATTGTTAATCAGTTGTGGGAACCAATTGCCAGTGAATTTGCTGATTATATTGCCACACCTAAGCCTAATGGTTACCGTTCAGTACATACGGTTGTCTATGGGCCTGAGCACTTAACGCTCGAGATTCAAATTAGAACACAGCAAATGCATAATGAATCCGAGATGGGGGTGGCAGCACATTGGCGCTATAAAGAAGGTGTTAAGCATGACCCAAGTTACGAGGCGCGTGTTAATTGGTTGCGATCGTTACTTGACTGGGAGACTGAGCTTGCTGATGAGTTAAAAAGCGATGAGCTTAAAAAAGAGCTTGCCGGAAATCGGGTGTATGTATTCACTCCTAATGGTGATGTGATTGATCTTGAGTTAGGATCGACTGTCCTTGATTTCGCCTATATGGTGCATACGATGATTGGGCATCGCACCAAGGGGGCTAAAATCAATGGCAAGATTGTGCCGTTGACAACGAAACTTAGTACAGGGGATAAGGTTGAGATTCTCACTCACAAGGAACCAAGTCCTAGCTTGGATTGGTCAAATGCTGGTAGCGGCTTTATTCATTCAGCGAAAATTCGCGCACGCGTCGCACGGTGGTTTAAGCAGCTTAATAAAGAGCAGAATGCCGCATTAGGTCGCGAGCGTCTTTTGGATGAGTTAAAGCATCATCGCTTAAAGTCCATTGATTATGCTGAAGTTGCTTCACATTTTAATATGGCAGATGAGGAAACGTTGTATGCGGGTATTGAAACGGGATCTCTGCGTTTTAATCAGGTGGTTAATTATATTGTTGAGCATTACAAGCTTATTGAAAAGCCAACGGTCGAAGAAGTAGCGATTAAAAGTGTCAATGTTACGCAAAGCTTAAAAGACAATGCACGCAAAACGGATTTAACGATTTATGGTGTTGATAATTTATTGTCACATATGGCGGGATGCTGCAAACCAGTGCAAGGTGATGATATTGTTGGTTATCTAACGCATGGGCGAGGTGTGACAGTGCATAGAGCGGTGTGCCCTAATTTTTTACGTTTAAGTTTAAGCTCGCCTGAGCGTGTGCTTGATGTGCAGTGGGGCAAAAAGGACCTAAGGCGTTATCAAGTTGATTTATTGTTGATTTGTAGTGATGTTGAAAAGGCAGTACACGAAGTAACCAGTATTTTAACAATTGAAAAGATAACGATTGCGGCATTACAGCCTTCGCACTCAGATAAACATAAAACGATCAAACTAAGCTTGATTTTGATGGATATGCAAACCTTGGATACGTTGGCTAAGAAGATGAGTTCAACAGCTTATGTTGAGAATGTCACGCGTGTGATTGCGTAATTTGAATTTTTAGTACTGAATAAAGAATAAGTTGCATCAATTAGTACCTCTCCCCTTGTGGGATTGCTCGTGCAGCTTAAGCTGCGCGGGTGAGGGGTGATTGAAGTTCAACTTATTATTTCTGCATTATGACTTACTTCAGCGCATCAAGATATTTCTCAGCATCAAGTGCTGCCATGCACCCCGTGCCAGCTGAAGTAACCGCTTGTTTATACACATGATCCATCACATCTCCTGCAGCGTAAACGCCTTCGATAGATGTTTGCGTGGCATTGCCAGCAAGACCGGATTTAACCGTAATATAGCCATTTTCCATTTGAAGTTGATCGTTGAAGATCTGTGTGTTTGGCGTGTGACCAATGGCGATAAATACGCCATCAACGGCAAGCTCTTTGGTAGTATTTGATTTGACATCTTTGATACGTACACCAGTGACACCAGCATCATTACCTAAGACTTCATCAAGGGTGTGAAACCATTCAAAACGAATGTTGCCTTCTTTTGATTTTTTCATTAGTTGATCAATCAAAATTTTCTCCGCTCGTAACTCATCACGGCGATGAATTAATGTCACAGTTTTAGCGATATTCGATAAATAAAGCGCTTCCTCAACAGCTGTGTTACCTCCTCCAATAACTGCGACATCTTTGCCGCGATAGAAAAAGCCATCACATGTGGCGCACGCCGAAACGCCTTTGCCCATAAACGCCTCTTCAGAGGGAAGACCTAAGTATTTTGCACTTGCCCCTGTGGCAATAATCAAGGCATCACAGCTGTATTGATCATTATCCCCAATTAATTTGAAAGGACGGTTATTAAGATCAACTTGATTGATATGATCATAAATCATCTGAGTGCTAAAGCGCTCAGCTTGGGCTTGCAATTTTTGCATCAGCTCAGGTCCTTGAATACCATTTTCCTCACCTGGCCAATTATCAACGTCAGTTGTTGTGGTTAATTGCCCACCAGGTTGCATACCAGTAATAATCACTGGGTTTAAATTAGCGCGTGCGGCATAAATAGCTGCTGTATAGCCCGCAGGACCGGATCCCAAAATAATAAGTTTATGATGATTTTGTGCCATCTTTTTTGCTCCATAATATCAAACAATCAAACGACAACATGGTAAACGGAAAGTGCGCTGGAAGCTATTGCCGATTTCAAATTAGTTGATGTTGGGGGTGGTGTGCTTTATTGTGTTATCAATGCATTACTACAACCTTCAAATTGCCAGTATACAAAAGGGAAATCATTGGAGTTTTCATTTTGGCTTGGAGTACTTTTTTGTTTAGCGTTCGCTTGTAAAATTCGTGGGTAGGTGGAACTATTCACTGTATATGGCGTGAGTATAATTGTACCTTTTGGGTTATCCAAAGTAATACTCAAAGGGGTGTATACGATAGTAGCACTAAATGTCATTGAGAAATCAGATGAAATGAACTGCCTGCCATCATGACCATCATCCTTGGCACTTTGAAAACAAATTTTTCCACTATTACAGTCTTCTTGACCATTGTTATAAACACCTTCTATGGCATTTGAGTGAATGCTTTCCATAATTGCTTTGGACTGGCTAATATCAAGATAGAGTGTCGCCTGTGAGACATCAAAGCTAATGCTACCATTTTTAGCATTCCCTGGGTCAAGCGTTGTACTTTTCCAAATCGAGACTTGATTGTCGGCACATAAACTTACGATGCCTCCTTGCTGGTCTGCGTGAGCATGACTTGTTTGGATAAAGGCTAAGCAAATCAGTGATAAAGGGGTGAATTTTGTTGTTATAGCCATAGATATATTCCTTTGGGTTAGTTGATCATTGCTAGGTATAGCAAAGGACAATAGATATATCAAATATCATGCAACTACAACTATACGTGTTGATTGATCTCTGCAGTAACAAAACTAAGTGAAGTTATATTGCGATTAAAAATAATGTTTTTGCTCAAAATTTATTTAAATTTTATTTGACTGGATATGTTTTATGCGTTAATTTGTTGCGCGAAAATAATACAAATTGTTTTCACCCCCCCCCCCTCCGATAATCAAATAAAATAGGAAGTAAACGTATTTATGACATTCCATAAAAAAACGATTCTTAAGGCATTTTCATTATTAAGTATATCTATTGCAGCCTTGACACTAACTGCTTGTGGCGGTGGTGGCGGCTCTGATGCTGGCACTGGTGGTTCTGCGGCTTCTGTTACTCCTCTAAGCGTAAATCTAGATGCAGCCTTGGCACCTGATGAATCAGGACAAATTAGTCTGCAAACCTCATCTGATGTGTCAAAGGTTGGTGTTAATTATCAGCCTGTAAATATTGCGCAAGTGATATCAAGTATCAAAACCTTAGCAGGCTCCGACTTTACGCAGCATTTTACAATTAGTAATGGTAATTGTGGTACTGAATTGCAGGCACAAGGTGATGAGTGTCAATTGCAAATTACACGAAATAATATTCCTAACGAAGGCATATCTACACAGTCATACACAAGCACAATTACGATAAATGGTGTTGAGCAAAGCATGAGTATTAAATATGAATTAATTGATACGCGGTTTAGCATTGAAGGTGGTAATAATCTAACTGTAAAACCTTATATCAACTTAGAACAAGCAAATACTCCAATGTATTTTGCGCTAGACAATACGACAGCGCAGCTGGCTTTATCGCTAGGAAGCCAATCTTTTTGTTCGTTGTCAAACGTAAGTCAATCAGGCAACCCTATATACAAGCTAGTTAATAATTCTCAGAAGGATGGGTTGTGCACCTTGGTGGTAACAAATGCTCCAAATGGCACACAAATGCAAGCGTATTGGCAGTATCAAAATAACACGCCAGTAAGTGCGGTAGTTAATGGCAAATTTGTCATCAATAATAACGTTTTAACGCAAGAGACAAATTAAGCTTTCCCTAGCAAGAGCACAATGGATAAATCAGGATAGGGATGTCTTCTAGTAATAGCTAGATGATAATTTATTAAAATAATTTCTTGAAAAGCGCAAAAGCGCCCGCAATTGTTACGCCGTAATAAAAAACTTAAAAAATAATTTAAGGTGTATCAATGTCACATAAACATCCAAAACAGCACGAAGAAGATTTTAAGTTGATGGCAGGGGAAGCTGCTGATCAGGAGGCTGCTGAATCTCAAGATATGATTGACGAGGTTATTGCACTTCGCAAAGAAAATGAATCCCTCAAAACAACAATTGACAATATGCAAGACACCGTTGCTACTGCTGATGATAAAGTATTACGTGCCCATGCCGAGATGGAGAATATTCGACGTCGTGCCCAGAAAGATGTTGAGAATGCACATAAATTTGCTTTGGAAAAATTCGCGAATGCATTATTACCTGTGCTTGATAGTATGGAGAAGGCGACTGAGGTTTCAGCTGAGTCTGAGGAAGCTAAAGCAATGTCTGAAGGTGTGATCTTAACGATGAAGATGTTGGTCGACACACTTGAGAAATTTGGTGTGACACAGCTTGATCCAGAGGGTGAAGTATTTGATCCAAATAAACATGAAGCGATGGCAATGTCACCTAATCCTGAGATGGATGACAACATGGTGATGAATGTCTTTCAAAAGGGATATGAGCTTAATAATCGTGTTATTCGTCCAGCACGCGTTTTAGTGGTTAAAAACTAGAGCTTTTATATCTGTCGTAAGCATGTTGCAATGTTATAAATGTAGGGGCGTATTGCAAGTAATCAATAGGAATTAAGTTGAGTTTTAATGATTCCCCTCACCCGCGCAGCATAAGCTGCACGACCTCTCCCGCAGGGGGAGAGGTGAGAAATGGAGCAACTCATTTCTTCATTGTTAAGTGCAAAAAGTGGAAAACTTAAGAAACAAACAAAATAAAAACAAATAAAAACTTGAAAAATAAAAACGCGTCAACATATTTTTGAGCGTTGAAATAAAAGGAGATCATAATGGGTAAAATTATTGGTATAGATTTAGGTACAACCAACTCTTGTGTTGCGGTAATGGATGGTAAAACAGCTCGTGTTATCGAAAATGCAGAGGGTGCACGTACAACGCCTTCAATCGTAGCATACACTGAAGGTGGTGAGATTTTAGTAGGGCAAGCGGCTAAGCGCCAAGCAGTAACGAATCCACACAATACACTATTTGCTGTTAAGCGTTTAATTGGACGCAAGTTTGACGAGAAAGTGGTTCAAGAAGACATCGTTAAAAAGGTACCTTATAAAGTAATCAAAGCAGACAATGGTGATGCTTGGGTTGAAGTACTAAAAGATAAAAAGATGGCGCCACCGCAGGTATCTGCTGAAGTATTGCGTAAAATGAAAAAAACCGCAGAAGATTTTTTAGGTGAAACGGTAACAGAAGCGGTAATCACTGTTCCTGCTTACTTTAACGATGCGCAGCGCCAAGCAACAAAAGATGCAGGTCGCATTGCTGGCTTAGATGTTAAGCGTATTATTAATGAGCCAACAGCAGCGGCACTTGCTTATGGTATGGATAAGCAAAAAGCAGATCAGACGATTGCTGTTTATGACTTAGGTGGTGGTACATTTGACGTATCTATCATTGAGATTGCTAACGTTGATGGCGATAGCCAAATCGAGGTATTAGCAACTAATGGTGATACTTTCCTAGGTGGTGAAGATTTTGACGTCGCATTAATGAACTATTTAATTGATGAGTTCAAGAAAGACAGTGGTATTGATCTACATAATGATACTTTGGCGCTTCAGCGTTTACGTGAAGCAGCTGAAAAAGCGAAGATTGAATTATCATCTGCGCAACAAACAGATGTTAACTTGCCATATATCACAGCGGATGCGACAGGTCCTAAACATTTAAATATCAAAGTAACGCGTGCTAAATTTGAATCATTGGTTGAAGATCTAGTTAAGCGCTCAATTGAGCCATGCAAAAAAGCATTACAAGATGCGGGTCTTAAAGTCTCTGAAATCACTGATGTATTATTGGTTGGTGGTCAGACACGTATGCCTAAAGTACAAGAAGAAGTGAAAGCATTCTTTGGTAAAGAGCCACGTCGTGATGTAAACCCTGATGAAGCGGTTGCAATGGGTGCTGCCATTCAAGGTGGTGTATTAGCCGGTGATGTGAAAGATGTATTGCTTCTTGATGTAACGCCATTATCGCTTGGTATTGAAACAATGGGCGGTGTGATGACTAAGTTGATCGAGCGTAACACGACGATTCCAACAAAAAAATCACAAGTTTTCTCAACAGCAGAAGATAATCAGCCAGCGGTGACAATTCATGTATTGCAAGGTGAGCGTGAAATGGCGTCTGCAAATAAATCACTGGGTCGCTTCGACTTATCAGACATTCCACCAGCACAACGTGGTATGCCACAAATTGAAGTAACTTTTGATATTGATGCCAATGGTATTTTGAATGTATCAGCAAAAGATAAAGCAACTGGCAAAGAGCAAAATATTGTGATTAAAGCATCAAGCGGTTTATCTGAAGATGATATTAACAATATGGTTCAAGATGCTGAAGCCAATGCTGAAACAGATAAGAAATTCCATGAGCTAGTTTCAGCACGTAACACAGGTGATAATTTATTACATAGTGCGCGTAAGTCATTAAAAGACTTAGAAGGCAAAGTCTCTGAAGATGAAAAAGCAAAAGTTGAGGCGGCATGTACTGATTTAGAGGCTGTGTTAAAGACAGATAATAAAGATAATATCGAAGCAAAAACTAAAGCATTAGAAGAAGCGTTTGCACCGATTGCACAAAAAGCCTATGAGCAAGCACAAGGTCAAGCGAATGCTGAAGCAGGTGCTTCATCTGAAGAACCAAAACAGCAAAAAGCAGATGATAATGTGGTTGATGCTGAGTTTGAAGAAGTTAAAGATGACGACAAAAAATAGTTAATCTCAAGAAACTATAACTTTTAACTTGAAAAATGCGGGCATGTCCCGCATTTTTTATATCGTTTTGAATTGAACTAGAATAATGGTAGTACTATGCCTAGAGATTATTATGAAATATTAGGGGTATCCAAAAGCGCAACAGAGCAAGAGCTTAAGCGTTCATATCGTAAATTGGCGATGAAATATCACCCAGATAGAAACCCTAATGATAAGGATGCCGAAGCCAAATTTAAGGAAGCATCTGAAGCTTATGAAATTTTAAGTGATGCACAAAAGCGTGCTGCCTATGATCAATTTGGTCATGCGGGTGTCAATCAAGGTGGTGGACATGGCGGCTTTGGTGGCGGACAACAAGGCTTTGGCGATATATTTGGTGATATATTTGGTGATATATTTGGCGGTGGTGGCGGTCAAAGATCGTCAGGGCGCTCGTCACGTGCGCAAAGCAGGCGTGGTAATGATTTACAATATAATCTAGAAATCACGCTTGAAGAAGCCGTACATGGTACAACCAAGAAGATCAAAGTGCCAACCTATGTTTCATGTGATAGCTGTCATGGCTCAGGAGGTTCTGGTAAGCAAGCCTGTGGTACATGCCATGGCGCGGGTGCTGTGCGTATGTCACAAGGTTTCTTCTCCGTGGAACAAACCTGTCCAACATGTCATGGTAGCGGACATACCATTAAAGATCCATGTCGTGCTTGCCATGGTCAAGGACGCAAGCAGGATGTCAAATCACTTTCTGTCAAAATTCCAGCAGGTGTTGATACCGGTGATAGAATCCGACTATCAGGCGAGGGTGAAGCCGGTGAAAATGGCGCGCCAGCGGGGGATCTGTACGTCCAAGTACATGTTAAACAGCATGCGATTTTTGAGCGTAATGGTTCGGATCTATATTGTGAAGTACCAATTAGCATTATGACCGCGTGCCTAGGTGGCGAGCTTGATGTGCCAACGATTGATGGTAAAGTCAAACTTAAGATTCCAGCTGAAACACAAACAGGCAAAATGTTTAGATTAAGAGGCAAGGGTGTTAAAGCCTTGCGTGGTAATAGCATGGGTGATTTGATGTGTAAAGTCACCGTGGAGACACCGATTAATTTGAATAGCAAGCAGCGCGAGCTATTAGAGGCATTTGGTGATTCAATTGGTGAGCAT
The DNA here is from genome assembly GCF_003428165.1 of Cysteiniphilum litorale. Classification (GTDB taxonomy): domain Bacteria; phylum Pseudomonadota; class Gammaproteobacteria; order Francisellales; family Francisellaceae; genus Caedibacter; species Caedibacter litoralis. The sequence continues at coordinate 42,289 of NZ_QLIQ01000012.1, read as the reverse complement.
CAAACACATTCACCAAAATCAAAATCCTGGTTTGACAATGTTAAAGAGTTTTTTGCCGGGAATTGAGGTAGCTTAAAACAGCGCTGCTTATCAAACCGATCAAGCCGCCAATAAACACATCAATGATTCGATCACTGCTGGTGTATAAGTAATGTGCACCGGCAAAAGTGACAATAAAAAAACAACGTGTTGCAAAGGATGCAGTATAGTTGTTAATGCCTCGTAAACTGAAAATAATACCGATAAAGCTCAAGTTAAAAATCAATGGGCTATTAAGGTTAAACAGCAGTGTGACGATGATCCCTAATGATAAGCCAATACATGCGCCAGTGATGCGTTTTTGAATTTTATCTCGTGCTTTTTTAAAGCTCAGACTGGCGACGGATAGTGATGACCATAGCAACCATTGCGGTTCAGCTAGTTGCGAAAAATGCCAAACAAGCATGCTGATCAAAAGCGGCAGGAAATAAACACAATAATGAATGCTGTGTTGTGACTGTAGCTGTAATGTAAAGTTTTGATAGCCTTTGGTTACTTTTGTTCGTAGGCTAATAAGGAAAACAATAACAACACTCAAAAGACTAATGCCAAAAAGCTTAGCGATGATCGTAAAAGTGACAAGCTCACCATATGTTCTTGTTTCAAAGGCAGTATAGATAATGCCGATAAATAAATAAGCGCCCATGGATTTAAAGCTTGGATTATAGGTTTCAACAATGCCAATCATAATCGCAATGATGGAGACGATACTGATAAAATAAAAATCACTATGCATCAGCAGTTTGACTAAAACAAAGGTGATGACAAATAAAAAAATAAGCATAGCTAAAGCAATGCGCTTACTGGAATGATCACAAAAAGGAATAATCACTGCAGCAGCATATAAACCACACAATAGATAAATAGGTTGTGAAAGCAGATAACTTAAAATAGCAGCAGGCAAAACCGCAATAAGCATTTTGATGATGGATGAATAATTGAAAATTCTATGCATATATACATCCTTTTTGTTATTGATGCTGAGATTATATTACAGCTCAATTAAACCTTAAATCCATTTAGTTTAGATGGTTGTTTAGAATATCTAAATTGATGAAAAGTTGGCGAAACATATCAACCTTTGGCATTGATAATGCTACTATTTCAAGCATTGTCGAGTAAATATAAGTGAATATTTCATGCGAATATTAGTCGTTGAAGATGATGAAATGTTAGGTGATGGTATTGTTGAGGGCTTAAGGCAGCATAATTATGCCGTTGATTTGATGCGTGATGGCAAAATGGCTGAGCTTGCCTTGGATACTGAACCTTATGATGCCGTAGTCATGGATATTGGTTTGCCGCATAAGGATGGTATTGCCATTGTTAAGAGTATTCGCGCGAAAGGTAATGCGGTTCCTGTGCTGTTATTAACAGCGCGTGATGCAATTGATGATCGGGTGCGTGGGCTGGATTCAGGAGCGGATGATTATTTGACAAAGCCCTTTGATTTATCTGAGCTTTTGGCAAGAATGCGTGCATTGGTGAGGCGCTCTGTTGGTCGCAGTGAACCTAAGATTAAGTTTGAAGCACTTGAGCTAGACCCTGCGGCACAAACGCTAACAATTAATGGCGAGTTTGTTAAACTATCTCGGCGCGAATTTGCGCTATTGGAGTGTTTATTAGAGAACATTGGTAAAGTGGTTTCTAAAACAAAGCTGCTTGAGAAACTCTATGGTTGGGATGAAGAAGTTGATTCCAACACCTTAGAAGTGCACATTCATAACTTGCGTAAGAAAATCCAGAACAAATATATTAAAACATTGCGTGGTGTTGGCTATATTATTCAAAAACCACCGCAAGAAACATTAAATGGCTAAGGTTGCTTTGATTTTAATGTATCAATATCGATAGATGCATCATAATTGACACCCGCAACATTAAAGCCATTGAGCTCTAAAAAATCTTGATAAAAACCAGCAAAATCACTGATCTCTTTAAAGTTCTCAGAGGTCATTTTTGACATGATCGCATTAGTCAAGATTTGCGTGTTGTCATCCATTTCAAGGTTATCAGGACGCACACGCCCAACCTCATCGGTAATACGCTTATTGCCATACAGCATATCACGCATAAAACGATCGATTTGCTCGATAGTGTTCTCATGTGTGCCAAGTTCTTTCATGACCTTGAAAAGTGCACAACCATAGAGTGGGAATAGCGGGATAAAGGCGCTAGCCTTAGTAACTAACGCTTTGGCAACGGTAACAAATGCTTCACCCTGCAAATCATGTAATTCATTGTTAAGCGTTAACGCAGTCTTTTCTAAATGACGCTTAGCAGCACCAATCGTGCCTTTTTTGTAAATAGCATCAGTGCCATCAGCACCATCATAGGAATAAGCGGTGGTTTTAAAGCCATCGGCTAAAACGCCTGCCTCTTTAAGTGACTCAATCCAAAGCTGCCAATCTTCACCACCCATGACTTTAATTGTTTCATCAATATCATGCTTTGTTGCTGCCATCATCTTGCCATCAACAATGATCTGTTTATTCAGATCAAGGGTAGGGGCGGCAATTTCACCAACAGTACTTTTCAATACGGAGCTATGTGTAATACCAGTTTTTGGATCTGTGCGTCTTGGTGAGGCAAGGCTGTAGATTAATATATCAATCTTGCCGTCAAATTCTTTTTTGATCATATCGATGGTTTGTTGTCTCACCTCATCAGAAAAAGCATCGCCAATAATGTTTTTAGCAATGAGTCCGTCCTTTTCAGCTTGCTCTTTAAACCAGATATTATTCCACCAGCCAGCACTGCCTAAGCGTTTGTCGTTAACGCCGGGTTCAAATGATACGCTAATCGTATCAGCATCAGCACCATAAGCAAGGGCAATGCGTGAAGCAAGACCATAGCCGGATGAGCCGCCAATAATTAGTGCACGCTTTTTATTAGAGAACTTTGGTAAGCTTTTCATATAATTAATTTGTTTTTCAACAACCGCTTTACAGCCTATTGGGTGAGGGTTCTTAACTAATCCGCCACGCATAATTTCAGGTTTTACAATCATGATATTTCCATGAGTTGAGATCTTAAAGTGTTGTTGATGATATTCAGCAGCTCTTAGCGAGTCAAGAGCTTATCACAAAGCCAAGGGAATTTGTTTAACAGGTTGTTCACTGAGTTTGACACCTAAACCAAGTAAACGAATAGGGTTGCTTTGCTTGTGATATAGATTGTCAAAAAGAAGTAAATAGAGGTTAAGTTCACTGCTTTCTGTGTGGCGTTCAATGCTTGTTTTATGAAATGTGTTATCAGTAATTTTAATAAAAATACCCTCAATACATAGCGTATGCTCAGGCTTGAGTCTTGCTAAAAGCTCTTGATGCAATTGTGTTAATGCCTTTAGACAGTCATCTTTTGTGGTTAGATCGTGTTGATAGGTGTGCTCAACGCCTAATGACTTGCGGATGCGTTTTGGGTTTACCAAACGTCGATCAATGCCGCGACAATAGTCATATAGATTCGTGCCAAGCCTACCGAAATGATGCTCAAGTGCTTTGATATCAAGCTTTTGTAAATCAGCGCAGGTATTAAGTCCCATTTTTTGCATTTTATTTTCCGTCACACTGCCAACACCAAAAAGCATACCAACGGGTAGATCTTGAGTAAATTTATCTACATCCTGGGGGCGAATAACGTATAAGCCATTGGGCTTGTTGATGTCACTTGCGATTTTGGCTAAGAGTTTGTTTGGCGCGACACCGGCTGAGGCGGTAAGCCCTGTTTGTTTCAGAATCTCTTCTTTAATAGCTTGTGCCATTAATGTCGCACTATTGGCGTGGCTTTTGATATTGGTTACATCAATGTAGGCTTCATCCAATGATAAGGGTTCAACGAGTGGACTGATGCTTTTAAAAATATCGTGAATAATATTTGAAACACGCTTATATTTATCAAAATCAGTGGGCAGCAAAATTAACTCGGGGCATTTTTGCAATGCAATACGTGTAGGCATCGCAGAGTGCACACCATAGCTTCGGGCAATATAATTGCAAGTGCACAGCACACCACGCTTGATATTGTTTCCTCCAACAGCAAAAGGCTTATCACGAAGGGAGGGATTGTCTTTTTCCTCAACTTGTGCAAAAAAATAATCCATATCGATATGAATGATTTTACGCGCGGCAAAGTCACTCATGTTTTATGTCTTTGCTGTGTTTTTATTTTTTCTATTTAAAGAAAGGGTTAAAGCTGATAATAAGATTAAGCTAGTGATTGACGTTGCGAGCATTGTTAGTGCCAGCGGGTAAGAGGTATTTATCGCAAAGAGTGTCGCCACTGAGCCAACAACTGAACTACCACCTAATTCAAGTGCGCCAAACATTGCTGATGCTGCTCCTGGGTAGGCGCCAAAAGGCTCAAGCGCGCCACTGGCACCTGAGCCTGCGGTTAATGCGCAGCCAAAAGTTGCAAGCATGCTTGGACCAAAGAATCCCCAAAGACTTAAACCAAAGAGTTGATAAATCACAATAAGTAAAATGCCTGAAGATAATATCAATATGGATCCAAGAATAGATGTCTTTAAAACCCCTAGTTTATGCACAATTGCGCCAGAGATGATTGAGCCAACTAAAAAAGCACCACCTGCCATGCCAAAGAAAACGCCAATTTGTGATCGTGGCTCACCAAGCGTCTGAATGATGTAGGGTGTCATTGAAAAAAGTGTGAAAAAAGCAGAAACACCCGCGATCGCAGGCAAGGTATATGCCCAGAAGGTGAGACTCTTGCAAATGCTAAAATAACGACTAAATAGACTTAAATTAAAAGGTTTGCGATTATTAGGATGTGAGCTTTCTTTGACAAACAAGATGGTTAATGTCAGTGTGAATGCACCAAGTCCCGCTAGAAAATAAAACACGGCGTGCCATGGAAAATAAGCGGTTAATAACACACCGATAATGGGGCCCAAAATAGGCGAGATAGAAATCATGGCATTTAGAAAGCTATAAATCATCGCACTTTTCTTGCCGGAGAAAGCATCGCGAACAATCGCAAACGCGCTCACGGACATGCCACAAGCGCCAAAGCCCTGAAGAATACGAAAAGCAATAAGCCAGCCAATATGGTTTGATAGTGCGCATAATAATGAGCCGATAAAAAATAAGCTCACTGATATAAAGAGTATTTTATAGCGCCCAAATTGGTCTGAGAGTGGTCCTAAGATCAATTGACCAAATCCAGTAACAAGAAAGAATAATGATAAGGTTAATTGCACCATTTCCTGAGAGGTGTTTAAAATGGCTTTCATTTCAGGAATGACTGGCATATAGGTATCTAATGCCAATGCAAAACTAAATACAACGGGTGCTAGTAAAAAGACCGTAATAACTGGTGAGTAAGACCATTGGTAAGTTTTATGTGTCATGATATCTGTTTTGTTGTGGTGGGTACTTGTCTTATTTTGTTTTGATGACAAGCATTTAATGCAAATTATTGTAGCTATTCTTAAGCTAAAGTCGAGCGCTTCTAATGACAAAATAAGCGGGCGCTTTAAATTCGAGCATTAAAGCGCTAGACAATTGAGCGGGCAAAATATAAACTCTGACCCTGAATTTTAAACCTTGAAAATATTAAAGAGTACAAATAAGGATTAGTAATGCAAGTATCTGTTGAAAAAAAAGAAGGCATTCATTGCGTTTTAAATATTGAGCTGCCAGCAGCTGAAATTGATACAGAGGTATCAAAGCGTATTCAGCGTATCGCTAAAACTGCAAAAGTAGATGGTTTTAGACCGGGTAAAGTACCTGCTGGTATGATCAAGAAAAAATATGGTGAGCAAGTACGTTTTGAAGTATTAGGTGATGTTTTACCAAGTAAATATAGCAAAGCAATACAAGAGCAAAAGCTAAATGCAGCTGGTGTTGAGATTGAAATTTTAAATAACAAAGAAGGCGAAGCGCTTAAGTTTAATGTTAATGTTGAGCTTTTCCCTGAGGTGGTTGTTAAAGATTTAGATAAAGTTGCTGTTGAAAAGCCAGTGGTTGAGCTAGGCGATGCGCAAACGGAAAAAATGATCAGCAATCTTCGCAAGCAGCTTGCAACGTGGAAAGATGTTGAGCGTGAAGTAAAAGCTGATGACCGTGTCACAATTGACTTCGTTGGTCGTGTTGATGGTGAAGTGTTTGAAGGTGGTTCAGCCAACGCCTCTGAAGTGACGATTGGTTCAGGTCAAATGATACCAGGATTTGAAGATGGTATTATCGGCATGAAAAAAGATGAAGAAAAAACCATTGATGTGACTTTCCCTGAAGATTATCAAAATGATGAGCTAAAAGGTAAAGCAGCACAGTTTGATATCGTCGTTAAAAACATCAAAGAAGCGGAATTGCCAGAGATTGATGACAAGTTCGTTGAGCAGTTTGGTATCAAAGGTGGTGTTGATGAGTTTTATGCTGAGATCAAGCAAAACATGGCGCGTGAGCTAAAAAACGCGATTAATAAAACGGTAAAAACACAAGTGTTTGATCAGTTGGTTGATATTATTGACTTTGATGTGCCTAAATCACTAGTTCAGCGTGAGATCGATCGCTCTAAGCATGATCTTATTGAGCGTATGGGTGGTGCTAAGTCAAAAATGAAAGCTGAAGACTTACCAGATGAGTTGTTTAAAGCTAAAGCTGAGAAATCAGTCAAGCTAGGTTTGATTTTGCAAGCGATTGTACGTGATCAAAAACTTGAAGCTGATCAAGAAGGAATTGATGCTGTAATCGAAGAGATGGCATCTGTCTATGAAGATGCGCAAGAAGTACGTGATCATGTTAAAAATAATAAGAAAGAATTAGAGAACATCAAAAACGTTGTTGTTGAAAATAAGCTAGTTGATTGGGTGGTTGAGCAAGGTCAAGCCACTGAAAAAACAGAAGACTTCTTTGATTTAATCAAGAAAGTTTTACCACAAGGTGGCATGTTTTAATCAATGAATTAAAACAACGCAATTTGTGCCAGTAAAGCACTGGAGAAAATGAAATAATCAACTTAAACTAAGAGCCACGTTTGTGGCTTTTTTGTTATTAACTTGTCAGTGTAAACGCACTTGCAATATGGATATAAGGTGAAAATATGATTACAAATAATTTAGTTCCTATGGTTGTTGAACAAACATCGCGTGGTGAGCGCTCTTATGATATTTATTCGCGTTTATTAAAGGAACGCATCGTGTTTTTAAATGGCGAAGTCAATGATACATCGGCTAATTTAGTTATTGCTCAATTATTATTCTTAGAATCTGAAAATCCTGATAAAGATATTTATTTCTATATCAACTCACCAGGTGGCTCAGTCACTGCAGGGATGGGTGTTTATGATACGATGCAGTTTATCAAGCCTAATGTAAGTACGATTTGTATTGGTTTGGCAGCAAGTATGGGTGCTGTTTTATTAGCAGCAGGTGAAAAAGGCAAGCGCTATAGCCTGCCACACTCACAAATTATGATTCATCAGCCGTTAGGTGGTTTTAGAGGTCAGGCATCTGATGTTGAGATCCATGCACGCAATATGCTAAGAATCAAAGAGCGCTTGAATCATGTGCTAGCGCGTCATACCGGTCAGTCTTATGAGCAGACGGTGAAAGATACGGATCGTGATAATTTCATGATGGCGGAAGAAGCAAAAGAATATGGCTTAATCGACCAGGTGATTGAGTCAAGAGCGCATATTCCAAGTGCTAAATAAAAAATAAAAGCTTGAATTTCTGCATAATCGCCCGCAACTCGATGGGCGTTTATAATTTTGATTGTTTTTAGAGAGGAAAATATGCCAAGAAAAAGACGTGGCGATGGTGATAGTGGCAGTGGTCGCACGCTGTATTGTTCATTCTGTGGAAAGTCACAACAAGAAGTGCGTAAGTTAATCGCAGGACCTTCAGTTTATATTTGTAATGAGTGTGTGACCTTGTGTGAAGGTATCATTAAAACAGGTGGTTCACAAGCTTCAACACAAGAACCAGATTTATCAACAGCTGAAGGCAAACAAAGTTTACCTAAACCTGTTGATATTAAAAAACACCTTGATGAATATATCATCGGTCAAGATGCGCCAAAGAAAGTGTTATCAGTAGCGGTATATAACCATTACAAAAGAATTTATAACAAACAAAAGCAAGATGATGATGTGATGTTATCAAAGAGCAATATTTTGTTATTAGGACCAACAGGGTCGGGTAAAACCTTGCTTGCACAAACCTTGGCAAAAATGCTTAATGTCCCTTTTGCTATTGCTGATGCCACGACCTTAACCGAAGCAGGTTACGTCGGTGAAGATGTTGAAAATGTGATTCAAAAGCTTTTGCAAAATGCTGATTTTGATGTCAAAAAAGCGGAGCGTGGCATTATTTATATCGATGAGATCGATAAAATTGCGCGCAAATCTGAAAATCCATCAATTACACGTGATGTCTCAGGTGAAGGCGTTCAGCAGGCTTTATTGAAGTTAATTGAGGGTACCGTTGCCTCTGTTCCGCCAAAAGGTGGTAGAAAGCATCCTAATCAAGATTTAGAGCAGGTTGATACAACGAATATTTTATTTATCTGTGGTGGTGCATTTGCTGGTATTGAATCAGTTATTCAACAACGAACTGAGAAGTCAGGCATTGGTTTTGGTGCTGATGTTTTCGGTAAAAATGATCAAGCGTCACATAACCGTTTACTTAAGCAAGTTGAACCAGAAGATTTGGTTAAATTTGGTTTGATTCCTGAGTTGATTGGTCGTTTACCAGTAATGGCTATCTTGGAAGAGTTGGATGAAGAAGCGTTGGTTAAGATCTTAACTGAGCCGAAAAATGCTTTGATCAAGCAGTATACGAAGCTATTTGAAATTGAAGAAGTGAATGTTGAGTTCACGCCTGAAGCGATTAAAGCAGCAGCTCATAGAGCCGTTAAGCGCAAAACAGGTGCGCGCGGACTGAGATCAATTTTAGAAAATGCGCTACTTAATATTATGTTTGAAGCACCATCAATTGAGAATGTTGAGAAGGTCGTGATTGATGAGGCTGCAATTAATGGTAAAGAAGAGCCATTGATTGTATTAAAAGATCAGGCGCAATTTAGATTAGCTTCAGCTCAATAAGGTTAATATGCATGCAATTATATTCTAATGATAAACAAAGTGTTGAAGAGTTAGTTCCGGTTGTGCCATTAAGGGATATCGTCGTTTACCCTTATATGGCTGTGCCACTTTTTGTCGGTAGAGAAAAATCGATTGCTGCGATTAGTGAAGCGCATGCAACAAGACAAAAAGTCTTACTGATGACACAAAAATCAGATGATATTGATAATCCAAAAGTGAAGGATTTACATACCACGGGAACTTATGCCAAGATTCTGCAGTTAATGAAGCTACCAGATGGCACGTGTAAGGTGCTTGTTGAGGGTATTCGTCGCGCTAAGGTGCTTAAGTATTTTGAAGACACACCGTTTATCGCTGCTCAAATTCAGTTGATTGAGACAAAAAATGACTTAAATGATGTTGATGAAAGTGGATTTATCCGTGCGATTTTGTCGAGCTTCAAAACCTTGGCAGATATGAATGGGCAAATTCCCAAAGAAATTCTATCGTCAATTTTGTCAGATACTAATTTAACGCGGATTATTGACACTGTGGTGGCGCAAGCGCATGCGACAGTTTCAAAAAAACAAGAAGTGCTTGAAGCTGAAGGCTTGCAGCAACGCGCGTCACTTTTATTAAAGCTATTAATGGCAGAAACCGATGTATTGGAGCTTGAGCGTAACATCAAGGATCGTGTGAAGTCGCAAGTGGAGCGTAATCAACGTGAATACTATCTTAATGAACAGATCAAGGCGATCTATAAAGAGATGGGTGATGCTGATGAGGCGGAAGAATTTGAGCAATTAAAAGGAAAAATTGATACGGCTAAGATGTCAAAAGAGGCGACTGAAAAAGCCTTGTCGGAGCTTAAGAAGCTTAAAACCATGCCGCCATCTTCGGCTGAGTCCTCCGTATCACGTAATTATATTGAGACTTTAACGTCGCTGCCATGGTCAAAGCGCAGCAAGGTCAAAAAAGATTTAACACAAGCAGAAGATATCTTAAATACGGATCATTATGGCCTTGAAAAGGTCAAAGAGCGTATTTTAGAATATCTAGCAGTGCAGCAAAGAATGCGTAAGCTTAAAGGTCCTATTTTGTGCTTAGTCGGACCGCCTGGTGTTGGTAAAACATCCCTTGGGCAATCGATTGCTAAAGCCACGGGGCGTAAATATGTGCGTATGGCATTGGGGGGTGTTAAAGATGAAGCGGAAATTCGCGGTCATCGACGTACGTATATTGGTGCGCTTCCTGGGCAAATTATGCAAAAAATCAATAAAGTACAGGTGAATAACCCATTATTTTTATTAGATGAAATCGATAAGATGTCAGCTGATTTTCGCGGCGATCCATCCTCTGCGATGCTTGAGGTATTGGATCCAGAGCAAAACAATACATTCAATGATCATTATCTAGATGTTGATTATGATCTATCTGATGTGATGTTTGTCGCCACAGCCAATAGTTTAAATATTCCCGATGCTTTAAGAGATCGCATGGAAATTATTTATCTATCGGGTTACACCGAAGATGAAAAAAAGAATATTGCTAAGAACTATTTATTGCCACGAGCAATTAAAGACAATGGTTTAAAAGAAGCTGAAATTGCCGTTGCCGATAAAGTGATCGAGGATATCATTCGTTATTACACGCGTGAAGCGGGTGTACGTCGCTTGCAGCAAGAGCTTAATAAGATTTGCCGCAAAGCGGTTAAGCATATCTTATCGACTAAAGACGGTAAGAAAGTCTCGGTTAACAGTAAAAACTTAGATAAATATCTTGGTGTTAGACGCTATGATTTTGGCTTAGCACAACAAGAGGATAAAATTGGACAAGTTACGGGACTTGCGTGGACTGAAGTTGGTGGTGATCTATTAACCATTGAAGCGGTAACAACGGCAGGTAAAGGTAAGCTTAAGACCACGGGTAAACTCGGTGAGGTGATGCAAGAGTCGATTCATGCAGCACTAACCGTAGTGCGTACGATGGCAAAAGACTATGGTTTGGATGATGATTTCTATGAGAAACGTGATTTTCATATCCATGTACCAGAAGGGGCAACACCCAAAGATGGACCAAGTGCAGGTATTGCGATGTGTACGGCGGTTTTATCTTCTTTAACTGGTATTGCTGTTAAAAAAGATGTGGCGATGACGGGTGAAATTACCTTGCGTGGTGATGTATTACCTATCGGTGGCTTGAAAGAAAAACTCTTGGCAGCACTTCGCGGCGGTATCAAGACAGTTCTCATTCCATTTGAAAATAAAAAGGATCTGCAAGAGATTCCACAAAACGTAAAAGATGGTTTGGAAATCATTGCAGTGAAGCGAATTGAAGAAGTTTTAGCGCATGCGCTGATGTCAAAAAAAACCAAGAAAAGCTAAAAAAAAGCTAAAAAAAATGGGAAAACATCAAAAAAACGTTAAAAAATCATGAATTAGCAATAAACCGTGTTGACGTGAGTTACTGTGCTTGCTATAACTTAGGCGAGTTAAGCGGCGGCAAGCCGCTTAAACATTGAGTTATTCAACAACGAAAGAGGAAAGCATCGTGAATAAAAGTGAACTAGTAAAAGCAATCGCAGAAAAAGCTGACGTAACAAAGGATGTCGCTCAGCGCGCATTGGACGCGACAACTGAAGCGGTAACTGAAGCATTAAAAGCAGGTCAAACAGTGACGCTTGTTGGATTTGGTTCATTCCAAGTTCGTGAAAGAGCGGCGCGTGAGGGGCGCAATCCTAAGACAGGTGAGAAAATGAAGATCAAAGCTTCTAAATCACCTTCATTTAAAGCAGGAAAATTATTGAAAGATGCGGTGAACTAATATATAGTTCAGCTCGCGGGTGCTTAGCTCAGCTGGGAGAGCATCGCCCTTACAAGGCGAGGGTCGGGGGTTCGAACCCCTCAGCACCCACCACATCTTTAAAGGCATGCTTTTAGCATGCCTTTTTTGTTTTGGCTATTAAACACCGCAAAATGATTCACGAGCGGTATATCCCATGCTAAGATGTGATAATTTAATTTTAAGCTCAATGGAAGTAGGTAGTAGTGTCATATGTTGCAATCGATTAATGATAAATTTAAAGGTTGGATTACGTGGATTATCATCATCGCAGTGAGTGCGGTTTTTGTGTTAACAGGTATCAGTTACTTTTTTGTCTCAGGTGGTGTTTCACCACAGTCTGTGGCAAAAGTAGGAGACGTACAAATCTCGCAAAATAGCTATCAGCAATCCTTATCTCAAAATATGCAAGCGCAACCTTCACTTGATCAAAAAGCATTGCAAGAGAAAACATTAAATCAATTGGTCGATCAAGCATTATTGCAACAAGATGCCACGGCATCGCATATTGCCATCACACAATCTGCGGTATCCATTGCGATTTTCCAAAATCCAGCGTTTGTTGAAAATGGACAATACTCGGCGAAACGTTTTGATGAACTGGCTAAGCTATACGGTGGTGCCGGCAATATCAAAGCACTGATCGCCAATAGCCTTCTGACCTCAAGTATTGTGACACCACTATTGCAAAGTGAGTTTGTATTAAGTGATGAGCAAAAAACACTAAGTGCATTAATGGGGCAAAAGCGTGAAGTCACCTATTATGATTTTGCTGCGAAAGATTATGCCAGTAAGATCAAACCAACAGACAAAGAACTTCAAGCTTATTATGATGAACACAAAGTGCAATATGAGCAGATTGAGCAAGCCGTTGTATCTTATGTCAAACTATCATCACAAGATTTTGTGAGCAAAGAGCCAGTATCTGAGAGTGAAATCAATAGCTATTATCAAGCCAATAAAGATGCACTTATGTCACCTGAGTTAAGATCTGGTGAGACAATCACGATTGATAAAAAGGCTAAAGATAGCAAAGCAATTGCTGAGAAGCTTAAAGCCAATCAAGCATTAACGGCTGATGAGCTAAAAGAAGTTAAAATTGAACAGATAAAGCCATTATCACAAGCAGATGCTTCAGGCTTTGCGCAATTTGCGTTGTTTAATTTAACGCTTGAGTCACCTGTTAAAGAAACATCGGATAATGAATTTGTTAAATTAACAAAAATCATAGCACCTGCTGAGATGTCACTGTCAGAAGCAAAGCCTGTGATTGAAAAGATTCTTAAAAATCGTGCGGCATTGACTAAGTTTAATGAAGTGTTAACAAGTATTAATAGCAATAGCTTTGACCAAGTAGTCAAAGCCAATAAATTAACACCTGCAACGACAAATGCATTTGATAAAAATACGACAAGTGCAAATGTTGAAGGCAATGCCAAATTACAAGAAGCGGTATTTGATCACAATAAAACGCAAGGCTTCATTGCCCAAGGTCAAACCGATGGCATTATCTACAAAGTTGATAAGATGATTCCGAAGCATACCTTAAGCTTTGCTGAAGTTAAAGATAAGGTCAAAACGGCGTATATTGCGACAGAGTCATTAGCGCAAGCGCAAAAAGCAGCACAAGATGCGCTTAAAGCTTTACAAGATAAAAAAGAAGTTAAAACGGTAAAAGCAAAAACTGAAACTATTTCACGCAGTGACTTCACCCTTGATCAAGACTTAAAAACAGCCATTTTCAGTGATGGTTTGAAGTCATATAAACTCGCACAAAATGGTGAGTCTTATTGGGTATATGAAGTAGCAAAAGTTATTGATGGCACCGATGAGTTGCCAACGCAAGTGCTACAAAATAACTATAGCAATATCGAGCTAAATGACTATTTGGCTGCATTAAAGAAACAATATAAAGTTGAGATTAATCATCAACTGATCCAATAATTATTTACCCTATGTCTGTTATTTCAAAAAAAGTCTATGCCTTAGCAGGTCCTACTGCCTCAGGAAAAACGTCTCTTTCCATTGAACTTGCCAAAGAAATGAATGCTGAAATTATCAGTGTTGATTCAGCGTTGGTATACAAGCGATTAGATATTGGTTCAGCTAAGCCAAATCTTTTGGAAATGAAGGGTGTTGTCCATCATCTAATTGACATTATCGAGCCGTGGTTTAATTACTCGGTCAATGATTTTATCAATGATACTAAGCGATTGATTCAAGATATCCATGCACGTAACAAAGAAGTATTACTTGTTGGTGGCACGATGATGTACTTTAAAACATTGCAAGAAGGTATATCTAAGCTACCTGAGACCGATGATAAAATGCGTGACACCATAAAGTTACAAGATTTAGCGTATTGGCATGACTTCTTGATGCATAAAGATCCTCTCACAGCCAACAAGCTTAACCCAAATGATCAACAACGGATTGAGCGTGCCGTTGAAGTGATATTACTTACTGACCAACCTTATTCGCATATTATTGCTGAAAATGCCAAAGAGGGTGGTTTAGGTCAATCACTTAACTTATGTGCATTAGTTCCAAATGATCGTAAACATTTGCATCAGATGATTGAAAAGCGCTTTATGCAAATGCTAGATAATGGTTTTTTAAAAGAAGTTGAAGGGCTTAAAAATCTAGCGCTTATGCATGCTGATCTGCCATCGATGCGCAGTGTTGGTTATCGCCAAGCATGGCAGCACCTTGATGGCGAGTATGATTATAAGGAATTTGTTGCCAAGGGAATTGCGGCAACACGCCAGCTAGCCAAGCGCCAGTTAACGTGGATTCGCAATTGGCAACAACCGATATTTAAGATTGATGCTAATTTAGAGTTTGATGAGAAGCTTGATCAAGTGTTGAGAGTCTTTAATTGCTAAATTACTCTACCCTTGCCTTTCTGATAAAGAGCTAAGCATTAAGCGTATCAAGCTTGAGTGAATATGCTTTTTAGACTACAGTTTGTTTTGAGAGTCGATTTAGAAAGGATATCACGATGAAATTTATCAAAAAGCTTATAGCAATTATTACGGGGCAATCTAATCCAATGCAGCTATTTTTAGCCGCGTTATTTGGTTTTGTATTAGGGTTTATGCCAGGATTTCAATATGCGCCACTTATCTATCTTGTTGCCGTTTTGCTTTTATTGTTATTCAATGTCAATTTAGTCGTGGCAGCGATTATTTTTGCGGTTGCTGAGATTTTATCCTTTATTTTAGAGGGACTTTCTTACCATCTGGGGACTTGGTTATTAGATGGCTTCCTGCAACCTTTATTTAAATGGATGATTAACGCGCCAGTGTTAGCATATGCTGGATTTGATTATTATCTGGTGAGTGGTAGCTTCATCTTAGCAATTATTCTTGGTGTGATTGTGGGCTTTGTGCTTGCGCGATCTGCTAAAAATATCAAAGTTAAAATGGCAGCACTACAGACTGAAAAAGAAGCGTACAATAGAATCATTAATAAGCGATCTATCAAAGTCATATCATGGGCTATCTTTGGTAAATCAGCACATAAAATTCATTGGATTCAGTTACGTGATAAAAAGCTTAAGCATCCGTTTCGTTGGTGGGGTGTGATTGTAACGGTTATGATCGTTATTTTGTTATTTGTTATGAATAGCTTCTTGCAGTCGCAAGTTGTCAAAAATATTTTAGTTACACAGCTAACCAAAGTTAATGGCGCGACAGTAGATATAGGTCAACTTGATATTGATGCTTTAGATGGAAAAATAGTGATCAAGGATTTGGCTTTTGCCAATCCTGATGATTTATATCAAAATAGTTTTTTTGCAAAAGAGTTGGAAGCTGAAGTCAATGTAAGCGCACTGTTGGCAAAACGCCTTGAGCTAAGTGATGTGGTTGTCGATAGTGTGTTAACAAATAGCAAACGTCAAAGTAAAGCGTCATTATATGCTAATACAAATACAGAAAGTGATACTATAACTCCAGTTGATGATAAATCAAAAACAGCAGGTTCAGCGGGAGATGTGAGTGAAAAGGATAAAACACAACAATTTGATGTGCGTCATTACATTAAAAATGCCAACGAATATTATGATTATCTTGCTAAGCTTGTACGCGTGATTAAATGGCTGGCACCTGAGTCGGCAGCTCAGGAAGATAAAGCCATTAGTAAAGAAAATAACGATGTTATACCCGTCTATCAATATGCACAAAGGCAGGCGTTGCATCTAATTGAGCAATCACCAACTCTTGTGATTGCTAAGCTTATGGTCAACAATATTCACTATAACGATGGCTTACAATTAAATGTCACAGCAAGTAATCTTTCAACACAACCGTGGCTTACCATTGCACCGACAAAAATTAATATTGTTAGTGTTGATAAAACCATGAATGTTGATTTTGTTAGTGCGAATAATAGTCGAATTGCGCCAAGCTTTGGTTTAATGCTCAAAGATATGCCTGCGGATAAACTGTTAAATGATATTAACTTTGGTAATAGCTTTAATCTCACGGCTAAGACATATGATATTAGTATGCACGGATCTTGGGGATGGCAATCTGGTGATATTGAACTTAATGCGCCTGCAAATATTACATTTTATGATGCGAAGATTAATGCAGGTGGTGTCAATCAGTCATTAGCGAAGCTGCCACTGAAATTTAATGTCAAAGGTAGCCTGAACAATCCTGTAATCGAGATGGATAATACCCAATTGCAGAATATCTTAATTGAGTCAGGCACCAATGCTGTTAAAGATCAGTTAAAGGGGGAGTTAAAAAGCAGGTTGCCGATTGGTTGGTAACCCTATATCATATAAGCTTTGTATTGTATGAGATTGGTAATTGAAGTAGATAAAGACTATAGATATTCTAATAAGTCTGGAGTGAGTAAGCGGATGTTAGTTCAAGGCACATACAATGTATCTTTTTATATTTGGGTGGGGGATGTGTGGGTGCTAGCGTAGTTTTTTAAATGTAGTCTTATAAAAATCATGCTCAAATAAGTCATCGGAGGCTTGTCCGCTCAGAATCGTAAATATCGATATGGGCTTATTATTTGCGTTAATGATTTCTTGAATATGGTTTGCCAATCCTTGTGACTGATAATTAAAAAGTTTATTAAATAATACAGGGTGATTTGCGTCAGAATAAATGTCTATATCTCTTGTATGATACTTATTGCCATATAACTGGCAGAAATGGAGTCGATCAACGGGCTTTTTTTGCATAATATCTAGGTAGTTATCAGAGTATTTGGCAAATATAAACTCTATGATTGTGTTTCCAATAGTTATTTTTGGATTTATCCCAAATAAGGTTGCTAAAAACTCTAGGTCAAAAAACTTTTGTTTTTGTAACTCGGCGCTTAAGCTAAAATGGATATCTGGTGCTAATTTAGATAATGCTTCTAGAAGATGCTTGATGCGCCCTGAGCTAATGGTTGAAAGATTACGTAAATTAAAGCTATCATTGATAATCATAAGAATTCTAACGTGACTTTTGGGGCTAAATTTGATCTTTTTACTGCTGTTTGAGGCTATATTTCTACCTATGGATTGATGAAAGTGAAATTGGTCTGTGGGCGTATCTTCAAGATTATTCCAATGCATTTTAACGCCATGGTTTTTGTTTCTTTCTTCATAAGATACCATTGCTCTTAATTCTTTCCAGTTTTTAATACACTCATGTTTAGCTTTATCTGAGAAATTGGCTACTATTGGTTTGTGAATCCAAGAGAACTTTCCCTTTTGATCTGAATAGTACTCAGTGGATAGAGCAAATGCATCAACTACACTCATTCTTTCTTGTATACAACGTTTTAGTACGTTGTTTGATCCTCGTATAAAGTCTGCTCTATTTATGATTTGTGTTTGGTTGGCTCTATAGTAATTGTTATCAATATAGTACCTATCAATTGTTTCACGGTATCTGCTATTGGTATAATATAAGGCAAGAAAGCCTAAATTATCCAAGTAGTCCCATATGATAGCATCGATGAAAGTATGTGAAGTAAGATTCATGGAAAAGCTCTAATTTTATAAAAGATTAACGCTATGGTAGAAGGGATTTCTCCATAAATCTGTAAGAAAATTGTAAATTGCTGAATTAAAAGGGATTGATGAACTTAAAGTAATACTTTTATTTTAAACTTGTAATGGTTTATTAGTTTTATGAAAGATAAACCTAAGAGGAGTTTTTGAGTGTAAAATGGGCATTAATGTTAATCCAAAAAAATAAATCAAAAAACTTTTAAAAAAATTCTTGAAATGCAAATTGCTATCACCATATTTTTGCCTGCAATAAACAACTAATGTTTAACAAATAGGTTAAAAAAGGAGTCTAAATATGGCAATTCGCCCTTTACATGATAGAGTGTTGGTTCGTCGCGCTGAGGAAGAAGAAAAATCAGCAGGCGGGATTATCCTAACGGATAGCGCTAAGGAAAAACCAATGCAAGGTACGATTATTGCAGCAGGTCACGGCAAGATTTTAACAGATGGCGGAATTCGTGCGCTTGATGTTAAAGTGGGTGATAAAGTACTATTTGGTAAGTACGCAGGCAATGAAGTTAAAGTTGATGGTGAAGAGCTATTAATGATGCGTGAAGAAGATATCATGGGTGTGATTGAATAATCTTTGGCGTGGTAGTGTTCTTGGTGAGCTTCTGTAGGGGCGTATTGTATACGCCCGATGCTAAGGATGATACCACATCATATGATTGATTTTAAAAGCGAAGTTTTTAATTAAGAATAAACAAAGAAATTTAAGAGGAAAGAAACATGGCCGCTAAAGAAGTAATGTTTTCAGATGACGCACGTGCTCGTATGCTAGAGGGCGTTAATACATTGGCTAACGCAGTAAAAGTCACTTTAGGTCCTAAAGGACGCAATGTCGTACTTGAGAAATCATTTGGCGCTCCTGCAATCACTAAAGATGGTGTATCTGTTGCTAAAGAAATCGAATTAAAAGATAAGTTTGCCAACATGGGTGCGCAAATGGTTAAAGAAGTTGCCTCAAAAACTGCTGATATCGCAGGTGATGGTACAACAACGGCAACTGTTTTAGCGCAAGCTTTATTAACAGATGGTTTGAAGGCAGTAGCCGCTGGCATGAATCCTATGGATCTTAAGCGTGGTATTGATAAAGCAACCATTAAAGCGGTTGATGCATTAAAAGCACTATCTAAGCCATGTGCTGATAACAAAGCGATTGAGCAAGTTGGTACGATTTCCGCAAACTCTGATGCGACAGTTGGTGAGCTAATTGCTAAAGCGATGGCTAAAGTTGGTCCTGAAGGTGTGATCACTGTTGAAGAAGGCAAAGGCTTTGAAGATGAGCTAGACGTGGTTGAAGGTATGCAATTTGATCGTGGTTACTTGTCTCCTTATTTTGCGACTAATCAAGAGAATATGACGGCTGAGTTAGAAAATCCATACATTTTAATCGTTGATAAGAAAGTCTCTAATATCCGTGACCTACTACCAGTATTAGAAGGTGTTGCTAAGTCTGGCAAGCCATTATTGATTATCGCTGAAGATGTTGAAGGTGAAGCATTAGCAACATTAGTTGTTAATAATATCCGTGGTATTGTTAAAGTCGCGGCTGTTAAAGCCCCTGGTTTTGGTGATCGTCGTAAAGCAATGCTAGAAGATATCGCTATCCTAACAGGTGCGACAGTTATTGCTGAAGAAGTTGGTTTAACACTAGAAAAAGCAACAGTTGAGCATTTAGGTACGGCTTCACGCGTGCAAATCACCAAAGATGATACAACAGTGATCGATGGCGCTGGTCAAAAAGGCAATATTGAAGCACGTGTTTCTCAAATCAAAAAGCAAGTTGAGGAGTCAACCTCTGACTATGATCGTGAGAAGCTTCAAGAGCGTTTAGCTAAGTTAGCAGGCGGTGTCGCTGTAATCCGTGTAGGGGCTGTGACTGAAGTTGAAATGAAAGAGAAAAAAGACCGTGTTGACGATGCGCTTCATGCAACGCGCGCTGCGGTTGAAGAAGGTGTTGTCGCTGGTGGTGGTGTTGCACTACTTCGTGCACAAGCTGCTCTTGAGACGCTAAAAGGTGACAATGAAGACCAAGACCACGGTATCGCATTAATGCGTCGTGCAATGGAAGCGCCTTTACGTCAGATCGTTAAAAACGCAGGTGGCGAAGCGTCTGTCGTTGTTAATAACGTTCGCGCTAAAGAGGGTAGCTATGGTTATAACGCTGCAAATGATACCTACGGCGATATGATCGAGATGGGTATCTTAGATCCAACGAAAGTAACGCGCTCAGCATTACAACACGCTGCATCTGTTGCCGGTCTTATGATTACAACAGAAGCAATGGTTGGTGAGATCAAAGATGATAAAGCTGACGCAGCTGCTGCAATGGGCGGCATGGGTGGAATGGGCGGTATGCCTGGCATGATGTAATCATCAGCTATCCACAACTATAAATAATAAAAAAGGGGCTTGACGCCCCTTTTTTATTACTTTTTTAACATAGCTTTGGTTGTGTTCTGCAATTAGGCTTACTAGAATACGTTGCATTTGTGGTGCACTGTTTTTCAACCGTGCAATTTAGGTAGTTAAGGCAAGGTTTTTTTAGATGTTATTATGGTTAACCGGTTGGTTGTCACAATATTTTACGTTTATGCATATTTTTAGTAGTTATGTGACGGTGCGCTCACTTATGGCAGCATTAACGGCACTTTTAATTAGTTTGTTTGTTGGCAAACCAATGATTAACTGGTTGAGTAAAATGCAGATAGGGCAGGTAGTGAGGGATGATGGACCGCAAACGCATTTGGTGAAGAAAAACACACCGACGATGGGTGGTTGCTTAATTATTTTTTCCATTGTTGTATCGATTTTACTATGGGCAAAGCTTAATAGTCCTTTTATATGGGTATTGCTTTTTGTACTTGTCAGTTTTGGCTTGATTGGTTTTTTAGATGACTTTCTAAAGCTAGTATTAAAGCACCCTAAAGGTTTACGTGCCAAATACAAATACTTGATGCAGTCGATTTTTGCAATCGTGGCAATGCTGTGGGTTTATGCTTTATTGCATAACTATATGGACTTTAGTTTATCAATCCCCTTTAGCAAAGATTGGGTTATTCCGCTAGGTGCTTGGGTTATCCTGTTGGGATATTTTGTGATAACCGGAAGTAGCAATGCGGTGAATTTAACCGATGGTTTAGATGGTTTGGCAATTTTACCGATTGTGCTTGTAGCAATGGGGCTTGCTGTTTATGCCTATGTCATTACCAATAGCGCCTTTGCTGGGCATTTGCTGTTTGATTATATGCCCAATGTTGGCATTGATGAGCTTGTTGTATTTTGTGCCGCGATTGCCGGCGCTGGCTTTGGTTTCTTGTGGTTTAACGCGTATCCTGCGGAAGTATTTATGGGCGATGTTGGTTCGCTAGCATTGGGGGCGACACTTGGCACCATAGCCGTTATTATTCGTCAAGAGTTGGTGTTTTTTATTATGGGCTTTTTGTTTGTGATGGAAACGGTTTCAGTTATTCTGCAAGTTGGCTCGTACAAACTAAGAAAAAAGCGTATTTTTAGAATGGCGCCACTTCATCATCATTTTGAATTAAAAGGTTGGCCTGAAACCAAAGTGGTGGTGCGTTTTTGGATTTTAACGGTTATTTTTGTATTAATTGGGCTTGCTGCACTTAAAGTGCGCTAATGTGACGATGAAATGATTGAGTCAAAGCCTTTTTATTATCAAACACAACAAATAAAACGCGTATTAGTCGTGGGTCTTGGTATTTCAGGGATTGCGGTTGTTGATTATCTAAAAGCTTATGCGCTAGAGATCGATATCTTCGATCAAAACCTTAAAAACGTGAGTGTTATAGTTGATTACCAAAACTTTGATGAAATCAACCTTGAAAGTTATGATTTAATTGTCGTAGCTCCGGGCATTCCCGTCAATAAAGCACCATTTAATCAACTCTATCATCATTGGCATAAAGTCGTTGGTGATATTGAGCTATTTGCATTAGCTATCGCATCAGGCAATGACGAGAAAAACCATAAGAAAAAAAGGCAAAAAGTGATTGCGGTAACGGGTTCAAATGGCAAAAGTACCGTTGTCTCTTTGCTTTTTCATGTGCTTAAAAGCCTTGGAATAAATACTGCATTAGGCGGCAATATTGGCACCCCTGCTTTAAGCCTTATCGATGAAAATGTTAATGTTTATGTGCTTGAGATTTCAAGCTTTCAGATTGATTTATTAAAACATGCACAGTTTGATGTTGTTGCGGTACTTAATTTATCTCCTGATCATTTAGATCGTTATGCTGATTATAAGGCGTATTGTGATGCTAAGTTGGCATTGTTCGCGCGTGGTAAATATCGTGTAATGAATGCCAAGCAAAAAGATTTATTAAATCATAGAGTGGATGCTACTCTTTCATATTTTAATAATGACATTACTTATGTCGATGATGACAAAGCGATATTCCATCATGAGGTATTTTGTCAGCAGTCTGAGTTGATATTACAAGGTAAGCATAATCTTGAGAATATCTTAGCAGTGCTGGTTGTTTTAGAAATGATGGCAAGTGCTTTAGCAACCTCAAGACAAGCTTGTGATTTTAAAAACACCCCGCCAGTCTACGACTGTCACCCCTCTTATAAAGAGGGGAATCAAGTAGACTTAGAGGTAGAGGTTCCCCTCTTTGCAAGAGGGGTGCCGAGCATGCGAGGCGGGGTGTTGGGAGAAGGAGGAAGCTTAGAACAAACTATAGGGTTGTCAGATAGTGATAAAGTGAAGATTAAAACAGCAATTGCTACATTTAATCCGCTTGCGCATCGCTGCCGTTTGGTTAGAACGTTTAAACATATCCGCTATATTAACGACTCAAAAGCCACCAATATTGCATCAACTGAAGCCGCTCTTATCGGCTTAGGTAATCAAGAGACTAAAAACATTATTATTTTATTAGGTGGTTTAGCAAAAGGTGCTGATTTTAAGGAATTAGTATCAGTGCTTAAAACCTATATTAGAAAAGCAGTAGTTTATGGGCAGGATCGCATGTCAATTTATCAAGCCATTGCCAATGAGGTTGATTGTGTGCTTTGTCAGAGCTTCGATGAGGCATTTAATGCTGCCACAACCCTCGCATGCCAAAATGATATTGTGTTATTATCACCGGCATGTGCAAGCTTCGATGGCTTTTTAAGCTATGCTCATCGTGGTGAATATTTTGAAGAATTGGTTAATAAGCTAAGGTAACAGCGTGCTTTTTTTTATTCGTAATTTATTTAGTCAGCGCAATAGCAAAAAGGTTCGCGTTCGAGCGACCATTGAGCTAGATATGGCATTTGTTTTTTTGGTGTTGGGATTATTAGCATTTGGTTGGATTATGGTGACCTCAGCATCGATGGTTGATGCAAATTATGATTATGGCAACCCTTACTTTTATTGTGTGCGTCAGGGGTTCTTTGCGGTGCTTGGTATAGGTGCAATGATTTGCGCATTACTGGTGCCAACAGATAACTATCAGAAAATCTATAAACTATGGCTTATTATTGCCTTTGTTTTGCTCGTTGCTGTATTGATTCCGCATATTGGACGCGAGGTGAATGGTTCACTACGTTGGATTCCTTTGATTGTGATTAATGTGCAGGTTTCGGAAGTTGTTAAGCTATGTGCGATTATGTATTTTTCATCTTATCTCGTGCGCTTTGGAGATGTTGCCAGAGAGACGTTTAAAGGTGTTGTTAAACCACTGATAATTCTTGCGGCTATGGCTGGACTGTTGCTTAAAGAGCCTGACTTTGGCGCATCTGTTGTGATGTTTACCTGTGTTTTCGGTATTATGTTTATGGCGGGTGTCAAATTGAGATGGTTTATTATCCTGATTGTATTAGGTGGGGTTGCGGCAACGTTTCTAGTGTTGTTTGAACCGTATCGTTTAGCGCGTCTAAATGGCTTTATGAATCCGTGGGCGGATGCCAATAATACTGGTTATCAGCTTGTGCAAGCACTTATTTCGTATGGTCGAGGAGGCTGGTTTGGTGATGGCTTAGGCAGTGGTATTCAAAAGCAGTTCTTCCTACCTGAAGCGCATACTGATTTTATCGTGTCAGTAGTCGCTGAAGAGCTCGGTGCTGTCGGTGTGATTGTCCTTTTGATGGTCTATGCTTATTTGATCTGGAAAGGCATGCGGATTGCTAGCCTTGCTTATGTTCTTAATCGCCATTTTCAAAGCTATGTGGCTTATGGCATAAGCTTTTGGGTAGCTTTTCAGGTGATCGTTAATATTGGTGTAAATATCGGTGTTCTGCCAACTAAAGGCTTAACATTGCCATTGATTAGTTATGGAGGTAGCAGCTTACTTATTATGTGCTTTGCATTAGGTATTTTGCTTCGGATTGACTTTGAGAATAAGATTACAGCGGATGAAATTATGCCGCGTTACGTTTATAAAAAGGCATCTTAAATAATGTAATGGTGAAAAAATAAGTTGCAACACAACTTATTTCTTATTCATTACAATGGAGTTTCTATGAAAAAACAAACACATTATGATGTATTGGCACATGTAATTCATTGG
This sequence comes from Cysteiniphilum litorale, assembly GCF_003428165.1. Taxonomy (GTDB): domain Bacteria; phylum Pseudomonadota; class Gammaproteobacteria; order Francisellales; family Francisellaceae; genus Caedibacter; species Caedibacter litoralis. The sequence goes on along the minus strand of NZ_QLIQ01000012.1, from coordinate 17,815 downwards.
CTATTTGCGTTAATGATTATCTTCCAATTGTTATCAGCACAATGGATGCATCATAAAATAAAACCAGGTGTTGAACCGTGGACATTGAAACTATTTCTATTTCATGAAATTTTCGGTGTCACTGTGTTTTTCTTGTTATTAGCTTATTTATTACGTGCTGCAAGCTTAGTTGAAAAGGATAAATTTGGGCATCTTTTCCCTTATAACAAAAAAGGTCTTAGTTTAGTAATAGCCGATATCAAAACACTATGTCGTTGCCGTTTGCCTGATCGTGATTTCGGTGGGTTAGCCGGACTGATTCAAGGCTTAGGGTTTTTGCTATTATTTCTGGTCGCTTTATTAGGGACGCTTTGGCTTGTGATTCCTGCCAATTATATTGGTGCCTCATTGCTGCATGATATCAAGGAGCTACATGAATTCTTTGCGCAAATTGTTTGGTATTATTTAGCGGGACATGTTGGCATGTTCTTAATTCATGTTATAGTGGATAAAATTTCAAAAAATAAAAAGTAAAAAAATAAAAAACAGTATAAAGTGGAGTAGAGAGCGTGATAGACATACACGATAAAACAGATAATACACGTATCAAAGACAAACGCACCTTAGTGCCATCTGGGGTTATACATGAAGAGCATCCGATTACCAAAGAAGCAACGGCAACCGTGATTGCCGCACGTAAAGCAGTATCCAATGTGTTACAAAACAAAGATGATCGTATGATTGTCGTTGTTGGACCTTGTTCAGTACATGATATCAAAGCTGCCAAAGAATATGCAGGGCTTTTATTGAATGAAGCAAAAAAGCATGCAGGTGAGCTTGTTGTGATCATGCGTGTCTATTTTGAAAAACCAAGAACGACAGTGGGCTGGAAAGGTTTAATCAATGACCCTGATTTAGATAATAGTTTTAAAATCAACAAAGGCTTGCGCATGGCGCGCCAGTTGTTATTAGATATCTCAGATATGGGATTACCGTGCGCGACTGAGTTTCTAGATGTGATTAGTCCACAGTATATTTCGGATCTCATTGCATGGGGCGCCATTGGTGCGCGCACGACTGAGAGTCAGGTGCATCGTGAGTTAGCGTCAGGCTTATCGTGTCCAATTGGTTTTAAAAATGGTACTAAGGGAAGCATTGGTATTGCGGTTGACGCGGTCAGAGCAGCGAAATCAAAGCATCATTTCTTGGGTGTGACCAAGCAAGGTACAACGGCAATTTTTGAAACAACAGGCAATGCCGATGCGCATATTATTTTGCGTGGTGGCAATGATGGACCAAACTATGCCAAGGAATATGTTGATCAAACCGCTGGTGCGTTAAAAGAGCATCATTTGCCACACAAAGTGATGATTGATTGCAGTCATGGTAATAGCAGCAAAGATTATAAAAAACAATCGTTGGTGATTGATGATATTTGTGATCAATATAAGGCAGGTAGTCAGGATATTCTCGGTGTGATGATAGAGAGTAATTTGAAAGAAGGCAATCAATCAATTTTTGTAACACCACTAGAGTATGGTAAAAGTATTACCGATGCTTGTGTTGGTTGGGATGAAACGGTTGAGATGCTTGATAAACTAGCATCTGCTGTTAAAGAAAAGCGTCAATCAAAATAAACTTACTCTTTATCATCGTGAAAACTATTGCTCAAATCAGAGCCTTTCTAATTGAAATTAATGCATTAAAACTAACTTCTTATCAGACAATAGATCTTAATAAGAATCCTTTTTTTCTCATTGAAAACCTTTATCAAGATCATCGATTGGTCACAAAAAACGATGGCTTTATTGCGCTTAAAGGACAAGTGCATGATGGGCATCGTTATGTCAATCAGTTGCGAGCCCAAGGCGTTAACTTAATTTTGGTTGAAGACGTCAGTTTAATCGATCCACAGGACATCCCTTTTGTTATTGAGATTCGGAATTTAAAATCAATTCCCGCAAGCTTAGCAAGTTGGTTTTATGATTACCCATCCGAGCAACAAAATATCTTTGCAGTGACTGGTACTAATGGTAAAACTTCAATTTGCCATTTCTTGGCGCAAAGCTTGTCAAGGCTTAAGCATAAGGTCGGTGTGCTTGGAACTATTGGTAATGGTGTATTTCCAAAGCTTGAAGATTCCGCTTTAACGACTTTGGATAATCTAAGCCTACAGCGGATGCTTAAAAACTTTTATGATCAAGACGCTGACACGGTTGCCATGGAAGCGTCATCACATGCCATTAGTCAGCGACGTATTCTCAACGTCAATATTCAAACGGCGATTTTCAGTAATCTGGATATTGATCATTTGGATTATCACCAGACGATGGAGCAATATTTCCAAGCCAAGCGCCAGTTATTTAAATTAGCAAGTGTCAAGAAATGTGTGATTAATATTGATAATGACTATGGTAGTCGTTTGTATGCTGAGTTGACTGAACAACAAGAGAAAGAGGTTTTTAGTTTTAGCCTTGTTAATAGTAAAGCTGATTGTTATATGCCAATAACATCGATATCGCCACAAGGTTTTGTAGTTGATATATTTTTTAAAAATAACAAGGAATTAGCTATTACGATCCCCATTATGGGTGAATACAATGTCAGCAATATTGCCGCGGTAGTTTGCGCTTTATTGGCAAACGCTTATCCTTTTACCGACGTATTGAAAACTGTGAATGATTTACATAATCCCAAAGGGCGGCTTGAAAAGCTTATACATGATGGAAAAGCAACCGTTGTTATCGATTACGCACATACTGCAGATGCTTTAGCCAAAGCCTTACAAGCCGTGCGTGTGCAAACAAAGGGCAAGCTTTATTGCGTGTTTGGTTGTGGTGGTTCACGCGAGCATAGCAAACGTCCATTGATGGCAAAAGCAGCACAACAATATGCTGATTTTGTGATCGTGACAGAGGATAATAGTCGCACCGATGATATTAAAGATATTGTTCAAGATATCACATCGGGATTTAATGATGGATTTACTGAGTTTGTTGTGATTGAAGAACGTAAACAGGCGATAGAGTATGCATTAAGCATTGCAAAGGCGGATGATGTTATCTTGCTTGCCGGTAAAGGGCATGAAACCTATTTAGATAAAAACCATCAAAAGACACATTTTGATGAACGTGAAGTGGTATTGGAGTTTTGGAGAAAAAATGATTAAGTCATTAAAGTCATTGGCTTTGCAATTAAATGATTGTCAGTATGTTGGACAAGATGTGGCAATTACTGGCGCGCATATTAACTCAAAAGAGATTAGTCAAGGGCAACTCTTTGTCGCATTACAAGGTGAGCGTGATGGGCATGATTTTATTGAACATTCCATACAAAATGGGGCTGTTGCCGCTCTAGTGACACAGCAACAAGCTGATCTTAACGTGCCGCAAATTATCGTCAAAGATACGCGTAAAGCGCTGTTTGATTTAGCCCTTTTATATCGCAAAACACTGAATCTGCCAGTGTTGTCAATAACGGGCAGTTGCGGCAAAACAACTACCAAAGAAATCCTGGTGTCTATGCTTAAAGCATTTGGTAAGGTGCATTATAGTCATGGTAATTTTAATAATGATCTTGGTGTACCGATGACAGTGTTGTCAACCCCGCAAGATGTTGATTTTGTAGTGATTGAAGCGGGCACCAATGCACCAGGTGAGATCCCGCATTTAACACAGTTAATCAAGCCAGATTATGCCGGCATTACCAATGTGTCAGCATCACACTTAGAAAAGCTAAAATCTTTAGATGGTGTAATGATTGAAAAGGGTGCCTTGCTCCAAGGGATACAGCCGCAGGGCAAAGCAATTATTAATTTAGATGATCCAAGAATTAATGCTTTTGCTAAAGCTTTAGCGGTTGATCAAGTCACATTCTCGATGAATAACACAGCTGCTGATATTTATTTATATGCGCAACAAGAGTCAATAACCGCATTGAGCTTTACAGTGAGCGTGGCAAAGAAGCGCTATGAAGCACGATTGAATGTCATTGGTCAGCATAATATTCAAAATACATTAACAGCACTTTCGTTTATCTATGCCTTGCAATTAGATATTCAGTCATCACTTAATGCATTAGCAAATTATCAACCTTATAAAGGACGCTTCTCTTTAGTAACTTTAAATGATTATGTGACACTGATTGATGATACTTATAATGCCAGTGTTCAATCGGTTAAAGCGGCAATTAATGATTTAGCGACATTTAAGGGTGACAAGTATCTTGTGCTTAGCAATATGGGCGAGCTTGGCGAGCATGCGGAGCATTATCATCAAGAGGTTGGGCGCTTGATTAAGCAATCAAGTATTGACTATGTCTATTTGTATGGCAATAAAGCATGGATGACATTACTGGCTCAAGAAGCAGGAGGATATGCACGATACTTTGAGCATAAGAATGCTTTAATTGAAGCGTTACGAAATGATCTTAACAACAATCAAAATATACTTTCACGCATTTTAGTTAAGGGCTCACGTGCTAATCAGATGGAAGATGTGGTTGGTGCGTTGAAAAAGTATTATAAGGAAGCGGCATTATGAAAAGGATAAAGCAGTGGTGGTTGGTCTCAATGGTATTGTTAGTTGCCGGATGTGCGACGTATAACCCCATGCAGACAGCAAAGAGTGTTGATCTGCAAAAGTATATGGGTAAGTGGTATGAGATAGCTCGCCTGCCTAATAGCTTCCAAAAAGGTTGTCATTGCTCTACTGCTGAATATAAGGTACTAGATAAAGATACAATCTCAGTTACCAATACGTGCTATAAAGATGGCAAGTTAAAAGAAGCCACAGCAACTGCTTGGCGATCCAATGCCGATGATAATAGTAAGCTTAAGGTTAGGTTCTTTTGGCCATTTACTGGTAAGTATTGGATCTTATACGTCTCTGATGATTATCGGTATGCTGTGATTGGTGAACCCTCCAGAGAATATCTGTGGTTTCTAAGTCGCACAAAAAATATTAGTCAACAGCAGTTAGATTTGATGAAAAAGATAGCCATTCAACAAGGTTATAATCTAGATCAGCTGATTGTTGCTAATAATTTCAACTGCTAATAGCTGCTATTACCTACAAGCTGATCACTTACCTAAAAGCATCAAAAATTTCTTCGATACTAGACTTTAGCGATGGGCAATCATGGTTATAAATAATCGTTATATGTGGTAAAATCCTTATTGGAAATCAATTGTAAAGGGAGTTAATTATGACGAGTAATGTTTGGTGGAGTAGGAACATAGGTCGAGAGTATACTCAGGGTAATGCTGATATTACTAATTATGGCATTGATAAAAGTCGAATTGTGCACTCAAAATTTTTTAGAGCATTGCAGGCAAAAGCTCAAGTATTTAATATAAATGAGCATGATTTTTTTAGAACTAGATTGACTCATTCAATCGAGGTGGCGGATGTTGGCATGCGTATTATTCGTGATTTAGAAAATAACGATAAGATACGATTTAAAGATACGCCAAATTTATCTATTGAACTAATTGAATCAATTTGTTTGGCTCACGATATTGGTCATCCTGCCTTTGGACATGCAGGTGAGCAAGTTTTGCAAGATAAAATGCTTTTAAAAGGAGGTTTTGAAGGTAATGGTCAAACATTTAGAGTGCTTACAAAACTTGGAGAGTATTATGAAAATAATGGATTTAACTTAACTCGAAGAGCTTTACTAGGGGTTATGAAATACCCAGCAAAACACGCTCAATTTTTAAATGCAGTTTTATCAGATGGAGAAGAATGGTCTAAAGACAAAGATAAAGTTAAATGCAAAAAAGAGCAGCAAGAATGGATGCAGAAAAACTTATTAGTGAAGCAAAGAGCCTTTAAATGTATTCATGATACTGAAAGTCAGATATTTGATTGGGTTCTCGAGCCATTAGCTTATAAAGATAAAAAACAATTCAATAGCATAAAGAAGTCTGGTGAAAAATGGAAAACTTCTTATAAATCGTTTGACTGTAGCATTATGGAATTAGCAGATGACATCGCCTATGGTATTTATGATCTTGAAGACTCTTTAGCTATGGGGTTGATCAGTAAAAATAAACTTGAAGAATTAGAAGATGACTTACAAATCATTGATGATAAAAATCTAGGAATTTTTCAAGATTTATGTAGTGATAATCTGTCAACAATGAAAAAAGGAATTAATAATGCTGTTCAATCGCTCATTAGGTCATTGGAAATAATAGAAATAATAGAATTTGATGAGCCATTACTTAGATTCAACGTGTCAATGACAAAAGAAAGCCAAAAAGCACAAGCTTTAAATACGATTAAAAACTTTGTATACAACACTGTGATAGCTAATCCCAGAGTTCAAAGACTGGAGCATAAAAATAAGCGCATGCTTGAGCAACTATTTGACTTACTAGAAAGTAATCCTAAAGGTTTTTTACCTGTTAATTTACATTCGAGGCTAGAGCAAGAAGATAGTTGTCGTGTTATTTGTGATTATTTGGCGTCAATGACTGATAATGAGGCAAGTTTGTTATACAAAAATATGTTTATTCCTCATTCAGGGACGGTTTTTTCACCAGTATAATTTTCATGAGTCTGTGTTGAGTTAATAAAGGAAGTAACATGATTGAAAAACTAATCATTAAAAATATTGCTAGCTATACAGATGAGGGTGTTGAGTTAGCAGGACTTAAAAAAATCAACTTTATTTATGGTGCTAATGGTACTGGTAAGACAACTATTTCTAATTATTTAGCAGATCAAAGTAATGATGATTATTCATACTGTCATATAGTTTGGCAGCATAATCAACCGTATCAATGTTTAGTGTATAATAAAAAATTTCGAGAAGAAAATTTTAAAGGCTCTATTAAAGGTGTTTTCACGCTGGGGAAATCAGCTAAAGAAGATATTGAGATGATTCAAGCTAAACAAAAAGAGCTTGAGGATTTAGAGGGGAAAGCTAAGCAACAGAAAAAAACGCTTGATGATAAGAAAGGCTCTGGTGGCGAATTAGATAGCCTAACAGGGGAGTTTTCAGATAAAATCTGGCAATTAGCATATCGTAAATATGAACAAGATTTTAAACCAGCATTTCGTGGGCATATCAAAAACAAAAAAGTATTTAGTTTGGAAGTCGTGCGTAAATATGATCAGTTTATAAGAGAACTAAAAGATATTAAATTGGATGAACTACAGGCAAGAGCAAAGACTGTTTTTAATGATGTATCGCCGCAGCACATAAATGAACTGATAACGATTAACTTTGATGAGGGTATTGCTATTATTGAAAATGGGATATGGCAAAAGAGGGTAATTGGTAAAGGTGATGTTGATATTGCTAAATTAATCCAACAACTTAATATGAATGATTGGGTAGATAAAGGACGTGAATATTTGTTAGAAAGTTCAAATACTTGTCCATTTTGCCAACAAGATACAGTAGATGATCAATTTAAAAAGAAATTAGAAAACTATTTTGATACTGAATATAAGCAGAATATCGATACAATAGTGCAGTTATATGACCGTTTTGAGCAATATTGTAATAATTTGCTCTCAAAGCTCAATTCAATTACACAACAGGAGACGGAGTATAGTGACTATTTCGATAAAGATATCTTTTCTTCTTATCAGCTGGGGTTAGAAGCAAAGTTGAGAAATATAGGGTCTGCTATGGTAAACAAAAGAACTGAACCAAGCAGGTTGATATCTTTAGAGACTCCTTCTTTAGTAATATATAACATGAATCAATTGATTATTAAGACAAATGAAAAAATTAAACAGCATAATGATATTGTACAAAATTATGAACGTGAAAAAGAAAGTTTAATTTTAGATGTGTGGATGTATATTATAAGTGTTAACCAGTCCCTAATTAGAAGTTATATAGGCAAGAAAAACGGCTTGAAAAAAGCAATTGAGTCAATAGAGGAACAATTAAATAATAAAAGGAAAGCATATTCTGAGTTAAAAGCTGAGATCAAAAATTTAGAAAAAAATATTACCAGTGTACAGCCAACCGTTGATGAAATTAATAGGCTATTAAGAAATATGGGTTTTGAGAACTTTCAATTGGTTTCAGCAAGAGAGCAAAAAAATCACTATCAGATCCAGAGAGAAAATGGTGAGCTTGCAACCGAGACACTCAGTGAAGGGGAAATGACATTTATTACTTTTTTATATTTTTTACAGCTAGCCAAAGGCTCTGTTGAAAAGACTGACGTTTCTGAGAAGCGCATTTTAGTTATTGATGACCCGATTTCTAGTTTGGACAGTGATGTTCTTTTTGTAGTAAGCACATTATTGAAAGATTTTATTCATGACTTAAGGCGACAAGAAAATAAATACCCAATTAAGCAGTTAATTTTATTGACGCATAATATCTACTTTCATAAAGAGGTTTCATATAATGGGAGTGGGCAAGAGACTTGTAAACATACAAACTTTTGGGTTTTGAAAAAGCAGGATAAAAAAACCATGCTTAAGGCATATAAACAAATAAACCCTATTCAAACTTCCTATCAATTGTTATGGGATGAGCTAAAAGATCGAGATAAACTCTCTAGCATAACTCTTCAAAACACGATGCGCAGAATTATAGAGTATTATTTTAAGGTTTTAGGAGGTTTTGAAGATAAAAATTTAATTTCTCGATTTGAAAACTATCAGGATCAACAAATCTGTCGATCATTGCTTTCATGGATAAATGATGGTTCGCATACTATTTATGATGACTTATACATCTCTGGTTTAGAAAATACTATTGGGAGATACTTTGAAGTTTTTAAACAAATCTTTATTAATGAAGGACATAAAAAGCATTTTGATATGATGTTAGGTATTAATAATAAACAAGATGACCCTATTAATATAAGTCAAGAAGCTATAACACCATGAAAATCCTCCACACCTCCGATTGGCATTTAGGGCGCATGCTTTATGGCAAAAAGCGTTATCCTGAATTTAAAGCATTTTTAAATTGGTTAATTGAAACCATTAAATTGCAAGAGATTGATATCTTATTAATCGCTGGTGATGTCTTTGATACAACAACGCCAAGTAATTATGCTCAAGAGCTGTATTTTCAGTTTTTAAGTGATGTCGCTAAAAACACGGATTGCCAACATGTCGTAGTGATTGGTGGTAATCACGACTCACCAAGTTTGCTTGAGGCGTCCAAAAGTGTGTTAAAAGCGCTTAATATCTATGTGGTAGGAGCCGCGTGTGACAACCTACAAGATGAAGTAATCGTCCTTAAAAATGACAGCCACATTCCTCAAGCAATCATTTGTGCGGTACCTTACTTGCGTGATCGTGACATCAGAAAGGTTGAAGCTAGTGAAACGTTGGATGATAAGAATAAGAAATTAATATCAGGCATTAAGCAGCATTATCATGAGGTGTGTAAGTACGCCAAAGAGAAGCAGATTAAGCTTTGCAAAACACATAAGCTTGAACACTTGCCAATGATTGGTATGGGACATTTGTTTGCCGCCGGAGGCAAGACTGAAGTTGATGATGGTGTGCGTGAGCTGTATGTTGGCTCGTTAGCACATGTTGATGCGAGTGTATTTCCTGATTATCTTGATTATGTTGCCTTGGGGCATTTGCATGTGCCGCAAATGGTTGCTAAAAAAGATCATATTCGCTACAGCGGCTCCCCGATTGCTATGGGCTTTGGTGAGGCTAAGCAGCAAAAGCAGGTGTTAATGATCGACTTTGAAGATGGCAATAGCGTCATTACACCTATTGCTGTTCCATGCTTTCAACCGTTAGTTAGCATTAAAGGTAATCTGGAAGGTATCTTGGCACCCTTGTCACAGTTAATCACTGATAAAAGTAATAGTTGGCTTGAGATTGAATATATAGGTAAAGAAATCATCAGTGATCTGACAGAGCAAATTAATGCTCACATTCAAGGCAGTGAACTTGAGATCAGACGCATCAAAAACAAACGCATAATTGATAAAGCAATAAGCCAATCTCAAAGTAGTGAAACACTAGAGGACCTCGATGAAATAGAAGTATTTGAGCGCTGCTTAGCTGCGCATGATATTCCAAAAGATCAGCAAGCTGTTTTGATGGGTTGTTATCAGGAGATTATGATGCAGCTTGTTGAGGAAGATGTGCAAGCGCAGTGAAAGCCACATGACCAAGTTAAGACTAAAATTATTTAAAAATCGAAAAAATCGATTTTTAAATGGTAAAAATGTGTGTATGATTCAGGTTTGTTTCATAAAAAATTATTGTTATAAGTGATTATCTGGGTGGTATATAGCGATGTTATTAGAGTTTTCCTTTAAAAATTGGAAATGTTTTAAAGAATTAAATACATTTTCAATGGATGCCAATACACGTCTTAAAAATAATAAAGAGCATTTGCTAACGGTGAAATACCAGCAAACCGGTAAGTCACATGAGGCAGTATTGCCATTTTCTGCAATGTATGGAGCTAATAATTCAGGCAAAACATCATTTGTCGATGCGATAGCTTTTTGTAAGCGTTTAATATGTTTTAAACATGGCGATATACGTGACTTAAAAGCCTATTGCTTAGGAGAACACACTGAAAAAAGCTTTTTTAGTTTTATCTTTTTTATGAATGACAAAATATATCAATATGAATTTACGCTGGATAAAACTCAAATTTATTATGAAAAATTGTTACTGCTAAAACCAACAACGGAACAGATACTATTTGTCAGAGATGTTGCTGATGGTGATTATTCAGGGGCGCTTTTAGAAGGCGATAGAGAGTTTATGACGCTTATTAAGCGGATGCCTACGAATAAGTTATTTGTTTCTCATATGGTAGAGCAAGCTATCGATAATAAAGAGCATTTTGAGGCAGTTTATGACTGGTTTGATGATAAGTTGATTTTAGTAAGTCCAGACACTCGAGATGGAATGAATGATATTCCTTTAAAACTGGAAGAGATAAATGCATCAATAAAACAATTTGATTTGGGGATCGATAGCATAGAACTTGAGATTGCCTCAGAGCGAACTTTAAAGGAGGAGTTGCCCCGATCCTTTTATGACTTTATAGTCGAAAATATAAGAAATAATCGCCCAATGATGTTAGCTCTCCCAGACCGTTCTTTAGTTTATGTCACAAAAAAAATAGACTCAGATAGTCTTGATGTGCATAAAATCATGTTACGTCATCAAACAGATGATGGACAATATCTTAATTTTGAGTTTAATGATGAGTCTGATGGCACAAGGCGTATCATTGAGCTGCTTCCTTTGCTATTAAAGCTAAAGCATGACCCAAATACTGTTGTGATTATTGATGAGGTTGATCGAAGCTTGCATACTCAACTAGCCAAGGAGTTGATCCGTGAACATATATTGGCAGTATTAGATCATAATGCAAAAAGTCAGTTGATTATTACCACACATGATACCCATTTATTGGATTTATCGTTCTTACGTAAAGATGAGTTTTGGTTAGTTCAGAAAGAAGATAATGGTGCTAAACTTGTTGCATTTGATGAATTTATTTTAAAATCTGATAAAAAGTTAAGTAAATACTATCTCAGTGGCAGTTTGGGCGGTACCCCATTTATTTAATAGCTAAGGACATAGAAGATGGCAAGGACAAAACGCTTAGCAAGATCAAATAAACGGACGCCAATAACCCGCCAGTTTGTGTTTTTTGTGGAGGGTAAGACAGAAGAGATTTATATTGAATCTATTTTTAAACAGTTAGATATAGATGCAAAAAGAATTTTTCCAATGAAAGGCAATGATAAAGCAAATATTCAGAATATTGAAAATAGAGTGAGAACAACTGATTTTAATGATAGCCAAAGCGTGATTGTCGTTATTGATGGCGATCGAGATCAGCAGAAAATTAAGGAATTTTCTCAAAAAAAGAAGATTTTTCAATCAGCAAAAAACTTCTTGATTATTGTGTCAGTGCCAAACTTTGAGCGTTGGTTGACTTTGCATTATACCGAGGATAAAAAGAAATCAATTAAAGATGTTTGTCCTAAGTTTGAAAAGACAAACACAACAGTCGTTGAGGGTATTGCTCAACAGCATCAAATAGCCATTGATAGCTCAATAAAGTTGATGCCGCAAGATGTTAAGCAATATGATAATGCTCAGCTAATTGGTTATATGCTTGATAATACAGCACTACAGATGACAAATTTTTATCAGTTGTTTGAGGTTATTGAAAGGAGTGGAGTTTGAAGCTTTATAATAGAGTTAAGGTATGGTTATGTCTGATAGTTTCCATCACTGTGTTTGCTTGGATATGGGGAATTAAACAAAGCTTATTGAATATATCCACTTGGCTATTCCGTGAAGTAATTTTATCTTATTGGTGGCTAATTACGGTTATCTTGTTGGCGATAATTATTTATGGAGTCAGGCTATTTCAAAAGAAACAAGTGGTTGATGAATTTATAGGTGGTCAAGCTTTTATTAAACGTTTTAATAAAATACTTGAAAGTCACCAGCCATTTGTTTGTGCACTTACGGGTTTAGTTGGTGTAGGTAAAACTCACTTTATAAAAAATCACATGGCTTATAAAAAAGACAAATGGATTTATATTTCTCTATTTGGTGTAGCAACTGTTAATGAGCTGCAAACAGAAATAATTGCAGCAGACTATCAGCAAAAGTCGTGGCTATCTAAGCTTCTATATTATATTAAGCTTTTACCACAAGTTAGATCATATGGTAAGCTTTGGGAGGAAATATATTATCAGACTAACATTCAAGATCGTGTAATTGTCTTTGATGATCTTGAGCGTTTTACTCAAAGGACTAATGAAGATACGGCTTCAGGTAGCTTAAATTTATTTATGGGGCTTGTAGAGAAGCTTAGGCAATCCAATTGTCAGATTTTTATAATTTTAGATGATACAAAATCAAAAACATACGCTAATTACTTAGATAAAGTAATTGATAGACATATTCGATTAAAGAGAAGTATAGATAATATAGATTTTGCGTTTGATCATACTGATCTTGAAGAAGGCTATAAAAAAGCAATACGGAAATATATTGGTAGTTTAGAGATAAAAAATGTGAGAATAATATTTAAAATAACGCAATTATTTGTCGACCTTTTTTCAAAAATACTTAATGACTTTGATGAAGATACTCGTGATGAGTTTATCAAGCTATTTACGTTATATGCTTACTGCTACTATTCTGAGCATGATGATAATATTCCAAGCTTAAAATATATCTTTGAGGACTATCAGCAGGATCAAGCAAGGCATTTAAGTAATGAAGTAGCAAAGAGAATTATTGATGAACCCAGCCAAGAAAAAGTTCAGTGGATAAATCAAAGATTTTATGAATTTTTGCAACAATATCAATATCACGTTCTACCACACCAAGAGAGGACGTTATTGAATTTACTGAGAAAAGCCGTAGAAGATGGTTATATTGAGGATGAAGCATATCTTAATGACTCCATTAAAGGTGATATTAAATATAGCATTGAGCTAACAAAAATTAATAATTTGCAAGAGAAAATAAAAAGCTATTTCTTTTGTAACTTTAACGTAACAGAAGAAATGCTTATCAATAAGTGCGAGGAATTTATTAGTCTATCAGTTGAGTTTCAAAAGCAATTTAGTCAATTACCATCTTACGCTATTGCTCAGGTTGATGAGTTGTTAAGTCATCTTGCATTCGTTGATAGTGTGCAATGTCAAGAGATTAGTGAACAGTTAATTAAACAGTTGGTGGATTTTTATGAGAACAACCTTAGTGTTTGTCCTCCCACACCGATGGGCGGCATAAAAAGTCAGGAGCTAAAGAAAGCATTAGAGGGATCATCTGAAAAGTATTGGCAGACTAACAAAAAACCACTAACTCAACTTATAAATGAATCAATAACAACTCAAGGTCGGATTTTTGAGCTTACTAGCTTTAGACTTTATAAAGAATATGACTACATTACTTTATTTTTAAGTGATAGCGTAATATGTGATGTTGAATTTTCTAGAGTGTTGTGGTGTGTTAATGATCAGGCTACAAACTTTTTTAACGCAACCATTAAGCCTGCCTTAGAAAAGGTTGCTAAAAAGAATCCACTAAATGAAGCTAAGGTCAAAAATTTGCTAAAACATATTGAATCTCCAAATGATGCTTTTAATATCCCAAAGCCTAATTTTAGGAATATGACGAGTTAAGGGCAAAGCTAATTATACGAAGCAGTAATATAATTAAGGATAAACCATGAAAATCCTCAACTTACGATTCAAAAATTTGAACTCTTTATATGGTGAATGGTCAATTGATTTTACTGATCCTGATTATTTAGATAATGGCTTGTTTGCAATCACAGGCCCAACGGGAGCGGGTAAATCAACCATATTAGATGCAATTTGTTTGGCACTTTATGGGCAAACACCACGATTGAAAATTATCTCTGAGTCGGTCAATGAGGTGATGTCACGCCAAACAGGAGAATGTTTTGCAGAAATTACATTTCAGACGAATGAAGGTGTGTATCAATGTCATTGGAGTCAACGCAAAGCGCGAGGCAAAGCAGATGGAAAGTTGCAATCACCAAAGCATGAAATCAGTGATTATAATAAAGCTAAAGTATTAGAAACAAAAATTAAAAAAGTTAAAGAACTCGTTGAACAAAAAACAGGAATGGACTTTAAGCGCTTTTGTAAATCGATTTTGTTAGCACAAGGCGGCTTTACTGCCTTTTTAAAAGCGTCATCAGATGAGCGCTCTGAAATCTTAGAGCAAATGACGGGTTCTGAAATTTATAGTGATATATCCAAAATGGTGTATGCGCGTGATAAGCAGGAAACAGATAAAGTCATATTATTACAGAAAGAGCTAGAGGGTATTCAGGTATTATCACAAGAGAAGCTGACACAGCTAAATAATGATCTTGTCATTAATAAGTCATTGATTGAGCGATTAGATATTAGCGAAAAAGTCTTGAGTGATAAAGTGAATTGGCTTCAAACCATTGAGAAGCTTCAACATGAGGTGTCGCAACTACAAAAGCAATATGAGCATATACAGCAACAGCAAGACGCATTCAAACCAAAGCAGCAGCAATTGATCCGTTTACAACAAGTCAAAGAGATTAATCCAATTTATGAGGCCTATCAGAGTGTTTATGCTGAGCTAAACAAAGTGAAAGATCAGATTGGTGCTTTGCAGCTTAAGCATCCACAGTTACAAAAAGATGCGGATAAATTTGTAGAAAAATCTAATGAGGCAAAAGCAGCTTGGCAGCAAGCTAAAGAAGCTCAAGGAGAACAAACTCCAATCATTAAAGACGTGCGCAAGCTTGATCATAATATTCAATATAAACAAGATCAATTGCAGCAGCTTGAAAAGAGAGTTAATGCATTAAATACTGGCTTGACGAACCAACAGCAGCAGAGAGAAAGTATCCAACAAGATATCATTAAGCTTGATAAAGCCAATCAAACCAATACGCTATACACTCAGCAATATGCGGTAGATGAAGATTTAATCGCTGATTTTCAAGGTGTTCAATTACAAATCAGTTCAATTACAGATAAGCACAATGCACTTAATGATTATCATACTGAAGTTGAAAAGACGCAAAAGCAACTAGATCAAGCTGTGCAGCAACAAGATCAATGCCAACAAACGGAGAATATTGCTAATAATGATTTAGATCAAGCTAAGCACTATTTGGCAACATTAAGTCTTAATCTTGAAAGTGCATTGGTAGGTAAGCAGCTTGAAGATTATGAGGAAATTTTGGAGCTTAAACTGCATATCCAAGAGCAGCAAAAAGTCATTATTCATTTAGAGAAAGAGCGCCACAAGCTCATTGATGGTGAGGCTTGTCCTTTGTGTGGTGCATTGGATCATCCTTATACACAGGGCTTACCAGTCTTTGATGCCGATGATGACATTAAAGCATTAAAATCACAGATTAAAAAAATAAAAGCATCGCAAAAAGAAGTTGCTGAACAAGAGAAGCAGGTCGCTCAAAAGCGGCAAGTGCATGGTGATTTAACGACACAGTTACGTGTGGCAGATGAAAAAGTAACAAATGCCAAATCAGCATTAGCTAAAGCAAAAGAGCAACTGTCACTAGCGCAAGAAAGCGTATCAAAGGCAATGTGTCAATTTAATGAAGTGTTAAATAAATATGGCATGGTAGTAACACATGTTAAGCAACTCTCTGAAGTCAATGATCAGCTGCAACAACGTTTGAATCAATGGCAAAAAACGCAACAGGCACTGCAAAACTATGAACAACAAAAACAACAGTCTACTGAGCAACTAAATCTTGTTGAACAGCAAATTAAGCAGAGCAATATGTCTATACGACAAGAGCAAGAAGCAATAGCTAATCTCAGTGAAGAAAAGAAAGTGCTTGTCCAAGATCGGCAACAGTTATTTGCAGATAAAAATCCCGATGATTATGAGCAGCAATTGCAACAAGCAGTTGATCAGGCTCAAAAGCAATATGATCATTTTGCTAAAGAGGTAAAAGCGATTGATGATAAAATACTTGAATTGAATACTCAATTAAGTACCTATCAGGCATTGCAAATAGAAAAAGATAATGAGTATAGGCAGCGGCAACAAGATTTTTATGAGCAGCTAAAGTCATACAATATGATGGATGAAGATGCCTTTAAAGAGCTTTTAAAGCAAATAGATCAAATCAAACCATTGCAACAGGAAGCGGAGCAATTACAAAATCATTGGCGTGATATCGATAGTCAATTGAACGTTAAAAGGAATGAGTATAACCAACTTCATAATGCGCCATTGACAGAGGAAAAACTGGAAAATTTGCTGCAGCAGCAACAGTTTATCCAAAATGAAAAGCAACAAACGTATGAGAGCTTAGGGTCATTAAACACACAATTACAAGCACATGATAATGCCGTGCTGGCATTTGAAAATAAGCTAGCGAGTGTTGATAAGCAAAAAACACAAGCACAAAAATGGGCAAATCTTAGAGTTTTGATTGGTTCACAAGATGGCAAAAAGTATCGCAACTTTGCCCAAGGCTTAACTTTTGAGCTGATGGTTAATTATGCCAATCAGCAATTACAACAGATGAGTGATCGCTATCTGTTAGTGCGTGATAGCAATGAGCCTTTAGAGTTAAATGTGATTGATAATTATCAAGCAGGAGAAATACGCACGACAAAAAACCTCTCAGGAGGTGAGAGTTTTATTATGAGCCTAGCTTTGGCACTTGGTTTATCCAAAATGGCAAGTCAAAAAGTTCGTGTTGACTCTTTATTTTTAGATGAAGGTTTTGGGACATTGGATGAAGATGCGCTAGAGATGGCGTTGGAAGCACTATCACATTTGCAGCAAGATGGTAAATTAATCGGAGTGATTTCGCATGTCCCAGCACTTAAAGAGCGCATTAGCTCACAGATTAAGGTCACTCCAATCTCAGGCGGGAAAAGTGTATTAAGTGGTGTGGGGTGTTGATGTGGTTAATAATTGGCAAGATACCCCTCATTTTTTGATGGATTTGAGTAGATAATCAATATGACAAAATTAGTAGATGTAACAAAGCAAGAACAAATTAATAATTCAATAGCAATATTAAGGGCGTGGCATAAAGTTGAGTTTTTTCAACCTTATAAAATTCCAGATGATAGTAACTACGAAAATAAAGGAGTTAAAATTACATTTGATGAACTACAAAGGCAGCAGGATGCTATTTTACCTTGGTTAGATACAAACGCCAGACTTCAGATAGGTCTTTATCCAGAACAGCATGTAATATTCTACCCCAAAGTGTCAATACAGTTTTTTAAAAATTCTTATTCCTATACATGTCATGCAACCTGCAATGTTTTTTGCGCCTGACTTTTAAAGTCAATAGCACCTTCTTTGTACACGTTCATTGG
>NZ_QLIQ01000011.1 GCF_003428165.1 Cysteiniphilum litorale | reverse complement strand
GAAAAACTGCTATGAGTTATCCAGAGAGTTATTTAAAAGTGTCATTGCTAAGTTTGTGACTGAGTTCGCACCATCGATGGAATCGCTACTACCAAAATTCATGCCATCCATCAATGCGTAAGTCCTACATTGTTTAACGGACTTTATATTGAAGACAAATGGGACTGGCAAAACAAACACCCTATCATTCATTTAAGCTTTGGTAGTTCACAATCAGTCAATGCTGAAGAAACGTTATTACAAATCATTAAGCAAACACTACATAACACCGCAAAACACCATCATGTTGAACTGCCACCACTTACCCTAAATCTACAGTTTGATGCGCTGATTAAAGCGCTCTCTGAGAAATGCCAACAACGTGTTGTGCTACTAATTGACGAATATGACAAACCTATTTTGGATGTCATTGATCAACCAGAAAAAGCCATACGTAATCGTGAAATACTCAAAGGCGTCTATAGCACCATCAAAGACAATGATGCACATTTGCGATTTGTCTTTTTAACAGGTGTTTCCAAGTTTTCAAAGGTCAGTTTATTCAGTGGTTTAAATAATCTTGAGGATATCTCACTTCACCATAAATATGCCGATATTTGCGGCTATACACAAGCTGAGCTTGAAGATAGCTTTCGTGATGATCTACACAATACCGATCTTGCTAAGCTTAAAGCGTGGTATAACGGCTACAACTTCGCAGGCACTGAAGCACAAAAGGTCTACAATCCTTTTGATATTCTCCTTTTCCTAAGCAATGGGCAACAATATAAAAATTACTGGTTTGAAACAGGCACACCTAGCTTCCTAGTAAAGCTCATTGCTGCTCGTCGTGAGATTGTGCCAACCCTTGAAAACTATGAAGCAAATTTGGATTTTATTAATTCTATTGATGTTAATAACATCCCGATCCCCGCACTCATGTTACAAGCTGGCTACTTAACAATTAAAGAAGCCTTTCACTACGGCGAAGAGCTTTGGTATCGCCTAGGTTATCCAAACTTTGAAGTCAAAACCTCACTCAACCGACATCTGGCGACAATTGGTACGGCAACAGAGGATGCTAATAGCAATCAGGTACAGTTGAACAAAGGATTAATAAGTGATGACTGGCAACACTTTGAATTAGCTATTCAGAGCTTTTTTAATACCATTCCTTATCATTTTTACAGCAATGCGCCGATACACGACTATGAAGCTTATTACTGCGCTATTGTCTATAGCTATTTTATGGCTTTAGGTTACAAAGTGACACTTGAAGATACAACCTCACAAGGTCGCATTGATATGTCAATACATATGCCACAGAAGAAAGTGATCTTATTTGAATTTAAAGTCGCTGACGGCAAAGACTTAAGCCCAGAAGCACTCGCACAGATTATTGAAAAGAACTATGCACAAAAATTCGTACATCTTAATTTGCCGATCTACCAAATTGGTGTTTCCTTTGATCGCACTACACACTCAGTTAATGGGTTTGTGGTGCAGGAATATTAAAAACTGCTAACTGTGCCATAACGGAAATCCTACTAAAAATCAATAGGCGCTCTGATATATGCTTCATCCCAACCATAAACATGTGAGTCTGCAAATATATTTTGTTTTAATGCTTTATCAATATAAGGCTGACCACAACAAATCATTTCTCCTACAGATCAAACAAATTTAGGCTAAAAACACAGTGAAATTTTAGTTTTCATCGGTACACCTCTCCAAAACTTATTAGTTAAATTAATAATTTAATAGCTGAATAGATTTAAATCTCCCTGATGAATATCTATAAAAGTTTACTTTCGTTTTTGTGGTAAAAGCAGTTAGCGCTGCTGTTAAAATGGCTTTTCCCCATGCATCATCAATGCGATTATCAGAATTAATGGCAACACCTGTCTTTTCATGTGGATCTTTAGAATAATAAACCTTGATATGCCCATCAATATCCATTGAATTAACTTCGACACGAGTAATATATACTTCAGTTATATCCCAACCTGATGCAAAAGAGTTGTGGGCAAAAAGAAAAAAAATTGATAACAACATAAACTTAAAATTATTTTTCATATAAACCTCTTATTAAAATATGTTAAAATATAAAGCGCAATGCTCTATAACTCTGATCCAAGAATAACTCTCACAGATGCATTCTCGTTGTATGAGTCAATATAAAGTGAACTTTTTCCTATGAGTTCATCAGGGTTTAAATCCACAATATCCAACTTATTACAGTTTTCAGTGATAGACTTGGTTGATCCCTTACCCACACAATACAGCAAAGGAACCATTAAACCTCTACGAGCATTGTCCCTAAGAAATCTAAACGTATTTAAAGCGCTATTAGTCCCATTAGTATAAGGAGCAACATTGGCTTGAGCATTAATCGGGCGATATTGATCTATATTAATCCTCTCGCCCAACACATCAACTCTTCCGGTTAAATTAACATTTATTTGATTTGCATAAGCAACTTGCCTTATAGGAATATCAGTTGCAAACCACTCATCCTGAGCCATAGCAACAGTAACTAAATTTATTGCTTGAAATGCGACATTAGTTTCTGCTGTCTCAGCAATATATTGAAGCGTCTCATAGGCACTCCAAAAATGGTTATCTGGGCGAACAGTATATACATAAAGGGGTCTGCCTTGGTATTCATGATTAAACCTAACCAAAGCCCTTGCAATATTCTCGACTCTATCCCATGTCCCCGTTGTAGCTATAAAAGCAGAATTTTGACCATCTTCCCTCCCTAAGTGCTGTATAATATTTCTATTGCTCCCACTAGCATGAAAACCTCCAGACTCAATTATTTCATCTGGTGATCTCACATCTACTCTATAAACGTACTCCGGTCTAATTGGTTGACTATGTATAGTAGCACTAAACAGTAAAAGAGAAAAAGGTATAACCTTTCGAACAAGCAATTATATTACCTCCATTTTATAAATTGAACTAATGTGAACATGCCACCATTCAAGTTTACTCATTAAATTTATAATATGAATCCAATCTAAGTTAATCATAGTTTACTTGGCTGAAACTGAAGTGGGTTTATTAGGGTGCGACGACGATCTTTATCTGTGTAGCGCCTATAACGTCCCCATCAAATTTAGAAAGGGCAGATTAAACTAGCTTAATTTGGCAAAGCGTCACGTATACGTGTAATAAGACTTGGCTGCTGACCTATAGGTTGCGAAGAAGTAGCCCCTGGCATAAATTTACGCCATCCAACTGTCTTATCACCGAGTGCTAGTAAATCTGGATAGAGCGGATCCCTAGCCGCATAAACTGCCTCCGTTGAAGCATATACCGGTATATGAAATCCATCAGCTAATGTTTGAGGTAAAGCTATCTTCGCAGCATAACATGAAATCAATACTATACAATCTATGCTAGGATGTTGAGATATGACTCTACCAGCTCTCAGCATTACCATTTTGTAATTAATTTCACCATAGGCATTTGGGTCATCTGCCGTTATTGGCCCAAAGGTTTCATTTTCGACTCCACTACCATGAAACATATCATAATAAGGCTCTTTATACATCTGCTCTGGAACCGTAGAGCTTCTCAGGACATTAAGTCCTTGACCACCAAATAATCCATTGTGTGCATCAACGTCAAAAGAACGTCCACTAGCAGATAGACATGGGTTATGCACTAACACATCACTTTTGCTTACATAGTAAACATGCTTCATGTAAACCTCCAAATTATATACAACAACAGGTCTACCATCCTTATTAATATGCTCCCCACAACTAACCATTTGGTCTTTTTCACAAATCAATTTTACAATATTTCCCGATTGACTAATTAAATTATCATTTGTAGTAATATCATCAATTGCAATATAAGTCTGTTTATTAATCACATAGAATGGATGATTCGGTGTTGCATTAATTTTTTCAACATTACCATTTTCATCTATAAAAGTATAGGTTCGAACATCTTGTGCATAACGCTTAAATGTACCAATCACTGTTTTTGCTTTTTCTTTATGCCAATCAGTACCTTTTGTAACTACTTTGGTATCCGTTATATCAGTAACTGTTACTTCTACTTGATCAATACCAAACTCTGGTAATGAAAAAATCGATCTTTTCTCCACTTGATCAATATCATTTTCTTCAAGCCATTTGATGGGACGTAGTAACTTTATTTCTGCTGGATAGGATTGTCCATCAATCTGATCTATATAATTAAGTGTCACTTGCTGACAAGTTTTAGGTGTAATTGATATCAAATCATAATTTGTGACTTGAGCAGATGCTGCCAAACTTAAGCGCGAGATCAACAGTCCAAACAGCAAAAAGCTGCAAAATAATTTAGGGTAGTAATACATGATAATTTCCTATTTACACTAAGCGATTGAGTCTATCAATCTGATAAATTAATTTAAGTTGCGCACACATGCGGCATAACCACTTGGAGTATAAGCCGTATAACTTGACGTTTCTCTATTTAAGATGCAACAAAGTAGTGTGCGACATCCTTGTGATTCCTCTTCTTATATCATTGCTTCGGGCGTATCGTACACGCTTTTAAATTTTTGGGGAGTTTTCAGTTTAATATTGATAAAGCACAAAATAACGCTCGTTTTTACCACTAAAACTGCCCGTTGCTAGAAAGGTGATTCATGAGGTCGCCAAAGCGGCAACTGATGTTTGCTATTTGAAGGTGCATATATTTCGGCTTTAATATATTGAAATTGATTAGGCTTAACAACCATTTGTAAATCAACAGGGCTAAAATGAGAACTAAAAGTTTTATTCTGCCATGAATGGCTTTGATTCATAACATTAAAATCATATGTTTGAGTTCTTTTCCCGTAAATCTTGAGCACAACAGCCTTACCCTCATCATCATCTCTTCTTACAGCAGTATCTTCTGGTCCGAACTTTGTCATCTTAGTTGTCATTTTATGTGAAGCATTTTCTGCAAAGTCATTGGATAATCTATAATCTTTCGCTATATAAAAACCGTCACCACCATCTGTCCCTGCTGAAGAACCAATTCTTTGAATAGAGGGACCTGATTCTACAATGCTTTGAGCATTTTTTAAATTAGTTCCATGATAACCTAAAAACTCGTATTCAGGATTACAAATGTTATGCACAAGTACTTTATTTTTCCCAACATAGTAAACATGATCTAACTGCACTTCAAAATTATATACAATAATTGGCTTATCACCTTTATAGTAGGATCTGCCACAACTTGATATTTGCTCTTCACTACAAATCAATTGCAAAATTTCTCCTGATTGACTAATTAAATTATCATTTGTCGTAATATCATCAATTGCAATATAAGCCTGTTTATTAATCACATAGAATGGATGATTCGGTGTTGCATTAATTTTTTCAACATTACCATTTTCATCTTTAAAGGCATAAGTTGCCATATCCTGTGCATAGCGCTTAAATGTGCCTATTACTGTTTTTGTTTTTCCCATGTGCCAATCAATATCTTTTGTGTCTACGCTGGTATCCGTTATATCAGTAACCGTTACCTCCACCTGATCAATGCCAAACTCAGGTAATGAAAAAACGGCTCTTTTGCCCACTTGATCAATACCATTTTCTTCAAGCCATTGAATAGGGCGTAATAACTTGATTTCTGCGGGATACGCTTTGCCATCAATAATATCTGAATATTTAAGTTCCACTTGCTTCCATGATGTAGGATTAATATCAGTAGCATCATAATTATGCGCCGATGACACTAAAGGTAGCGTCAAAAATAGCATCGATATAAAATACTTTCTCATTAAGCCGCTTCCTCTATCTCAGTCTCTGCTGATAACATCACAACATTATCGTTATATTCATTATCAGACTGATCCACTTGGGAAGGTTCACTATAACCAGACCATTCAATAACTGGTGCATTAATATTAACATCAATATCCGAATCAATAGCTGTCACCACTTGGTCACCTAACTCAATTTCTTGAATCTCTTTATATGACCTCTCACCTGACTCACTAATACTGGTTAATACCAAGGTGCCTGCAGCAAAGCACATGCGTTTTGGTGTCAGCGCCTTAATTACAGATGATCTAAAGTTACTTACCGCCTGCGTGATTGGACGAGTCACGCGCCCTACCGCACTACCAATAGCCTTACCTGCTGACGTTTCAGCAGCGCGACCTACTGCAGCTCCAGCCCCTTTCATAACACCAAAAGTTACCATACCTACGGCAAACCCAATACCTGCGGTTATTGCCGCATCTTTAATACTACTTCCTGAGGCAAGATCCACAGCAAAACCTGCCGCACTACCTGCTAGCGTTGATAATGCTGCAACCCCAACAACAGCTGCTGCTGACATACTTGTCGGATCTGTCATCGCCCCTGCGACAAAGCCCGCAGCTGCACCAGAGATGGCATTTTTCCACACGCCATTATAGTCACCGGTAATTGCCCCTTGAATAACACCTGTCACCGCACCAACAATGGCACCAACAATGGCTCCAATGGCTCCTGCAATCCAACCCCAAAAATGTCCTATTGGATCAGCATAGGCAATGGGATTATTGGGATAAATATAGCCATTAATACCGCCTTTATCAAAAGGTGACATATTATCATATGCCATAAAGCGCTTAAGCATGGGGTTATATGCGCGATAGCCATTACCCAAGTGCTGATATCCTGTCACCGCCTCAGTACGTTGCCCATTATAACCAATGGCAAATTGATCTATTAACACCTCTGTGCCACTGCTATTTATTGACATTAAATCACTGGCAATACCATAAGGCGTATAAATTTTCTGGCTTACTACGCTCAGTTTGTTATTACTTTTTTCGATGTCATACAGCACACTACCAGCATAGTCATAAATGTAATAACGTATATCCGTAATCGCTTTAGCACTGTCTTGCTTAATACGCCCATGCATACTATTACCAGAGAGATAGCTAAGCCATTGACCATATTGTGACTCGTGACTCAATACGCCACCAATATAGTAGAGAGATAGCACTTCCTGATTAGGCACCTTTTGCCAAATCTGCTCGCCCTGAGCATTATAACCATAGCGAATTTCCTCTCCTGATCTAGCGCCTTTTGCCGTAAAGGATGTCATCCGTCCCAATTTATCATAAGCTAAGCTATTGCCTTGCTCATCACTAATAATACTGCCTGCAATATCATATTTAATCGTTTGGCTATTGCCATATAGGCTTTGACTATTGGTGTATTTCTCTAATTTAGCGGGGTTATGTTGATCATAGATATACGTCGTTGTATTAACACCATTGACTAAGGTATTTTTATCAACATAAGTTTGCTTAACCTTGCTGATATTATTAAATGCATCAAAAGTATATTCTTCTCTTAATACCGTATTGCCTAGCTGATCTTTGGGACATAAGCTACCCAAACATTGATAGTCAGCAAGATTATTCATCAGATCATAAAAATAACCTTCAATTGACTTTTGATTGGCTTCATCTACCCGTGTTTTCTTAGCGATATTGCCCGTGTAAAACTCATAGGTTTGACCATCAATATTGCGCTTAATGGTTGTGAACTCATACTCAAGGGTGTTGATAGATGTTGTGTCATTTGCAGAAAGCTTATCTATCTGAGAAATTAAAAAGCCTGTTTTATTGACCTTATCATCATAACTAAACATTGTTGTGAGACCATCAATCGTCTTTTTCTGTAAACGCCCCAGATCATCATAGTGATACGTCATATAGTCTTTGATAAAAGATGCTTCGCTTGCGTATTTATAGTCTACCGCAATCACTTTGCCCATATTATCATAGTGATATTGACTCACATTACCAACATAGTCTTTAAAACTTAAAACATTTCCAGCACGACTATAGCTATACTCTGCCGTTACCTCATTTTGATTTTTGGGCTTATACGTCTCTTTTTGCAGACGACCTTCGGCTGTGTATGTATAGCTTTTGACACCAGTATTATCCGTCAGTGTGAGCAGCTGTCCTGTGACTTTATCATAATCATAAAACACATCATAATCACTATCTCCCGTCAGATAGCTTTTCACTGGTAATTGCAATACACGATCAATTTCAGTCTCAACAACATACCCATAACGATTGGTCATTTTGATTAGATTGCCCGTTTTGTCATATTGATACGTCTCTTTAACACCCTCGGTATTCTCTTCCCAAAGCAACAAACCACGATCATCAAAGTAACGTTTACCCAACACTTTTTTAGCTTGATCTTTGGGCTTGACACCAATTTCAATGAGATTGCCAAGCATATCATAGCTTTTATGTGTTTGATCACCCGTTGGCAGAGTGACAAAATCAGCTTCACCTATCTCGTTATAATGTGTCACGGTACGATTGCCACTTATATCTTCAGATTCAATTAAACGACCAAATCCATCATAAAAATAACGTACTTCGCTTAAAACCTTACTGTCATCAGCACTGATAACGCGTTCAATGATAGGATTGTTCACCTTATCAAATATCGTTTCAGTCATACGCGATTTTTGATTACCTTTTTCCAGCCACTGACGTTTACTATTATTGACATCATCATACAGCACATGCGCTTGACTGCCGTCAGGATTGATTGTTGTGATATTTCGACCTAAAGCATCATAAACATAACTCACTTTATGCTCGATAATATTACCTGAAACATCTGTGTCATAAGCAATCACTTCAGCCACTTGTCCTTGCGCGTTATAGCTTATCTTTGATAATTGGACAAACTGACCAGTAATCAAATGGCCATTAGCATCAACTTTTTGTTTATATTTAGCAATTTCACGCCCTAAACCATCCATCTGCACTTTCATCTGAAAGCCCTTGGCATCCGTTGTTATGAAGGCTAATTCAGTGTTTTTGCTATAATATACATACTGGTTCGTCGTACTCGCCTCATACTCTGTGCCTTTTGCAATAACTTGTTTTGTTAAGCGCCCTAATAAGTCGTAGCTCATCTCAACCTTATTACCCACACCATCTTCAGCTCGCAATGTCTGCCCAGTATAGCCATCTAATATACGCTTTGAACTGACTGATTGATCAGCTCCTTCAGTCGATTTACTCACCAGAGTGCTCGTTTGCTTCAGTTGCCCGTTAGATTCTTTAGCATAGGCATAAGTTTTGTTGATCTCTTTGAGTTGACTACTTAAATTATGTGTTAAATCCTTAGTTTTTTCAGCGCGCAACATTCCAAAAAAGTCAGAATTGATATCATCATTATATTCAAATGTTTTTTCTGAAATATAGTTGATGTTACCCTCTTTGAGATAACCTGATCGCACAACATCGGCAACAATTAAATTACGCTGATCACTTAAGTGTTTATACTGGTAGCTCTTGACTTGTGGATACTCATGACTACCCTGTTGTGGGTAAATAATTTCTTTAGAAATATATTGTTTAAAGCCATTTGGATCAGCAACACATCCGCCTGAATTACTATTACTTTCGCAATAGATAATCTCTTTTTTTATCCCATAGGCATCTGTTGTTTCTAACAAATTACCATAGTCATCGTACTTACTGGTAACCGTTAATGGTAGACGCGAAGACTTAGTCTGCAAATTAGCGCGATTATCCTTTAAATTGTAGTAGCTCGTTGACTCACTAATCGGGTATTGGTAGTTATTTGGCAATTGATCAAAAGTGGCATAAGGTGAAAAATTATACTTCTTTTCTTCTTTAGTTAATAAATTTCCTTTACTATCAAAGGTCTCTGAATTTTCCAGTAAATGGAATTTATTATAAGTGTATACAGTAGATGCACTATCAGTAATTACTTTAACTGAGTAATTAAATTTCCCATTCATTTCCGCTAAACTGTCTTTACCTTGCACATAACTTGCTGTTGGATAGCCTGTGTAATTATTTAAATTACCAGAATTTTGATCACCAAATTGATAACGTGTTTGCATGGTTGGTTGACCATACCCTGGTAAGACCTTATGTACATCCACAGCATAGACCTCACCACTACCTTGTGGGCGCAATAACCGCTGATACGTGATTTCTTCAGCAGCACCTGTTGGTGCAATCACTTTCTCAATAAAGCCTTTATTATCATAGAAAAATTGCGTTTTATAATCCTGCTCGGCTTGATACGTAATATCCTCTAAATAATCTTGCGTCTTATTAATCACAACCTTGCGCTCAACGCCATGATTAGATCGGCTGATAATAGTTACTCGATTTTTTTCATAGCTTATGAAAATATTATTTTTACCTGTTTGCACTTGCACAAGCTTGCCACCGTTGTAGTAAAACGAGGTTTTTTTACCATCTACACCGAAGGATGCCTTAATCCGCCCATTGCTACCGATAATCTCATACGATCCATCTTTAAAGACCACTTTAAACAAGTCATCACCTGATAATGGCAGAATTTTAATATCTTTCAACTTATAGTATTGCGGCTTGTTAGATGGATATTCTATGCGTTGCGAGAAACCACCTGCCAAAGTCAAAGTCTGTGTATTTTGATCATAAAAAGACAGACCAAGCGACCAGCCTATACCAAAGCCGCTATCCAATTTGTTACCTTGACGATAATGCAAGCGTAACTGAAACGATTGATTCAAAGAAGTATCATCAATTGTTTGTCCGACGACATAGTTAAAATCATATGTCCCTGTACGCGCATCAACCCTGCCTAAAGTTGCAAAGCTAAAGGCATCCGACACGAGATCATCACTTTGGCTAGAGGAACGTAGTGATTTGTTCACTAACTTGCTATTCTCACCCTCTTGAAGATTACTATGCTCATCACCTGACACACTTTGTTGTTCCGGTAGCTTACCTAACGTGGCGATTTGCTGCAGTAGGTCATCATTATCTGCAGCATTTGTGATTGAAGCTTTAGCATTACTATTGATTCTTTTTGCAGCGTCTAGACTCAAATCTTGGGCATAAGCAGGAGATAGCAATAAAAATATTGCCGATATTTTAAACTTAAACATCAATTAACTCCATATATTTAAACAACGATACTCACTTAATGGCTTACCTTGCTCCATTACCCACGTGTAAAGATCTCCATAGCCAAAATCAATATCAACCTTTGATGTATTACCGTATTCATCCTCAATAATTAGAGGTGAATGTTGGTCATAACATCCTTTTTTATCGCTTAACATATAGTTGTAAATACTAACCTCATTTTTTTCTAGGATAATTTTGCCTGGATTTTTTGATCCCCCCAATAATTTAAATCCTGTCGTTCCATACTGAAACTTTTGTTTCGGAGCATAAGCTTTCTCTCCATTATCAGATGCATTTGCGTTATAAATTGATCTAATTTTCACAGAATTACCTATCAATCTATAGATATTCTCTGTGTAAGTTACAGTATCATTCCATCGCCAATTCAACTGCCACTCAAAGCTTGAGCGTGAAAACTCCAACGGTACTTTTCCTTCCACCAGAACAGTCTGCTTATTACAAGTCCCACCATTTGATCGATCTTGATCTTCCATATATTTAACACAAAGATTATATAACTGATATTGCTCCGCTGCAGAAGTAAAATAAATATAACCAGACTTCTCAATCTTATCTGCCGCCTTTAATTCATAGTTAACTAACTCACCTAATTCAACGGTCGAAGATATTAATCGCGTTTCATTAAAACTTCCTAAAATATACTCATTGCGCTGCAATGAAAAAAGCTGTGGCTTCATGATATCTTGTTGATCATATAGCGTTAACGCACCCATTAACTCATTGATATCAAAATCATAGTAAGTCCGCTCATAATATTCATTTTCGCTATAGACACTTGCCTTAACTTTTAATCTAGCTTGGTTTTTACTATTATTATAAATCTTATATGTCCCGCCTAATAAGCTTAGATCATGTTCTAACGACAGCTCTACCTGTAAGCCGACATCAAGCTTAGGGTAGCCTTTTTCTTCATATATACTAGCAGGAACAGTTGCTTCAAACTTCCATTCAGTAGAATCAACACCAATACGATAATGTGAACCATCTGCAAAAATAAAATAAATTTCATCAGATTGCTTATTCGGAGACTGGTATGCAGCTATAGGAACGCCCTTATCTTTTGGGTAGTCTGGGGCATTCTTAATATTGGCACCAGGAAGATCAGGATCTGGTTCAAATACCCAATCCTCCATAAACCGATAAACACTACCGTCTGCTAAAATAATCATGCGGAAAGAATTACTTGCTTTAGTCCACTCAAATGCGGCTACAGGAATACCCTTTGCAATTGGATAACCTTCCATATCATAGATATTTTTTTGAGTATCAGCCCAATCCATATCATAAAACGGCGATGACTTATACATTGAACCATCATAAAATATATGATATTGATATATATCATTTTCACTATAACCAGGTTGTATAAAGCCTGCCACAGGCACTCCTTTCTCCTGAGGATAGCCTGAGTAATCTTTAACATTTTGGACATACAAAATATTCCAGTTGTCATCAACAATATACATAAATCCATCAGACATGATGAACATGGATCCATACCACACATCATATCCCTTCGAATATGTAGAAGCCATAACTGGCACTCCTTTACCTAACTGAGCAACGGCAGTTGATACTGTTTGCCGCGCATTCATTGACTGACTATTTAAATCTGCCGCATAGCCATAGCAATTTACAAATCCCATAACTGCTATTGCTGTAACTAACTTCTTTATCCTCTTCATATTTACCCCTTTTTTGTTGGTATTTAGGCTGCTGTAATAAAATAATGATGAAACTATTTGTAATCAATTGATCTCAAATACTTGGTAATTGTAATCACGCTGTAAAAAACCCCATAATGTCACATACCATCACAACTATTCATATTGCGACTTATCTGATATAACTTAAGCATATCAGATAAACTTATAACATAAAGGGCATCCAAGTTAACTCTGATTTACAAGAGGCATATTGGCTGTTTTAAATCTTTGGTATTAACCCCTCAATAGAATATGTTGAAGCATTTTGTTGTAGATTTGGCGTATTGATTTGCAAACAATAACCCGCTCTATTCTCAAACATAAATACGTCAAAGATGCTCAAAAGACAAAAACAAAAACCGCAAATTGTGACCGCACGTAGTATATATTATTGATCTATGATCAGTCGATATACGTTATTAATAATCTCACGTCCAAAAACATTTTTGTCCAACGTGCCATATATCTTAACCTTATCCAATGGGGTGATATCCATTTTCCCAATTACATACTCGCTAATCTCAACCGTAATAACATCTCCTTGATCATCTTGGAATTGATACTTACCGCTTGAAATTTGACTAGTGATATTTCCTCGCAAAATCACAGAATGACCATAGCTACCAGATTGAATTAGATCATTAATAGTATTGACGCTCTTCGAACTTTGCGCTTCCTTATGAAAGGCGCCATAAGCTTGTAGTGAGAACCAAAAGCCAAACATATATACACATATAGACAATATTTTCATAAAATCCCTCTTATCCTTTTTTAATGCCATCCTATTTAATCATTAATCTTTTCTGATTTAAGATACCATTTATTAAACTCACCCCATACTAAACATCTAAACTGCTTAAGAAAATTACATAAGCTCGATAGTAATTAAAGTTGTTTCATCTCTTGAGTAAACATTATTGCGATATTCGCTTTGAATTACCTCAACTTCACCTGAACCATTATCTTTTTTCTCACCTGCAATTACACATTTACTACGAGAGTTCAATGTTTTTGCAAGAGTAGCTGGCCAACGATATGATATACCAGATTCAACTGTTGGAAAATAAACACTTATTAACTCAGATAAATCTTTGTCGCAGTTAATTTTAGCGATTAAAGTAGTCGTTGCAGGAAGGTTATTTGGCAAAGATAAGCTATTATTAGAAGACGATAAATTCATTATATTAAATCTATACGTTGACAAATCATTAAAGCGTTTTTGATGCATGTGATTAACATACTCAACCTCAGATGATTGATCTTCAATAATAAGCTCTATAAACACCGAAACATTTGGTAGGCGTGAGTATATAACATTTTGATATGAACTAGCTATTGGCAAAATACTGTTCAAATCTTTGTGTAACTGACCAATTTTTATAAATGTGCTACTATCATTAACCGTTGAGGCAATTAACATAGGATAGCGCCATTCCTCTCTCCAGTATTCTGTTAATTGTTTTTCATTAATATCAATTACTTCAATATCATACCCTTCTGAAGCTATTCTAACTCGAAATGCAGCACCCAACGGCAATCTACCATTGTAATAATCATTAGCCACAAGAGTTCCTAGTTCATATTTAAATATCTCATCTATATTTGAGTCTTCTATGACTGCTGAGCTCGACTTTTCAGAATCCCAATACCCATATGGGAAATATTTGCTCCCTGCACCAATAAAGGCACATTTGTTATATTTTCCTGAGTCATAATGCATATCAGAACAAACAGCAATTGTATTCCCTATATCACTGTCATCCAATGTATAAGAGTAGTTTCTAGAAATAATAGTCTGCCTCCCCTCTGGCGATATCCTATACCAAGTTACTGCAGAATCTAAATAATTTGGCATGATGGTTAGGCTAGCTCCTTGTAAGGCATACTCAAAGTTTTCATTAAAATCAAACCACAATATCCCAGGCATTAAAATTTCCCCCTTTCGGAAGCATGGAATATGTCCTTCATTATCTGAAAAAATATGAAAATGCTTGGGATATTCACTATTAAAACAACTTTCATATGCTTCTGATGTTAACTGACTTCTTTTAGCACTAACCATAGTCATTGTTGGGGTATGAGAGGTTGAATATTTATCATTTGAATAGCAGGAAACTACACCATGATCTTTATCTTTAACTCTCGCATGATCATATTCAAAATCAAAGTCAGTTATTAATCCTTTAGTTTTATATTTAATGTTTTCAGCATTGTTACTAACAGTACCCATTATATAATATAAATTTTCCAATAAATAAGGAGCTGAAACTTTTTTGGTAACGTCTTTATAGCTTAAATGAAGTGCTCTTAGGTGCGCCATAGTAGACAGTCTCCAATCACTTCTACCAGCAAACCTTAAATCCGATAACGCTTGACAGTATGCCATGCCACTCTCAAATTTAGGCGATTTATACTCATAAGTTGGATACAAAAACGTGTGTTCCGCGCCATTATATTCAAAACTCCCCAGATCAGAACGGTCATACTTAATTCCTA
This sequence comes from Cysteiniphilum litorale, assembly GCF_003428165.1. Taxonomy (GTDB): domain Bacteria; phylum Pseudomonadota; class Gammaproteobacteria; order Francisellales; family Francisellaceae; genus Caedibacter; species Caedibacter litoralis. Next base: position 61,953 of record NZ_QLIQ01000011.1, on the reverse strand, counting down.
ATTGATCCATTATACTGATTGGAGCAGGGGCAGTTATTAATGTTCTTGAGTCTAAGACTTCATCAAACCAAATACATTTCTTTGCATTTTCATAATCAAGTTGAGTTGGATTGCAAGCATCATAAAACCCTAATGAATTAAATGTCTCTCCAGTCATCTCCTGATTAGTTGCATTTACAACTTCAACATAACCCGCACTCAAGATGCCAAGGTAAAGCATTATGCTTTTTATTTTAAACATATTATTGTACCCCCAAAAAAATTGTACTGTAAATTTCACTGATATACTCAAGTCATAATTTAAGCATACCAATTAAATTTATAATATGAAGCCTGTCTAGGTTAACTACGGTTTACCAAACGATTGTATCGTTAAAAACTCAACGAAAAAGTTGCTTTGATATAACGATCATCGTGAGTTTTATCCAAAGAAGAAATAGTATTGTTTGATTTATTAAACCGTGCTGTTTCAAGCTTCAAATAGCTTTTGGTATCAAATCCAAAAAGATGTGACAGATCAAACATTGGATTTATGACGAACTTGACAATACTACCCAACGTTTGCGACCCTATGAGTTCACCATTATTCTGCTCAATATAACGATACAAAGGAATAAAAGCATACTCGCCCAATAGCCAACCGCCAACAGGTGTCACAATCAAATCTTGAATAGAAGGCACTTCCGCAAATGCCTCTACGCCATACTCCCAAAAAAATGTTGAAATAAAGGCTGAATATAAAAATGACTCAAACTCACCAAAGCCAGAGTCACGTGCAGCCATATAGTAAATCGCTCCTGCATACGGGTGACCAATATAGTTAATATACCATTTATCATTATCCCAAACTGGACCGCTTGATACATTATCCCACCACTTTTTGGGTAAATTTGATATTGCATTATCATCAATCTCCCAGTTTGATATAGACTGTGGCATTAATGCTATTGCACCAACTGCAACGACTGATAACCCTAATAAAGACAAACTTCTATCCATCAGACCGCCCCAGTCTGGGATATCATTCTCAGTCATATATTTATGATCTGTTGGAGGTGCGGCCACAGCTACTACGTTTGGAGCAAAAACTGACGTGGCAATATTTAAATCACTTGGCAACTTATTTAAATTATTAGCATATAAATGCGTTGAAAAAAAAGTTATTAGAAATACAAAAACAATTTGAATATATTGCATATTGGAAACCTTTTAAAAGCAATGTCCATCATAAAGAGGTCTATGATGGACATATAGTTTCTAGTCTAAAATATTTTATCCCTTACTCCTCTTTCTATCATCTCCCTGAATAACTTGCTGTTTTTTGTTCAATTTTCACCATCAAGAGGAGCACTCACAAATTATTGCTCTATTTAGTTTCGGCAAAGCCACTTGGTATGCTCCTGCATAAGGGTGCGGTAGGTGACAGATGTAGTTATAAAAGTCACTTGAAACGACTAAGCTATCAAGCACATGATAAATTATTGACATATTCTCGATAGTTTAAACTATATAAAGAGCAAGGATCTCAATAGCAAAGACCCAAACTTAAAAATTATCTTAATTACCTGTAGATTTTAAAACTGGAAAAAGATTTGTTGGAAGTGTGTCAGCATAAGAAGGAGCATAATTCGTATCATACAAACTAATTACAATTGAACGATCATTACTAGAAGTTCTTTCTTGTGTGAATACAAGTGGCGGTCTCATATCAGTAATCGTAGAGAATGTGTAGTATACGTTTAACCCTTCAAACGCCAGATATTTTAATGAGTCTGAACAGCCCTTACTATTATCACAGGCTTGAGAAGAGTTCCAGCCTCTAGTCAACTCACGGACATCATTTTTCGTTGGCATTTCCCATCCTTTCATACCACAAATAGAATTATTATTTAGATAGTCTACAGCTTCATTGTAGGTAAAAGCTCCTCTAAAACTTTTCCCAGGAACAACTGGAAATACTGATCTATCTGTCCATATATAACCTGTTTGTCTATCTTTATAACATCCCGTCTGCGATTGTACTTTTTCAAATCTTGGTGCTTTCTCAATAATTATGTAGTTTACTGGCTGTGAAACAGAAGCAATTCCTGCACTATCAGTAACAGTTAAAATCAAATCATATGAGCTAGAAACTCCTGCATATGAAGGCGCTGTAAATGTTGGTTTTAATATATTCTTGTTATTTAAATAAGCAGCACCACTACCACTCCAGTGATAACTCTTAATAGTTCGTCCTCCAAGAGCTTGAGCACTTGCATTGACTACTACACTGTTCTTTTCCTCAACTTCTTGATTACTCCCTGCATTTACTATTGGTACAATACTAATATCAACATCAACTGAATACTGTATTGCTGAGCCTTGACTTACCATGCCGACATTATCCGTAACATGTAGTGTCAAGTCATAAGTATTACTCTTACTAATGTCAAAGGCTGGCGCAGTAAACTGCGGTGTTGCAATATTTTTATCATTTAAATACTGCGCACCATTACCACTCCATTGATAGCTACTAATGACTCGCTGCCCTTTGGCTTCTCCCTGCCCATTTAACTGAGTAGATTGCCCTTCAATTACGCGTCCATTTGAACCAGCATTTGCCACAGGTGTTAATGCTTCATCTGGTGATACAGTATATGTCGCCACTGAAGAAGCACTGCTAATACCCGAACTATCTATAACCACTAAGTTAAGCTCATAAACATCATTTGCACCACTGTAAGCCGGTGCTGTGAAACGAGGCGTTTGACTTGTTTTATTATCTAAGTGTTGGGCACCAGAACCTGTCCATTCATAACCAACAATCGTTCTATTACCTTTACTCTCGCCTTTTCCAGTTACAGTGCTTACATCACTTTCAGTGACTATTTGATCTGACCCTGCATTAGCTATCGGTACAAGCATAGGATCTGCGGTAACAGTATAATTATATTCAACCTGATTTACTCTACCAATTGCATCTTCAACTTTTGCAACAATAACATATTCATTATTGCCATTGATGTAGTCAGGCGCTGTAAAGGTTGCACGCGATTGATCCAGAGTATTAACCTCAATGCCAGGAGCTCCTGACCAAGAATAGGTATATGGACTGGCTCCTCCAGATACAGTGACAACCATTTTAGATTGCTCACCTTCTTGTAAAATACCTTCTTTAGTACCTCCAGTAACGAATAACTTAGAGTTATCTATTTGAACTTCATAGCTTACACTTGCAGTACCTGTATTACCTAAATCATCAGTTACCAGTACTCTAAATTCATAGGTATTGTTAGTTTCTTGATACTCAGGTGCTGTAAAGCTAGCTTGCGCCTGATCAGCATTACTAATCTTTATACCTTGGTCATTTGTCCACTTATAAGTATATGGTGCTTGGCCATTGTTCACAGTTACCGAAAGATCGACTTTCTTATCCTCTATGACTTCCCCACCGATACCGGCAGATACTTGCAAGTCTTCTACACTTTTTTGAGCAACTGTATAAGTGGTTGTCGTTGTTTGCCTCCTTTGTGCTGCATCAGTAACCATTGCAGTAAATGTATATTCATTACTCTGACCTTCTTTATAATCAGGTGCTATGAAGCTAGCCTCACCTTGACTATCATCAGGGTGTGCTATTGCAATTCCATCACTACTTGACCATGAATACTTATATGGCTCATCGCCTCCATTTGCTGTTGCTTTTAAAGCAGCAACTTCACCTTCAATTAACTCCCCACCATTATCAACATTGATCGCTAACAAATCATTATTTGGAGTCACCTTATAGCCTGCTGTATCTTTACCGGTTATCCCATGGTTATCAGTTGCAATCAGTACAAGTCCATATTCATTATCACCAGCAACGCTATATACAGGTGCTGTAATGGTTGGTTCAATACTATCTACACTATCCAGATACTCACTACCTACGCCAGTCCACAAGATTGACTCAACTGTTTTATCCTCGGCTGCCGTGATTTTAGAGCCCACAATTTTCTGACTTGTACCTTCTTCAATTTCTAATACAGTAGAACCTATCTCTACGATTGGGCGAGCACTCACCGGTACATTGCTATCGTTTATCGGCAAGTAAGCATAAGGCGTGAGCTTAGCATACGAACGCCAATCACCTGTCATCAGACTTAAAACTTCAGCATTATTAGCATTTCCTAGGCTCTCAGTAGCGCTCCAATAATGCTCAGCTAAATCAGTAAAACCTTGGGACTCCAGATAGGTATTTGGATATTTGTAACCATCATCGACCCATCCCAAAATTAACTGGCTTAAAGCAGCTTTTGCAGGTAACCGCCATCCAGTTAGCCCACAGACATTCTCACTAGAGCTTGCATCATATGGAAACTTATTCATTGCCTCTACCCAGTTTCCTGCATATAAAGAACCATTTTTATGCCAGATCAAGCCAGTTTGGGTATCGAGCAAGCAATCTGTATCTTTGTACTGCACAAATCGATCTGTTGCCTCACTAGATATAGATAGACCACCTTCTGTCGCTGCATATGCGACATCTGACAGTATTGAGATATCGTTAACCTTAGAACTTGCCAGACCATTATCAGCATTGTGATATTTCCAATTATTTCCTAGATTATTCGATAATGCAACACCTGCATCCGTTGCCACGATAACCTGACCATTACTAGCAAATACACTAGTAATATTATTGCTTGGTAAGTTATTGCTAGTATCCTTTAGCACCCACTTAATATCATCTTTTTCATCTGCTTCTAACTTGCGATATTCAAATACGTAAAGCCCACTAGTGCTTGCCCCATATATGACACTCGTATCTGCACTAAAACTGTTGATTAAAGAATTTGGCTGCTTAAGCATTTTTCTACAGTTCAGTCCCTCATTGCAAGCCCATACATTCCCAGTTATTTCAGAGGAGGCAAACTCCAGACCATTTACCTTATCAGGATAGTACTCAATAATACCTGTATCCTTTAATCCTTGACGTGACCCTACCACTTTCCAGCTTTGCCCAGCATCATTAGACAATTTAGCTACACCAGAGCTTGTCACAACATAAAAATCAATGGCTGAAGTAACATGTATGCGTGAAATGCCCTCATTTCCAAGTTGAGAAAACATCTTCCAACTATCTCCCAAATTACTTGATACAAATAATCCCGCATTCGTTGCCACATAAATATTCTGCTGATAACTTGCTATATGATTTATCTTGGTAACACTACTTGATATATCAAAGAATGTTTTGTCAGACCAACTTACCCCTTTGTCTTGCGAGATAGAAATACCTGTTGGCGTTGTTACATAGAGTGCATTGAGCTCAGCATTAACATGACTTGTCTGCCCTTCTTTAATCGTATCCCATTTCGTAGCAGCAGATGATGGCACCCCCCCTGAGATCCCTAACGTGACACACATAAATGCAGTCAACTTCTTTATCTTATTCATTATTTACCTCATTTTTAGCTTCTGTTAATTGAATCATTGAAAGTTGCAACACCAAAATTCCGGTTTGATTTGGATTGTTTGCAGAGCAAATAATACCCAAAATTGCTCACTTTAAAACCCTGTGTGTGTTAATGGTTATTTACATATGATAGTAACCCCCTCACCCGCGCAGCTTATGCTGCACGACCTCTCCCACAAGGGGAGAGGTGAGAAATAGAGCGCCACAGTCATCACTAGTTGGGGACGCTACACTAGTGACGCGCTTAAATCCTGTTAGCAGCCACATGCTGTTGTCACTTGTGACGCTATTCTACAACCATATAGCCCAACTTATTTCTTTATTATTACATATTAAAGTCTATTGAAATTAAAACTCTGCCTTTGCCATGATCGTGACTGTGCTTATATAGTCTCCTGAGACATTTTTAGCTAATCCTGGTGCCAACATATTTAGCTCAAAAAAAGATGCATCAAGATGATTTAATCGTACCGTTTTGTGCGGGGATAGCCATTGACCTTGATTATCAACACAAACACCTAAAGAGTCACACTCATTCACTTCCAGAAGTAGTTTATTATAAGTATCTTTTTCTTTATTGTATAAGCCACACAACAACGCTTCATCATCTTGTATTTCTATATCACACTCAACCAAGATATTGACACCGATAATTGATTGGTTGGTTTTAAAATGTAACAACCGATTCCCAGATAAGCTCGCTGTATAGTCTCCCTCATTATTTAGCGAATTGGTTAACTCTATCTGTGGTTTACTTTCACCTGATAATGTTTGCAAAGTAGCAAAATATGGAATATTAAGCGTTAAACTATTCGGTGGAAAGTGAAAACTAAATTGCATACTCTTATCATCTGCTAACTTAGCGCTTAGTTCCTTGTTATGTTTACTTATAATATTTTTTACTGCCAATGATATCCTTGGTGATACAGTTGCGCTGACTAAGCGCCATTGCCCACCCTTTAGCTGCTTTACCCCCTCAGTGTTAATACCAAAATAGATTCCTTTTAATGCTTTTTTCCAGCCTTTATCACCACGTATCATCGCACTTTCAGATGCGCACCCTGCTTTAAATGCAATTTGTATTTTTCCTTGCTGACTCTGCTTCCATAGCACACAGCTGCGCTCTTCAATATCCACCATAATCGATGAATGATCTGTACTGGAAAATTCCATAATATAACCCAATAATAAAATATCCAGATCTTTAATCTGGGCACCATACCCAAAACGCGCGTTTAATTTTACTTTCTGTAATGCTTTGGTTTTTAGTGCTTGCCTTATCTCATCTTTGCCAAAAAAATCTGGTACTGACTTTAATAGTGGATAAGCACTAACGTATTCCTTTTTCCACACGACATAACGACCATTTTCTGTTAATGCTTGCTCACTTTTGCTTAGCATACTCAGACTTTGACCTGAGACATTGACAATTTCATCCATTGATTCAGAAAAATAAATAGTGGCAGGATGCTGCATATCAACAATCTCTGGTGTAACAACTCGCACAGCCAAATAGCTCTTTTCAATGTTAAACACCAAAAAGATAAAAACAATCATAAAATAAATATAGTTCACATGCTCTTCTTTATTTAACATCCTACTTCTCCAATCCACTGACCATTAACAATAGCATCACCATTGAGCTTATCTTTAATGGAGACTTCACAACTAAAGCCATCTCCAGATATGTTTAATACTGGATTTTCTTTATCTATACTTAGTAAAAAATAGCCATTCTCATCACTGTATGTCTTTAATCTGTCATCGCTTTGTAACTTTCCAAAAGCATATGGCTGATGATTTCTGATTAACTGCCCACTAACCTGCGTGACACGACGAATCTTTTTAACCACTGAATAGATATTCCCAGGATAAAGTGCAAATGATTCTTTAGCATTATCCCAGTCATAGTTTGAACCATTTATCGTAGCTTGCAATACATAGGTTTCGTAGCTTTGATATGGCGCAAGTGGAATAAAGTTCGCACCAGAGGATACATTATACGTTGTATCATTCACCATCAGTCGCATATTAACCTCTTCGGGACTATCTAAATAAAACAAAAGCCCAGCCTCGCCTGCCGACTCACTCAACGCCACACCAGCATTTTGTGCATATACCATACTACCATTTAAAGTAGCGGATAAACTTTGACCAGCACCCTCTAAATGATCACTCGCTGTTGCATTAATGCTTCCTGAGATAATTTGAGTACTAAAGTTTGCACCTAAATTTATCATTCCTAAATCAGGGCTTTCCATATAGCCGATATTTATTGAATCAAAGATAAACTCATTATTTGTATCGTTGTGTGTGTAGTTAATATTACTGGCAAACGTTTCGCTTTTAGGCGTATATTGAGAACCAAGTCCAATGATACCGACTTGATCTATTGTATATGATAAATTTAGACCAAATGAGTAATTGAATTCATCGATGACCATACTTCCAAAATGTTGAGTATTTTGCCAATCCAGATTGACATAGCCACTGATATTTAAACCATATCGATTAAATAATGACAAATTATAACCCATCGTATAATAGAAAACATCACTCATGAAATCATAATTGATTGAGCCTGAAAGATCACCAAAACGTCCAAACGCCACATTCGCTGAGATACCGATAGAACCCGATTCGTAGCCTACGGCAAAAGGAGACTCTTGTAGTTCACTTTGATATTGACTATATGAAATACCAATATTAGAACCATTGATGAAAGATGTATTTAAACTAGCCTGCAAACCATAGCCTAAGCTATTATCAACACCCAAACTTAAATTACCAACGAGTGACCAAGGGAGTTTAAACTGGTTATTTAGTTCAAGCACTGTCAAACTACCTGCTTGATAGGTTGCTATATTTGAAAGCATATAACGATTGATCACTTTACTCATGCTCCCTCCCAAATAAGGTCGGTCAAAATATGCCCCTCCTGTTGCCGAAGATGCAACACCTCCCCATACCGCATAGGCAAAGCCTAGTGCTGGATCTAGTCCCGATATAACGAATGGTTTTTCAATGAGCTTATTTACTGTTGAAATATGCGTACTTCCTTGATAGACCTCTATCTTCACATTATAAACACCAACAGGAAAATCTTGTGTACTTAAGTCATACATCCCTGCATTAAAGTTTTGCACACTAATGAGCTTATTATCTTTGTAAACACGCACCGTAGATTGCGCTGGAAAGAACAGTGTAATCGGATGCAGTGTGGCACTTTCATTTGAGGTTGATAATCGACTATTAGAGTATAAAGAGACAGCAATCACACTGCCTGAGTAGCCAAAGTTTATCCCAGATAAGGCACCCGCACCTAATAATCCACCACCATAACCAAGTGACAGTGAATTACTTTTAAGATCATGAGCTATTTGAATTTGATTCAAGATTGCATCAAAACCATTGCCATCATCATACGAGAAACCAAAAGAACTGGTGATATTGGTTTGCTCAAAACTCACTGTATTGCCCACGCCGAAATATAGTGATGAGTTATTATTGGTGTGGGATGAGAAGTCCTGTGCAACATCAAGGTTATAATTAAAAATCGATGAAAACCTATTAACACTCGATTTTATAAACCCATCATCAAAATAAGTACTCTCATTCACTCGACTTTTTATCAGTGCATCTGGGTTAATATCAATCGTTAAAGTTAATGCTTCAATATCTAGCACCGAACGAATTAACCAACTACTGCCATCTGGAAGCAAGATGACCTCATTAAGTGTGAGCCCCTCTTTCTCAAGCTTAGTTATAAGATAAGTTTTTAACGTGGGCTTTACCTTCCATTGATTAAGCAAACCTTCTAAATCTACTGTATATTTATCAGCAGTGATAAATTGAATAGTATATTCATCAATGCTTTCGCCTTGATAAATAAGATTGACAACCAATCCGCTAGTATAGAGCATGCTCTCAAACCCAGATGGAACAAACTCAATGAGTGATGCATTAGCCTTATTGCTTCCCTTTGCATAAACCGCCAATGATATGCTAAATCCAATAGCACATGTTATAAACTTTCTTTTTAATTTCAGAGAATCATTCACGTTTATTTACACTCACTCATATAGACAGCAATAAAAAATAGTAACAAACAACCCAAAAATAATTTATCACCCTGAATATATACCGCTCAAAAACCCAAGAAAAAACCGCATAAAATATTTTTCACTATCCGGCAGCTAAGCGAGATGGATTATCATGAATCAACAATAAGTTAAACTGTATCCCCCACTCATACAGCTTAAATGATATGACCTCTCTTACCAGAGGAGAGATCCTACTAATGCAACTTAACTTATTTATACATTATCACACTATACAAATACCACCTCTTCTAATCCAATCTAAGAAAAGGTTGCTTTTATTTGTACATTAATACCATTAAAATTATAAGCATTTGCACTCCCAAAAGTATTTATATACTCAATAACTGAATGAATATCTTTACTGCCCACAACAAATGCGAATGGAATATATGCCACCTGATCACTAGCTATGGTATCAGTAATCATCAACAAATCAGATTCTGTTGCTGGATTCCAGGCGAGCAATTCTTTTGCCTTACTAATAGCTGTAGCAGTAACATTATCTGTACCTAAGGTGACGGCCGATTTATCTTCAATGCTAACAGCTGAACCATCAAGCGGGTAAACCACAGTAGCATATAAATCTTTTCCATTAACCTCCATTTTATTAGAATCTGCCCCAAAAAAATTTATATCTAGTGCTGATATACTTTTCGTATTTTGCTCTTCATATACAGCAAGCCACCTTACTGCCTCTACATCAAAGTAATCTATTGACATAGAATCGGTATCTGATACAGGCTTGCTCAAACCAGTCCAAACACCTTTAAAGACGTCTTGTGCATCTGTAGATATATTGACGCTTGCATTAGCACCTAGTGACAACGTAATTGATGTAGGATTTACCTGTGGATTTTTCCCTAAACCATCATATAAAACAAAAGCCACATTTGAGGTAAATGTAACTGGAACAGATGCTGAAACAGTTGCTGTTATACTAGCAGTTGGATTTTCAACAGCATTTATCTGTCCTGTTAAAATGATTGCCATCATTGATGAATACAAGGATAGTTTAATTGATTTTTTCATATTTAGACCTTATTTAGTTTGGATTAAACGCTGTTATCAAAGATAAAATGTTTTCTTTATGGATGAGTTTCCTGTTTTTATAAAAAGAAAAACCTCCCCTTGATAACCCAAGAGACGGATGTCTCTAAGCTGGTTTGGATATACTCTGATATCCTGACTACCGCCCACAGCACACGGTATAACTGCATTATCTTCCGCATCTTGCGCTTCAGGTCGAAAATTACATTTTCCACTAATATCCAAAATAATGAGCGCATTACCTTGGTTTTGTAATGTAACTTTCTCACCCTCAATCACCTGTAAATCATAGGTGTAATCAGGATTCTTTGGCTCAACGACAATTGCCGTAGAGACCCCTAAGTTAAGGGTTGCCTCTGCTGCAACTTTTTCATCGACGTCAAAACCATATTTCTTCTCCGGCAAAACCGGTGTGAATTTTAGCCGATAGAACGATAGTTTATCTGCATTGTTTATCTCTCTATTTATAATGAAATTAACATCATCTTTACGCTTCGGACCTAAGATCATTTTTTGTGGTGAAACCAACAGCCCTGATAGTGCCATATCTTTAATTGTCATTTCTTCTTCAGTTGGCATGTTGTTTTTGTCTGCCTTATCATTACCTTGAGCAAACGGTTGATTAACCTTTTCTAGATTGATTAAATAATAACTGGTTTTACATGAGCTATTCGTAATACGCTTTACAAGCCCTAATTCATTTTTCTCATTCTTATAAACATAATCAAACATACCACTAACTGTCACACCACCATTGCAATCTTTAAATGGCACCGCATAGGCCATGCTACCCATGACTAATGACAACGTGCTTAATATATGTTTTGCGAAAAATCTCATACCACTTTACCTATCATTTGTTATGCATCAAGCACTCCCCGAAACGCTTGAGCACATAATACCCAGTTAACGCATCTTTTAAACCCCTTGCTCGTTAACAGCCGTTAACATAGCCTGCGCTTTGATTGCTAACTATTCTCGTCAAAATACCGATATAATCATGCTTCACGAATCAAATAAAAGTGGCTAAACTTGGGTAACAAGCCATGGATATAAATGGGGCAAAAAAAAGAAATGAATATTAATAAAGTACTGATCATCGATGATGACAAAGGGATCGCTGATGCAGTAGCGCATTTTTTCGAGCAAAAACTCCTCTTTAGCTCACATGCTAGTTGCGGGCAAGATGCTTTGGAGATGCTACAAAAAGAGCGCTTCTCGGCAGTTATACTAGACCTTAATTTACCTGATATTTATGGGATTGAGTTATGCAAAAGCATTCGCAAAGAATTACCAGATATCCCTATTTTGATCCTTTCAGCCAATACCGGTGAGGTTAATCGTATTATCGGTCTTGAAGCCGAGGCTAATGATTATATGGAAAAGCCATTTAATATTCATGAGCTATATGCGCGCGTTAATAATCTGATTAAATTCAGTATGAACAATACATCAAATCAAACAAAAGCCATAATCTTTAATTCATTAAGCTATCACTTACATGATAAAACACTGTCAAGTCTAAGTAACAAAATTAATCTCACACAAACCGAGCAGCGTCTACTTGAGCTCTTTCTAACACGCCCAGGGCAGGTGATATCCAAACATGAGATTGCCGATAAATTTGGCATGGCAGATCAATCTGACAGTCGCTCACTTGATGTTATTATCAGCCGTCTACGTACCAAGATTGATGACAAACAAGCCAATCTTTTACAAACCATTCGCGGTCATGGCTATGTTTTTGTCGGGCGTTTGCAGTATAGATAAATGCGTTGTGTCTTAATATGCCACTCGTAAATCAACTGACTCATCATAATGTATTTGTTATTTTTTGCACTTTTTAACAAGGTCACTGCAATTCAATACGACAAGCTTATTGACATACCATTCAAATCGGTTCAAAATACGCTGCGATTTTAAATTAGCAGTTGATCCTATTTCAGAAAAGCGTGTCCGTTTCTTGATTGTGGTGATCTGTCACTTGATACCTAAATATAGATAAATAATCGGAGAAGAACATTGGCTAATAGTAAACAAGCTAAAAAACGTGTAAGACAAGCAGAAAAAAACCGTCAACATAACATGTCTCGTCGCTCAATGATGAGAACTTTTATGAAGAAAACCATTAAAGCAATCGAAGCAAGCGATGTATCTTTAGCAAAAGATTGTTTTGCTAAACTTCAGCCAGTATTAGATCGTTACGCTACTAAAGGCTTAATCCACAAGAACAAAGCAGCGCGTCATAAGAGCCGCCTTGTTGCTAAGATCAAAGCATTGGAAGTTGCTGCTGCGTAATCGCGCACCAGCCAGTTGATCAAAAAGCTCCTTAATGGGGCTTTTTTTTTATACGAATAAGGATATATAAACATGTACTCACTTAAAACACTTGCTGAAGATCTTGGTGGTTATGTCCATGGTGATGAATCTATCGTCGTTGATCGCTTAGCGACACTCAAAGGTGCTAAATCAGGGCAGCTTTCATTCCTAGCCAATAGCAAATATATCAATGACCTTAAGGAGACTAAGGCTTCAGCCGTTTTATTAACCAAAGAGGCGCTTGAGCTTTGCCCTACAAACGCGGTGGTTCTTGATAACCCTTATCTTGCCTTTGCCAAGGTGGCAGCTTTGTTTGATTGCGCGCCTAAAGCACGTTCTGGCATTCACCCAAGTGCAACAATCGCAAGCTCTGCTAAAATTGCCGCCAATGCATCCATTGCTGCCAATGTTGTCATTGGTGAGCATGTCATCATAGCTGAAAATGCAATTATTGGTGCTAATTGCGTGATCCTAGATAACTCAAGCATTGGCACAAAGACTGAAATAAAACCTAATGTCACGATCTATCATGGTGTGCACATTGGTGATTATTGTATTATTCATGCCAACACCGTGATTGGTTCAGATGGCTTTGGTAATGCCAAAGATGAAAAAGGCAACTGGGTTAAAATTCCGCAAATCGGCGGGGTGACTATTGGCAATCATGTTGAGATAGGTGCCTCTACCTCTATTGATCGAGGTGCGATTGATGACACTATTATCGCCGATGGGGTTAAGATCGATAACCAAGTGCAAATCGCACACAATGTCATTATTGGTGAAAACACTGCAATTGCAGGTTCAACAGGCATTGCCGGATCGGTCACTATTGGCAAAAACTGCTTACTTGGCGGTCAAGTAGGCGTCAGTGGTCATTTGGAAATCTGCGACGGGGTTCTGTTGGCAGCTGCCTCAAATGTTAGCAAAAGCATTACCGAGCCTGGCTTTTATACTGCAGCATTTAATGCTCGCCCGCATATGGAGTGGAAACGCACCAGCGCGCGCATATTTAGGTTAGATAAACTGGAAACTCGTGTTAAAATGCTCGAGCAAAAATGCAAAGATTCTGAATAAACCAACGTAAGGCACATTACACATGCAGCTTAACATTCAACAAATTAAAGAAATTTTACCGCATCGTTACCCTTTTTTATTGATTGATAAAATCCTTGAAATTAACGTCGAGGAAGGCACGGCTATTGCTCAGAAAAATGTCACTGCCAATGAAGAGTTTTTCAACGGACATTTCCCAAATCAACCGATTATGCCAGGGGTTTTAATCGTTGAAGCCATGGCACAAGCTATTGGTGTTTTGGGCGTTAAGATGATGGGAAGTGAACAAGATCAATTAGATCATAAGAAGCTTTTTGTACTTGCAGGGATTGATCACGTGCGTATTAAGCGCCCTGTTGTCCCAGGTGATGTCTTAAAATTCCATGCTAAAATGGGCAAAATCAAGCGCGGTATGTGCAAAAGTGAAGCTCAGGCTTACGTTGATGGCGAGCTTGTTGCGAGCGCTGAGTTTTTTGCAGCTTATAGGGAAATGTAAACGTGATCGATGAAAGAGCAGTTATTCATGAAACAGCAGAAATTGCTGACAATGTCACGATAGGCCCCTATGCCATTATTGGTGAAAATACCAAAATTGGCGAAGGCTGTAATATTTCTGCTCATGCGGTTATTGGTAAAAATGCCATTATCGGCAAGAATAACCGTATATTCCAATTCGCCTCTGTCGGTGAAGAACCAATTGATCGCACCTTCCATGGTGAGTTTTCACAGCTTATTTTGGGTGATAACAATATCATTCGTGAATGCGTGACAATTCACGGAGGCACTGCCAAAGAAGATGGTATTACGCGTGTTGGCAATAACAATCTGATTATGAATTATGTGCATATTGGGCATGATTGCCGTGTTGGCAACAATGTCACTCTTGTTAATAACGCAGCCCTTGCCGGACATGTGCATGTCGATGATTTTGCCACCATTGGCATCAACTCAGGGATTCACCAGTTTTGTCGCATTGGTTCTTACGCTTTTATTGCGCATATGGCGCTAATTACGCAGGATGTCCCGCCTTATTTGATGGTGACGGCATCACCTACTACCTCGCCTTGCGGCATTAATGTCGAAGGCTTAAAAAGAGCAGGCTTTTCCTCGCAAGATATTCGCCAGATCCGAGAAGCTTATAAAATCATTTATCGTCAAGGTTTACGTTTAGTTGAAGCCATTGAAAAACTTAAAATCATGCAACAAGAAACACCAGCCATCGAGCGATTTATTACATTGCTAGAAAGCTCAAAACGCGGGATCATTCGCTAATGCGTATTATGCTTGTTGCTGGCGAGCTCTCTGGTGATCAACTGGGTGCAGGCGTTGTGCGTTTACTAAAACAGCATTACCCTCACGCCATTCTAGAAGGTATTGGCGGTCAGCAAATGATTGATGCCGGACTTAAAAGCCTTTATCCCATTGAAACACTATCCGTCATGGGACTTTTTGAGGTGTTAAAGCACCTTCCGGCTATCTTAAAGGTGCGCAAAGGCATCATCAAACATTGCCAAGATAATCCACCGGATATCTATATTGGTATTGACGCGCCTGACTTTAACCTACCGATTGAAGCTAAGCTTAAAGCGCGTGGCATCAAAACTGCGCACTATGTCAGCCCTTCTGTTTGGGCATGGCGCGAAGGCCGCATGAAAAAGATCAAACGTGCTACGGATGTCGTTTTTGCCATTTTGCCTTTTGAAGAGGCTTTCTATCAAAAACATAAGCACAAAGCGATCTTTGTCGGGCACCCTTTAGCCAATAAAGTGCCGATGAATGAGGATACAGTTGGCGCACGCAAACAGCTTGATATTAATACAAACCCCAATAGAAAAGTCATTGCACTTTTACCTGGAAGCCGCACACAAGAAGTCATTCGCATTTTACCGGTTTTCTTACACAGCATTGCTCAGTTAAAACGCCAAGGTTATGAGTTTGATACCTTGCTGCCTGTAGCGAAAGAAAGTTTATATGGTGAGATTAATAAACATCAAGAACTGCTTGATAAGCTCAATATTCAAAAATTCAATGGTAATGCACATATGGTGCTGCAAGCCTGTGACTTTGCCTTAGTTGCCTCAGGTACCGCGGCACTTGAAACGATGCTTTATAAAAAACCGATGGTTATTGGTTATCAGATGTCAACAATCACGGCTGCCATTGTTAAGCACATGCTAAAGACAAAATTTGTTGGCTTGCCAAACATTCTTGCTGATAAGGAAATAGTGCCAGAGCTCTTGCAGAAAAATTTCACAGCCAATCAAATTACTCATGAGTTAAAACGATTTTTTGACGATCAAGCGTATACTCAAGAGATTAAAGCAACTTTTCACCGCTTACATCAGCTATTAATGCGTGATGCTGATCGCAAAGTCAGCGATGAAATTATAAATTTATTAGATTCTTAGCGCTTTTGTCTTTTTAATTAGGCATGCATTGATTAGAATAAGCCACTATTGAAATACCATTATATAGATTATAAATATGACTCAAGTTCAATTGATTTTATTGCTTAGTATTATCATCGTGATTTTACTGTTGATTGATGCATTTCGCCGCAGCAAGCGCAAGAAATATAAGCGTGAGATGGCAGAACTACAAGCCATTCAAGAAAAAGAGAAAGCTGTCAAAAAAGCGCAAAAATCAGAAAAAACAGCACATAAACAACAAGTTGATATAAAGCAATCACATAAAGATCCAACATCACATGACAAAAATGCAGTAGACGTTGCGCAAAAAATTGAGCTTGGCGCTGATATCAAAGTTGATCCATTAGCCGATACACCAATTAGTGAGTTTGAAGCATCTCATGCCGATTACCCGCAACTCGAAAAAGGGATTGTCAACTATTTTATTAGCGCACCGCGTGGTTACGTATTCAATGGTGAAGATCTAGATACTTTGTTTAAACACAGCGGTTTAAGCTTTAATGCTGAGGATCAAAGCTTTGAGCTGTTAACCCAAGACAAAGATGTACTCTTTAGCATCAAAGCGGATGCGCCAGTCAAAGGATTTGATCCTGAGAACTTCACGCAAAAAGATTACACACGCCTATTATGCCGTTGTGATATTGCTGATCTTGTACAATCTTATGAGCCACAAGTGTGCTTTGATCACTTCACCAAAAGCATTGAGAAGATTAATACGCGCTTAGGTGGCACCCTACTTAACGAGCATAAACGCCGCTTCACCAGCCATGATCAAAGTGCTTATACACAACACGTTAAGCAGTTTGAAGTTAAAAAATAAACTATCATCATATATACCGCTCACAAACCATTTTACAGCATTTCTGTCATTGAATTTTGCGCCCTTTTGAGCGCTTGCATTTTGCCAATAGTCCTAGCTATTATCTGCAACTCAAGCACTCAAAAGCATCAAAAACTTCTTCAACACCGAACACCGCAAAATGATTTACGAGCGGTATAGCTTTAAGCACTTTTTGGCATCCACGAGTTTGCCAATACACTTTTGATTTCATCTTGTTGATCTTTGTTTAACAGATCTTCACCGACACCTGTTTCAACATTAAAGCTTGCCAATGTTTGGATAATCACATCGATTTGTTTATTACTCAGCACAAATTGCTCAACCCCAATCTCATCAATTTGATGCGCTTCAGATTCAAACCAATCTTGAACCACAATCTCTCGCGGCTTGTTGCTATCCGCCAAATTCTTAATCATCAGGTTGCTGACTTCACGATAAAAGCGTAAATCTGTCGTTTTAATGCCATTGAGTTTCATAAAGTCACTACTGTTATCGTTATCATAATTATCAATAATTGTTTTCTGTGTTTGTGCAAAATCAATTTCATAGCTATCTTGACCATTACCACCATGAAGATAGCTTAGATCACCATTTGCAACTAGCACATCATGATTATCGCTACCTGATTGCACATTTTCTCTTTTAAGCACCGTACCATCAGCAAACTCAAATCCACCCACCTTTGTACGGGTATAGCCACTTGTCGCATAAAAATTCTCTATGAGCACACGGTTAGTTGCATCATCCCCAACCTGAATATTCAAGGTGTTACCCTGTTTACTTAAGCTTAAATCCTCAAAGCTAATGCCTGCACCAAAACGCAATACATCATTAAATTGATCGTATAGATAACTACCATTTCGACGAATTGTATCAACGCCATCACCCACTTCATAGACATAAGTCGCTGTTGTGTAATCATGATTAATGAGTAAGTCATTACCTTTACCTCCCATTAAGGTATTATGCTGCCAGTTTCCCTGTGATAATAAAGTGTCATCACCGCTACCCCCATACAGCTGATCACCACCATTGCCCGTTAAAACATCGTTACCTTCCTCACCATAAAGATAGTCATTGCCTCCTGCACCCTTTAGGTTATCATCACCCTGACCACCACGAAGATTCTCTGCAAAGTCACTCCCAGATAACGTATTTGCTAACTCATCGCCAATAATATCCGGATTCAAGCGCGCATCTTCACGCTTAATCACCGTACCATCAGCGAATTCAAATCCACCAACCTTTGTACGGGTATAGCCACTCACTGCATAAAAATTCTCTATGAGCACACGATTAGTTGCATCATCCCCAACCTGAATATTCAAGGTGTTACCCTGTTTACTTAAGCTTAAATCCTCAAAGCTAATGCCTGCACCAAAACGCAATACGTCATTAAATAGATCGTATAGATAACTACCATTTCGACGAATTGTATCAATGCCATCACCCACCTCATAAACATAAGTTGCTGTTGTGTAATCATGATTAATGAGTAAGTCGTTACCTTTACCGCCCATCAAGGTATTATGCTGCCAGTTTCCCTGTGATAATAAAGTGTCATCACCGCTACCCCCATACAGCTGATCACCACCATTGCCCGTTAAAACATCGTTACCTTCCTCACCATAAAGATAGTCATTGCCTCCTGCACCCTTTAGGTTATCATCACCCTGACCACCACGAAGATTCTCTGCAAAGTCACTCCCAGATAACGTATTTGCTAACTCATCGCCAATAATATCCGGATTCAAGCGCGCATCTTCACGCTTAATCACCGTACCATCGGCAAATTCAAACCCACCCACCTTTGTACGGGTATAGCCACTTGTCGCATAAAAATTCTCTATGAGCACACGGTTAGTTGCATCATCCCCAACCTGAATACTCAAGGTGTTACCCTGTTTACTTAAGCTTAAATCCTCAAAGCTAATGCCTGCACCAAAACGCAATACGTCATTAAATCGATCGTACAGATAACTACCGTTTCGACGAATCGTATCAACGCCATCACCCACCTCATAAACATAAGTCGCTGTTGTGTAATCATGATTAATGAGTAAGTCATTACCTTTACCGCCCATTAAGGTATTATGCTGCCAGTTTCCCTGTGATAATAAAGTGTCATCACCGCTACCTCCATACAGTTGATCACCACCATTGCCATAAAGTTTATCATCGCCTAACCCACCGTATAAATAATCACTGCCGCCGCCACCTTCTAAAGTATCATTACCAGCTAAACCATAAATATTTTCATTACGGTGATTACCTATCAAATAATTATCAAGACTTTGCTCAGATTGAGATGCACTGACAAAATGATATGTTTTCTTCATAAACTTAAGTTCATCAAGTGCTGATAATTCAGCCAACATTTTGTTACTTGGTGCAGCTAACATGTCATTGGCAAGTTTTAACGCGTCAAAACCCAATTGTTGAAATTCCTGTTGTTGGCGATCAATAATCATTTCCAGTCTTGAGAAGCTCTTTTCAGGATTACTCTCTGCCATCTCTAGAAAATAATTTTCCAATCGTTGCCAATTATATTGAGCGACACCTGAGTCATCTTGTTCGATCGTTATATAAGGTAGCATTTGTGTTAACACTGCTTGATAGCGATTAGCCTGCTGATGTTCTTTGATATTCTCAACCATCAGTTGAAACGCTTCACTAATCACTGCACTCCTTTGCCCATTGACAAGCTGAAAAAAGCTTTGATCAACCATTGTCACCGTGCCACCTTTAGTCACATTTTGCCAGCCAAAGCTCACATCACCTGTTTTAATGCCAACACTATAATAACTCCCCTTATCAACGATACTATAATCTAATAATCGCCGCCCATTAACCCGCTCTAAATAAGCTGTTTGCTTGATTTTCTCGACAACACCGTCACTTAGATTCATTTGTATCTGAGTGCCATCTTGCAAGGTCAAACCATCAAGCATACTCTCTGCCGACACAAAATCACTGCCTGCTTTTGTCCATAAATCAATCTGTAAATTAAAGTCATAGCTACCGCCATTAACTAGAATGACCTTAGCATCTCTTAATGCTTGACTTACTTGCAAAGATTGGCGCATTGAATTAACCGCTCCATAACCTCTATAAGTTATAACCTCTTTGACCCCAACAGCTCCCTTAACATCAGCAGTTGTAATTTCAAACATACTATTCATATCAAGTTTATAAAAGTTATTTTCGGTAAAGTTTGCGGCAACGATTTGATAGCTTTGACCACTATTATTTTGATAACTTGATTCAAAGGATAAAGTAGCCCCCAGAACCTCTTTATTGATCGATTGTTTATTTAATGAAATATGATCAATTCCGGCTTCGGTTAATGTCTTAAGTTCACTTGCTGTTGAGAAACCATTTTGGTCAGCATCTTGCCATATTTTGACGCTGGTAAAGGCAGCGTCTTGCGCATCAAACACACCATCATGATTGTCATCCAAATCCGATAGCGCATCAAAGCCATCTGTGGCATTTTGTCCATTTTGTTTTATGGTATTTTCGCCAAATAACTCTAATCCATTATCAATTCTGCCATTGCCATTAATATCACGTACTAATAATGCATCATCTTTGCCAACCCAACCAGTAGCGTAGTAGACATTATCACCCGTATGATCAAACATTACTTCTTTATTGGTATCAATTGTCTCAATCCCATCGCCATCTAAGTCTAAAATTAATGGATCGTAACGCACAGCCGGTGCGTTTAATGCCGTATTAAATAGCTGATTAATCAAATCATCTAAAACAACGTTTCCTACTTGATTAATATCAACACCTTGAGCCAGTAAAGCCATTAATTGCCGTAATAACTCACCTTGTGCTGAATCATCATCAACATTCGTTCCCATGATGAGCATGTCATTGAAATTCGCATAATCACCAAAGACATCTTTAAATTCAGACAGACGATCGCGCGCCTCACTTAACAAGCCCTCATCAATGCCCGCATCTTCCATAGCTAACTTATATAGAGCCTCAAAATCTGCAGTATTAAGTGGGCTCTCAGCCATTTTCTCTATTAATTGCTGCACAACCATCTCAGCTTTAGCAATCAACGCAATATCGTCCCCATAATCCTTTAGCACGACATCAATATTCAGCTTATTTGCAATCAAATTGCCATTATCATCATAGCCTTGATATAAGTAATTATGGATTTTATGGATATCAAAGAAGCCCGCAAGACCGCCACCTGGCAACATAATCGTTTGCCCAATATTATCCGACACCGGATCGACATAATCCCCTTCACGCAGATAATTGAGTATTTTATCTTCGATAAGATCTTTATTCTCAGCATATTTATTATAAAGCGCTATTTTCTCCGGATCAGTTACAGCCACATGAACAATTTGATTATTAATCACACCGACCTCATAATACTGCCCATCAATCTTTAATGGATTTATAATGTTTTGGATGCCAAAGGCTTCAAATGTGATACTTTCGCCTAACTGCTCACCTAACATCGCACTTTGCGCTTGTGCAATACTGCCACCTAACGAATGACCCGTGGTGGAGATCGTCATGGGTTTTAAATTATCTCGAATTTTATCCACAAAAGTCACTCCAGCAAGCATATTATCAGCAATATTACCAATAAGCATTTGCACATCCGAGATAACATCACCTGCACTATCAGTCCCTTTATTGACTATTGCAATACTCGTTTTGTCATTAATCGGATTGATTGCAATACCATAATAATCCAGACCGCCCACACCGACCTCTCCATTATGCTCAATTGTCGTACTTGTCTCCCTTAACTGAAAATTATTTAAAACTTCGCTAAATTGTGCCGGCATAGTCGCAATTTGTTGTTTAATATCATCAGGGATGCCTTTTCTAAAATCACCTCGCTCGTCATAAATATAATCATGTAGTTTTGGACTTCTATCTTTATTGCTTCTATCAATAGATAAATCATCAAAAACATAATTGCCTTTATTGTCACCTTCTGTACTTATTGCATAGATAAGATTACTTAATATGGCAGCTTGCTGCTGTGTTATTGTCTTAGCCATGATTGTTCTCCTGTTGTTTGTTGTCTTTGTTGTATATATCTTTTATTTGTTGATACATGGGGGTATCGATTAGCCACTTTGAGTCTGAGAATTTAGCCCTTCTTGTTATAACCCATGAATCCTGCTCCCCATAAATTAAAGAATCATACTTGGCAGGTCTTCTGGGAATAAATTTAAAATATTGCGCCACATCTAAGGGGCTTTTAATGCTTTTGCCTATGTACGCATATTCTGGTATGTTTGGTTTGTCTCCACATGTTTTCTTCACGCCATTTGGCGTGCAATTTGATATAGATATAGTTGCCCAAGTATATTTATTTGTTTCCCAACCTTGTTGCCGAGCAAATATTTCATAACTTAGCGGGAAAGTGACAAATTGTGGTTTTTCTGGCAAATCCATCAATTGGACATCAATACCATACCCAAAGAAATCTTTTGATAAAAAATAATGATTAAGTTGATAGACTACTTCTAGCACTTTAAGGATATTTTGTGGTGTCTCCTTAATATTGATTTTAATCGTGCCACCAAAAATCATTGCCTGATGGCTTGTCTTAATCCACTCATTCAAGTGCAGCGCTTGACCATGCAAATTATCTAATGCCACAGCGGATAAATATCGTTGAGCTTCTGGTAACTCTAATGGTGATATTGAAACTCCTCCCGCGACCGCTTTATAATCCCTAGCCACACCTTTAAAGTAACTCTCTACCAATTTTGCAGATTCTATCGCTTGCCGAGTCTGCAAAAAATTACTGACAAAAGCCCCCTTACCCATTAAATCAGTAATCACAGTGAATTGCTCATCTGGCATCGAATCTGTCTCAACAATAAAGCTATAAGTTTTACTTTGAGCGTTATATTTGCCTTTGATTACTTTAAACTTTTCGTGATACCGCTGATTGAGTTCTTTGACTATGTTAGGCTTTAAGGCCTCAAGCTTAGAATCTGTTGACTCATGCATGGCTGCCCTATAAATAAAATAAGACGATAAACCGATGAGTAATACCACTATTGCCGATATCGCCAAATACCTTTTACTGCACTCCTTCATCATACCCCCCAAACTGTGCCGGCATAGTCGCAATTTGTTGTTTAATATCATCAGGGATGCCTTTTCTAAAATCACCGTGCTCATCATAAATATAATCGTTTAGCGTTAAATCTTTTTTGTCACTATTAGCAACTACCGAATTATCAAAAATATAATTGCCTTTATTGTCACCTTCGGTACTTATTGCATAGATAAGATTGCTTAATATGGCAGCTTGCTGCTGTGTTATTGTCTTAGCCATGATTGTTCTCCTATTGTTTGTTGTATATATCTTTTATTTGTTGATACATGGGGGTATCGATTAGCCACTTTGAGTCTGAGAGCTTAGCTCTTCTTGTTATAACCCATGAATCCTGCTCCCCATAAACTAAAGAATCATACTTGGCAGGTTTTCTGGGAATAAATTTAAAATATTGTGCCACATCCAAGGGGCTTTTAATGTTTTTGCCTATATTGGCATATTTGGGGATATTTGGTTGCCCGTAACACTCTCTTTTGACGCCATTTATTGTACATTCATATATGTCTATAATTGCCCAAGTGTATTTATTGGTTTCCCAACCCTGTTGACGAACAAATATTTCATAACTGAGTGGAAACGTAACGAATTGTGGTTTTGCTGGTAAATCCATAAGCTGAATGCCTATTGCATAACTAAAAAAATCTGCTGACAACAAGTGGTGATTAAGCAAATAAACAGCCTCTAATACTTTAAGAATATTTTCGGGTGTTTCTTTAATATTGATTTTAATGGTACCACCAAACTTCATTGTCTGATGACTTGTTTGCATCCATTTATCCAAAGGCAACGCTTGGCTATGCAAATTATCCAATGCTACTTTTGATAAATATTTCTGGTGTTTTGGTAGTTCTAAAGGAGATATAGAAGCTCCACTAAAACTTGCTTTATAATCCCTAGCCACACCTTTAAAGTAACTCTCTACCAATTTTGCAGATTCTATCGCTTGCCGAGTCTGCAAAAAATTACTGACAAAAGCCCCCTTACCCATTAAATCAGTAATCACAGTGAATTGCTCATCTGGCATCGAATCTGTCTCAACAATAAAGCTATAAGTTTTACTTTGAGCGTTATATTTGCCCTTGATTACTTTAAACTTTTCGTGATACCGCTGATTGAGTTCTTTGACTATGTTAGGCTTTAAGGCCTCAAGCTTAGAATCTGTTGACTCATGCATGGCTGCCCTATAAATAAAATAAGACGATAAACCGATGAGTAATACCACTATTGCCGATATCGCCAAATACCTTTTACTGCACTCCTTCATCATACCCCCCAAACTGACCGGTTTTTTCATTTTGGATATATACCAGATAGGACAAAAAGGCGGCTTGTTGCGAATTGGTTTGCTTATTCATAAGTCTTCTCCCGTAGTTGTAAGTTTAACGACTTGTTGATAAAGCGGGGTATTAACTAAAAATTGTGCTTGTTCCGAATCATAGCGCCTTGAAATTGCCCAAGAATCAACGATACCTCTTGTCAGCTTAGCCTTAACAGGATGTATTGGAATAAGTTTAATTAACTTGGCAATGTCTAACGGCGTATGAATATTCTTGCCGACATTGGCATATTGCGAAATATTAGGTTGATTATCATAACAATACTTCATCACACCATTAATGGTACATTGTGATATTCTGAGTACTGCCCACGTGTACTTTGCAGCTTCAGCGCTTTGCGCACCTCCAAATATTTGCAAACTCATTGGTGCTTTTAACTTCGATGCATTAGGAATATCCAACAAATATACCTCAATATGGTAACTAAAAAATTTAAAGGTGAGTAAATAATGATTAAGCGCATACATTCGATGGATCAATCGCCATAAATTCTCCGGTGTCTTTTTCATGTCAACTCTAGCGCTAACACCAAAATTCATCGCATCATGACTGCTACTAATCCACTGATCAATATGCATATTATTGCCATATAGATTATCCAAGGCTTTATTAGCGAGATAGGCTTGCTCTTCAGATAGTTCAAGCGTTGATAGTGCGCCACCGCTAGCTCGCACACGATATATATCTGACAACCCATCAAAAAATGGTTGCACCAAAGCAGCAGCTTCTCTTGCGCTACGTGTTTGTAAATAATTGCCGATAGACGAACCCTTACCTAAAAAGTCCGTAATCACGACAAGTCGTGTATCTGGCATCGATTGTGGAATGACTGTATAGCTATAGCCATTACTTTCTGGGTTATACGCCTCTTTAGTTACTTGAAATCTTTCTCCATATTGCGTTTCTAAGCTTTGCGCCAATTTTTGCATACGCCCACTTGAATCTGATATTGTGGGAATATGACTTTCTCTAACAAAGTAGATAACGCATGCGATGATGATCACTAAAATTGTAATAATTGCTTTTAAATAATCTTTAATAAAAGATCTAATATGCGTTTTAAGCAATGATTTTCTAGGCTCCAAACTAATCTGTTGCCAAAGTGCTTGATTTGCTGCTTGAATTCGGTCAATCTGTTTTAATTCATCCTTATAAGTGAAGTAGCTAGTGATCAACATCAAGATAATTAATATTCCTGCTACTGCAATCGCTACAGGAATGGCAATAGCTAGGGCATAAATAATTAAGTGACCCGCCTGCAAACTCCAAAAAAAGGCAATCGCCAAAGGCAACCACCATAAAACGATAACACCCCAAACACGTCCTGAGATAATATTTCGTCTACGCTCTATCAGCTTACTTATTTCATTAGTAGATAGCGTTTGCTCTAGAGAAACACTTTCATCCTGTTTACTTTTATCAATTCTTCCAACTTTTGTCTTATCATGCATTTCATACCTCGCCTATATCTATCTCACCAAGGCAAAACAATAGAAATAAGTTACATCAAGCCATCAAAATCTAGACTTTAGTGCAAAATTAATCCCTTAATAAAAAGTTAAATGCGGGGAAAATAAAATAGAGTTGCCTCGCTCCAAGCGTAGACAACTATTTTAAAAATTCAAATCTCATCCTTGATTTTTTTGTAGTTTTCCACCACGCAACAATGGATAAATAATCATTAATGCCAATATGATAATAAAGTAAAACCAATAGTTACTTGGGAAGTGCATTTGGCTGTTGATTATTAAAAACATTGTATAGATTACCATAACCATTAAACCAGACAGACCATAGCTTAGTCCTTGGGTTTTACCTTGTAGTGTAATATCTGTATGCCTCTGGGCAAGGGTGACTGAAATCGCCCAACATGAAAGACATATACCAATAATAAAGTAAAAGATTAGTGCCAACCATACACTATGCACTATTGCCAGCATGAAGTATAAACAGACTGATACTAAAAGTGCGCCAACAATGGTTTTGACCTCACTATAACGATCAGCAAACCATGGCAGGATAATGCAACCAATAATAAAGCCGATAGAAAACCCGGTTTCAATCAATGCAAATTGCCATGAACTTGCCTGTAAAATATTCTTGGCATAAGGTGCGATAAAAATCGGCACGGTCATAAACAAGCAAGTAAAACCAACTTCAGCGACATAAAACCAAAAGACAAACCGCTTTTGGCGCAAAAAACGATAAACCATGCGCCAGTCTTCAATAAATCCACTCTCTCTGCGCTCAACATGGCGCCTAGGTCTAACACCAAAGCTTGCTATCAACGCGACCGCTGTGCCAAATAATAAGAAGTATAGGATTTGATGCATATTAAAAAACACGACCAACAAGCCACCCAGTGACATACCAATAACCATGCCAATTTCAAATATGCCATCCATCGTGCTATTGGCATATAACAGATAACTATCATCACTAAAGATCTCGCGCACCATAATGAGCATTGCTGGCATATAAAACGCTAAGATCAAGCCCCAAAAGCTGGTAAAGAAATATACCTCAGCCAATGTATCAAGGTAGCCAAACATTAAAAAAGCAGCAATCACAATAACACGCGCACTATTGGTCGCAATGATGATTTTTTGTCGCGGGAAACGATCGGCAACATAGCCTGTCACAGGAGATAAAACGGCACCTGAGACCCACCAGCTAAACATAAAGATAATAATCGCATTCACACTATTGTAGATCTCAAGCAAATGCCAACTAAATGAGACATAAGCCACACCAACGGCAATGGCAGAAAAAAAGCTCATAATACACGCACAGGTAAATGAGCTATTTTTAAACAATCCCGCACGTGCCTTTAAATAGGACTTCACACACCCTCTTTATAACATCATCAGCTCTAAAGAGCATTGTGGCAAAGATCGGATTTTACAGCAAGCAAAAGTACTTTAATCAGGCAATCTGCCCTTTTTTATAATGCCAACGACAGACGGAAATATAACGCTCATTGCCGCCAATTTGCAGCTGCTCGCCATCTTTAATAACATTCATATCTTGATCCAGACGCAAAACATGTGTCGCCTTTTTACCACAGTGACATATGGTTTTAATTTCAATCAGCTGATCTGCCCAAGTCAGTAAATACTTGCTCCCCTCAAAGGGCTCTGCCTGAAAGTCATTACGTAAACCATAAGCAAGTACTGGGATATCTAACTCATCAACAATATCGGTTAATTGCAAGACCTGCACTTTTGTTAAGAACTGTGCCTCATCGACCAAAATACAATGTAATTTTTTGGTTTTAAGCACTTCTTGCGTTTCCACACAGAGATCCGTTGATTGATCATATAACAACGCATCGGCTTGGAGACCTATGCGCGATGAGATTTTGCCGATACCAAAGCGATCATCAAAGCTCGGGGCGAATAATAAGGTATTCATCCCGCGTTCACGATAATTATAATCAGATTGTAAAAGCGTTGTACTCTTGCCGGCATTCATGGTGGAGTAATAAAAATGAAGCTTTGCCATATCTTAGATAGTCATTCTTTGTATATTAGTTGCATAACTTACTGTATTGCGCGTCCACTTGGAATAAAAAGTTGTTGAAAATAGTTCGCGTTCGCTCAAAAATCCGTTAGGCTGTGCCTCAATGTTACGAAAAAATCGCTACTTGATTTAATGAAATTTGATTTTAAGTTTTTAGCTATTTTAGCTGTCTTACCACTTGCCGGTTGTATTACCGCACCACCGAACAACCCTAATAACGCTTGCTCAATCGCACAGCAATACCCTGATTGGTATTACGACTCTTTAGACTCCTATAAAAAATGGGGGGTGCCTATCAGTGTCCAATGGGCATTTATTCGTAAAGAATCAAGCTTTATTGCCGATGCGCAAACACCGATGCAGTATGTATTAGGGTTTATCCCAACCGGACGCCAATCAACGGCTTATGGTTATGCTCAAGCGCTTGATGGCACATGGGAGGAATATCAAAAAGAAACCGGAAACTCATGGGCAAGTCGCACGAACTTCGCTGACTCTGTTGACTTTATCGGTTGGTATGCCAATCGTGCGCAACGCATTGCTGGGATTTCCAAGGACAACGCTTATCAGCTATATTTAGCCTATAACCAAGGTGTTTATGGCTATATGAAAAAAAGCTATCGTAATAATCAATTTTTAATGAAATACGCACGTGAAACTCAAGATATGGCGTATCGCTATGCGTATCAACTTAGACGTTGCAATATTCCATCGCAAAGTTGGTGGTAACAACTTAGACTATTTTGATATGATTTAAGATGATCCAAGAGCTTCATTTTTAATATTCGACTGACAGTTTCTAATAAACTCTGGGTCATTATATAAATAATTATTTAAACATGTGCCTATTTTATTATGATGACCTTTATCATATCCAAATGCTCTAACACAATAGTCTTTCTGCACTGAAGTTAGCACCCGAGTGTAATCTATACCCATGTATTTTTGCTGACTATTAATAATTGCATCAACATACATCACTCGCATATTTCTCTCATTAATTGCGTTTTTAAACAGTGGCAACTCAGTTGCACAATAACTTACGACCAAAATCAATATGGAATATAATATTACCTGTATAATTTTCTTGACTACAGCATAAAGCAATATCCATATTTTCCTTTTTATTAAACTAGCTTTAAGATACTTTTTATAGAGTGCATATGCATATACATAAAAGCTAGACATAGATAACAGCACTGTAATTGTTCCTAATAACAAAAACACCCATGGTGCATTAGTAACCACTCCAACATCATGAATATGATTATCAAACAAGTAATTAACTTTGACGCCTATTGATTGGTAATAAACAACCCAAATATATGTACCTGTTACCATTAGTATAAAAATTACTGTATGAAAAATGGTTATGCGAAAAACATACATCAAAACATAAGGCAAATTTGAAAAATATCGAAGATAGTAAGCAATTAGTCTCTTCATACTAGATTTTTCTGAGAAGGAGTCAAATTGAAGGCTATATTTACACCAAGTTATCATAGTATAAATAACTATTAGTAAACAAGTAAGCAAACTTGTAAAAATCAGCAAATCATATACCAACCAAAACATATTGAAGGCTTTTACGTATGGCAAACTCCCAAACTTAGGAAATATCAGATTAAGAGTATACAATGCCGCAGGGAAAAAAACACATCCCCAAAAAACAATAAAAACTATCGACTTTATCGCATCCTGCTTTACTGTTACATCAACGCCTCTCCCATACTTGAAACCTATACACGCTGTGTAAAACGTCCGTAAAGCCTTCCTAATATTTTCTTCCATACTTCCACCCAATATTATCTAAAGCCTATGTAATAGTAATATCATCAACATTCTGAAAGCCACGTGGTAAGATTTTGCCACGTGAGGCGCGTTTACCTTGATACTCATTAAGATCGCTAAAGCTTAAACGCATATGGCGTTTACCTGAGTAGATTACTAAGCTTTGTCCATTAGTAATGGCGCTAACAAATTTAAGCTCCTCACCTGTGGCTAGCGAGCTTGGCATATTCAAAAGGCGATTGCCCTTACCTTTTGCCAAACTTGGCAGCTCACCTCTATCAACAGCGAGCAGGCGCCCTTGATTAGAAATGGCAACAATCAAGCTATGCTCATCATCATGCGCGTTGGCCGGTGGCACCATCTTGTCACTGCCTAATGTAATGACCTGTTTTCCTGAGCGGTTCTTACTAATTAGATCATCGACATTTGCTAAAAAGGCATTGCCGGCACTTGAGGCTAAAACAAACTGATCTTCTGAAGTCACAAATGTTAGTGCAACAATATGCTCGTTTTGCTCAAGCTTCAAATGTCCTGTAATCGGTTCACCTTGACCTCTTGCTGAAGGCAAATCAGCACTTAATAAACTATAAGCCTTACCGAAACTTGAGAAGAACAAACAATGCTGATTACTCTTACCCATACTTGAGGCAAAATAACTGTCCCCCGTTTTGTAGCTTAACCCTTCAACATTAACATCATGCCCCTTGGCAACACGCACCCAGCCTTGCTTTGATAAGACAACGGTAACACTTTCAACCGGTTGTAAATCCGCTTCTTTTAACGCTTTAGCTTCAGGGCGTACCACAAGGGCTGATTTTCTTTGATCACCATGTTTTTGTTGTGCGGCTTTGAGCTCTTTTTTGATGAGGTTTTTTAACTTGGTTGGATTCTCCAAATAACCCATAATCTCATCACGTTCTTTTTCAAGCTCATGCTTTTCCTTTTTGATTGCCATTTCTTCTAGCTTGGCTAAATTGCGTAAACGCAGATTAAGCACGGCTTCAGCTTGTGTATCGGTGAGATCAAAACGCTTTTTTAATTCCTGTTTAGGATCATCTTCATAACGAATAATAGCAATGACTTCGTCAATATTTAAAAACGCAATCAAAAAGCCATCTAAAATATGCAAACGCTCTAAGATTTTATCCAAACGAAATTCCAGGCGCTTAGTCGTGACCTCCGTTCTAAATTGCAGCCACTCTACAAGTACTTCCATCAGTGATTTTACTTGTGGCTTACCATTTAGACCAATCATGTTTAAATTAACACGATAGCTTTTTTCAAGATCGGTTGTCGCAAATAAATGACTCATCAAAAGATTGGTATCGACACGATTTGAGCGTGGTACTAATACGATTCTCACCGGATCACTGTGATCAGACTCATCACGTATGTCACTAAGCCATGAGATTTTTTTACTGTTCATTTGAGCAGCAATCTGCTCAATTACCTTGGCACTTGAGACCTGATGTGGTACGCGAGTAATAACGATATTACCGTCTTCCGTATGAAATACCGCACGCAGACGAATGCTGCCAGTCCCTGTCTCGTAAATCTTTTTACGTTCTTCAAAAGGAGTAATAACCTCAGCCCCGCCTGGATAATCAGGTCCAGGAATATGCGTCATTAAACCATCTAAATCATGATCTTTACCTGTTAAAAGATATAAACAACCTTCAACGACTTCCGTAAGATTATGTGATGGGATATCCGTTGACATCCCTACAGCAATCCCCATGCTGCCATTTAATAGTACATTCGGCACTTGCGCTGGCAACATCTTTGGCTCTTGTAGTGTGCCGTCAAAATTTGGCTGCCAATCAACTGTGCCAAGCTTTAACTCATTTAATAACACTTCAGCATATTTGGATAATCGCGACTCGGTATAGCGCATTGCCGCAAATGATTTAGGATCATCTGGCGAGCCCCAGTTACCTTGCCCATCAATTAGAGGATAGCGATACGAGAAATCCTGCGCCATCAGCACCATTGCTTCATAACAGGCACTATCACCATGTGGATGATACTTACCCAACACATCACCGACAGTACGCGCTGACTTCTTATGCTTACTTAATGCCGATAAGCCGATCTCGCTCATCGCATAAATAATTCGCCGCTGCACGGGCTTTAAACCATCACCGATATGCGGCAATGCGCGATCGAGAATTACATACATCGAGTAATTCAAATATGCCTGACGACTAAAGGCGCTAATCGTCTGCTTTTCATTATCTTCAAAAGAAAGGCTTAATTGATCCATACGTTAAAAAATTAAGACGTTAAACTCGTCACATCATAGCAAATGATCACCTAAGCGTCATCAAGCATTTTGGTTTCGTAAATAACTTATTAACAACTCACGGGTTTTAAGTGCTCTGCCTTGCAGACAGGCATTTAAATTAATACGTATGAGTTTTTGCAGTACTTGCAGCGTATCATTATCCCAACTGGACACTGGCTGTTGCAATTGTTTGATATATTTGCCACTAATACCACTTTCAGCGGTTGTTTGATAAAAGGCGGACAACGGCGCCATTGCATAGTAATGATCTTCATTCATCATTTTATGCTGTTCATCATAATCCACCTGAAAACCATAACCTAAGCTTTCTAATAATTGAAGCTCAAAATACCGTAACAATTTCGTAATATCATCGCTAACCAATTCCTGTACTACCAATAGATAACTATCAAAGAGTGCTGCATCGTGATGATCATGTGGCAAGAGCCAATACAAGACTTCATTCAAATACATACGTGCCAATTGTGATAAATAACTTCCCATGCTAAAGCTTTTCTCACACTCGGCAAAGCAAATATTTGCTAAGCTTTCCGCTGCAGGCATGATCTTTATATCAACATTCAACAAACTAAATGGCTGATAAATGCCATGACTCTTTTTGTTCGTCCGCGCAATTGCATTCAACTTACCATGGTCTTTTAACCATAATGTTAATAACAGTGATGATTCTTTGTACTTACGACTGTGTAACACAACCGCCCTATCTATTGTGCTCATCATAACTGCTCAATCAACTGCAAAATCACTAAGGCATCTTGACGTTTGTGCGTTGGTAAATCAAACATCTGTTGCAGCTTAGCAATATCGATATCAGCAAAAGTAGCAAGTGCTGCCTTATCTTTATCTTGCAATTGCATTACTAACCATTTTGTCATTGCCAATAAATACGGGCTACCAATCGCTTGAAAATAGTAATTAGTTTGATCACTATAAATGAAAACTTGCTGCCCCAACTCCCCTGCATGCGCAATAGTTTGAACACATGAAGGATTATATTGGCAATCTTTCAATGTAATTGCTTGAAGCAGATCTAAAATTTTCTCACTCATCATGGTACTATTGACCTTGCCATAGTGGCGATAAAGCACGCAATTTAGTGACCACATCAACGATTGCCGCAATGGCAATATCGATATCTTCTGTAGTCGTATAACGACCAAATGAAAAACGTAAACTGGCATGCGCCTGTTGTTGCGTTAAACCAATGGCACTTAATACAAATGATGGCTCAACACTGGCTGAATTACATGCCGAACCCATCGACACTGCCAGTTGATAAAGCATTGCCACTAATGACTCGCCATCAACGCCTTTAAAGGTAATATTAACAATTCCGGCATAACTATTATCTAGCGGGGTATTAATGATTAACTCAGGCAA
Source organism: Cysteiniphilum litorale (assembly GCF_003428165.1). GTDB lineage: Bacteria > Pseudomonadota > Gammaproteobacteria > Francisellales > Francisellaceae > Caedibacter > Caedibacter litoralis. The sequence goes on along the minus strand of NZ_QLIQ01000011.1, from coordinate 28,262 downwards.
TATATTTATCCCCTGTAAAAATTGATCGCGCAATTCATATACATGCTTATTTAATTCATTTTGCTTTGAAGACATTAACTCACAGGCGCTACCTAACCCTACGATTTGATGTGTTGCCAACGTACCTGAACGAAATCCTTGCTCATGCCCTCCGCCATGAATCGATGGTGTGAGTTTTACTTTAGGCTTTCTTCTGACATATAACGCACCAATGCCTTTTGGTCCATAGATCTTATGTGCTGATATTGACAAAAGATCAATGTGCATTGCTTTTACATCAATGTTGATTTTGCCAACACCTTGCGCGGCATCAACATGAAATAAGATCTTACGCTCACGGCATAAGCTGCCAATTTCTGCCAAAGGATACATCGTGCCTAATTCGTTATTAACTGCCATGATTGAAACTAAAATCGTCTCTTTGGTTAATGCATTTTTGATTTGCGCTAATGAGATTTGACCTTTAGCATCAGGCTTAAGATAAGTTACCTGATAACCTTTTGTTTCAAGGTATGCACAAGTATCAATCACCGCTTTGTGCTCAATCATTGAAGTAACAATATGCTTACTACGAGATCCATATGCATCTGCCACACCTTTTATCGCCAAATTATCCGACTCTGTCGCACCTGAGGTAAAAACAATTTCACGCGCTTCAGCATTAATAAGATGAGCAACTTGTAATCGGGCATTATCGACGGCTTCTTTTGCCTGCCAACCATAATCATGGGTATTTGATGCTGGATTACCAAAGGCATTGTCAATACTTAGATATTTGAGCATCTGTGCCACCACCTCATCAGCAACCGGTGTTGTTGAGGCATAATCAAGATATATTTGTTTCATAACCAGAATATATTTATAAACATTAGCGTCATTACTGGCACATAGTTTATACCCATCACAAACCATTTTACAGAATTTCTTGCTTTGCACTTCCCACACCATTACCAAGTTGAATTTTGGTAATAGCGAATGCGTTAAGAAACAATGAAAAGTTTCATTGTTTTAGCAAATGAGCGCCCAAAGACTCTGTTAAGGGCAGCTATTACCTGCAACCCAACTTGTCAAAACCCTCGCGAATTGCTTTGCAACTAAACACCGCAAAATGATTTACGATGGGTATATACCGATCACAGACCAGAGCAATGCCAAAAGAAAAATTTTATTTGCAATCCACCTCGTGCATTTTTAATTATTTTCGATATGCTAATGTTTAACCGAAGTTACGCACTTTAGAAAAACTATGATTTTATAAACACCCCGTCAGCCTGCGGCTGCCACCCCTCTTGCAGAGGGGAATTGGGCGACGGTGATTTTAATTCCCCTCTGCAAGAGGGGTGCTGAGCTTGCGAGGCGGGGTGTTGAAATAGAAAAAGTTCGTAACTCCAATGTTTAACAAAACTTGGATGTCGTTATAAGACGCACTAAGAAGGATTTTAAACCCACAACAAGGAGAACAACTCTATGAAAGCTACAAAATCATTAATCATCGCTTCAGCTTTAGCATTTGGCATGTCAACACACGCCTTTGCTGATAGTAACTTTCAAAGCAATGATATGAATAACGGTTATGCCAATGGTCAAAATGGACAAAGCAGCCAAGTGACTGATGCAAACAGTACAAATAATGATAAATCGAGTGACATGAAATGTGGTGCTGGCAGCTGCGGCAGTGACCACGCTACGGATAAATCACAAGATGGTAAATGTGGCGCAAGTTCATGTGGTGCTTCATCTGATAAAAGCAGTGATATGAAATGCGGCGCTGGCAGCTGTGGCAGTGACGATGATAGCGGCGACAATGATAATGGCGACCAATAAACAATAACAAGGACAAACGCATGCTAGATCACCAAGCCATAGGACTTGGACTGCGTCAGGAGTTTTTTGACGCGCTATTGCAAAACCCTCATGGGGTTGATTTTATTGAAGTAGCCCCTGAGAACTGGATTGGCATAGGTGGTCGTCGCGCGCACTTACTTAAAAAATATCGTGAACAATTCCCCATCGTACTGCATGGATTAAGCTTATCGATTGGTGGGACAGAACCTTTAAATATTGATTTTATCAAACGCATTAAAGCCTTTATGCGTGAGCATCAGATTACGATATACAGTGAACACTTAAGCTATTGCTCAGATCAGCAAGGCTACTTATATGACTTGTTACCCTTACCTTTTAGTGAAGAGATGGTTAAGCACGTCACTACACGTATCGAGCAAGTCCAAGATATTCTAGAATGCCCATTGATTCTAGAAAACGCTTCCTATTATGCAGCCCCAGGGCAAATACTCAGTGAAATTGATTTTATTCAAGCAGTTGTTTCTGAATCCGGTTGCCGACTACTGTTAGATGTGAATAATGTTTATGTCAACAGCGTGAATCACAGTTATGACCCACAGCAATTTATCAAGCAACTACCCAGTGACGAAATCCACTATATTCACGTTGCCGGTCATTGGCAGAAATCCCCACAACTCATTATCGACACCCATGGTGAAGATGTGATCGATCCGGTGTGGCAGCTTCTTTGTTACTGCTACCAAACACATGGCTTCTTTCCAACCTTGCTTGAACGGGATTTTAACCTACCACCTTTGGCAAGTTTAAAAACAGAGCTTGAAACCATTGCCCAAATTCAGCAACAGGTTTATTCAAAGGAGTCCGTATGAGCTATAAGATACTGACAGATTTTACCTGTAACTTACGCCAGCAAAATGCAGCTAAAGATATTCCTAATATCAATCATGAACAAATGGAGATTTATCAAAATCTTATTTACAACAACATCAATAACACTTTAAAGCGTGCATTTCCTGTCAGTGTTAGCATTTTATCAAAGGAGCAATGGCGCATATTAACCCTAGGATTTCTTGCCCACTACGAAAGTAAAAGCCCTTATTTTTATGACCTACCTAAGCAGTTTGTTGAATATATCAACACCCTAGAGGAATTACCTTGGTCTTTTTTGCATGAGCTTATGCATTACGAGTGGGTTGAACTAGATATTGAGCTATCCGTTGAGAGTGAACGTAACCCAGACTCTCATGCTCAGTACATGACGAATAACAGCACCCGCGTACTTGTCTATCGCTATCCAGTACACCGGATATCTAAAGACTTCACTCCCGAAAAACCACCACTGAATCCAACTTTTCTTGTAGTTTATCGCAACAGCAGCTTTAAAGTATTGTTTATGGAAGTAAATCTGTTAAGTGCGCATTTATTAGAGCTATTGATGATAGACCCCCAAAGTATTGATCAAGCAATTACGACTGCCGCGCGCAATTTATCGCTACCTGTAAGTGAGGACTTATTGCAAAATGGCAGAGCACTCTGTCAGTCATATATTGACAAGAATATTCTTATCCCAATTTAACTCATCACTCCCAGCAGGCAATTGGAGTGCGTGTAATTGCGCCACCATTGGCGACTAGCGTTAAATTAGGACAATCACCACTATCTGCTGTTTGTGATCCAGTTGGTGTTGCAATAACTGTATAACCACTGCTTGTAACACCTGTTAAGCTCATATCATAAAAACCTCTTGTTGAGGTCGTTCCTGACCACACATTAGTAAGCGTTGCTGTGTAAGTGCCTGAGCTTAACGCCCATGCTTCTTCATTCATTGCAATTAGATTGATTGAGCTTACTGCATCGGCTCGATGCGCCTTTAGCACGTAATTGCTATACATCGGAATGGCGATTGCCGCTAACACGGCAATCACTGCCACGACGATTAATAATTCTATCAATGAGAAACCTTGTGTTTTAGCATTCCTGTTTATTTTTTTAAGAGACATTTTTATACTCGCTATCCATGTTTATGCACCTAGTATAGAAGACTTTCACACAGCAGCCGACAAAAAACTCAAATTTTAAGAATATTTAAATCTAGCGCTTGACAGCCTTTTAAAACCTCCCTAGAATGCAGCTTCAGTTTCGGGGCTATAGCTCAGCTGGGAGAGCGCTTGCATGGCATGCAAGAGGTCAGCGGTTCGATCCCGCTTAGCTCCACCAGTAAACTGATATGACACAAGTTTGTGTCCCCATCGTCTAGAGGCCTAGGACACCGCCCTTTCACGGCGGTAACAGGGGTTCGAATCCCCTTGGGGACGCCATCATTAAAACCGCGTTAAGCGGTTTTTTTGTTTCTAAAGTTAAACATTTTCACGCTTAAAACATCTTCAGCAATGCTATATACCCATTATCAATCGCTTTGCGGTGTTTAATGGTTTGTGATGGGTATATATATGCTATACTTTGCAGCATTATGAACAACACGAGCAGCATATGGGTAAAGAACTCGTTCCTAAAAAAAACACCTTACCAATACCAGCACTTTCTGATACGGATGGCTTAGATAGCTACATCCGCTTTGCCAGCAGTATCCCGATGCTTTCCGAAGAAGAAGAAAAAGAACTAGCGCATCGCTTACGCCAACAAAATGATATTGATGCGGCACAAAAGCTGATTCTTTCACACTTGCGCTTTGTCGTTAAAGTCGCACGTGGATTTTCGGGTTATGGTTTACCAATTACTGATTTGATTCAGGAAGGTAATATCGGCTTAATGAAAGCAGTACGACGCTTTGATCCTGATGTCGGTGTGCGTCTTGTTTCCTTTGCTGTGCATTGGGTTAAAGCCGAAATGCATGACTATATTTTGAAAAACTGGCGTATTGTTAAAATCGCGACGACCAAGGCGCAACGCAAACTGTTTTTTAATTTGAGAAGTAGCAAAGAACGCTTGGGTTGGTTTAGTGATGAAGAAATCCAAAGTGTCGCTAAAGAGCTAGGTGTTAAGCCTGAAACCGTCCTTGAAATGGAGAAACGCATGAATGCCTATGATATGGCATTTGATGCACCGGTTGAAGAATCAGATGATGAGTCAAGTTTTCATCCGGCTTTATATCTTGAAGATCAATCAAGAAACCCCGAGCAGACAGCTGTTGAAGATGACTATGAGGAAAAAGTTCAAGGTAAATTACAAGAAGCCATTGACAAGCTTGATGCACGCAGTAAAGACATCATCTTATCCCGCTGGTTTGCTGAAGATAAACTCACCCTTCATGATTTAGCAGCAAAGCATGATGTATCCGCCGAGCGCATTCGCCAAATTGAAGAACTGGCTATGGATAAGCTCAAACGCGCTGTTACGCGCATCTGAATCACTTCGCTATTGTCAGCTCCGCCATGCCATCGGCTTTAGTTAGGCTAAGACTTATGATTAACGCACCTAACCAAAGTACCAGCATCGCATAAAAGCTGTAGTGATATACCTCAGCACTTGGACTAAAAAGTGATAAATTAAACACACTTAACATACTGCTTAAAACAATCGCTGTTAATGCCACACCCATCGATGCCGCAAATTGACGAATTGTGAGATCAATTGACGTTGCATTAGCTGCTTGATCCGCATTGAGATCCATATAGGTTAATGCGCCAATGGCTGAACCGATCAAAATCGTACTCGAGCCATACAAAAACTCAACAATCACAATATAAATAACCGAGCTATGCTGCTCAATCTGCGCAATACCCACAAGCCAGATCATTGCCAAAATCAGATTTACCTGCAAAACAGCTTTAAAGCCAAAGCGCGAAATAATACGATTGGCAAACCCTCTAAAGGTCAAATAACCCACTGCAATCGGTAAAGTCAGAAGTCCCGAGGTTGCCGCATCAAAACCAAAACCTTCTTGATACATCAAAGGCAGCAATAGTGAAACACCTGCTGTTAATGCAAATGATATGGCGTTCATTGACACAGCTGTTTTGAATGTTTTGACTTTAAAAACAATCAAATCAAGTACTGGATTAACCTTCTTCAAACAATGCACCACCAGTATCAGCAATAACACGATGCCGATCACAATACTTGTATAAACAACACCCTTACTGACAATATCATAATGCCCAATCATCTCGACCCCGAAGGTGACAATTACCAAAGCAAAACCAGCAATCAAAAACCCAACAATATCAAAGCGCTTTAGCGTCTTAGCAACATGCTGCTGAATATAAATAAATCCCGCGATCAACGCCAAACAACCAATTGGCAGATTAATAAAGAAGATCCAGTGCCAACTTAGACTATCGCATATTATCCCACCGACAAAAGGACCCAATACATAACCGAGCATCGCAGGCGTGAAGATAACCCCTTGCACCTTGATCAGCTCTTTGCGTGAGAATAATCGCAAGATAATAATCCGTGCCACAGGCGTCATAAAGGCGCCACCGACACCTTGTAAAAAGCGACAAAGCGTTAACATTACCACCGAGTTTGATACCCCGCAAGCAAGTGATGACAAAGTGAAAACTATGACCGCAAATAAAAATACTCTCTTTGTGCCAAAGCGATCCGTACACCAACCACTAATCGGAATAAAGATGGCAAGACTGATATAATAACTTGCTACCGCAAATTTAAGCAAAATCGGGCTTATACCAAAATCCCTGGCAATGCTAGGAATAGCGGTATTAATAATAGTGAGATCTAGAAATTCCATAAAAATCACCACCGCAACAATAAGTGGTACTATCCGACGAATCGCCACCATCGATGAATCTGACACTTCACTACCCTCTCCAACATAAAACCCGCGTTAAGTCTATGCGAATACTATGCCTGTATCAAATGAAATTCATACCCATCACAAACCATTTTATAGAATTTCTTGCGTTGCATTTCACGCGCTTTTACACAGTTGAATTTTAGCAATAGTCCTAGCTATTACCTGCAATCCAACTTTGCAAAACCCCTGCAAACTGCTTTGCAACTAAACACCGCAAAATGATTTACAATGGGTATCATCACCCCAAGCTTTAAATTTTTCTGCGTTTATAAAGCAAAAGCCCGCTACATCCCAAAAATAGATGATATAAATATCTGTAAGCAAATAAGCACAAGCAACACTAGCATTGGTGAGAAATCCATGCCACTTTGTGTTGGCGGGATAACTCTGCGTGCTTTTCTAAGCAATGGTTCGGTCAACTGATGCAATGCCATTAAAGCTGGATTATATGAGCCTTGCGCGAACCAGCTAGCAATCGAGCGAATAAAGATCAAGATAATATACATCCAGATCACCGTTAGAATAAGCTTTATCACTGCAACAAACCAAATAATGCCCCATGGGATATAAAAGCTTTTTGAGCTTAGCATTTGTATTAAAATAATTTGCAACAATAGCACAACGTACGACAAAACAAGGGCTGCAAAATCCAAACCAAAAAAGCCAGGAATAATGCGACGCAATGGTTTTAACAAGGGGTTAGTGACACGCATAATCAACTGACAAAACGGGTTATAAAAATCAGCCTTTACCCATTGTAAAAAAAACCTAAGCAGTACCGCATAAGCAAATAAGCTAAAGATAATCTCTATTAAGAAAAGTCCAACATTATTAACGGCATTAATCATACTTTATCCTTTTGTTCATCATGTGTTAACGCATTACCAAACTGGCTTGCCAATTCTTGTGAGCGTGAGAGATTATCTTTGATCGCTTTTGCAATACTCTCTTTAAAACCTGTTTCTGAAAAGGCTTTTAATGCTGCAGCAGTCACTCCTCCTTTTGAGGTGACATTTTGACGCAAGTGTGACAAAGTTTGGGTGCTCTCTAGTGCCATTTTGCTTGCACCAAAGGCGGTTTGCGTCACGAGCAATGCCGCTTGTTTTTCACTTAATCCTAGTGATACTGCCACATCAATCATGTGCTCCATCATCAAGAAAAAATACGCAGGTCCTGAGCCTGAAATCGCGGTTGTGACATCGATTAAACTCTCATGATCAACCCATGTAATAACACCAACCTTACGCATAATTTGCTCAGCCATTTCTTTTTGCTGACGCGAGACATATTCATTAGCAAAGAGCGCGCTCGCTCCGCAACCAATAAGACTTGGCGTATTTGGCATAGCGCGCACAATCGCATAGTCACCGACAAGCCAATGCGCAATTTGTGCCAAGGTAATACCCGCTGCAATCGAGATAAACAACGGTTTATTCTGCTTATGTAATGCCGTTTTAACCGTAAACATCAACTCCTTTAATGACTGTGGTTTAACGCATAGCATAATAATATCGGCATTTTTCACTGCATCCTCAACACGTTGTGTTGTCTTAACACGAAACAACTGATTAAGCATATCCAATTTTTCTTGGTTGCGATCAACCACCGTAATTGATTGACCAGAAACACCATCACTAACCAACCCCGCGATAATACTTCTTGCCATATTACCGCCACCTAAAAAGCAAATTTGAGCATTAACCATTATTAAATCCTTTTTCTTATTTCTTTTACATCTTTTTAAACTTTATTAATTATTGGCATCTACACTTTTTCTACTTCAACACCCCGCCTCGCAAGCTCGGCACCCCTCTTGCAAATAGGGGAATATAAAATCATCCTTGCCTAATTCCCCTCTTTACAAGAGGGGTGGCAGCCGTAGGCTGACGGGGTGTTTTAAAATCATAGTTTTTTCTAAAATGCTAACTCCAACTAATTATTCTTTATACATTTCTTTTTTGTCTACGCAATTGCGCATTCACAACCCTCATATAAATATGATCATAAATATAATTAAAAACAAGCGCATAGCACAAATAAAAAAACACAAAACCTAAGTTCACCGTGAATGCCGCAATAAAAGGTAAATGTAACAACATAATCACAAAAGGCACACTAACCAGACATAACGATAACTCAAATAAACAAGCATGCACGACCCTTAACCAAAATTTCCGTTTAAAGCGCATACCACCACATTTGTTTTCAATCACGTCAAATAGCCAGTTATAAATAAAGTTCCAGAGCATTGCCGCAATAGCAAGAATAACAGCCAAAGCGCCCAGTGCGACTGCGTTTTTCTTAAGCACAAAATACGATAATGGAATCACAATCAACAAGGCGATGAATTCAAACGATAACATATGGACAATACGTCCTTTGATGCTCATTTTTTGCTGACTCATGCTATCTGTCATCGTATTTAAAAATTTTCATGTCGTGCATTGTTTCAAATTGATTCCTTAAACTCAAGGTTTTGTAACCACTTCACTGATCTTTTCGCGTAACAGCTACACCAAAATTGCTAATCACAATCGAGCCAATAGCGGCAATAATCCCGCCAATGACAGAAAGAATACTTGGAATTTCGGATAAGAAAATAGCCGCTAAAATCAACGTGAATATTGGCATGAGATACAAAGCGCTCGATAAACAACAATGCTGAAGGTCAAATATCAGCCTATCTGTTGCGCTGAAAATGTAAAATATCGCTATTTCCGTTCAGGCACTAGATAATATTTTTGCTTTCCATTTTATAAAAACCCCTTTATCCTATAGCCTGATTTTTTAACGCGACTAACAGATGGGGGATTTATGCCCAATGGAGAGAACAACTAATAATAAGAAACCACTCATTAGCATTCGTAATTTAGTCAAACGCTTTGATGATGGTCATACCGCCGTTGATGGCATTTCTTTAGATATTTATCCAAAAGAGTTTTTCGCCCTGCTTGGCAGCTCAGGAAGTGGTAAGAGTACTTTACTTAGACTTTTAGCAGGGTTTGAACAGCCAACTGATGGCAAGATACTCATTGATGGCGTGGATATGACCAATATCCCACCATATAATCGCCCGATTAATATGATGTTTCAATCTTATGCACTGTTTCCACATATGACGATTGAGCAAAATATCATGTTCGGTTTAAAACAAGATAAACTGCCAAAAGATGAGATTATTAAGCGCACGGCATCAGCACTTAAGATTATTAAGATGGAGCATTTAGCCAAACGTAAACCACATCAATTATCTGGCGGTCAACGTCAACGCGCCGCATTAGCACGTTGCTTGGCAAAGCGACCTAAGCTTATTTTGCTAGATGAGCCATTATCAGCCCTTGATAAGAACTTACGTGATCAAATGAAGTTTGAACTAGTAGACATCCAAGAGCAGACCGGTAGTACCTTTATCATGGTCACGCATGATCAAGAAGAAGCAATGACGATGGCGTCACGTATTGGTATTATGTCCGAGGGCTGGCTTGAGCAAGTAAGTCCTCCACAAGAGGTTTATGAGTTCCCTAAAACGCGCTTTGTTGCTAATTTTATTGGTAAAAGTGCGATTTTTGAGGGTGCCATTAGTGAGATCAATGATGACTCAAGTGTCATTGATTCCGATGAAACTAAGTGCTCATTTAAACTCGATCGCCGCATTGATGGTGTTGAAGCTCAACAAATCTGGGTTGGACTTAGACCTGAGAAAATATCTATCTCGAAAACGCCACCTGAAGATTATAACCCAAGTCAACCAGTCAATACGATCGTTGGTAAAGTTAAAGATATCGCCTATATGGGTGGTTTATCAACTTATCACGTTGAAAGTGCAAGCGGCAAACGTATCACAGCAACAGACTTTAACGTTGAGCGTAATGCCGATCACCCAACATGGGAAGATACGGTTTATCTGACATGGGAGCCTGAAAACATTATGGTGCTGTACTCATGAAATGGCTTCATAACCTTGATCCTCATTTTGTGCATAAGTGGCAAAATCGCTTTGTTATTTTGGTGCCCATGTTATGGTTTATGGTGTTTTTGCTCATACCTTTTTTGTTTGTTTTAACGATAAGCTTCACATTACCTGACAATGGCACCCCACCTTTCACTGCCATTTTGCAATACACTGACCATACCTTACATATTATTTTACATCTAAGTAACTATATGCAAACGCTAAGCTCTAATTTGGTGTTTATTGCCCTGTTTGACTCAGTTAGTGTCGCCTTTTTTACGACAATTCTGTGTATTCTCATCGGCTATCCAATGGCGTTAGCACTATCGCGCATCAAACGCAAAAATGTTCAGCTGATTTTTCTGATCATGATTATCATCCCTTACTGGACATCATTTTTATTGCGAACTTACGCATGGGTGACACTTCTTGGCAATCATCAACTCAATGTCTTTTTGATGAAATTAGGCTTACCAAGCATGGCACTACTATACAATAACTTCTCAATGTATTTAGGGATGGTTTATTGCTATCTACCCTTCTTGGTATTGCCCCTGTATGCCACATTAATTAAATTGGATCCTATTTTAAATGATGCTGCAGCTGATTTAGGCGCTACACCAGTCAAGACATTTTTTAAAGTGACTTTGCCACTGTCAATGCCTGGGCTTATCGCTGGAAGCCTACTGGTATTTATCCCTGCGGTTGGCGAGGTGGTAGTGCCGCAAATCATGGGTGGATTAAATAGTGTTATGATCGGTAGTGTTATCTGGGAGCAATTCTTTACTGCCAATAACTGGGGAATGTCGGCAGCGATGTCTGTTATCTTATTGATTATTTTGGTGATCCCTGTGATTTGGATGCAAAAAATCCAACAACGTCAGGCAAAAGCTTCTGGGAGTCTATAATGCGTATTTCCTCTTTTTTTTCATACAGTAAAGTAATGCTCATTCTAGGCTTGATATTTCTATACATCCCCTTAGTGATTCTTATCCTTTTTTCATTTAGTAATTCACAAATCATTAACTTATGGGGTGGGTTTACCTTAGATTGGTATAAAGAACTCTTTCAAGATGGGGATATTATTAGTGCTGCTTTAATCAGCTTACAAGTTGCCCTTATTGCCTCATTGTGTGCGACAGTACTTGGCACCATGGTGGCCTATATCATGACGCGCTTTAACTACTTCAGAAGTAAAAACTTCCTTTATGGCATGGTCATCACACCTCTGGTGCTTCCAGATATTGTGCTTGGGGTCTCACTGTTGTTGATGTTTACCTCTTTACAGAACCTCATCGGTTGGCCACATGGGCGCGGTATGATGACAATTATCATCGCACACATTACCTTTTGTACTGCCTATGTGACGATTGTCATGCAAGCGCGTATTGCCAGTGCTGATCGCTCTATTGAGGAAGCAGCAATGGACTTAGGTGCCAAGCCTGCTAAAATTTTCTTTCAGATTACCCTGCCACAGATCATTCCCTCATTGATTGCCTCATTTTTATTAGCATTTACGTTATCGATTGATGATTTGGTTATTACTGAATTTGTCGCCGGCAGCAGCGACCCTACCTTGCCAATGTATATTTATTCAACGGTTAAAAATGGACCAACACCTGAAATTAACGCATTAGCCACATTAATGATTGCCATCATTTCAACCTGCGTTGTTGTGGGGGCATACATTGCCTTTAAGATGGAAAGTAAGCGTAAAAAACAAAAGCAAAAATAAATCAACGTGATCATAAAAAACACACTTGACATCTGGCAACAGATCGCGACAATGGCAACATCTTAAAATATAAATACTAAATTTAAATAATTTCTATGCAGAAAAAATACTTGCTTTGCTTAAGCACATTGACCTCATTATTGCCTTTGTGTTTATCGGCAAATACAAGTATTAGCTTTGAACCAGTTGCTTATCAAGCCTTACCCGACTGGGATTGTGGCGATCAAATGCAAGCCTATCAAGCGCTACAGATTTCATGCAAAGCCATAGTCAAAAATAATAATTACAACAAAGCATGGCAAAGTAGCTGCCAGAATATATTAGCTGTATCAGCGCATACCGATCGACGTGCGCGTGAGATGATTGAGCAAAACTTCTCGCCATTTCAGGTACGTTATAATGATGAATCACAAGGTCTTTTTACTGGTTACTATGCACCAGCTATCGCAGGCAGTTTATATCGTACCGCTGAATTTCCTGTTCCTATTTATAAAACCCCTGCTGATTTAATCCAGAAAAAAACAGCTTCAGGCACACAATACGGACGTATGGTTAATGGTAAATTCACGCCCTATTACACGCGTGAAGAAATTGCCAAAAATAACTTTTTCACACGCAAAGACGTCATTGCTTGGGTGAGCTCGCGCGTTGAGCGCACCTTTTTGCAAATTCAAGGATCCGGTCGAATTGAACTGACTAATGGTGATAGCATTCTTGTTGGTTATGATAGCCAAAATGGTCAGCCTTATCGCCCGATTGGTCGCTATTTACTTGAAAACAAGCTTATGCCTCGTGAGGATATTACGATGCAATCGATCAAGAAGTGGTTATATGATCACCCCAAAGATGCTGATAAAATATTAAACTATGATCCTTCGTTTGTTTTCTTCCGCGTGCTTAGTCATGGTAATCCCATTGGTGCCCAAGGTGTACCATTAACCCCAGGTTATTCCATTGCTGTTGATAGTAAGTTCTACCAATACGGTACACCTGTTTGGCTCAGCACAACCTATCAGGGTAGTCACAATAAAACACATAAACTCGATCGTCTAATGATTGCTCAGGACACCGGAGGAGCTATTCGTGGTGCGATTCGTGGCGATGTATTTTGGGGTAGTGGCAACGAGGCTGAGTATTACGCCGGACACATGAAGAATTTGGGCAAAATGTTTGTGCTTCTGCCAAGAGCAGACGCCCTTCACCTTGCCAAAAAATAATTCCTTTTAAAGTATCAAAAAACGCCAATCAAGATTTGCCTTATTTTAAGCAATTGCCGATAATGTAGCACATTGCACTTTAAATATTTCAATATTACTAAACATGTCTATTCTCGATAAAAAGCGCTATTTACAAGATGTTCTTCAATTTGCAAGCCGCGTGCTGCATAAGAAAAATATCGATGCTTTTGAAATCAATTGCAGCTATGACCAAGGACATGTTATTGCCGTTCGCGATCAACAGACCGAAACTTTAGAATACAATGTTACTCAGCAGTTGAGTGTTACCATTTATCATCAAGGTAAAACAGGTTACGCTGAAACCTCAGATCTCAGTGAAAAGAGTATTCTATCGATTATCGATAATGCCAAAACCATCGCCAACTTTACCGAGAGAGATCCTTTTGCCGGAGTTATTGACAAGCGCTTTCTATGTTCACCATCTGAAATGCCAGAGCTTTATCAACCGATTGCAAACTTTAGTATTGATAAACTCATTGATCATGCCAAGCATTGCGAGGCAATAGCACTTGAGAATAATGATATTGATCATTCTGAAGGCGTTGATATTGATAGTTTTGAGATTTTGCATGGCTTTGCTAATAGTCATGGCTTTTTGCATGTGTATCCTGAGACACGTCACAGCATCGGCATGGGACTTATTGCCAAAGATAATCACGGTATGCAACGTGATAATGCTTACTATAGCGCGCATGATTTTACTACGCTGCCAAGTATTGAGCACATTGCTAAGCTTGCACTTAAGCGTACGCTAGATCGCAGAAACCCACGACGCATTCAAAGTCAACAATTGCCAATTCTACTGTCGCCAGCTATTGCCCGCTCATTTTGGGGTGCCTTATTATCCGCCATCAAAGGACAACGCCAATACCATAAAGATACTTTCCTTTTGGATAAAATTGATCAATCCATCATTGCTCATGATATCAGCCTTATTGAAAATCCTAATATTCCACAAGCGCTTGGCAATCAACCTTATGATAATGAGGGTGTGAACTTGGGTGCAAACCCGATTATTACCCATGGTATTTTGAATCGCTATTTATTAAGCAGTTATAGTGCGCGCCAGCTAAAGCGTGAAACCACAGGCAATGCCGGCGGCATTAGCAACTTAACAGTTCATAGCAGCAACACGCAATCATATGACAACCTGATTAAATCAATCGATAAGGGCGTGATTATCCATGAAACCATGGGGCAAGGTTTTCATATTACCACGGGTGATTACTCACAGGGTGCGATGGGTTATTATGTTGAAAAAGGTGAAATCTGCTATCCGATTGACAACTTTACCATTGCCGGCAATTTGGGTGACATGCTGCAAAGCATTATTGCTATGGGTGATGATATTGAACCTTTTTCACGCATCCAAAGTGGTTCACTGCTCATAAAACAATGTAGCATCAGTGGTGAGTAAATGATTCAAGCACTTATTATTCTATCAGCATTAATTCTTGGTTATTTTATAGACCTGAAATTCTTATCTAACAAGCTGATGAATAAACTACTCTCAGCGATGATTAGCCTGATTATTACGGTCATGGGTTATAATTTTGGCGAGCTTATCTATAAACTTCAAGGTGAGCTTGTTTCAATGCTTGGCATTACCTTAAGCTTTATTGCCGCCTTATTTGCTATCAATGTATTAGCAGTCAATGGTTATTTGCGCTTAAAGCCAAAACGCGCAATCAAAGCGCATCACGACATGGTCAAAGCACAAAGCCCGCTAAAACCAATTCTAACCAGTTGCAAATATCTCCTTTACCTTGTTATTGGTACGTTACTTGGACTATTTATCAACAAACCCCTTTTGCATATCGAACTTATTATTGATGCCATTTTAATCCTGACTTTATTTATTATTGGGATCCAAATGCGCCGCGAAGGTCATTCTCTCACTCAAATTCTCAAGAATAAAACAGGCATTATGATTGCAATTATCTTAATGATCAGCTCTCTTGCCGTTGGCGCTGTTTTAGGACTTTTCTTTGATATTCCATTATCACATGCATTAATGCTCACAAGCGGCTTTGGTTGGTATAGTTTAGCCAGTATTTTAAATGCTCAGCTGATTGATGCCCACTTTGGGACAATGACATTTTTTATCGATTTCTCACGCGAAATTATCGCGATTATTGTGATTCCAGTATTGGCAAAACGTATTCCTACTGAACTGGTGAGTTATAGCGGTGCCACGGCGATGGATTTTAGTCTACCAGTCATTAAAGATCATATCGGTATTCAAGCCGTACCTGTTGCTATTAGTAGTGGGTTTGTATTAACTCTGGCAACGCCAATTCTTATTCCACTATTTAACCTTATTCCCTTTTAAATTTCTAAGGATTGTTATGCAAGATGAATTATTAATCCAAAAAGCGCAAACACTAGGTTTGAATAATATTAAACGCCATATTTTTTTATGCTGTGATCAAAGCGTTGATAAATGCTGCAACAAAGACGACTCTCTCATTGCATGGGACTATCTTAAAAGACGCCTATCTGAGCTTAAACTCTCACAATCTGGTGAAATCTACCGTACCAAAGCCAATTGCCTACGCGTATGTATACAAGGTCCTATTGCTGTTGTTTATCCTGAAGGAGTATGGTATCACTCATGCACCCCCGAAGTTCTTGAAGAGATTATTCAGTCGCATTTAATTGGTGGCAAGATCGTGACAAAATATCAAATTAAAAATTGGACTTAAAAGTCATTACCAATTGAGTTAATATTATGTGACATTTGATACTTACTTCACCCTTGAGCACTACAACATATCAATAATTACATAGATTAAAATCAACCTGAATAACCACAGCGATACGACTTCAGGGCATTTTTTAACAATGCGAATACCAATCGGTGTGCCGATAACTGAACCAACTAACAATCCACAAAAGGCAGGTAAATATAAATACCCCAAGCTATACGCAGGAATCCCCGCGGCATGATAACTGGATACTAGCATGGTAATAGTCGCGACGAGACCTGTTGGGAAAGCGGTTGCTGCCGCCATTGCTGCACAATTTTTCATTGGATAATGGTAGTGTTTCATATATGGATTAACAATACTTGAACCACCAATACCAACAATACTTGATAATAATCCCGTGGTACTGCCAAGAAAAATGCATGAACCTTTAGATGGCATCACAATATCCTCACTCGCGTGTGTTTTCTTCAAACGAAATGTCTTAATAAGGCTTACTAATAGCACGACGGCAAACAAAATCTCAATCGCTCTTGCAGGCATAAATTCACTAATAATAGTACCTAAAATCGCACCAACAAAGATCATAGGCAGCGCATTTTTTAGAATTGTCAGCACTAAATGCCCATGTCTATAATGTTTGTAAGCATTATAAAATGCATTGATCATAATAAATGCCAACGATGTTGAAACCGCTAAATGAATAGCTATCACATTTGACATCCCTTGATATTTACAAACCACTAACATCAATGGAATGATGATAGCGCCACCACCTGCGCCTACCCATGCAGACAAAATACCCGTGACAATACCCGCCACCAAATAAATCATTAATACAATCATCAAATCACCTTTTCGCAAAAATTTATTATGTCATCATTCTAACAAGCGCTACACTATAGATAAAATGAATTAAATAAATGGAAACCATTCAAAGATGGAATCAATGAAGAATATCCGCGCCTTTTTAGCCGTTGCTGAAACCCAATCATTTACTGCCGCGGCTGATAAATTATTTTTGACACAACCGACGATTACCAAACGTATCTCACAACTTGAATCACAGTTAAATAATCAACTATTTCATCGCACAGGATCTCTGGTTCAGCTCACTAGCGCAGGCAAAGCTCTTATCCCTGATGCTAATCACTTAATCCAAGCGTGGAGTAGTCTTGAGCACAAAATGCAACTTTTCCAAGACGATGTTATCGGTGATTTAAGTATTAGTTGCAATTATCATCTGGGACTCAATTTTTTGCCCAAAATACTTAAAGAATTTACATCTAAATACCCCAAAGTAAATATCAAACTCGACTCAACCTACTCATTACCGATCATTGAGAAGGTGAGCGCACTCGAAGCAGAGATTGGTTTAATTACCATAAAAGAGAACATGCCTGAAAATATTGACTGCCATATTCTACAAAAAAATCGTGTTATCGCTGTTATTGCTAAAAATCATCCATTTTGGCAGCAAAATGGTGATATTGTGCAGCGCTTAAATGAAATTCCTGTGTTATCTCCAGCACCTGAGAATAGGCATCACACGGTTTTGCATACACTATTGGATAAACATAACATCCGCTCGTCTGAGCTTAGTAACATCAATATGCTTGAAATCATTAAAAGACTTGTTGAATCAGGCTTTGGTTGGTCAATCATTACTGAGGACATGATGTCAGATAAACTCAGAGAATTACCACTTATCGATACACCGATCTATATTAATAGTGCCTGTATCTATCACAAAAAGGTCGAGCTATCGCGTGCAGCTAAGGCTTTTCTTGAAATATGTCAAAAGGTTTCTTAGATCAAGCTCTCAACTTAGTTATGGCGACTTCTTTTTTCTAACAACGCGTCTAACACCACCGGATGTACATAGTCAGCCACTCGATGGGGATCAATTTTGGAGACTTGACGAATCATTGTTGATGATAAACACGTATATTTTTCATCTGGCGTTAAAAAGATTGTTTCAAACTTTTTATTTAAATGACGATTGATATTTGCCATCTGAAACTCATAGTCAAAATCAGAAACCGCGCGCAATCCGCGAATAACGGCATTTGCACCCACTTCATCAATAAAGTCAGCAATCAATCCTTGTAAGCGCACAACACGCACATTAGGCATGTCAGACAAAACTTCAGAGGTGATGTTAAAGCGCTCCTTCTCAGTAAAGAGTGTTGACTTGCCATTACCTGTTGAAATAGCAACAATCACTTCATCAAATAAAGATTTCGCGCGTTTAATTAAATCAATATGCCCTAAACTAATAGGATCAAATGTCCCAGGATACACTACTTTTATCATGGCTTAAATCCTTTACTAACCTAAAAAAGTCCAAGCTCAAGCTTTGCTTCTTCCGTCATCATTTCAGAATTCCATGGCGGATCAAACACCAATACCACATCGGTCTTTTCGACATTGGCAAATTGCTTAAGCTTATCTTCAACATCCTGTACCAATACAGGCCCCATACCGCATCCTGGGGCAGTTAAAGTCATCTGCACACCGATGTGATAATTGCCAGTGTCCAACCGCGTGGTTGAAATATCATAAATCAGACCCAAATCAACGATGTTCACAGGGATCTCAGGATCATAAACCGTGCGTAGTTGATCCCATAAAAGATCAAGATTCACCTCATCTTTAGCTTGAATATTGGCTTTATCACTTGGCAAAAGCACTACCTCTCGATTAATCGCATCGGCATCTTTGCCATCAAGATAGACAAGGTTACCCATCACATTTAGCGTGAAGCTTGCACCCATTGCTTGCGTTACCAGCACTTCCTGACCTGGTAACAAAGTCATTTTCTCACCATAGGGAACTGTGGTTACTTCAACTTCACGGCGTAAAATAGCAACATCAGACATTTTCATTATTATTTTAATCCTTCTTGTTGCACAGTAAAGCTCTCACCACAACCACAACGCGCTGATTCATTGGGATTATTATAAACAAGCTGTGATAAACCTAATTCTCTTTTGACATGATCTATTTCAAGACCATTGACATATTGTAATGCCTTAGGATCCACGAAAAACAAAACACCTTCCTCATCGATCTTAATAAAGCCTTCAGGAATTTCCTTAACTGGCTCAACAACATAAGCCAAGCCTGAACAACCTGTTGTTGTAATACCAATCTTGATGGCAAGCGATTGGGTTTTTGCCAAATGGTTTTTAAAATGCGCTAAAGCAGCTTGAGTGAACGTCACTGGCTGCTCTCTTTTGGGGTCAAATTTTTCTATCATCGTAATCTATCTTTAACTTCACTTGTAAATAGCACCGCCATGGTATCATTTACTTATGCTTTTTTCTAAAGGTTTTAATGTGTTTGCAGTTTATAACCAGCCACTCCCATGACTTCCAATAATGCAAGATAGACAACATCCAACTACTCCAAAGGCAGTTGCATCAAAGATCCAGCGATCTAAATGTATAATACTCCCTAGCCTCTTCTTTGAGGCGTTGCCAACACCCTTCTTTCTTACACCATTCTGTGACGTTGGATATACCTGCCCTCTGGCAACATAATAATATCGTCGTGAACCAGTTTTGCTGTGATTTTCAAAGCCACTTTAATTTCATGGGGTATTATAATGATGGTAATTAATATTATCTAAACTATATTAATCTGCCTTGCGACGCAAGAAAGTAGGAATATCTAAATATTCATTATCTGATTCAGCCGCTACTTTTTGCTCTTTTTCAACTTCTTGCGCTTCAACTGAAGGAGCTTGACGTCTTAGCATATTATTTGAGTTAAAGGCGTTATTCTCTGGCGCTTTAAATGATACATTTTGGCGACCATAAGGGCTTGCTGGCTTTTGACCTGCCGCCCCACTAACAAACGTTGCATTACTACCTGCCGTTTCAAGCCCAGTTACAACGATAGTTACACGCAATTCATCAGACATATCCTGATCAATTACCGTACCAACAACAACTGTTGCTTGATCTGACGTAAAGGCTTTAATCACATCGCCAACTTCTTCAAATTCACCGATAGACATATCCATGCCTGCCGTGATATTAACAAGCACACCTTTAGCACCGGCTAAATTCACATCTTCTAATAATGGACTTGCCACAGCGGCTTCCGCTGCCTCGCGTGCACGATTTTCACCAGATGCTGTTGCTGTGCCCATCATTGCCACACCCATGGCTGACATTACCGTTCTCACATCCGCAAAGTCGACGTTGATCAAACCTGGGCGTGTGATTAATTCAGCAATACCTTGTACCGCGCCTTGCAATACACCATTAGCTGCTTTAAATGCATCTAATAAACTAATATTCTTACCCAACACACTCAATAGTTTTGCATTAGGAATTGTAATCAATGAATCAACACTTTGTGATAATTCACTAATACCATACTCAGCTAACTGCATTCTGCGGCGCCCTTCAAATGGAAATGGCTTAGTAACAACTGCCACGGTTAGAATACCCATTTCTTTAGCAACTTCAGCGATCACAGGAGCGGCCCCCGTACCGGTACCGCCACCCATGCCAGCAGTAATAAATACCATATCAGCACCTTCTAGTGCTTGCTGAATACGCGCACGATCTTCTTGTGCTGCGCGTTTACCGACTTCAGGGTTAGCACCAGCCCCTAGGCCTTTTGTCAATTCATTACCGATTTGAATCGCATGACGAGCACTTGAGTTCTTAAGCGCTTGTGAGTCAGTGTTGGCACAAATAAACTCAACGCCTTCGATATTTTGTGTCAACATATGCTCAACGGCATTGCCGCCACCGCCGCCAACACCAATTACTTTAATAACGGCATTGTCTGTCAACGATTCTGAAATTTCAAACATGTAATGTACTCCTTTTATAAAACTATATTTTAACTCTTAACTCTTAACTCTTAACTCTTAACTCTTAACTCTTAACTCTTAACTCTTAACAAATTTACTATCTTGCTTATGCTTTTTAGAATATTAAAAATGCTTACCAAACCAACCTTTCATTTTACCCCACATACCAGCGCTATCGGCATCTTCTTCATATACCACTTGACCT
Organism: Cysteiniphilum litorale; assembly: GCF_003428165.1. GTDB lineage: Bacteria > Pseudomonadota > Gammaproteobacteria > Francisellales > Francisellaceae > Caedibacter > Caedibacter litoralis. The sequence goes on along the minus strand of NZ_QLIQ01000011.1, from coordinate 7,004 downwards.
TCTTCTATCTGCATATGACTGTATTTAATCAAGCCTACACCTGTTGAGTGCACAGGGTTATGCAGTACATCTTGAACACCGGTGATATTTGTAGGACCACCAATGCGCACGGGCACTTTAAAGATTTCTTCTGCTAATGGTGCGATACCTCGCATCTTAGCCGCGCCACCAGTTAATACGATACCGGCTGAGATTGCTTCTAATAAGTTATTCTTATCTAGCGCCTCATACACGATACCAAATAACTCTTCCGTTCTTGCCTCGATAACACCGGCAAGCGTTTGCAAAGGCACACGTCGCGCTAAACGATCCGCAAGTCCTGGAATCTCGATCGCATCATCCGATTTCACCAAATTGCTCATTGAGCAGCCATATTGAATCTTGATCCGCTCAGCAGTATCTGTTGCCACACGCAAAGCATGTGCTATATCACTGGTGATCTGGCTACCTGCAATTGGAATAACTGAAGTGTATTTGATGGCACCTTCGATAAATACAGCCACATCAGTTGTGCCTGCACCAATATCAATTAAACAAACGCCCAATTCTTTTTCATCATCGGTTAAAACGGCGTAACTTGAAGCAAGCTGCTCAAGGACGATGTCTTGCACCTTAATACCACAACGGTTAACGCATTTCTTGATATTCTGCACAGCACTTGAAGAGGCGGTCACCATATGAACCTTGGCTTCTAAACGCACACCAGACATACCCAATGGCTCTTTGATGCCATTGTGATTATCAATCATGAAATCTTGGTACAAAATATGTAGAATCTCTTGATCTGCCGGCATCGGTACGGCTTTTGCTGACTCGATAACACGATCTAAATCACGTTGTGATACTTCAGCGCTCTCAATAGCAACAACTCCATGTGAGTCAAAGCTCCGAATATGACTGCCAGCAATACCAATATAAGCTTCTTTAATACTAAAGCCGCAGACATCTTCCGCCTCTTGCACGGCTTTTTGAATGGCTTTGACCGTCGCATCAATATTGACAATCACGCCCTTTTTAAGACCTTTTGAAGGCTGCGTCCCAATACCAATGATATTGATCTGTTCATCTTCATTTAACTCTGCCACCAAAGCCACAACTTTTGACGTTCCGATATCAATGGCACATAATATCTTCTTTTCCACGATTTCAGACATATTCTAGATACTCATTCCAGTTTTAGTGTTTTAACTTACGTCGTATTCTTTTGTTACTCACCCTGACCCTCAATGATATTTACGTATCATTTCTGACCAACAACAAGGGCAAATCAACCTAAGCTAAGGGTTTCAAACAAATTGCTGTATACTCTAACATAAATTCGGCAAAACTGAATCTTGCTTACACGGTAAACTTACGATTTTTTGCGAATTTTAACCTTTTTGGGCATCATTCTCTGCTGCTTTAAAGCCAACAGCAAAACCACTATGATAACGCATATCAACAGTGGCTAATTTCTGTCCCTTAGGGATTTCTATACTTTTATAGTTTTGTAATAACTGTAATAGCTTTTGCTCAATCCGACTTGAACCTAGCCATACCTTAACATCGGTATTTAATGTAATCTGCCACTGATTGCCTTGAAAACTAATATCACGAACGCTAAAGCCATTATCTACAGCCACTTTCTGCAAACGCCCATAACCATTTTCTATCGTATCAATATTGTTTTTATCACCATAAAAAATAGGTAGATTCATCGATCCTGAGAAATACTTCGGCGCAATGACTTCTTTATCCTCAAGTAATATTTCATTGCGCGAGTTCCAGTAGGCTTTCGGTTTATATTCTGTTAACTCAACGATCAACTGATCTGACCATTGTTTTTGCACTTTGATTTCTTTGATGCCTGGGTATTGTTTAATTGCCTGTGTTACATCACCAACATTAAGCTCCCACCATGTGTCTTCTTGAAATGGTTTGATTAAATCGACAATTTGTGGTTTTGAGATATAGTCAAGCTCGCCTTTTGTTACAATTGCCACTTTCTGCAAATGCGCACTACTTTCCTTAAATACATAACGCACACCCAATAAAAGTCCCACCACAATTAAGACAAAGCACGTTGACTTAAGATATAGCTTTAATTTCATAACGAACTTTCGAGTATTTTAAGCACGAGGCTTTCAAAATCCCAACCGTGTGCCTTAGCTGCTTGCGGCACCAAACTTAAATTGGTCATCCCCGGCACTGTATTGACTTCAATCAGATACAGTTTATTGTCTTTTGACAACATAAAATCAACACGCCCCCAGCCACTGCATCCTACCGATGAAAATGCTTGAAGTGCGATACTTTTAAGACTTTGCTCCATATCCAACGTTACCCCACTTGGGCAGTGATAGGAGGTTGCAGCTTCCTTGGTATATTTAGCTTCATAGGTATAGAACTCAAGCTTTGGCTCGATCCAAATCGATGGCAATGCAGTCTGATCGACAATCGAAACAGTAAGCTCTTTGCCTTCAATCCACTCTTCTGCCATCACTTCACCATATTGCGAGGCATCCTCATAGGCTTTTGCTAAAGCATCGATTGACAACACCTTATGAATCCCAACACTTGAGCCCTGTGTGGTCGGTTTAACTGCTAATGGAAATCTTAAACCTGACACATTCAATGATGCATTGATTATTTTTGACTTAGGCGTTAATAAACCTTCTGCTTGCCATAGCTTTTTGGTGCGCATTTTATCCATTGCTAAAGCACAACCTAAAGTATCTGAGCCCGTATAAGGGATCTCAAGTTGATGCAACAAAGCCTGGACATGCCCATCCTCACCATCACCACCATGAAGCATAATCAAACAACGATCTAAAGAAGCATTGACAATTTGATGCACTAACTCTTTGCCTGATGCATCGATTGCAACAACATCAATACCAAGTGTCTTTAATGCCGCGATTACCGCAGCACCTGAACGTAATGAGACTTCGCGCTCAGCAGAGCTTCCACCGTATAACACCCCAACTTTGCCAAATGTATGCTTTAAATGTGACAAGCAAAACTCCTAAAACAGCAAATCATATAAATGGCAAATATGTTAGTCAGATTCGCCTAGTTTATCCAGCGCAATCTGGCAGCAAATGTCCTTACCTGCATCTATCAACTAGTATATACTGTGCCAAATTTTTAATACTCCACTATACACATGATTGAAATAGCCATTCCAACACCTCATACGACACCCGATGAGCTGCCATTAAACAAGCTTGAAAAACGCCTTTTGCGCAAAGTCGGACATGCGATTGAAGACTTTAATATGATTGAAGCCAATGACAAGGTCATGGTCTGTTTATCCGGTGGTAAGGACTCTTACACCTTACTTCAGCTGTTATTGATCCTACAAAAGAAAGCGCCTATTGACTTTGATATTATCGCGGTGAACCTTGATCAAAAACAACCGGGCTTCCCAGAAGAGATATTGCCTGAATATCTGAGTAAGCTTGGCATTGAATATCATATTATCGAGCGCGATACTTATAGCGTGGTTAAGCGCGTGATCCCCGAGGGCAAGACAACTTGCGGCTTATGCTCACGCATGCGCCGTGGGATTTTGTATGATTTCGCGCATGAGCATAAAGTCACTAAAATTGCCTTAGGACATCACAAAGATGATATTATTGAGACCTTCTTTTTAAACCTTTTTTATAATGGTCAAATCAAGGCGATGCCGGCTAAACTTAAAAGTGATGACGAGCGCAATATCGTCATTCGCCCATTAGCCTATGTAGCAGAAAATGAGATCATAGCTTACGCACAACACATGAATTTCCCAATCATTCCTTGTAATCTATGTGGCTCACAAGAGAATCTACAACGCAAAAAAATCAAAGAAATGCTCAGTGATATGGAAATACAAACACCCGGACGCAAAGAAGTAATTTTCTCTTCACTGCAAAAGGTTGCCCCATCTCAACTACTAGATCACACACTATTTGATTTTAAATCTCTATACCGCTCGTAAATCATTTTGCGGCGTTAGATGTCGAAGAAGTTTCTGATCCTTTTGAGCGCTTGAATTGAAGATAATAGCTAGTACTATTGGCAAAATTCAAGCGCTCAAAAGGGCGCAAAATTCAATGACATGAATACTGCAAGATGGTTTGTGGGCGGTATATGACCCACTTGTGGTGCGTGAAGCCAAGTAAAAACCTTACACACCACATCCCCCTGCGCTTTCACTTGGGCATAGTAACACCTAATATTGATGCGTGAATAGCCATTTAATGTAACAATTTGTTTACATTTGTTAACGCCATCGACCTGAAAACCAGCTAGATTTAAGACATAGCTCATAGCTCATAGCTCATAGCTCATAACACGATTACAAGGATGCATGATGCCGCAAGAACACCTCAGCTTACTCTGATAAATAACTAATAATCCCTCTGGCTGCTGAGCGACCTTCAAATATTGCCGTCACCACCAAGTCTGAGCCACGGGTGATGTCACCTCCGGCAAAAATCTTGTCGTTATGTGTTTGAAAAGCAAAGCGCTTTTGTTTTTTTGCTTCAATTGCTTCAGTGGCTCCATTTACCGCATTTGCTTCACTTACGTTCTTTGTCTTACTTTCTCCATGATCATTTATCGCAATATTCGTTTGAATTCTGCCATATTCATCCGTTTGAATATTATAACGATCCAACCAATTGATTTCATGCGGTTGAAAGCCAAAGGCAATCACTACAGCATCGGCAGGAATAATGACTTCATCACGCTCATCAATTTCCAAAATATTTCTTTGAGTAAGAGCATCAACGACAATTTTGGTTCTAGCAAAGCGTACCGCCTCAACCTGCTCACTGCCAATAATCTCTAACGGTTGATAATGCCACAAGAACTTCACACCCTCCTCTTTAGCTTTATAGACTTCGCGTTTGGATCCTGGCATAGATGCTTCATTACGGCGATAAGCGCAATAAACACTGGAGGCTTGTTGGCGCACTGCAGTACGTGCGCAATCCATCGCTGTATCACCTCCACCTAATACCAATACTCGCTTGAAATAAAAATCATGATGTGCCGCCTTATCAATCAACCCCATCTGTTTATGATTGTTATTAATCAGATAATCTAGCGCTTGATAGACACCTTTTAAATGCTCACCAGGAATATTCGCGCGCATATTTTTATAGCATCCTACAGCAATAAAAACCGCATCATATTGCTGATAAAGCACATCAAAACTAATGTCCTTACCTACTTCCGTATTGAGTTTAAACTCAACCCCCATATACTCTAAAATTTTTCGCCGTTTAACGACAACGTCTTTCTCAAGTTTAAACGATGGAATGCCAAAGCTAAGTAACCCGCCAATCTCAGGATGCTTATCATAAACAACAGCAGTAATGCCATGTTGCGTTAGAATATCCGCACAGGCAAGACCCGCGGGACCTGCGCCAATAATTGCCACCTTTTTGCCGGTTTTAGCAATATCTGCAATCTCAGGCTTCCACCCCATTGCCAAAGCCGTATCGGTAATATATTTTTCAATGGCACCAATGCTCACCGCACCAAAATCCTCATCCAAAGTACAACTGCCTTCACATAGGCGATCCTGTGGACAGACGCGTCCACAAATCTCAGGCAAGCTATTGGTTTGATGAGATAAAGTCGCTGCTTCCAAAATACGTCCTTCCTCAACGAGGCTTAACCACTGCGGAATATAGTTCTGCACTGGGCACTTAAATTGACAGTATGGGGTGCCACAATCTAAACAGCGACTGGCCTGAAGCTTTGCCTCATTGGCTGAGTAATTGCCCTGAATCTCATTGAAATCTTCAACTCTTTCTGGCGCCCAACGCTCTTTTGGTGCTTTACGACTTAACTCTAGAAATTCAAAATTTTGCTGCGCCATATACCCTCCTACTAACATCTGCTGCTAAATGCTCTTGTCCTTCTTGTTCTCTTTGACTTATTTGATTTATTTGATACTGCGCCACGAGCACATCACGATTTTCAAATGTCGCTTCTGTTGCAACCATCCAGAAATAACGCAAATAACCCTGAAAATCCGTCAAGATCTCTTTAGCAAGATCGCTACGTGTTTTATCAAAATACGCTTGAATTAAGCTATACAAAAGCTCCTGATAATCCTGCATACGCTCTGACTGGATGCGATAAAGTTTAATAAATTCATTGTTATAACGACTAGGGAAAGTATTATCGCGATCAAAGACAAAGGAAACACCCCCAGTCATCCCCGCACCAAAGTTAATACCCGTCTCACCTAACACAATGATGACCCCACCTGTCATATACTCACAGCAATGATCTCCAGCGCCTTCAACAACAGCAATCGCGCCTGAGTTTCGTACGGCAAAACGCTCTCCTGCCTGCCCATAGGCGAATAGTTTTCCGCCAGTTGCGCCATACAAACAAGTATTACCAATAATCGGACTCAATGCTGGCTCAAAAATCGCTTCAACTGGAGGGATAATGACAATCTCACCGCCTGCCATTGATTTGCCAACATAGTCATTTGCCTCGCCAATAAGATGCATACGCAAGCCATGAATAGCAAATGCACCAAAACTTTGCCCTGCAGTGCCCTTAAAATAAAAATTCAGCGGATTCTCTAAGCCGGCATTGCCATAAATCTTAGCGATAAAGCCACTGAGCATTGCACCAATAGCGCGATCAGTATTTCTAATCTCAAAGTGATAATTGCCACTCTTCTGCGCCAAAATATCCGCCTTTGTTGTCGCTAAGATTGCATGCGCTAAAGGGGCACTATCAAACGGCTGATTTCTATCCCCTTGATAATAGTTTGCATACTCAGTCACTTCTTGATAAAGAATTGGTTGCAAGTCCAAACCATATTGTGATCGCGCAGCATCAACGATTTCTAACAAATCAACACGTCCAATAAGATATGTAATAGGACTTACGCATTGATGGATGGCATGAATTTTGGTAGTAGCGATTCCATCGATGGTGCGAACTCAGTCACAAACTTAGCAATGACACTTTTAAATAACTCTCTGGATAACTCATAGCAGTTTTTC